>NZ_JBHVDH010000019.1:0-156641 GCF_042802855.1 Streptomyces sp. NPDC057445 | reverse complement strand
GCGGGATATGCAGCGCTGACGCGCTGCATAGTGAATGACTCCGCTAACGCTCCGTCAAATTCCCGCGCAAGCGCGGGAATTGAATTCCGCAAGCGGAATTCTAAACACAGAGCAATTCGCGCAAGCGCGAATTGCAGGGAGTCCCGCAAGCGGGACTCTGAAGGCTGGCAGCGAGGGATGTGAATCGCGTGCGGTACCGTGTAAGTCTTGGGAATCGCAGTCACTACCCCACGACGGAGGTTGCCGGACCACCCCGCCTGGGCAGTGCCGGCTCCTGCCGCAGTGACGGGCTCCGCTGCGCTCCGCCCGAACTTCTCGTTCTTGTGTCCTGTAGATCAACCCCAACAACACCTCAATGGGCCTTTATGGGAGGTGAACTGGCGAAGCATCACCTCGATGAACAACTTGCACGAGAGGTGTGCATCACTGTGATTGATTGTGTAAAGTCTGGGATCAGGCATCATCACCCTGAAGCCAGCGACGCTCCGGTACTTCGTTTCTGATTGCGCGCCATGTTCCGCGATAGGGAGAAACACGGCAAATGGTCGTGAAGCTGCGTGACCACCAGATCGAGGCCGTGAGCGCCATTGTGCGTGGTCTCGACATTCCGTCAGGCGGTATTCCTGTGAATGGCCTGCGTGGGCAGGTGCACGCCGCGTGCGGGACGGGGAAAACCATCATCGCCGCCGCGGCAGCGAAGCGGCTCGTGCCCAAGGGGCGCGTGCTTGTTCTGGTCCCAACGCTGGACTTGCTGACCCAGACGGTGAAGGCGTGGCACGCAGCCGGGCACACGGGGCCGGCGGTTGCCGTCTGCTCACTCCAGGACGATCCGGGGCTGTGGAACCTGCGGGTGCGGTGCACGACGAATCCCGTGCAGCTGGCGCTTTGGCACGGGCAGGAGCCCGTAACCATCTACGCCACGTACGCGAGCCTCGGGGTGCTGGCGGAGGCGTTCGAGGGTTTCTACGGGCAGCAGTTGGCGCCGGTGGATCTGGCGGTGGTGGACGAGGCGCACCGGACCAGCGGGTTGATGGGGAAGGCGTGGGCGGACATCCATGACCAGCAGATCATTCCGGCAGCGCGCAGGTTGTACCTGACGGCGACGCCGCGGATCTGGCAGGAGCGGCCGCCTTCCTGGGAGGTCGCCGAAGGGGTACGGGAGGCGCTGCCGGAGGAGATGGCGGCGAGCATGGACGATGAGGAGGTCTTCGGTCCTGTCCTGTTCAAGCTCTCGTTGGCGTCGGCGGTGGCGCGCGGGCTGCTGGCGCGTTACCAGATCATCGTGGTGGAGCTTCAGGACCCGGTTGTCACCCCGGAGCGGCTGCGAGGGGCTGAGCGGCGTGAGGAGGAGGTGCGCGGGCAGCGGCTCGGCGCGCTCCAGGCGGCGCTGTTGCGGACGATGGCGGAGCACCGGCTGCAGACGACCATCACCTTCCATCACCGGACGATGGAGGCTCAGGCGTACGCGGAGGGCCTGGAGCTGGTGGCCGGGAAGCTGCACGCGGACCAGCCCGAGAAGTACCCGAAGGTGATCTGGGCGGACTGGCTGTGCGGCGAGCACGTCCCGCAGCGTCGGCGGGAGGTCCTGGGCGGCTTCGCCACGACCGCGCGGCGGGCCGTGCTGTCCAACTGTCGCGTTCTCGGGGAGGGCGTGGATATCCGGGCCGTGGACTCCGTGGCCCTGCTGGATCCCAAGGGCGCGCCGCACGACATCGTCCAGGCCATCGGGCGGGCGCTGCGGCAGAAGCCCGGAGAGGGGAAACTGGCTTCTTTGATCGTGCCGGTATTCCTTCAGCCGGGCGAGCAGCCGGAGGACATGTTCACTTCCGGGTCGTACCGTCCGTTGGTGAAGGTACTGCAGGGGCTTCGGGCCCATGACGAAGAGGCCGTGGAGTTGCTGGCCATTCCGCAGGAGCCTCGGAAGAGCGTGGTGGACCCGTCCATGAGTATCGGGCCGGCGCCCGAGGAAGGTGAAGAGGAATCCCGGCTGCTGCTGCGCTTTGCCGTCCCGCGTGATCCGGTGATGGTCGCGGAGTGGGTGTCGTTCCATGTGATCGACACCGAGCGGCAGGACTGGGCGCGTGGCTACGGTGCTGCGCGTCGGTACCGCGAACGGGAGCAGCATCTGCGGGTGCCCTACGACCATAAAGAGCGCCCTGGGCCGTATCCGTTGGGGCAGTGGATCGCGGAACAGCGTCGCGTGCACAGGGCTGGGCAGCTGACCGGGAAGCGGGCCGAACGGCTCGAGGCGCTGGGCATGGTGTGGGACGCTGCCGACGCGGCGTTCGAGGAGAACCTCGCGGCCGCGCGGGTGTACTACGAACAGCACTGGACACTGTGCGCACCTGGTGCGACCGCCCTGGACCGGCCCGTCGGACAATGGCTGTCCAACTGCCGCCGCCCCGGCGCGCTGGCCGGACACCCGGAACGGGAAACCGCGCTCAAGGAGATCGACGAGGACTGGAACCCGGCGTGGCCGGCCACCTGGCAGCGCCACTACGCCGCCCTACGCGAGCTTCTGGCGGAGGAGGCCGGGCTGACCGAGTTGCTGCCCGGTATCACTGTGCACGGGATGGACATCGGCCGATGGTTGGAGCGGCAGAGGCAGCACGCGGTCTGGGCGGGGCTGGTGGAGGGGCAGCGCGAGCGGCTGGAGCAGCTCGGCATCGTGCCTGTGCTCCCGGCCGAGGAAGCGCCCGCGAAGGCTCGTAGGGGCGGTTCCGGGGGGTTCGAGCAAGGCATTGCCGCCCTCGCGCAGTACAAGACCCGCACCGGCACCGTGAAGGTTCCCAGGAGCCACGTGGAGACGCTGGAGGACGGGGCCGGGGTGCGGCTGGGGGTGTGGCTGTCCAACACCAGGACCAGGCGCGCCAAACTCACCCAGGAACAGCGGCAGGCCCTCGCCCGACTCGGACTGGACTGGGCAGGGGCGGCGTAGATGCGGACGCAGGAAGGGCAGTGGGCCGGCTAAACGGGCCGTCCGCCCTTTCGTTGTGTTGCCCTGTGTCCGGTTCGCCGGACGCGTTACGAAAGCGAGGGAGAAAGAGCTCGTCGGACAGCCTCCATGGACTGGTTCGGCTCGATGGACTCGCCGGGCTGGGTCTGGGCACGTTGGGGACGGTGGTGTCGCCGGTGAGGGCGAAGAACACGTCGTCGAGGTCGGGAGTGTGGCGAAAGCTGAGGGGCGCGGAATGATGGGCGGCGCGGCGCGGGTTCGGGGCTGCGTCCGGCGGGGAAGGCCCGGTATCGGGCCCGGGCTCAATCTTGCGGTGTGTGTTCTGTGTGCGGTTCGGTCCCCTGCACCCAGCGCTGTGCTGTGCTGTCGCGAGGTCGGCGGCAGTGCCGGCCGGGGATGTAGGTGAACCCGTCCCACTCCTCCTGGACGCGCGGGGTGCTGGGCAGGACAAGGCCGCCGCCACCATGCAGGGGCCGGAGCCGACGGCCTGATCCAGAGGCGGCCGTCGTCGGCGTTCGTACGCGGCGAGAGGGTCGTCCAGGGCGACGGCTGGGACAGCACGCGTCGGGAGGCGCGGTTCGGCGGGCCGGAGAGGTCGCGGGCTCCTTGGCGCAGCCGGCCTCTGCCGACCTGATCAGCCGCTCGTCCGGGGTCTTCGGCGGGTACTCCCGTAGGTTCTCCAGGCGGGAGATGGCGGGGATGGCGGTGGGGTAGGTCGTTGGCTCCTCCCCGTTGTTGAGCAGCGCGCGGACGGCTCCACCGGCCAGGCCCGTGCCGGGTCGCGATGGCTGCCGGGGCGGTGTACATGCATGTCGATGGCGCGGGCGGCGGTCTGATCGCCGCGTACAGCGTCCCGGTACCGACTGGCTGGGCCTACTGGCTGTTTCGCCGACGGTGTCGGATGACCGTCAGGGCGACGACAGCGGCCAGGGCAGCGGATGCGGCGGCTCCGGCGTAGAGGAGTGCGCGAGATTCGCTCTTCTCTCCGGCAAGCGTCACGCTTGTAGTGCTCGTTCGTTGCACTGTGCCGCTGCGCAGCGTCAGTGTGGCTTTCCATGGGCCATCGGGCAGGCCTGGCTTGAGGGGGACGGTGACGGTGCCTGTTCCGTTCGGGGCAAGGGTGATGCCGGAGGCTGCGTTGAAGGGGCCTGCGGTGATGCCGCCGGGGCCGTCGCGAAGACCGAGTGACCCGTTCAGGTCCACCGCTCGCCTGCCAAGGTTGCGGACGGCGGCGGTGACGCTGGGGCGGCCCTGCTTATCCCGCGTACCGGTCATCTTCTCGATCCTGAAGTCGGAGACGGGCTCTCCGCCCGGCCCGATGTCCAGGTAGATACGAACCCCGACGCGGGTGATGCCGGCGATGTTGTGCGCGGCGTCCGCTGCGGCAGCGCTCTCGGCCCATACGACGGCGTAGCGTTCTCCGGCTTGCGCGGTCCGCGGCACATTGATCGTGATCTCGGCCTTTGCCCGTGAGTGCGGGGCCAGGTTCGCTGCAGCGGGTGCGAGCCGGATCCACCGGGTCAGTTCGTTGGCTGTGCGCGCCGGGGCGAAGGAGAACCCCTGGTTCTCGATGGACGCGGCGGCCGCATACAGGTCCATGCGGCGGGGGGCGGACGATTTGTTGGAGATCTCGATCCTGCGCTTGATCGTCGTGCCTGGCTTGAGGTGGTCGACGATGTACATCTGCGCACGCGGGTCGTTGCGCCGCGCTACAGGGGCTTCGAGAAGCCGGATGCCCATGAACTCCCCCTTCTCGTCTGCCGCCGCTGCCGAGCTGATGCCGGCCGGAGCAAGCACACCCAGGGCGATCGCCGCCGCGGCGAGGGCCGCGGCGGCGATCAGAGTGAAGACCCGGTGCTGGGGCGAGGGGTTACGCCACAGAATGGGTCACCGTCCCGGTGTAGGTTCCGGCGACCGCGGCCGCAGGCACGTCGACGTCCAGGGTGGGGTTCCACGTGACAGAGTTGTTGCCGGAACCGCTCGGCTTGCTGAACGCGGTCCGGGCGGAAGCGAGGGTTCCCGCCGAGCCTGGGGTGAACGGCCCGTTGACCGGGTTGATGGCGGCTCCCGGCGTGTAGGTCACCGCGCTGCCGGTGATGGGGCTGCCGCCGGTGGTGGTGAAGGGATCGGTCAGGGAGACGGTGGATACCCAGCTGGCATCGGCCAGTGAACGCTCGTCGTTGACCGTGACCTGGCCCAGCTGGCCGGTGGCGGTTTCGCCCGGGGAGACGTCGCTCAGCGTGGCTGTCGCGGGAACGGCGACGGTCAGGCCGTCGGTGGGGCCGACCTGGAAGGTGACCACCGTGTCCCCCTGGTCCGGGGAGGCCGCCCCTCCTGTTGGGCCGCCGCCGACGGTGAGGAGGGTGGCGCTGGCCGTGTCGGTGCTGGTGTCGATCACTGACACGTTGTCGGAGCCGGTGTTCGTGACGTAAGCCTTGGCGCCATCCGCAGTGAAGAACACCCCACTCGGGCCGGTACCGATGTTGGTGGTGATGGTGGAGGAAACGGCGTCAGTGGTGGTGTTGATCACCGACACGCTGTTCGAGCCGTTGTTCACGACGTAGGCCTTGGCGCCGTTGGGAGCCACGGCCACCCCTCGGGGGGTAGTGCCGACAGAGATGGTAGAGCTGACCGTGTCGGTGGCCGTGTTGATCACCGAGACGTCGTTGGACGTGTTGTTCGTGACGTAGGCCTTGGCACCGTTGGGGGCCACGGCCACCGTGGAGGGATTCGTGCCCACGGTGACGGTGGAGCTGACCGTGTCGGTGGCGGTATCGATCACCGACACGCTGTTGCCGTTGAGGTTGGCAACGTAGGCCTTGGCACCGTCAGGGGTGACGGCCACCCCGATGGGAGTCGTGCCGACGGTGATGGTGGTGCTCACCGTGTCGGTCGCCGTGTTGATCACTGAGACGGTGCCATCGAGGGTATTGACCACGTAGGCCTTCGTACCGTCAGGAGTGACGGACACCCCCCGGGGTTCGTCGCCGACGGCGATGGTGGCGCTCACCGTATTGGAGGCAGTGTTGATCACCGACACATTGTCGGAGCCGCTGTTCGTGACATAGGCCTTGGTGCCGTTCGGGAACATCGCCACCCATGTCGGAGCCGTGCCTACGGTGATGGGCGTGCCGCTCACGGTGTCGTTCGTGGTGTTGATGACCGAGACGGTGCCGTCATCGGAATTGGCCACATAGAGAAAGTCGGAAGGGTCGGCGGCTGCAGGAGGCGCAGTCACCATGGGCAAGGCCAGAGACGCCAGCGCGATGAAACCCACCATGGCCCCTCGCCTGGCCGGTACGACCGCCCTCCTTCGCCGTCTGAACCATGTCACAAGCCGCCCGTTGGGGCGGTCACCCACTTCCGGCTGAAAAGCACGATGCCCGAGCACGGAGACCTCCGCGTCCACGAAGATTGGCGCCCGGATCCACCGTGACGCCGAGATCATCTGCGATGACTCGAAGATCACTTTATGAACGCTGCTACCGCAATATTCCTAGCTCAAATAGCGCGTGTCGCCTTCTTCATATATGAGCAATAAGTCCGCGACATGGGGGGCCGCCCGCGCTCAGCGAGAGCAGTAACAGAGATGGCTCAGGTCATGCCACTGAATGTGTCACCACACCTCGGTAGAAGCCGGACACCCCGGCGATGGGCACGTGAACGTTGAGGGTGGGGCGCCATGCGACGGAATTACTGCCGGAGCCACCCGGATGGCTGAACGCCGTGCGGAAAGCGGCAAGGGGCCCGGGGCGACCGGGAACGAACGGACCATTGAACGCATCGATCGCCACGCCGGGGCGGTACACCACCCCACCTCCAGAGATCGTCTCATGGGGCCCATGCGAACCCGTCGCGAAATCCCTGCTCACGGAGACGGTCGCCGTCCAGGCGGCATCCCGAGCGGCCCGCTCATCGATCACACGAACCTCGCCAAGCCGGCCCGACGCAGTTCCCCCCGGATGTGCACCGGACAGCACAGCCGCGCACGGCGCGGATACGTACAGGCCCCCCGGCGCAACCACCTCAAACCTCACCCAGGTGTCCGCGCTGTCTGCTGTCTCATCGGCACAGGCCTGCGCAGTACCCACCGCAGCAACCACCCCGGCCACAAGGATCACGCCCCTCGCCAGCGAAATTCCACTCCCGTTACGACTTGCCATAGAAGTACGGTATGAGGAAATAACAACTCATTCGCACTTTAAGTCATCCGATGGTGGAATCCGGCTCCCCCAAGCTGGGACTGTGGAGCAGCCTGCGGCCGGCCTTCACTACTTCCTCGCCATTGCGGCGATCCGGCCGGCATACATGCGGTACGCCTTGCGCCCGGCCGAGGTAGACCCCCCGCCGCTGGCCAGTGTCAGCGCATAGCAGTTGTCGCATCCGGCTGAGACGCGGTCACATCCCGTTGTCGGGTTCCATGTCGCCTCGGTCCACTCGATCGCGCTCCGGTCGCTCACCGGCCACTCCTTCGCACTTCAAGGCCGTATACGCCCGCGCTCACGGGATACGGCATGTCCAACGAGCCGCAGCCCTTTGTCAAGAATCGAACCTCGGTACGCCTCCTCTGGGGAAGCGCCCCTGCCCGGTCACGAGACCAGTTCCTGCTGAGTTGTCGGCAAAGGCGGGCCCGGCGGATGGCTGAGAACGCCGAGAGGGCGGCGTACGCCGACGCGGTGTCGGGGTACGCCGCCCTGGGGCGGGACGAGTTGCGGGAGGTCGCCCGCGCTGTCATGGCGGTTACTTCGGGTCGCGGTTGAACTTCGAGGTCGACCAGAAGTAGCCGAGGACCGCAAGACCCAGGCACCAGACGATGGCGAGCCACCCGTTGTGGCCGATCTCGGTGCCGAGCAGCAGGCCGCGCAGGGTTTCGATGGCGGGCGTGAACGGCTGGTACTCGGCGATCGGCCGGAACCAGCCGGGCATGGAGTCGACCGGGGTGAAGGCGCTGGACAGGAGCGGCAGCAGGATCAGCGGCATCGCGTTGTTGCTGGCGGCCTCGGCGTTGGGGCTGATCAGGCCCATGCCGACCGCGATCCAGGTGAGCGCCATGGCGAAGAGCACGAGCAGCCCGAACGCCGCCAGCCACTCCAGGGCGGTTGCGTCTGTGGAGCGGAAGCCGATGGCCACGGCGACGGCGCCCACGAGGACCACGCTCATGATCGACTGCAGCACGCTGCCGATGACATGCCCGACGAGCACCGAAGGACGGTGGATCGCCATCGTGCGGAAGCGGGCGATGATGCCCTCGGTCATGTCGTTGGAGACGGACACGGCGGTGCCGACCACGGTGGAGCCGATGGTCATGAGCAGGATGCCGGGGACGATGTAGGCGATGTAGGCGGAGCGGCCCGCGCCGCCGCTCATCGCGTCGCCGAAGATGTAGACGAACAGCAACAGCAGCATGACCGGGGTGAGCAGCAGGTTCAGGGTCAGCGACGGGTAGCGCCGCGCGTGCAGGAGGTTGCGGCGCAGCATCGTGGACGAGTCGCGCACGGCGAGGGAGAGGGTGCTCATCGGACTGTCTCCTTGGGCTGGTTGGGGACGGTGGCGTCGCCGGTGAGGGCGAAGAAGACGTCGTCGAGGTCGGGGCTGTGCACGGTCAGCTCGTCGGCCTCGATGCCGGCCGCATCCAGCCGGTCGAGGACGGAGCGCAGCTCGCGCTGGCTGCCGTCGCTGGGGATCTGCAGGGACAGTGCCTCGTCGTCCCGGGTGACCTCGCGCAGCGCGAGGGCGGCGGACCGGTACGCGGCCGGGTCGGCGAAGCGCAGCCGCACGTGTCCGCCGGGGATCAGTCGCTTGAGCTCCTCGGCGGTGCCCTGGGCGGCGATCCTGCGGTTGTTAAGCACGGCGATGCGGTCGGCGAGCTCGTCGGCCTCCTCCAGGTACTGCGTGGTGAGGAAGACGGTGACGCCGCCTGTGACCAGCTCGCGGATGATCTGCCACATGTTGTGCCGGGAGCGCGGGTCGAGGCCGGTGGTCGGTTCGTCGAGGAAGATGATCCGCGGGTTGCCGACCAGGGTCATGGCGATGTCGAGGCGGCGCTTCATGCCACCGGAGTAGGTGGAGGCGGGCTTCTTCGCGGCTTCGACCAGGTCGAAGCGCTCCAGCAGCTCGGCGGCGGTGCGCCGTCCCTCGCTGCGGGAGAGGTGGTGCAGGTCCGCCATGAGGAGCATGTTCTCCTCGCCGGTGATCAACCCGTCGACGGCGGAGAACTGGCCGGTGACGCCGATCGCGGCGCGCACGCCCTGGGGGTCGGTGGCCAGGTTGTGGCCGCCGACATGGATCGGGCCGGAGTCGGGGTCGGCGGAGATGAGGGTGGAGAGGATCTTCACGGCGGTGGTCTTGCCGGCGCCGTTCGGGCCGAGCAGAGCGAAGATCGTTCCTTCGGGGACGGCCAGGTCGACGCCGTCGAGCACGACCTTGTCGCCGTAGGACTTGCGCAGCCCGTTCGCCGCGATGGCCAAGTCGGTCATGGTGGGAGCTCCTTCAGAGGCTGCGGGTCAGAGGCTGCGGGCGGTGATGTCGCCGTAGGCGGTGGTCGCGTGGATGTTCAGGCCGGCGGCGCCGTCGGTGTTCTTCAGCGCGTTGTGGATCCGGCCGTAGGAGGTGCCGGCGTCCAGACAGGCGGAGACTCCGCGGGCGGCGCCGACCGAGATCTCGCCGGACTCGGTGCGCAGTTCGACCGTGCCGCGCACGGCCTCGGCGATGTGGATGTCGCCCTTCTGGGTGCTGATCTCCGCGGGGCCGCCCAGGCGGCCGACCGAGGTGTCACCGGCGAGGAGGGTGAGGCGGGCGCTCGCAGCCTCGTCGAGCTTGACCGAGCCCTGCGCGCCCTCGAAGGCGACGTCGCCGAGCCGTCCGACGCCCCGGAGTTCGGCGCCGGCCGCCTTCGCCTCGACGTGGGAGCCGGCGGGCAGCTGGATGGTCACCTCGATGGATCCGGAGGGGCCGAGGAGCCGGTTCTTCGCGGATGAGGCCTCGATCCGCAGGACGCCGTCGCCGTATTCGACCGTGGTCTGCTCCGACGCCTTCACGTCGCGGCCCTTCGAGGCGTCCGCGGGCAGGACCTCGACCGTGGTGTCGGCCCGGTCGGCGGCGATGAGCCGGATGTGTCCCGCGGGGATGTCGAGGACGACCGAGACCGGGGCGGGGGTGTCGAACTTCTGCATCGTGCTCTCCTTCGAGCCGTTGTTTCTGATGCAGGAAACGCTACGTTGCATTCAGAGATCCAGCAACATACTCGTTGCACGCAATCACCATTTACCCAGGTGAAGGCTACGAAATCGTTGCCATGGCTGTGATTCTAATGCAACGACAGCCGTCCAATCGTTGCAATGGATTGAGAGTGAACGCTATGACGGAGGCATCAAGGAAGCACGAAGGGAGATCGCGATGCCGGGAGGCAGGCTCACCCGCAGGAACGCCAGCAGATCGCGCCGGGGCCGGCCGACGGGCTCGCCTACGCGGGCAGCCTCACCGCGTCCGAACTCCTCCAGCACCTCCAGGTCAGCCCGGCGTCCGTCAGCAAGGCGATCGCGTTCCTCGAAGGTCAGGGCCTCATCCGCCGGGAACGCGACGAAGCCGCCGCGAGCGCTACTTCGTCGACGACGACGTCTGGTACCAGCCGACGATCGCCAGCGCCCGCGGCATCGCCCAGGTCGCCGGGACTCCACGGCAGGGCGTCGGCATCCTCAGCCGCGACACCCCGACCACCACCCGCGCGGTTACGGCCAAGAAGTCGACGGCTGTGAATGTCCTTACCGGGACATGAACAAAGGCACCCGCAGACGATCTCACTCACTGAGCTGCCCTAAGCTGACCTCCCAGTTGACGGCCGACAAGGGGGAAAGACGAATGGCGGGGGTACGCGAACTGCCGCCGGACGAGATCCTGGTCGAGCGGCTGCGTGACGGTGACGAGGAGACCTTCACCCTGGTGCTGGACACCTGGTCGGGTGGCATGCTCCGGCTGGCCATGTCGTTCGTGTCGACCAAGGCCACCGCGGAGGAGGCCGTCCAGGACACCTGGCTGGCGGTCATCAGGGGGATCAGCGACTTCGAGGGCCGTTCATCCCTGAAGACATGGGTGTACCGGATCCTGGTCAACACGGCCAAGGCACGCGGCGCAAAGGAGAGCAGGACCGTTCCCTTCGCCAGCCTGCTGCCGGAGGAGGAGGGGCCGACGGTGGACGCCTCGCGGTTCCGCGCCCCCGGCGAGCAATACGCCGGACACTGGGCCGTCGGGCAGGAACCGCGTCCCTGGCACGTTCCCGAGGACCACGTGCTGCGCGGCGAGGTCCGCGAGGTGATCGCCGACGCGCTCGACGAACTCCCGCCCCGGCTCCGCACGGTGATCACGCTTCGCGATGTCGCAGGATACGGCTCGGAGGAAGTGTGTTCCCTGCTGGAGAT
Source organism: Streptomyces sp. NPDC057445 (assembly GCF_042802855.1). Taxonomy (NCBI): domain Bacteria; kingdom Bacillati; phylum Actinomycetota; class Actinomycetes; order Kitasatosporales; family Streptomycetaceae; genus Streptomyces; species Streptomyces sp. NPDC057445. The sequence continues at coordinate 145,271 of NZ_JBHVDH010000019.1, read as the reverse complement.
CTCGCCCGGAAACCAACGCGTCCTCCTCCATCGGGCCAGGGCCTTCATGCGCCGTAAGCTGGAGGACTACTTGTCCGGTGCCCATGACGTCGCAGGCGGGAGGGGACGACCGTGAACTGCATCGACTTCGTCGAGTTGGTGACCGAGTTCCTCGAGGGCGCCCTGTCCAACGAGGACGAGAGGCACTTCATCGAGCACCTGGCGGAATGCCCCGGGTGCGAGAGCTACCTCGATCACTTCCGTCGGACGATCGCCACGACGGGCGAGCTGACCCCGGACAACATCTCACCGGACGCCAGGCAGCAGCTGCTCTCCGCCTTCAGGGACTGGCAGCAGCGTTGATCCTCTGCATCAAGTAGGGCCTGTACGGCGGCCCGAGCAGGAGCCGATCGCCCTCGGACGGGGACCGATGTCCGATCCGATCCCGAGCTGATCGCGATCGACCGGCCGGCACCACACGCAGGACCCCAAGGGCTCAACTCGCCACGCCCGCAGGAGTCCGCTGCTGCGCCACCACCTCGCCTTCACCACGCCTGCCCTCCGGCCCGTCCCCCTCATCGCCGATCGTCCAGGGCGTGCCGCCGCTCCATGTGGGCGGTGTGGGGCCGCGACAAGCCGCCCGTCCTCGGGCATGACGGCCCGCCGGCGCAGGCCTGCCGGCCGGACATCCACGCCCTCTACGGGCGCCTCCCGTCCTCGCCGCCGCGGTTGCGCCCGGGGAACTTGTAACGCTCCTGGGGCGCGCCCGCACTGAACGTCCGAAACGGGCGCTGGAGCCCCCACACATCTGGCATGGCCTTCGCCCTCCTCCCCCTGGGCGGAGGCCATGCGACTACCGGAGACATCCATGACTTGGCTCAGAAGACTCTTGTTCGGCATCATCGCCGGACTGCCCGGTGGCGCGATCGTGGCGGTCGTGACGAACCCGCCGTGGATCCCGTGGGCTGCGCACACGGTGGTGCTGGGAGCCGTGCTCGGCCTCCTGTTCGGCGAGCACAGGCAGAGCAACGGCTCGGCTTTCTCCGTCGGTCTGCTCATCGGCCTGCTCGACTGGGTGACCTGGACACTCACCCTCGCTCCCGCGCTGGAGGGGAAGTCGCCGTCATGGACGATCGCGGTGGCCGTGTCGCGCTTCCCCGAGCTCGTCGGCGCCGCCCTGTCCGGCACGATCGCCGGGCTCGCCTTCCACGCCCTTTCTGCCTGGCGCCCGCCCCGTCCGGCGCCCCGGCGCACCAAGCCCCATGTGGTGGTCGTCGGTGGTGGTTTCGGCGGGGTGGGGGCCGCGCGCGAACTGGACCGGCGCATCGCCCGCGGGCTCGACGCCCACGTGACGCTGATAAGCGACTCGAACTTCCTGCTGTTCACGCCGCTGCTGGTCGGCGTCGCCTCGAGCACGGTGGAGGCCAGGCACGTGAGCGCCCCGGTCCGTGCCGGCCTCAACCATGCCTCCTTCCTGCACGGGCGGGTCGTCTCGATCGACACCCAGACGCGCAATGCGTACGTCTCCGCCGGCAAGGAGGGGATGCTCCGCGTGCCGTACCACCAACTGGTCCTGGCAGTCGGCGCGGTGCCGCACTTCTTCGACCTGCCGGGAGTGGGCGAGCACGCCTTCCCGATGAAGTCCGTCGAGGACGCCACCAGGCTGCGCAACCAGGTGCTGGGCGCGCTGGAGCGGGCCGATCTCGAGCCCGACCCGGCCGAGCAGGCCAGGCTGCTGACGTTCGTGGTGGCAGGCGGCGGATTCGCCGGGACGGAACTGGTGGCCGAACTCTTCGACCTGGTGCACGACGTGCTCCACTTCTATCCCCGTCTGCACGGGCTGCGGCCCAGATTCGTGATCGTGCACGCGGGTGAGCGGCTGCTGCCGGAGCTGTCGCCGAAGCTCGGCCTCTACGCACAGCGCAAGCTCGGCAAACGCGGCATCGAGTTCCGCCTCGGCGCGCGCGTGGCCAAGGCCACCGCCGAGGACATCACGCTCGACTCCGGCGAGACCATCACCACCCGCACCCTTGCCTGGACGGCCGGCAACCGGCCGAATCCGCTGGTCCAGCAGGTCACGCAGGCGCCTCTCGCAGTGGATCCCACCATGCAGGTCCCGGGTGTTCCCGGCCTGTGGGCGCTGGGCGACTGCGCGAGGATCCCCGACCCGGCGGGCGGGGTCTACCCGCCGACCGCGCAGCACGCGATCCGTGAAGGCAAGGCGGCGGCGGGGAACATCGCCGCGGTCCTCGGCGGACGCCGTCCCGTCCCGTTCCGCTTCGGCGGGCTCGGCGTGCTGGTCTCGCTCGGGCACCGCACGGCGGCCGGCGAGATCGGCGGGCGGCAGGTCTCCGGTCTCCTCGCCTGGGTCCTGTGGCGCTCGGTCTACCTGAGCAAACTGCCCAGTGTGGAGAAACGGCTGCGCGTGCTCGCCGACTGGACCCTCGACCTGGTCTTCCCCAGGGACATCACCCTCTCGACCAAGGATGACCGTCATGCGTAACGCTGGATTCGGAGCACTCGCCGGCCTCGCAGGAGGGCTGGTCTTCGGCGAGGTGATGGTGCTGATCGGGTTCCTGCCCACCGTCGCCGCGATCGTCAGAACCGACTCGCCCGTCGCGGGCTTCGCCGTCCACATGCTGATCGCGGCGGTCATCGGGAGCATCTTCGGCGTGCTCGTGGCGCGGCAGCGCGAGCTGCTGTTCTGGGGACTCGCGTACGGCGTGCTGTGGTGGTTCCTCGGGCCGTTGACGCTGCTGCCGATCCTGCTGGGCAGGCCGGTGGCCTGGGACGTGGCAACGGCGCAGGCGCTGATCCCCAGCCTGCTCGGTCACCTGGCCTACGGAGCGGTCACGGCCGCCGTCCTCGCCCTGCTGTCGCGCAGGGAGCGGCAGCTCAGGCCCGGCCTGCTGGTGCGCGCTTCGGCCGCCGGGCTGCTCGCCGCCGCCGCGGTGGTCGGGCCCGGCTGGAACACGCTGATCGTCGGAGTGCTGGTCGGCGCGTCCTACGCCGTGGTCTTCGGCGACCCCGACGAGGGCACCGGCCCTGCCCTGATCCGCGGCACCGCCTTCGGCTTCGCCTGGTGGGTGCTCGCGGCGGTGACCATCTCGCCGCTGCTGGACGGCCGCGGGCTGGCGTGGGCTCCGGCCGCGGTGCGCGCCGCGGTGGCATCGCTGCCCGGCTATCTGCTGCTCGGCGCCGGTACGGCCCTGCTCACCTGCTGGCTGGGCGGCATGTCGCGGGCGGTGTTCTCCGACGACCTACGGCACGCCTTGGAGGGACGCCTCGCCGACGGGCGCGTGATCTCGATCTGGCACGGCGTCATCGCCGGGCTGACCGGCGGCGCGATCTTCACCGGTGTCATGGTCGCCGTGGGATTCCTGCCGGTCGTCGCCGCCCTGATCGGCTCGCAGTCCGCGGTCGTGGGAATCGTCATCCACCTGCTGATCTCCCAGGTCGTCGGCGTCACTTACGCGGTCTTCTTCCGCCGCCGCAGCTTCGATGCGGCCTCCGGGATCGGCTGGGGTGTGTCCTACGGCTTCCTCTGGTGGGTCCTGGGCAACCTGACGCTGCTTCCCCTGCTGCTCGGTACAACACGCCAGTGGAGCGCCGCCGCGCTGGCCGTGTCCTTCCCCTCCCTCGTCGGCCACCTCGCCTATGGCGCCGTTCTCGGCCTGGTGTACCAGCGGCTGGAGGAGCGGGTCAGCCCCTGGCACCTGACCCGCAGTGAGGCGACCGCGGTCCGGGCGGCCGCGCGTCACGAGCAGACGCTGAGCGCGGCACCCGCGCTGTGGAGCCTGATCACCTGCGTGGCCCTGCTCATCCCCGTCCTCGTGTCCTAGAAGGACGGGCGGACAGGACCTGGAAAGCCGTGGAGCGGGTGGCGACGCCACCCGCTCCGGTTCTCCTGCGCGACCCGGTTCCGTCAGGCGCGCTGCTGCAGCTCGGCCGCGCCGAACGACACGCTGAAGCGCTCACACCAGATCGTCACCGTGGAGAACCTGTTCAGGTCGGTGCCTGCCGGGATCGCGTAGTTCTGGTTGCCCTCGTTGCCCTTGAGGGCGCCGAGGTCGACGTGCTTGCCGTCGTCGAGGTTGCCGCCGCCGTCCTGCTTGACCGGCTGGTCGCTGAGCCACACGTGCAGGGCCGGGCCGTCGGAGGTGCGCAGGTTCGTCAGGCGCAGCGCCGCCTTCCCGTCCTCGAGCTGCTGGATCTCCACCGAGCCGCTGGTCCCGTGCTCGTGGGAGATGAAAGCACCGGTCGCCAACTGCTTGGCCGCGGCCCCCTGCTGGTCGGTGGCCACGGGAGCCGCCTCATCCACGCGGACCGAGGTGAACAGCCGCCAGGGCTGGAAGAGGTAGAGCCCGACGGCCGCCGCGACGACGACCACCACGGTGGTGATCCAGAGGACAGGGCGCTTGGTTCGGCTGGTTCGGCACATGAGGATTTTCCGTTCCTTCGGGGTGTTCACGCCGGACCGGTGGCCGGACGTGGCGCCGAGACACATGTTCGGCGATGGCCTCGACGTCTTGGCCACATCGCACTCAGAGACGGAAAGAGCGGCGAACGTTACACGTAACGTCCGGCGCCCTTCATCGCACTGAGCCGCATGAACAACAGAGAAGTTCTCTTCCCGGGCTCCAGTGGGGAACCGCTGGCCGGCCGCCTGGAGTTGCCCGCCGGGCCGGTTGTGGCGACGGCCCTGTTCGCCCATTGCTTCACCTGCGGCAAGGACTCGGTCGCCGCCTCAAGGATCTCCCGTGAGCTGGCGGCGCGCGGCGTGGCCGTCCTTCGCTTCGACTTCACCGGTCTCGGCCGGTCGGGCGGCGACTTCGCCGACACCACCTTCACCTCCGACGTCGCCGACCTGGTGTGCGCGGCGGAGTACCTGCGCGACACGATCGGGGCGCCGAGCATCCTCATCGGCCACTCCCTGGGTGGCGCTGCCGTCCTGGCAGCAGCCAACCCGATCCCTGAGGCCAAGGCCGTCGTCACCATCGGCGCGCCGGCCGACACCGCTCACGTCGAGCACCTGCTCGGCTCCTCGCGAGCCGAGATCGAGGCGCACGGCGTGGCCGAGGTGGTGCTTGCCGGCCGGCCCTTGCGGATCAGCAAGGAGTTTCTCACCGACATCAGGCGGCAGAACCAGCAGGAGCGCATCGCCGGGCTGGGCCGTGCTCTGCTGGTCATGCACTCACCGCAGGATGAACTGGTGGGTGTGGAGAACGCCAGGCTCATTTACGACGCGGCACGCCACCCCAAGTCCTTCGTCTCCCTGGACGGCGCCGACCACCTGCTCACCGGTCAGGCGGACGCCGCCTACGTGGCCGAGGTCCTCGCGGCGTGGGTCAGCCGCTACCTCGACGTCCCGGACGTCCCGCAGGACGCGGGCGGCGAGCCGGGAGTGGTCACGGTGACGGAGACCGGCACGGGGAAGTTCCAGCAGTCGGTCACATCGGGCCGGCACCGGCTGATCGCCGACGAACCCCGTTCCTTCGGCGGCGCCGACACCGGGCCGGGCCCTTTCGACCTGCTCCTGGCCGGACTCGGCGCCTGTACGTCGATGACGGTCCGCATGTACGCCGACTCCAAGCAACTGCCGCTTGAACAGGTCACGGTGTCGCTGCGGATGAAGGGCAAGGACACGATCCTCAAGGACCTCGTGCTCAGCGGCGACCTGACCGCCGAGCAGCGGCAGAAGCTGCACGAAACAGCCGACAGGTGCCCGGTCCACCGTACGCTGACCGGTGACCTGACGATCGAGACGTCGACCGGGTGAGATCCCCCGAGCAGCCGCCGTCGGTTGCTCGGGAACCAGCCGACTCCGCCGCGATCACCTCGACGGGTACGGCGCACGGCAGCCCACGCACGGGGCAGGCGGAGGCCCGGCCCGGGCGAGCAGCCCCGAGCCGGGCCCGAACTTCACCTACCGCCAGCTCCAGTTGACGGCTCCATAGCTTCCCCGGGTGGTGATGTCGATGCCCCGGTTCTTGTGGTCGTAGCTGAACCCGGCGAAAACGTAGCTGCGGCCGCCCGGCCACTGGTTCCCCTGGACCGCGTAGAGCTTGACCACCTCGGTGGTGGCTCCGAGCAGACGCACGTCTTGGCACTTGCCCTTCAGCACGCGGAACGCGTAGCCGCCCTGAGTCGGCAACTCCACCACGGTGTCGTAGTTGCTGCCGTAGTTGCAGAGACGGAACAGACCGGGGGTGCCTGCCTGGGCGGACGCGGCCGGGACGAGGGCGGCGGTCGCCGCGATCACGGTGGAGGCCGCGATCCGCGCGGACCACTTCTTGAGCGTGTTCTTCTGCATCGTCTTCCTTTGTCGTCATCAACTGTCGAATCAGCGCTGATGCGTTGGACCGCACGTCGGCTCCTGAGCCGGTGGTTCTCCGAGATGAGCCGCACCCGTGCGGGATTGCCGTCACCGCACGGGTGCGGTGATCACGCGGCGCCGTCACGCCGGCTGTAGGTCCTGACCGGAACGCCGCAATCAGGCGGGCCGACGACCGTCAGCACTTCTCAGCGGGCCGCTGCTGCTCGGGCTCGGCACAGTGCGCGGGCTCGGCGGAGTGCGCAGGCTCGGCGGAGTGCGCGGCCCTCGCGCGGCGCAGCTCATCGGCCTCGTCACGGACGGCGTCGAGCCTGACCTCGAGCATGCCGACACGCTCGCGGTAGCGCTCCAGCTCAGCCCGGACGAATTCGGCGTCCGCCACCTGGCGGGCGGTCTCCTCACGGATCGCGGCGGTCTCCTCGGCGAGCTTCTGCTCCCCGGCTTCGAGCTGTACGACGGCCAGCTCCGCCGCCTCCTCAGCGAGCACGGCGCGCTGCTCGGCGGCCAGGATGCGCTGAGCGGCGGCGCGGGTGACGGTCTCGATCCGGGCTTCGGCCGCCGCCGAGTCCGTGATGATCGCCAGTTCCTCGATGTAGGCGGGCAGGTCCGTGGTGAGCTGGCTGACGTGGGTGGCGAGTTGGTTGATGAGCGTGACGAGGGCGTCGCGTGACTGGGCGGCAGGGCCGGCGTCCGCGACCGGCATTTCCATCATCGCCGTCATCTCGTGATGCACGGCTTTTGCCGTCGCCGTCTCGGACGCGTCGGCGGTGGGGACCTGTCCGGCCTCCTGGGACACCACTTCAGCGCCAGGGACCTGCTCGATCGCACTGTGCGCCGCAGCGGCGGCAGAGTCCTGCCCGGGGGCGGCGGGCGATGACTGCTCGCCGGCCGGCGCCTGGGCTCCCGTCGTATCCTCCTTGGCCGCCTTCTTCGCCTCGGATGCCGCGCGCTTGTCCTCCTTGCGCTGCTGCCGCTTGGCGCGGAACTTCCTGAAGGCGCCGAGCGCGTTGTGCTCGGGGTGCTGGCAATAGCGGTGCGTCGCCGTACCCTGCGCGTCGGGTGCGGCCGGCTCGGGCGGATTGGTGCAGCCCGGGTAGGCGCACGTGGGAACGGTCTCGACGGTCTCGACGGTCATTTTCAGCCTTTCGTTGTTCACTTAGCGATATTCCGGATTCTCGAAGTCGAATCGGCATCCGGCGTCCCACTGCGACCGCTGGTTCCCGTGCGCCGGAATGCCACCGGCGTCCTTGAGCAGCCGGGCCAGATGCAGCAGGTTCCACGTCATGAACGTGGTGTTCCTGTTGGTGAAGTCGTTGGTGGGACCGCCGGAGCCCGGATCGAGATAGGACGGGCCGGGCCCGGCCTCTCCGATCCAGCCCGCGTCCGCCTGCGGCGGGATCGTGTATCCCAGGTGCTGCAGGCTGTACAGGACGTTCATGGCGCAATGCTTGACGCCGTCCTCGTTGCCGGTGATCAGGCAGCCGCCCACACGCCCGTAGTAGGCGTACTGACCGGCGTCGTTGAGCAGGCCCGAGCAGGCGTAGAGCCGCTCGATGACCAGCTTGGTGACCGAGCTGTTGTCACCCAGCCAGATCGGCCCGGCGATGACGAGGATGTCGGCGGCCATCACCCGCTGGTGGATCGACGGCCACGCGTCGCGTTCCCAGCCGTGCTCGGTCATGTCCGGCCACACCCCGGTGGCGATCTCATGATCGATCGGCCTCAGGTGTTCGACCTGGACGCCCTGCTTCTCCATGATCCGCGAGCTGAGGTCGATCAGGCCCTGCGTGTGGCTCCGCTCCGGGCCCTTCTTCAGCGTGCAGTTGAGGAACAGCGCACGCAGGTCGTCATGGCTCATACCCCTCAGTGCGGCCGCGGCGCCGAACGTTACAAGTGATCCTCGAACCGATGACGCCCGCGACGGCCGAGTCGGGCACCGCCCCGCGCTTGCCGTCGCCGGCCGCATGCGCCGCTCTCAGCGACGCGCCCGCCCTTGTGCGCCTCGGCCACCCCGCCGAATGCCGTACACGGCCGACGAACACAGCAGTGGGCGCCGCGGCGCAACCTTGTTCCATGGGGCGGCTGTTGACGTGGCACCGGCATGTGGTTCCCCCGATCGGTGTGGCCGCTGTGGTGGCCGGTGTCTGTCTGTGGGTCGCCAACGGATTCGTGCTCGCTCTGACCCCTGGCGGGCTGGCCGGCTCGTCGTTCATCGCCGTGGCCCTGATGGGCGGACACCTCGCGGCCACCGCCTCGCGCCCCCGACGGCGCGCTGAGGGGTGGGTGCTCATGACCGCCGCAACGGTGCTGGGCGCGGCGGCCTTCACCGTCCTCTCCGCAAAGCCCCTCGGCCACCTGCCCGCCCCTGTCCTGTGCGTACCGGGCCTCGCGCTGCTCTGGTGGGCCACACGGAACAAACCGACCGCAGATCCTGAAGGAGTCACCATGCAACGTGGGACGGACGCTCTGAACACGGTCGAGCGTGAGCACTGGCTCGGCCAACTGACCCGGCTGCTCGAAGAGCGCCACGCAGTACCCCACGCACGCGCCGCAGAGCTCACCAGGGAGGCGGCCGACCACCTCGCCGCCACCGAACGCGCTCCCGAGGAGGAGTTCGGGCCCGTGGAGCTGTACGCGCTGCGACTGTCCGAAGTGGAATCTCCCCCGCACACGGTGGTGGCTGCGCAGCGACATCCAGAACGCGATACTTGCCGTGATCCTCACCGGCTATCTGGTGGTCAATCTCGCCTCCGGCGGACCGTTCTGGCAAACCGCGCTCGCCGCCGGCGCCCTCGCCGTGAACCTGGCGCTCCTTGCCCTCTCCCTGGTGCGCAGGCAACGCGACAGCTCGCCCCGGCGATAGCCGCACCGCTCGCTCCGTAGGATCGCTGTCGAGGCACCTCCTGACGAGGGGCCCTGTCCACCAGCCCGCCGTAGGACGGCGGGGACTTCCGGGCAACGGCGCCCGGTGCTGAGCACGGGGTGGGAGCCGTCATGGCGTCCGGGGGGAGAAGGACCGAGCAGCGCGCGAGTGCGGCCCTCACCTGCCGGGACGATGAACTCGCGTGCTCCCCGCGGGGCGCCGAAGCCGTCGGCGAGGTCCGCCGCCGCTCGCCCACGTCATCGAGGAGCGTCTCACCCAGCGGCCGACCCGGCTCCCGACATGGGCCTCGGCGTTCACCCGGACCAGCCGTTCCGTCCGCCGGACCCTCGCGGTCCAGGACGCCGACGCCCGCCCCCGGCCTAGAACTCGGCGAGCAGTTGCCATCCCCCCTTGCCTCTTCCCTTGAGAGATTTCCTGCCATGCTCAGAGCCGAGTCCGGCTTCAGTGTCCTGTCCGACGACTTCGCCGCCGCCCCCTACCGGTACTTCGCCGGCCTCAGGGAGCGGGCACCGGTGCACTACGAGCCGGCGATCGACAGCTACTTCCTCTCCCGCTACCAGGACGTGAAGCGGGTGCTGACCGACCATCAAGCGTTCAGCACCGAGACACTGCAGGTACGCGCCGAGCCGGTGATGCGCGGACCGGTCCTCGCCCAGATGACCGGGGCAGAGCACACCGCCAAAAGAAAGATCGTCGTCCGGGGCTTCACCGGGCAGGCCCTGCAGGACCAGATACGCGCCGTCCACGCCAACGCCACCGAGCTCATCGCACCCTTCCTTCCCCGGGGCCGGGTGGACCTCGTCAACGACTTCGGCAAGCCCCTCGCCGTCCACGTGACGCTCGACGTCCTCGGCCTGGACAAGAAGGACTGGCAGCAGGTCGCCGCCTGGCACAGCGGGGTCGCCGAGTTCATCACCAGCATCGTCCTCACCCCGCAGCGCCGCCGGCACTGCCTGGACTGCGCCGAGCAGCTGGAGGCCTACCTCGTCCCCCTCATCGGACAGCGGCGCCGCCACCCCGGCGACGACCTGATATCGAAGCTGTGCACCGCCGAGTTCGACGGCATCGCCATGAGCAATCGCGATGTCACCGCACTGATCATCAACGTCCTGGCTGCCGCCACAGAGCCGGCCGACAAGACCCTCGCCCTGCTCGTCAAGCATCTGATCGACCACCCCGAGCAGATGGCCCAGGTCCGCCAGGACCCGACCCTGCTGTCCGCCGCGATCGCCGAGACCCTGCGCTACACCCCGCCGGTCCAGCTCATTCCCCGCCAGTCGGAGAAGGACGCCGTGTTCGCCGGCGCCACCGTCCCGGCAGGTGCCACCGTTTTCTGCATGATCGGCGCGGCCAACCGCGACCCCGACGCCTTCGCCGCCCCGGACACCTTCGACATCCACCGCCCGGACCTGGGCACCGCCCGCTCCTTCACCGCCGCCGCCCAGCACCTGGCCTTCGGCACCGGACTCCACCAGTGCGTCGGCGCGGCCTTCGCCCGCGCCGAGATCGAGACCGTCGCGGAGATGCTCCTCCCCCTGCTCGACCAGGTCCGCTACAGCACTCGCCACCACATAAGCGCAGTTGTCCTAACTTCGACTCGTACAAAAGGGCACCCCGTTCGGGCATCCCGCACGGCCGCTCGGCGCTGAACGTGTCGCGTAGGGCAGTGGCGCCGACGACCACGGAGCCCCGGGCTCGACCCGCTCAGGCCAGCAGGACGTCCTCGCCCGCCGTCACGGGGACGACCTGCCTGGCTGACGGAGCCTCGGCCTTCACCGGCGTCCCGAAGTCCGACAGCGTCATCGTCGTCATGACCTTCATACCGCCGAAGTAGGACAGCCGGGCCTGGACGGCGCGCCCCTTCCCGTCGACCCACACGTCCGCGTAGACAGGCATGTCGTCGCCCAGCTTCTCGCGCAGGTCGTTCAGCCCCTGTTTCGTCTCCGCCGTCATCCCGAGCGTCGCGGTGGCGGGGTCGATCGTGCCCCGGTAGTGCACCGCAGAGGCGTCGTTCACCTGCTCCTTGCCCTCGTTCGACACCTGCCGCATCGCCTTCATCTGGCGGAGCAGGTGCTGGGGGTCGTTCAGCGGCGCCCGCAGGAAATAGCGGGTCAGGGCCTCGCTTCGGACGGCCGAGGCCCACTTGCCCTCGTCCACCGCCTGCGAGCCCCGCACATAGACGGTGTCGCCGACGAAGACCTCCTCGACGGGGTCCCATCCGCTGTCCTCCAGCTCCACCGTGAGCCGCCCCCTGTCACCCGCCAGGTCGAAGGCGCCGGCGATCGCGAATACGTACGTCGTGGGACTGTCGGCGGACCGCAGTTCGATCTTCTCGTCCACGCGGGCGCTGTCCGCGCTCGTCCTCTCGATCGCGGCGCGCACGGCCGCCCCGTGATCCACGGCCTTCATCGCGCTCTCGCCCGAGTCACGGTCCGGACCGCCGGAACAGGCGGTGCAGAGCAGGAGGACAGCGGCGGGGAGGAGGTGGGCGCGGCGCATGGGCTCTCCGAGAAATCGTTACTGCGGGAGGATTGAGCCCGAGAGGTCCTGTAGATCTTCGCACGAAACCGGTGACGGGTCCCGAGGATTTCGGCCTTGACCTGTATGGACATCGCGGCGGAGAACGACGGTCTTGACCCCTCCCCCGAGGCTGCTATATCGCGTCAAGGGGTTCGGAGGAGATCTCCGGGGTTCGCTCTGAGCGTTCGAGGATCTTGAACAGCTGGCGGCAGACGGCTCGTTTCAAGCAGTCGCTGATCCTGCGGGCGACGTATGTCTTCGTGGCTGGGTCGAGCCGCATACGGATGAGCGTGATGGTGTGCAGAGCGCGGTTCAGCTGCCGGTCACCGCTGCGGTTGATCCGGTGGCGGTTCGTAAGCCTGGCAGCAGCCCAACCCGGGCCGCAGGACGACTGTCACAGTTACCTTTTTCGTGGCTCCGCAATGGGCCTCCGGCCTTCGGGTCCGGCATGACTTCCCCCCTTGTTGTTGATGATCCGGGGGGTGGTGTCACCGGGCCCGGAGGCATCGACGGACCGCTGATGAGGGGCTTGAGCACCGGCTTCACCCGAGCCGGAAGAGCGACGCCGCGATGACGACAGGCTCCCCTCGCCGAACCGTGGCTGGTCACCACTGACCGACTGAAGGACCGACGGGACTGACGGGACTGACGGGACTGACGGGACTGACGGGACTGACGGGACTGACGGGACTGACGGGACTGACGGGACTGGGGGCATCTTCCTGATCGCCACCTGGGCCGTGCTGGCCTGGGGTACTACAAGGTGTCCCTGGAGCGTAAGCGCGCCGCGGTGGAAACCTTGCGCCTGCAGGTCGTCGACCGCTCCGGGAAATCCACACCCATGGCTTCGGCGACAGCCTACGAAGCACGTTCGGTCGCGGTTCCGTACGGCAACTGTACCGAACCGACCAACATCAAAGCAGGCGGAAAAAGCTGCCCGCTGCGCTTCCAATGCGCCGGCTGCGGCTTCTACCGGCCCGACCCTTCCTACCTGCCCGCTATCGAGGAACACCTCCACCAGCTGCGCACCGACCGTGAGATGGCCGGCGCGCTGGACGCCGCCGACTTCGTCACCGCAACCTCACCGACCAGATCGACGCCTACACCGAAGTCGCCGAGAAGATGCACAAGCAACTCGCCGAGCTCCCCTCCGACCAGCAGGCCGAGATCGAAGAAGCCGCACGGATCCTGCGCAATGCCCGCGCCGCCGACGGCCACACCCTGCTCCCGCCCACCGTCGTCAACCGTGCCCAGGGGGCCTCGTGACCAGCGCGCGAACTCCCGGCCAGGTACTGCAAGAGGCCCCACGCAAGGACAGCCGCGACAAACGCGCCCGGGTCCTGCGCACCGTCGATGACCTGCTCACCCGCGGCGAGCCCGTCACCTTCACCGCGGTCGCCAAGGCGGCGGGCGTCTCCACCTGGCTCGTCTACGCCCCCGGCGTCCGCGAACACGTCGAAGCCGCCCGCACCCAACAGGCCCGCACCGCAACCACAGGCAGCGATCCCCGGTCGGCGGGCGGCGCCATGAGCGCACGTACCGACCTGGAGATTCTTCGCGCCGACAACCAACGGCTCCGCGGCCAGGTCAGCGACCTCAAAGAGGCCCTGCAGCGCCAGCTCGGCCGACAACTCGACCAGCTTCAGGCGACCGACCTCACGGACCGGATCGGTGAACTGACCGCGCAGAATCAGGAATTGAACATCCAGATCACCCGGCTCCACCACGAGCAGCGGGAACTCGAACGGAGACTCGCCGAAACCAACGACGACCTCGTAGCCGCCCGGGCCAGCCTCCGACGCATGATCCGAATCGAAAACTCATAGCAGGAGGCGCCCGGTGAGCCCACCGGGCGCCTCCTACGGATCAATGCCACCAGCGACAGCCGCCACCAGGGCCAGCGAGACCCAGCGCGTCAAGCTAGCGGAGACCGGCTTCGATCTCGTACTGCTGGATTAGCTCCTGATAGCCGGCAGGGTCCACGTCATGGTGCAAGGTGACGTTCGCCCCCTTGGCGACAGTGGTGATCTCGACCAGTAGCCGGTCGGCTTCTTCCTCGGTGGCGTAGAGTCCGACGTTGATCCGCGTCCCGACTGCGGCGGTGGCCCAGGGGACGGGGCAGGGCGGCTCGTGGTCAGGGTCCGGGCACAGGATCGACGAGATGACTTCCTGCAACTCCTGCGCGTCCTTGCCTACGGGAACGTGGATCTCGTAGACGCGCCTGCTTTGGCTGGTCATAGGAGCCTCCTTCCCCCCAGCATACGGGGTGGGACAAAGGACGCGCCGCTGGAGATCCCGCCTTTGGGATCTCCGGGCGCGGGGCCCGTGCGAGTCAGCGACGGTAGGTTTCCAGGGTGCGGCAGTGCCGCTTGTAGCTGCCCTTCTCGACGGGGATGTTGCGCTTGGCGGTGTTGACGGCCGCTTGCTCGGTAGGGCCGTTGCCCCATGCGTCGCGCTTGGTGTAGGTGTGGCCGTTGCGGACGATGTCGCACTTGACGTGGGCGTGCCATTGCTTGCTGACGGCCGGGCCGTACTCGGCGATGGAGAGGTGCTGAGCGGAGCTGTCCACGGTGGCAGCCGAGGCACCGGAGGTGAAGAGCCCGAAGGTCGCCGCAAGTGCAGCCGCTCCTACGGCTGCGCCCCGGGCAAGGGTGATGAACTTGTTCATGAAGATATTCCCCCGCAATCTCATTGGACGGTCTGGACGAAAGAGTCTCGGGTTGGTCTCGCCACTGGCGTCACCGAGAGCGCTTCGCGTCACACACGTGATCACATTATCCGTCAAGTCGGCTACACGGGGGCTGTGTTGGCAACCTGGCGCGTTTCGGCATGCTCCGGCGGCCAGGCGACGAGGTGATGGTGTGCGCAGGGCCGCCCAGCCGGGCACCGCAGTACGGAGGTGCTCCACGCGGGCGACCTTGCCCGGATCGTGAACCGCCCGCGATTTACGTCACGACGCCCGCGCCATATCGCCTGGTCCAGGCCGGTCTTGCGAGCTGTCTCCACCAGCAGCACGCCGCCGGCCAGGCTGACGGCGCTACGGCCGCCGCTCTCGACACGAATCCGCGGATACAGGCGCTGTCGGTCGCCTACGAATCAGGACCGTGCCTAATGTGCCTGCAGGCCACATCACGGTCTGACTGACTGAGGCGGGAATTTGACAGCTATAGATAAAGATGGACCCACGCGGCGAGCACCAGATCTTCGAAAAGATCAAGGCCATCTCAGGCGAGCGCATCACCGTCGTCGTCACCCACCGGCTCGAGAACACCAGGATCGCTGACCACATCGTAGTGATGGAACACGGCCGCATCACCGAACAGGGCCGCTACGACGACCTCGTCCACGCCGGCGGCACCGTCGCCGAGCTCCTGGAGCTGTCACAGGACCGCTGACCAGTTGGTCCTGTGAAGGCGCGCGCCAGGCAGGACCCGGCGTGCCCGCACGCGCCGTCAACGTCCGTACACCCGGCCTGTACCGGGCCACCGCAGCGCCAGCGGCCGGGTGGCTCGGCGGTAGCTCGACCTGGGCGCGGCGTAACCTGCCTCGGACTTCACACGGACGCTGCCGACCAGACGTAGGGCGTTGTACGTCCTGCAGGCCGCGCCTGATCGCCCATCTGCCGGCCGACGCGGGCGAGGAGATGCCCCTGCCCGACGCTGTGAAGGTTCCGGGCCGCCACTGAGCCCGTACCACGGTGTTTGAGCCGCGACTTGCATGGGCCGACGCATCCTTCTCAGGGCATGCGTGCTCAGGGCATGCGTGCTCAGGGCATGCGTGCCGGTCAGCCGGCGCGCTGGTGCTCGTCGTCGCGGCGAGCGGTTTCCAGGACGGTTCGCCACGAGGGGACGTCGGGCATGCGGCGCAGCAGTGCCCGCCGTTCTCGCTCGGTCATGCCGCCCCACACGCCGAACTCGATGCGGTTGTCGAGAGCTTCGGCCAGGCACTCGGTCTGTACCGCGCACCCCAGGCACACTGCCTTGGCACGCTTTTGCCCCTCCGCGTCGGCGAACAGTTCCTCCGGGTCGCTGCTCCCGCACGCCGCGTCCTCGCTCCATCGGCTCATCAAGGTCAATGTCTTTCCCTCCCCCTTGAGGCTTGGCCACGGGAAACATGAGCCTATGCCGCTGTGGGAACGGCAGACGACCGGGAGCCGTTCCATGCCACGCCCTCGGTGCAGTGCCACGTCGGGTGCTCGCCGTGACACACCGTCGGGGACCTTCCTCAACGCTCCACGGACCGGTACGGCTCGGTTGACTCCGATGCCCCGAACGGCACCAGCTCCAGCTGAACCGGTCACTCGTCTATCCGTGCTTTATCCGGGTGGGGGAGAAACTGTCCCTTGCCGCGTCGAAGTGTTCTCGGACGGTGGGGACTGCGCTGTCGGGTCCGGCGACCCAGAAGTCGTACGTCCGCCCGTTCTTGGTGTATCGCAGGTCGATCGAGCGATGGCGGATGCCGGAGGCGGCGTCGTACCAGGTGAACTCCCAGATGGCGGCAGGTGCGCCGTTGTGCTCCGTGCGCTCCAGGCGGACCCGCCGGTACTTCGGATAGCCGGCGACCGCGGAGGTGCCGGTGCCGTTGTTGTCCTGCGCCAGGAGTTCGGCGTACGGGTCACCCTTTCCGTCAGGCGGAGCCAGGTGGACGCCGAGCCGGCACGTCCGGTCTGCCGAGTGGTAGAAGACGCGGCGCTTGTCCGCATACGGTCCGGTCCAGTCCTTGCCGATTTCCACGGTGAATCCGGCAGGATCGCTGACCGCGCGGAACCCGGGGCGGGCGGCTGTCGGTGACACCGGACCCGATACGGACGGGGTGCTGGGGTTCCGTTGGGCCAGCAGGGGAGGTACGGCATAGAGACCCACGGCGGCCAGAGCGACGACCGTCGAGCCGATGAGGGCACGGGTGAGCCAGCGGCGGGAGGCGCGGGCGGGAGCCTGTGCCGGACCTGGGTCCTCGGGCCGGACGGGACTGTGCCGACCGGCCGGAAGGGCGGCGGGCCCGCGTTTCGCGGAGGCAGTGCTGGTGGCGGACCGGGATCGCCGCCGGTCGCGGGGAGCACAAGCGGATCCGGCGCTGTTGGTCTGCGCCTTTGGGTGGGGTGCGGGTCCATGTGAGGGTGGTGCGTCGGGGCGCTCGACGGCAATCAGCAAGGACCGGGCCGTTGATGCCGTCATACGCTGCGACGGGTCCTTGGTGAGCAGGCCGTCGATGACCTCGCCGAGGGGACCGGCGTTCCGGGGCGGGTCGTACGTGCCGTCGAGCACGGCCTGGAGGGTCGCGAACTCGTTGTTGCGGCGGAACGCAGAGCGTCCCTCGACCATTTCGTAGAGGGTCGCTCCCAGGGACCACAGATCACATGCCGGTACGGCTCTCAGACCCTGAACGCGTTCCGGCGACAGGTAGTCGAGTGTGCCGATCATCCCGCCGGGGACGGTCAGGGTGTCGGCGCCGGCCACCGAGGCGATGCCGAAGTCGGTCAGAACGGTACGGCCGTCCGGCCGGGCCAGCAGAAGATTGGACGGCTTCACATCGCGGTGCACCACACCGGTCGCGTGGGCCGCGACCAGCCCGTCCAGCGCCTCGCGGGCGATGCGAGCCGCATCGCCGACCGCCACACGGCCGCCGGCCAGTTCCTCCGCGAGGGAACGCCCCGCCACGAGTTCCATGATGATCCAGGGCCGGTCCTCGTCCATGACGACATCGTGAACCTCGACCACGTTCCGGTGCTGCACCACCGCCGCGGCCCTGGCCTCGCGCAGTGCCCGCTCCGCCCGTCGGCGCCACTCCTCGGGATCGAGATCGACGCGTGCCCGGATCTCCTTGACCGCGACCGCACGCCCCAGCTTCACGTCCATGGCCGCCCACACCGCGCCCATGGCTCCGCGCCCGATCAGCTCGTTCAGCTGATAGCGGCCCGCAGCCAACCCCCGAACTACCGGTTCGGCCATTTTCGGTCCCCACGCCTGTTGCGCTCCATGGCCTTGCCGGGACTGTCACCTGACGTCAGGCCTTCCATCTTCCGAGATTTTGCCTCACCTGAACGAGCCGGTGTGCCCCGGGTTGTACATAGGGACCGGCCGAGTGACGCACCCGATGCGGTGCGCCGCGGGGGACTTGGCCGTGGGCAGCGACCGCTGCCTCACCGCGCAGGAGGAGGAGCTGTCCGGGACGCTGCCCGACGAGTTCTACGCCGACATGCGGCGAGACACCGAAGGCAAGGCGGAGGATGCCGACTTCGGCTCCGTCGAATTGCACAAGCTGCGCCCGGCCGAGTTCGCCGCCGACGCGTACATGACCTGGTCCGGCAAGGTCATGACACGGAATCAGGTCAGCGACGGCGGAAGTGCAGGGCCGCGTCCGTACGACCGTTGCAGAGCCCGCCGGCCGGGCATGCTGTCGCGCAAGCCCGGCACGGTACTGCTGCCTGCCGCCGTGGCCCTGTGGCATTAGGATGATCAAAGGGCCCGGGTACCGCATCCCCCGTCGGTACCCGGGCTCTTCATCTCTCGGCGCAGACCGACGGTGTTCAGGTCCCCTGCGTGCAGTCGCGGATCGCGGTCCGAGCCGGGTCCCGCCCTGGACGTCATCGATCGCGGTCCGAGCCGGGTCCCGACCTGGACGTCACCGATCCGCTGGAGCCCGCCCCGTCCCCGGACCACGCTCCACAGTGGAACCCCACGCACTCGGAAAGACGCCGCACCTGCGGCGGTGCCCGCGGAGGGCGTGATGCCGAGCGTGCGCGGAGAACGGCGGCCGACCGCTGTCCTTGCCGTCGCCGGACCGGTCCGGCGGTGGCCGGTCCCTCGACGAGTCACGGGCTGCCGACCGCTCCCGGTCGGGGCCGGTCCGCGGCCTCGGCCGACGGACAGTGCAGAGGGCCCCGGTTTCACCCGAAGCCCCTCTGCTGTGCGGGCTCGCCCCGCCCCACCCCCGTGGGGGCAGAGCGAGCCCGGTCATGGGCGCCCGGTCACGCAGTGAACGCGGGCGGCTGCACGGGCTTGGGAAGTCGCCGCGCCAGGTGCTTGGCAACGTCGATGACCGTGCGGTCGGCCAGGTAGGGGCCGATGATCTGGATGGCCAGCGGCAGGCCGTCGGCGGTCCTGCCGGCGGGCATGACGACGGCCGGGAGTTTGACGTGGCCGGCCATGTTCAGCCACGCCGTCTGGTCGAAATACGGCCGCTTCTGTCCATCGACGGTGATGAACCTGTTCGGGACCGGCGTGGACGTCTGGTCGTCGACGGCCGCGGTGGGGACGGCCGGCGTGATGAGGACGTCGTGGGTGGCGAAGTAGTCGGCCCAGTCGCCGCGCAGCTTCTCGCGTTCCTCGTTCGCGCGGAGCCAGTCCCGGTGTCGCATGGTGCGCGAGTGCAGGAAGAGTCCGCTCGGCTCGTCGGCCGGGATCCTGTCGGCGGCCGCGATGTCGTCGGCGAAGCCGGCGTCGGTGGCGGTGGCGCTCGCCGTGGCGTACATGAGGCGTTGGAACAGCTTGTCGCTGTCGGCCAGGTGCACGGGGCGGGTGGTGTCGTCGACGGTGGCGCCGGCGGACCGCAGGAGCTCGGTCACCTGCTCCAGGAGCCCCCGGATGCTGTCGTCGACATGGCAGTACGGGTCGTCCTGCCACATGCCTACGTGGTAGTCCGCCAGTCGGCTGCGCTTCGGCGCGGGGAGGTCGATACTCCAGGCGGCGGCTTCGGCCGGGGCCGGGGCGGCCAGGACGTCGAGGAGGACGTCGAGGTCGGCGGCGTTCCGGGCGATCGGGCCGAGGGTGAGCATGTCGGAGCTGGAAAGCCAGCCCGGCGGCCGGGGGATGTGTCCGCGGGTGGGGACGATGCCGCCGCTGGGGCGCAGCGCGTACACGCCGCAGTAGGCGGCCGGGAGGCGGAGGGACCCCGCGAGGTCGGAACCGACCTCGAGGCTGGTGATGCCCGTGGCGACGGCA
Organism: Streptomyces sp. NPDC057445; assembly: GCF_042802855.1. Lineage (NCBI taxonomy): Bacteria > Bacillati > Actinomycetota > Actinomycetes > Kitasatosporales > Streptomycetaceae > Streptomyces > Streptomyces sp. NPDC057445. The sequence goes on along the minus strand of NZ_JBHVDH010000019.1, from coordinate 125,614 downwards.
GCGGCCGGGCCTCCGGAGGATCCGCCCGGGGTCTTCGTGTCGTCGTACGGGTTCTTCGTCCTGCCGAAGATCGGGTTCGTGGTCTGGAGGTCCTGGCACATGACCGGGACGTTGGTCTTGCCGACGATGACGGCGCCGGCGGCGCGCAGGCGCGCGACGGCATCCGCGTCCTGGTCGGGGACGTGGGCGGTGAGGTCGGGAGAACCGCAGGTGCTGCGCAGGCCCTTCGTCTCCAGAGCGTCCTTGACGGTGATGGGCAGGCCGTGGAGTGCGCCGAGCGGCTTGCCCGTCCTGGCCATGTGGCGGTCGGCCTCGTCGGCCGCCGCGCGTGCGCCGTCGCCGTCCAGGGTGATGACGGCGTTGAGGCCGGGGTTGGTCCTGGCGATGTGCTGGAGATACTGCTCCAGCAGGGTGCGGCTGGTGATCGTGCGTCGGCGCAGCGCGGCGAGCTGTTCGCGGGCGGGCGCCAGGTGCAGGTCGGCGCGCGGGGGCGTCGCGGCACCCGCACGGGAGCGCGCGGCTGCAGACATGGTGGCCATGGACGCCGCCGCGGCGACGGCCGTGGAGGCGATGAGCAGGGTGCGACGGAGGATCACGAACGGGCTCCTGAGGTGGCGCTGCGGACGTCGGAGGCGTTGCTGCTCTCGCTCGTAGGAGGTGTGAAGTACGCGGCGACGCGCTCCAGGTGCAGCAGCTCGTCCTCCGTGGTGGCGAGGGAGAGTTCGGCGTCGGCGTACTCGGCGGGGGTGTCGACGGGTTCACCTGCCGCGTGCCGGATGAGGGCGGCGTGGATCTGGTCGGCGGTGACGGCCGCGGCGAGCTCGGTGCCGGAGAGTCCTTCGGACGTGCGGCGGGTCTCCGCCCGCGCCCTGGCGGCCGGGTCGAGGTAGCGGCGCATCAGCTTCTGGCCCTGGCGGATCTCGACGCGACGGCGCAGCAGGGGGAAGTGGGCGCTGCGGCCGCGCAGAACGTCCCGGCCCTGGTGGGCCGGGCGGCGCAGTGTGATGCCGGGGTCGGCCTGGTCGAGTGCGGACCACAGCGGGCCCAGGCGCCGGAAGCGGATGTGCGCGGTGGCCCAGTCGCGGACGCCGGTGGCACGCCGGGCGACGGTGGGGATGAGATAGCCGATCTGGGTGAGGGTGGCGCCGATGTCCCCGCAGGCCCAGGCGAAGTCGTTGAGGTGGCTGACGCTGAACCCGGCCTCTGCCCCGATGATGGCGGCGATCCGGATGCCGCTGTACCCGAGGGTGATGACGGCGCCGACGGTCACGAGACGCAGGCTGGCGGCGATCGACCGGTTCGTGGTGGCGTGCGCGTATTTCCAGCAGGACAGCGCCAGGTAGATCTCGGCGACGCTGTACATCCCGAAGTACAGCAGCACGTAGGCCTGGAAGACGGGGTCGTGCGCGTAGTACAGCGAGAAGTCCGTGGGCCTGGTGGTGGCCGGGGTGAGCGACGCGAACAGCACCGCCATGGTGGCGATGACCGCGAGGGCCGCGACGAGCAGGAGGCGACTGCGCCGGCGGGCTTCCTCGAGCGGCTTCGACCAGTGCGCAAGGACGGCTGCCTGGAGGGCCAGGACGAGCATCACGAAGCCCTGGGCGATCGGCACGACGATGTTCGGGACGCCGAAGAGGCCGTCGACGCGTACCCACACCCAGGTGAGGGAGACGGCGTAACTGAGCGCGGAGAAGCCGTACGTGAAGGCCAGGGCCACGAGCGCCGGGTCGCGGCGGCTCCTGCCCAGATCACGCACCAGGACGAGGAATCCGGTGCCGGCGATGGCCAGGCACAGGGGATGGAGGATGTCTTTCACGAGGCCCTATCCGGTCAGCGCAGCAGCGTGCGGGCTATCGGGTCGGCTTCCCGGAAGTCCGACGGGCGGGATGCGTTCACGTGCTCCTGGAGGAGGGACCCGAGCATCTCGGCCTCGAACTCCTCAGGCTCGTTGTAGCCGGTCCGTCCCAGGACGAGCTGCACGGTGGCGGGATCGATGTCGGTGATCAGGCCGCCGAGGCTGCCGGAGTCCATAGGGGCCTGGGCGTTGCCCCGGTGCCGCTTGAGCATGTGGCCGAACTCGTGGCCCACGATGATCTCGGCGTGTGCACGGCTGATGGCGGTGTCGTAGAACACGTAGTCCGTGTCGGCGGTGGCGAGCCACAGTCCGCACGGGGCAGAGGAGTCGAGGGAGTCGGGGTCGGCCGGGTCAGAGGCGAACGGCATGAGCCGGATCGACCTGCCGAAGCGCTCCTCCATGAACGGCACCAGGTCCAGGACGCTGTCGACCGCAGGTAGGTCGAGGCTCTCGACGAACTCTCTGTTCCGGCACTCGATCTCGTCGGCCTCGCGGTCGGTTCCGCGGTTACGACGGCTGAGCCACATGGAGCTTCCTCTTCTCCTGGAGACACCGGTCGCTGGTCACGGCAGGTCCCTTGCGGGGTCGTCGGGCAGGCCTTCCTCTTTGCGTACGGCTTCGAGGGCCGCCAGAACCTTGCGCTGGCCGGCGGCGGACACGCCCAGCGCCCGGAGGGCGATCTGCTCGACCCCGTTCTCCTTGAGCTTTCGCAGGATCTCGAACTGCGTCGTGATCTTCCGCGTGACCTCGTCCTCGACGAAGTAGGCGGCCTCCACGCCGAAGAACCGGGCGAGGAGCGGAACCATGGTGATGGTCGGGGTTCGTTTGCCCGCACGGAGGAGGCTGATGTGGGACCGCGTGTAGCTGTCTTCCCCGTACGACGAGATCGTGCGAGCCACATGGGCGTTGGTGTACTCCTCCGCCCCTGAAGGGCGCACCCGGTCGAACAGGAAGTTGAGGCGGTCGCTGAAGGGAGCACCGGGGCCTGGGACCGGAAACGGTCGAGCTGCCTGCGGTGCATCGGGGCCGTCTTCTGGTTCCGTCATTGGCACTGCCTCCTTCCCCTCGAGCGTGACTATAGTTGACACCGTTGCACGTGACTATAGTTGACGGGTAGGCAGCAAGTCTGCCAGAGCTGACGCCCTGTGCCGGTTGCTGGTATCAGGGGCCGGATGGCAGGCCGCCAGGCACCTTCGTCATCGCCGAACTCCTTGCTCCCCGCGCCCGCGGCGACGGGTCGTCGGCGCCCGAAGCAGGCTCGATGCCAGGAACCCAACATCGAGCCCCTGCCGGAACCGTAGCCGCGGGGGACCTGGTCCACTCCAGCCTTCCGAGAGGCTCATGCTGGAGTTCGCCACCGGGAGCGGCTGCCCGAGGAGTGCCGATCGCTTGCGCTGCCGGGGCGACAGCTTGGCGAGGATGATGCCCATGCCGGCCACGCCGTGCGCCGAGGCATTCTCAGTGCACGCAGCCGCGTTCGCGGAACCAGCGCAGGTCCAGGACGGCCTGGCGGAACGGACCGAGTGCCCGGCTGCCGCGCGGGGTGCCGATCCGCCGCCGGTGTGCGGCCGGCAGGCGTGCGAAGTGGTCCACGACGTGGCGCGGGACGTCGAGCGTGGCGACATGGGTGACCACCGTGAAGCCTCTGGTGGTTGCGGACATGATCTTGTGGCGAGACCTGTCCTACCAGGGGCTTTACGTGCGTCTGTGGTCGCGTGCGGTCCGCCCGACTCGCCTTCGCCAGGCGGTGGTTCACGCCGCTCCCATACAGTGCCGAAGGTATGACGGCACTTGCAGCCTTCACCTTCGTGCGCCACATCGATGGCCTCCGCTACCGCTTCGAACGCGACGGCGAGCACCACGGCCGCCCCGCCTATCGCCGAACGGACGGGAACGTGTGGTGTGTCTGGTCGCCGACCGACGGCTGGCACTGCGAGATCGCTGACGGCCTCGTGACCGCCCATCCCGTCAAAAGCCACACTGATGAACCCGAACCCCCGGCCACCGTCTGGCGCAGCTTCAAAAACGACCGCTCCTACCTCTACGACCTCCGGCTCCTCGACCCCGAAGCATGATCCGCCGGACACGACCTAGCGCGCGACGCGGTAGCGGAGGTAGACGACTCTCGAGTTGAAGGTGCGGGTCTCGACGAGTTCGAGATCCACCCGGCGCTCGCGCTGGGGAAAGAACGGAATGCCACCGCCGACCAGCACCGGGTAGACCCTGGCCCGGTACTCGTCGATCAGACCCAACGTGGCCGCCTCGGCGGCGAGAGTCGCGCCGCCGATCGCGATGTCGCCTGCCCCCGGCTCGGCTCGCAACCGCTCGATCGTCTCCGCCAGGCCGCCGGAGGCCAGGCGGGCATTGCCCTGCACCGCCGACAGCGTGGTGGAGAACACCACCTTGGGGAGCGGCTTCCAGATCGCGGCCCACTCGAGCATTGAGTCGTCGAGCGACGGATCCTGGTCGGCGGTCTCCCAGTACAGCATCGTCTCGTACAACCGTCGTCCCAACAGGTGGACGCCGACCTCTCGAATCTCGTCGATCCAGGAGCGAAAGACCTCCTCGTCGGGCGCCGTCCAGTCGAAGCCGCCGTCCGGCCCGACGATGTAGCCGTCAAGGGAGACGCCCATCGAATAGGTCACGCTGCGCATCAGAAGTCCTCCTCGGTAGCGGGTTCGACAGTACGACCGCCGGACGCCGCAGGACTCATCGCGACTCGCGGGATCCCCTGGGCCGAGCCACCTCACGAGATCATTTCGTTGAGAAAACCTCAGTGGCCGGACGAGAACGGCAGCGGGATGTCGCGCTGCACACGGAGCTCCGTGAAGTTGGCGGCCTTCTGGCGCTTTCGGTGAACCGCGCCGGACCGTTCTACATCCGGCCGGGAACCACACTCCTGCCCGGGGCGGCAGGCACCGTCTCCGCCGACCTGAACCCACGGCTGCCCGACGGCCCGTGGAAGGCCACCCTGAAACTCGAGAGCGGCAGGGTCAAACAACAGACGTCGGCCACACTGACCTTCCCGCCCAACGGCTCCACCTGGACCACTGACCTCGGAAGCATCACCGGCCCAGCCACCTGGTGCGTAGGCGGGGGCGCCCTCCTGGCAGCTACCGGCGTCGGCGCCTTCATCCTGAAACGCCGCAGGACAGCGCGATCGAAGGCGTGAGCAGAACCTGCCGCCCGCACGCTGTGTCCGCCGGCCGAAGCGCCTCCCAGCTCCTGTCGCTGTGCCGACTGCTGGAGGCCGAGCACAGCGTACGGACAGGCGCACCCGTTCCGAGGACGTCGCCGAAGCGCTCGGCCTGGAGCGGCCACGCCGCGCGTAGCCGTACGCGAAGATCCGGCCCGGCCTCCTGTACGTACTGAAGGCCGGGCCGGGACCGTTGACGGTGCCGTGGTCAGAGGGGGTCTGCACCGCTCAGCGCGCAGTTGCGCCTCCTGGTCCGGCGCTTGCGCAGCTCCTCCAGCGTGGCGCTCCGGGAGCCGCTGCCGGAGCGAACTGCGGCGGCGCCGGCAGGATCACATCGGCGAGGCGGGCGGTCGGCGCCAGCGCGCTGTTCACAACGGTGTCCCGTTCGGCCTGGACGACGGGCAGGACGCGTCGCGGGATCTGCGGCATCGACACGCTCCTTGAGGTACCTGCAGCCCCGGCGGATGGCGCACCGCAGGGGCGAGCGGCCTGCCCGGCGAGCCGGGCACGGGGCAAGAGGCCCGGGGTTTCAGGCGACGTCGCCGGACCAGTCCCACCGGCCCGAACCACCCGGGCGGGGACCGTACATCGCGCGCCCGCCGGCGCCGAACTGCCCGAGCTCGGTCTGGAGGGCGGCGCCGGTGGCGATCTCGTCCGCCGTCCGTCCGGTGATGTCGAGCAGCAGGCCGTCGAGCGGTCCCCCGACCAGTTCGGCGTAGACGTGACCCGGCCGTGGGCCGGGGTGCGGGTCATCGTGATCCGTACCGTAGACACGGCCCCGCAGCAGTTCCTCATCCCTGTCCATGCGCCCCAGCCTCCCAGCCGCCACCGACACCCGGGTCGGACGGCCCGCTGCCTCGCCGCTCCGGCTGACCGGGGACCAGAAGACGACGAGCCCGGCCTGGGTGGGGGCCAGGCCCGTCGCTGTGCGGCACGGGGCTACTGGGTCCGGAGGGCGCCGCGGTCGATGAGGCCCTGGAGTCGGCACCGGTCTGCTGATCGCGCTCGCCTCGGTCGCGATGGGGGTCGCCATCTGCTGTGCGAGCGCCGGGTCACCCGCGCTTCGCGTGTTCGGGGGTGTGCTGGGCGGGGTGCCGGCGCTCGTTCTGGTCGCTTTCAACGGCACGGTCCCCATGTGGGAGGGCCTGGTGATCCTCGCCGTGATGTTCCTCGGCACCGCCGTCCACCGGGCCGAGAACGGTCGGAGCACCTGGCGGTACGCCGCCTGCACAGCCGTCGTGGTGGTCGCCTGCGCCGTGGGGAGTGCGTACCGGTACGGCGACGGGTCCCATTGCACACGGCGCGGCTGGATCGCGGCATTCCTGCCGGCGGTGCTCACCTTCGGTGTCGGCCTGGCGTTGCGCCGCCGGCGGATCCCGCGCCGGCTGGTCGGACTGGGAACCATCAGCTACTCGGTCTACCTGGTGCATCGGTGCTGCTGGCGGTGACCGACGGCACGATCGGCCGGTGGCGGCGGGACAGTCCCGTGCTCGAAGTGGCCTTCTTCGCCGTGCTGCTGCCCCTGTGCGCACTGACCTACCGATACATCGAAGCGCCGGGCCAGACATGGGGCCGGAAGCTGGCACGCCGCGTTCAGCCACCGTGACGAGCACCCTTGCCACATGCGGGCCGGAAGTCTCCCCGGAGCACGTCATAACGCCCCGGCCATCGCGCGTTCGCCCCCAGCGCTGGAGCTGACGTCGGATGCTCTGGCCCGTACGGCTTGTGCGACCCGCGCGTGATCGGTCGTCCGCGCGATAGCACTCCTCCACGCCCCCACCGCGCCTCCTGTACTGCCTGAAGTCGATCAACTCCGGTGCGTAGCATCGGAATCGGAGCTTCCGCCTCCACCCCGGGGGCGGCCCCACATCAGGAGGCCGAGATGGCTCGTACAACCGCCCTTGCACTGAGTGCCCTTGCCGCCGTAGGGCTCCTCGTCGGCGGCAGTGCTGCTGCCCTTGCGGAAGGTGACCCCGACCAGAAGCCGGGCATCGTCGCGCCCGCAAAGCCGGCCGCGGCCGACACCGCACCGCTGGCCGCGCACCCGCAGTTCTTCGGGGCGTACGTCACCGTGCCACCAGGCCAGAACCGGTTTGCCAGCGTGGCCTGCCCGTTCGGTCAGGTAGCGACCGGAGGCGGCGGTTCGACCACTGCTATCCGGACCTACTTCACCGACTCCTACGCAATCGGCAACGCCTGGGTTGTGCGCGGCACGAACACCAACACCGTGGACGAGTCCATCAGAGCCTTCGTCGTCTGCACGACTCCCTGACCCAAGCGCACGTGACCTCCGGGTAGCTCCCCTGCGCCCACTCCCCCTCGGGCGCGGGAGCTGCCGACCCCAGAGCCATCGGTGATCTGGGGCCCTGTCAGCTGTGCGGCGCCGGTGCGGCATTCTCCGATCCAGCGGCCGAGGACAGCGCCGTCGCCACGGAGATCCTCCTGGTGCGCCGGGGGACTTGGAGCCGTCCTTCGCCCTGGTGCGGCTGCCGGGCGGCTTTCAGGCCGCGGTGGAAGGCACGGATCCGTGGCGTGGAGGCCGGCAGGAGAAGCAGGCCGTGGGGTGGATGCCGGGGTCCTGGGCGACGAGGTCCTTCAGGATCGGACCTGGCGACGGTGCAGGTCGCGCAGCGGTGTCGCCGAGTACGTCCAAGGAGGTCAGCTGCCTGTACTCCCGCCGGACAGCCGCTCTGCGTGGTGCGGGACAGGCGCCCGCCTCCACTTCGCGGCAGCCGAGTAAGATCATCTTCCAAGTGACGCGGGACGCCTCACCCGCTCCGTCCCGCGCCGTGTGCATATGAGCGGGTGGTAACAGAGGGAACATGAAGCGCGTCATACGCGGCCTCGGAGCCGCTGCCGCCACCGCCGTCCTCGCCGGCGGCCTGCTCGTCGCCCTGCCAGGCGCGGCGAGCGCCAACGACTACGGCTACACCTGCAAGAACTGGAAGAACACCAGCCACAGCTGGAGCGCCGACTGCCACGTGACGCGCGGCAAGGCCCGCACCGTGACCGAGTGCGCCAACGGCAAGACCCACTACGGCAAGTGGGTCGGTCGCGGGTACTGGAAGTTCACGGGCGAGTGCGGCGTGTACGCGCTGATGGCCACCGACGTCCAGTGGAAGAAGTAGCTCTCTGACATCCCGCGCCTCGCCGCAGCCCCATGGGCCGCGGCGAGGCCTTTTTACTCGCCCTCAACGGAACCGGAGCCCAAAGTGGCCCGGGTCGCTGCTCCGCTCGCGCTCCGACGGCCGAACCTTCCAGGACCTGATGCCCGCGATCAGCGACCATCCACAGCGGCAGCGGCACACCACGCCGGCTTGCGGCACACGGGTCCGCCCCCGGCAAGGGCGCCGGCGGCCGGCCTGGTCAGCCGGTGCTGGTGGGGTTCGGGACGGCGTTGCGTCGGCCGACCTGTCCGGCTGCCTCGGCCTGGGCCGCCGCTGCCGCGCGGGCCTCACCCCTTCGCTGAGACCGTTTGCCGTACAGCATGGTCCACAGGACCAGGCCACCCAGGACCGTGTAGATCATTACAGGACTGAGAGTGGCCATCACACCGGTGTCCAGTTCATACGCCAGCACGATCCGCACCAGCGCCTCCGTGAGGTACGCCGCGCCCCACACGACCGTCATGGTGCGCAGGGTCTTGCGGAAGCCCTCGTACTGCCACATGCCGTTCCACCAGGCGGTGCTCTCCGCCGTGCCGTCGGTGGCGAACTTGCGGCCGAAGTAGAACATCAGGGGGCGCCGCGCCGGCAGCGTGGCCAGGCACAGCAACCCGAACAAGCCGGTGACGGCAGAGTCCTTCACCAGCAGGGCGCGGGCCGAGTGCGCACCCACGAGCGAGACGACGGCCGTGAGCACCATGAACACCAGCGTGACGACGGCGAATTCATCGAGCTTGCGTCGCCAGGCGACGTGGATCGCAGTGTCGACCACCGGCCACACACCGCTCACCAGCAGGGCGCTGAACTCGCTCCAGCCATGGCCGGTCAGCGAGTTGTAGGTGATGATCGGCGCGACGACGTTGAGACCGATGGTGAGGATCCAGCCGATGGCGGCCCCGGAGCTGCTGCGGGCGGGCGGCGCCGGTCTTGCGTCCGGAGCCCGGCCGGTCTGGGCCGACATGCTTTCCCCCTGGGACATGCGTGAATGCGATCACGGAGACCGTAGGCCAGGTGCACGCCCCCTCGGCAGTTCTCCCACCCCAAAATGATCACCAAATCCTCCGGACTCGAAGCTTCCGGCGACGGTGCGGGCGCTGAGACGACGGACCGCTCGCCTCAGAGCTCCTGGAAGGCCAGGGTCTTTCGTTCGGATGAGGCCGGATCGCTCAGCGGGGTCCGGCGGCGTGCCTCGCAAGGCCGCCTCCCAGCGGTGGCCGGGGGACGTCGACGACCGACGACCGACGACCGACGACAACGCAGCGAGCTGCGCCACCAGGGCACGCGAGCCCGGCGGGATCCGAACGAGAGGTCCTGGGTGATACCACCTCCACCTGGCTGATAACGGTGCTTGCATGGCCGGATTCGCATGCGCGAGCGTCGAACGGCAGGATGGGGCGGTGCGCGCACACTCACGGACCACCGACGCCGTCACCGCCTCCCTGTTGCTGGCGGCGGCTGCCGCGGTCTTCGCCTGGGCCGTGGGCGGCGTCGACCTCTTGGGTGAGCCGGACCGTCCCGACGGTCGGCTCGCAGAGCTCGCCGGCCGGGCGGAGTGCCGGCCGACCATGGTGGCGGAGGAGAAGCAGTACCGCGTCGCCTCCTGTGAAAGCGGCTCCCGCCGGATCGTCCTTGCCACCTTTGCGACCGAACGCGGGCAACGCGACTGGGTGGGCGACACCATCCTCGAGGGTTCCTATCTCGACGGCGACCTGTGGATCGCCTACGGCGAGCCGAGTGTCCTGCCTGGTCTGCAGCAGCGACTCGGCGGCACGGTTCGGTTCATCGACCGGCCGATCTCATAGACGGCCTTGGCCGGTCCCGGCTGCTCGCGTAACCACCGCTCCCTGGCGAATGTGCAGGCCATGGCGGGTCCCGAGACGCGTCCGGTCGCGGCGCGGTCCACCCGGTGCACGGCCACTTCGATGCGCGTACGCCTTGGACAGCGTGCAGACATGGCGGGACGTACAACGGCGATGACGGCGTTCGATTGCTGTCACGAACCGGGCGTCGCCCCTGAGCGTCTCGTAGGGGGGCCCGGACGCGATGGAGCTACAGATCGAAGGCGCATCGTGGCTGTCCACGTGCGACCGGTTGCCGGTGACGCCCCGGGGTAGGAACAGGCCGGTGTCAGCGGAGGAATGGGGAGGTCGCGCAGTGCGGGGGTTACGGATGCCGGGGTCACCGGTTGTGGTGCGTGGCTCGGTCGTCCTTCTGGCAGCTGCGGTAGGGGTGCTGGCACTGGTCGCCTTCGCCCCGTACGTGCTCATGCGTATCGCTCCCCCGATGGGGGACGACTGGAACCGCCTCAGTGACATAGGGCAGACCTATGCCGCGGTGGCCGCGATCCTTTCCGCTCTCGCTGTCGCAGGCGTCGGGGTCTCCCTGCTCATCCAGTCACGGCAGGCCCGGGTTGAGCAGTGGCAGGCCGTCCGGGGATTCCAGAAGGAATTGCTGGTGATGGCCATGGACAACCCCATCTACCGGGAGGCCTGGGGAGAGATGGGCGGGCTGGAGGGGGAGGAATGGCAGCGCCAGACCTACACCCGGCTCGTCCTGCACTATTTGTGGGCGGGCGCGGACACCGGCGCCGTCCCGTGGAAGTCGCTTCCCAGAATCGCCGCGAACACCTTTCGCGTGGAGTCGAACAGACGAGTGTGGGCGCGCATGCGCCAGGGGTGGCTCGTCGAGGCCCGCTCTTCCCGGGAGCGGCGCTTCGTCGAGATCTTCGACAGGGAGTATCAGGCCGCACTCGCCCGGAACCCGCGGAACGACGCGGGGAGCTGAGCATGTTGTGGGGCCCCGGCGCCCGACCAGGTGGTCGGGACGCGCACCGGCCCCGTGCGACGGGGGCGCTCCCGCCGGGGCCATATCCGGCCGCCAGGCTCCCTGCCTGCCGCCGCACCGACGTCGTCGGTGGACCCGGCGGCGGCAAGTCCGACGTCGCCGAGGGCGGTGGCCAGGACCCGGCCGCCCATCGGTGATTGCCGCCGACGCCGTCGAGCGCCCGTCAACGAAACGGGCTCCGGGGCACAGTGTCGAAGACGATGCGCGTCCGCTCCTCCATGGACGGTTCCGGATCCACGACAGCGCCGCCCGTGCGGTCCGTCAGCCAGATGCCAGGTGCGTGGCCGATCGGCAATGCGCCCGCACCGCAAGGGACCGGGGTCTGCGGCCGGCCCCCGGTACGGAGGCCGGCCACCGAGCGGACGCGAATCAGTGGTTCCGGCGGCGGTGGATCACCATGGGAACGCGCGTGGGATGTGCCACGGCTGCGGTCGCTTCCTTGGGCGGCTTGCTGCCCGGCACGGAGCGCAGTTGCCAGCGCGGCAGGATGGTGGCCAGGGTGATGGTGGCCTCCATCCACGCGAACTTGTCACCGATGCACTTGTGGGCTCCGGCGCCGAAGGGGACGACGTGCTCGCGGGGCCGCGCTGCGGTCCGTTCCGGAAGCCAGCGGTCCGGGTCGAAGCGGTCCGGATCCGGGTACAGATCGGGGTTGCGGTGCAGGGCGTAGAGGCTCAGGAGGACTTCGGTCTCCGCGGGGATGCTGTATCCGCCGATGGTGACCTCCTCGGTCGTACGCCGCATCGTCGTGACTGCGCCGTGCAGGCGGATGACCTCGTCCAGGACCCGGGTGATGCTGGGGAGCTGCGGCACGTCGGCGATGGTGACGGCCCGGTCGCCCACCACCTTGTCGATCTCCCTGAGCAGTTCCTCCTCGACGTCCGGGTGTTGGCCCAGGTGGTACAGCGCCCAGGCGAGGATGGATGCGACGGTCTCGGTACCCGCGAAGAGCATGGTGGTCAGCTCGTCGAGGATCTCCGCATCGGTCAGGCCGGCGCCGGTGTCGTCGCGCGCCGAAAGCAGCAGCGACAACAGATCGGTGCGGTCTTCCGGGCCGGATGCCCGGGTGGTGGCGATGGCCTGGTCGAACACGGCCCTCATGCGGGCCGCGGACCGGTCGAAAGCCCGCCAGATCGGCAGCTTGTCCAGGGCTTTCGGGGCGAGGGCCCGTAGGAGCAAGTACTTGTGCAGGACGGGGAGGTCCTCGCGGACGGACCGCACTGCGGGCCGGCCGATGTCGGTGCTGAAGAGCGTGGCCGTCAGAGTCTCGATGGCATACGTCCCCATCACCTTGTTGGCGTCGATGATCTGGCCGTCGCTCCAGGCGTCGGCGAGTATCTGTGCGTGCTCACGCATGACGTCGGCGTATCCGGCGAGGCGTTCCTTGTAGAACATGGGCTGGATCAGGCGCCTGTTGCGACGGTGGTAAGGACCGTCGGAGCTGGCCAGCCCGTTGCCGGCGAGGGGCCGGACGCGCTCGAACATCCTGCCCTTGACGAATGACCGGGCGTATCTGACCAGGACCTCGTTGACGGTATCGGCACTGGTGACCACGATCACCGGCATGGTGCCGATGTCGAGGCGCAGGACCGGTCCTTCGGCATGGAGGGATCGCAGGACCCCCAGCGGGTCGCGCAGCAAGCGCGGCACGTGGCCGAGGCCGGGTATGCCACCCTTGGCGCCGGGTACGGCATTCAGTGACACAGGCGTCCTTTCGCGAGAAGACCACACACCGGCGCTCGCCTCGCGGCCCGGCGTGCTGGTGGGGAACATGTGGGGTGTTTCGCGGGGTTACGAAGCCTGCGAGAGATCACCTTGGCCGCACAGCGGTCAAGGCTGAGGTCCAACAGGCCCACACAGAAGGCGGCTCTGCCCTGCCAGCTGCTGTGCCACGCGCGATTGCCCCCGCGGGGCGCGTTGACGGCGATGCACCTACCGGACCTGTTCGTAGAAACCAGCTCTTCTGACGCCTCATCATCGTGGCTTCCCGCACGCGCCGGCGAGGGGAAACGTCGTTCCCCTTTCTACTTCCTGACCGGCCCGCGAGTCGAGCCGTGGGCGAGCAGGAGCGGATACCCGACCTCCCGGTACCGGACAGGCACCGACGGCCTAACGGCGTTGCTGTCAACACATTCTGACGGCATGTCGGCGACGAAGCGCGCAGGGATATGCTGCCCCTCGGCTGCCGATCTTGCTCACCGCAGAGCGGGAGCCCGAAGGCCGTTGTACGCGGCCAGGTGACGATCATGAGCCGCCCCGGTCGGCCTTCGTGACGGGGGCGCTCTCCAGCTCCGGAGGCCCCCGTGACCCCCCACCCCCCGATATCCGCCGACGGGCTCGTGCCGCCTCCCGGGTGCCCAGCCCACGGCACAGCCAGCAGCCTCCGGCGCCTGCCGGAAATCACTGAGCCGGCCCAGACGTACGAGGAACTGCGACAGCAATACGGTGCGGTGGCCCCCGTGCTCCTCCACGGAGACATCCCGGCATGGATCGTGCTCGGGTACCGCGAGAACCTGGAAGTCATGCGCACCCCGAGTCTCTACAGCCGGGACTCACGCCGCTGGAACGCATTCCTGGAGAACCGCGTGCCGGCGGACTCCCCGCTCATCCCCATGGTCGGCTGGCAGCCGCTGTGCGCTTTCACCGACGGCGAGGAGCACGCGCGTCTGCGCCGTGCCGTAGTGGACGGGCTCGCCCAGTTCAACCGCCGCGGCATGCGCCGCTACGTCACGCACTACACCCGCCAGCTCGTCTCCGGCTTCGCGCAGTCCGGCTCGGCCGACCTCGTCCGCGACTACGCAGAACCGCTGCCCATGCTGGTCGTCAGTCGCCTGCTCGGCATGACCCCGGAGAAGGGTCCACTTCTGGTCGAACCCACCCTCGACCTGATACGCGGCAGCGATACCGCAGCCGCCAGCAACGCCGTCGTGACACGGGTCCTGGAGGACCTTGTCGCATACAAGAAGACGGCCCCCGGATACGACCTCGCCTCACGCCTCATCTCGCACGAGTCCGGCCTCACGGACACCGAGGTCGTGGAGCACCTACGCCTGGTCCTCGTTGCCGCGCACCAGGGCACGGTCAACCTGATCGCCCACACACTGCGGCTGATGCTGACCGACCGCCGCTTCCGCGGCAACCTTTCCGGCGGCTACATGACGCTGCCCGACGCGCTGGAGCAGGTGATGTGGGACAACCCCAGCATCGGCGTGATCCCTGGCCGGTGGGCCACCGGCGACCATGTGCTCGCAGGGCAGCACGTCAAGGCCGGCGACTTGCTCCTCCTTTGCATCGCCGCCGCGAACGTCGACCCCGAGCAGCGCCCGGACCTGAGCGTGCCGATGCACGGAAACCGCGCCCACCTTGCGTTGAGCAGCGGCCCCCACGAATGCCCCGGCGGCGACATCGGCCGCGCCATCGCCGCCACCGGCATCGAAGAACTCATGGCGCTGCTGCCGGACATCCGCCTGGCGGTCGCGGACGGCGAGATCGGCATCACCGCCGACTGGATGACCTCCCGGCCCTCCACCCTCCCGGTCGAATTCAGGCCGCTGAGCCCCCTCGACGTCCCCCAGTCGCCTCGCCGCGCCCCGACGTCGGCTCAGCCGCTTCCGGCCGCCATCGAGCCCGGTGCTGCGCCCTCGGCATCCGCATCGACTCGGCGGAGGCGGTGGCGCGCCCTGCTCGCACGCTGACACGCTGACACGCTTCGAGGGCTGACGTGCTCGCACCTGTCGCGACATCGGCATCTCCGCCGGGCTGTCGTCCGCATCCATGCGAACCTGTCGGTCCGGCCGACCGGTTGAGACGTGTGCGGCCGGCTGAGTACGTGTACGGATGGTGGGCGCGGCGGCGCCCGAGCAGCATGTTCGCGTGACGGATTCTCCTGCAGAGACGGCCCGGCGGACGCGGCGCACGGTCATCACCCTTCTCGTGGTGACGGCCGTGCTCCTGCTCCCCCTGCTGGGCGGGTTGTGGTACGCCGCCGACGACGCCCTCCGGAACAGGAGCAGCACCGACTGGCGCGCCAACCACGAGACCAAGAAGTCGCTCCAGCATGCCGTGATGCTGGTCCTCGGCGTGCCCATGGCCGGTGCCGCGTGCGGCTGGACGGGCGCCACGGTGCTGGGACGCCGCGCCGGTGTTCCTGCGGCCACAGGCGCGATGATCGGCACGATCGCCGTGTGGATCGTCGGCATCGGGGCGGTCTACGTCGCCTTCAGCAACGCCACGTTCGGCTTCTGAGGAAGCCGGACAGCGGCTGTGTGGCTCACGAGTGCCCTCCTGGTCCCCACGCGGGAACCTCACAGGAAGCGAGCGGGCCCCGGTGGGCCCGGCCCGGCCGCGCGGGTCGGATGCGCCAGGAACGCATACGCTCGGCCGCCTGGTAGACGTTCACCTTGCCGGCCTGGACGTCGCGGACGAGCTCCACCGCGCGGCCAGGAGCCGGACCTGCCGCTCCCCGGCCTGGTCGCCGGGCAGGTCCTGCGGGCAGACGGGTCACGCTCCCCGCCCCCAGGGACGCGCCCTGCCCGGCCGTCTGCCGGTGCACCCCCGGCGCCGCCAAGCGGCGGTCCGGCCCTTCGCTCTCCCGGCCGGACGACGGCGTGTGCCGCTCTTCCTCCGCGATGCCCGCCGTCGGCCGGTCGGCTCCTCAGGAGGCCCAGGACGTCGGAGGGGTGTAGGGGGCGGGCCCGGGGCGGCGGGCGTGGAGTTTGCGGGTGGAGGGACCCGGGGGCGGGGCGGGGCGCAGGCGGGCGGTGAGGAGCACGGCCAGGGCCGCGACTTCTTCCGCCGTCGGGTTGCCCCGGGTGATGCGGATCGACGCCAGGGACAGTGCCACCGCGTTGTCGGCGTTCACCGGATGTCTCCCAGGATGCCGCTGCCTTCAGGCAGGGGAGGAATGGGTCCTGGGGTCGGAGCCGCGAAGCGGCGGAGTTCGCTGCGCATCTGTTCTGACCTGCACTCTCTTCCGTTGTCAGTGGAGGCTGTTAGGTTCTGGATCATGGTGACGACAGTGATGGCCAAGACGGGGTCCGGGCATGCCCGGTACACCTTCCGGCTTCGGGTGTCGTCCGGTGCGCTTGACCGGCTTGATGCCGAGTGGGCGCGGTGCCGGTGGCTGTGGAACGAGTGCGTGGCCCTGTCGCGCCGGATACACGCCCACAACAAGGCCACCGACGAGAACACGACGTGCGGCCCGGCGCAGCTCGACAGGATGCTGACCGAGGCCCGACAGTCGATGGCGTGGCTGCGGGAGGGTGCTTCGGTGCCGCAGCAGCAGATCATCCGGGACTTCGCGAAGTCCCGGGCCAAAGCGCTCAAGGACATCAAGGCGAAGCTGCCGATGCGGCAGCGGGCCGGGATGCCCAGGATCAAGCGCAAGCGTGAGGCAGCGCCGTCGCTGAACTACACCCGGCGCGGATTCCGCATCAAGGACGGCCGCCTGCACCTGGCGGGCGGGATCGTGCTGACCGTGGTGTGGTCGCGCGATCTGCCGTCCGCACCCACCAGCGTGCGCGTGTACCGGGACAGCCTCGGCCACTGGCACGCCTCGTTCGTGGTGGCCACACCGTCCGAGCCGCTGCCATCGACCGGCCGGGCGATAGGCGTCGACTGGGGCGTGAAGGAGACCGCCACCACCACGTCCGACGCCCACGATCTGCCCCACGCCCAGCACGGGAAGACCGCCGCCACGAGGCTGGCCCGGTACCAGCGGATGATGGCCCGGCGCCGTACCTCGAAGAACCGGCCCGACACCGCCGGGTACCGCAAGGCCCGCAAGGCCCGCAAGGCCGCTGCGAAGGTGTCCAAGAAGATCGCCCGGCAGCGGCAGGACACCGGCCGCAAGTGGGCCAAGACCGTTGTCCGGGACTTCGACGTGATCGCAGTGGAAGACTTCCGGCCGAAGTTCCTCGCGAAGTCGAACATGGCCCGCAAGGCCGCCGACGCCGCGATCGGTGCGACCAAGGCGGCGCTGGTCGAGATGGGCCGCAAGCACGGGCGCCCCGTGCATCTGGTCCACCCCGCGCACACCACCATGGACTGTGCACAGTGCGGAGCGAGAGCCAAGCACGCACTCCCCCTCTCCGAGAGAACGTATACGTGCACCGCGTGCGGAGCTGTCTCGCCCAGAGACAAGAACTCCGCCCGGGTGATGCTCGTCCGGGCTGGTCTCAACCCGGCTAGTGCTGATCTTGTAAGCCCTGCCCCCTGCTAGGGGTCAGGCGAAGTGAGCTAGGAATCCCCCTCGTTTACGAGGGGGAGGAGTCAAAGCGGGAGGTTTCCGTGCTTGCGGGCGGGCATCCGGGCGTGTTTGGACCCGAGCATGTCCAGCGAGGCGATCAGACGGACCCGGGTTTCTGCCGGGTCGATGACGTCGTCGACGAGGCCTCGTTCCGCGGCGTAGTAAGGGTGCATCAGCTCTGCCTGGTATTCCTTGATCTTCTGCGCCCGGGTGGCCTCCGGGTCGTCGGACGCCGCTATCTCGCGGCGGAAGATGACGTTCGCGGCGCCTTCCGCGCCCATGACCGCGATCTCGTTGGAGGGCCAGGCGAGCGCGATGTCGGCGCCGATCGAGCGGGAGTCCATGACGATGTACGCGCCGCCGTACGCCTTGCGCAGGATCAGGCTGATCCTGGGCACGGTCGCGTTGCAGTAGGCGTAGAGCAGTTTGGCCCCGTGGCGGATGATCCCGTTGTGTTCCTGGTCCACGCCGGGGAGGAAGCCGGGCACGTCGATCAGGGTGACCAGCGGGATGCTGAACGCGTCGCAGAACTGGACGAAGCGCGCGGCCTTCTCCGATGCGTGGATGTCCAGCACGCCCGCGAGGTGGGCGGGCTGGTTGGCGACGATTCCGACGGTCCGGCCGCCGAGCCGCGCCAGTGCGCAGACCACGTTCTGGGCCCACTGACCGTGGATCTCGAAGTAGTCGCCGTGGTCGACGACCTCCTCGATCAGGTCGCGGATGTCGTAGCCCTGGGTGGGGCGCAGCGGTACCAGGTCCAGCAGGGCGTCGTTGCGGCGGTCGGCGGGGTCCTCCTGGTCGCCCTCGGGGGCGGCCTCGCGGTTGTTGGAGGGCAGGAGGGACAGGAGGTGCCGTACGTCCTCGAGGCAGCTGGGCTCGTCGTCGTAGGCGAACGCGGCGACGCCGGAGCCGGCCGCGTGGGAGTCGGCGCCCCCGAGGTGTTCCATGGTCACGGCCTCGCCGGTGACCGCCTGCACCACGTCGGGGCCGGTGATGAACATCTGGGAGGTGCCGCGGACCATGAAGACGAAGTCCGTCAGGGCGGGTGAGTAGGCGGCGCCGCCGGCGCAGGGGCCGAGGATGACGGAGATCTGCGGGATGACGCCGGAGTTGCGGACGTTGCGCTGGAAGATGCCGCCGTAGCCGGCGAGAGCGGTGACGCCTTCCTGGATACGGGCGCCCGCGCCGTCGCAGAGGCCGACGACGGGGGCGCCGGCGGCCTCCGCCAGGTCCATCAGCTTGTGGATCTTCTCGGCGTGGGCCTCGCCCAGTGCGCCGCCGAAGATGCGGAAGTCGTGGGCGTACGCGAAGACGGTGCGGCCGTGGACCTTGCCCCAGCCGGTGACGACGCCGTCGGTGTGCGGCTTCCTCTCCTCCAGGCCGAAGCCGGTGGCCCGGTGTCTGCGCAGGCCTTCGACCTCGTTGAACGTCCCCTGGTCGAAGAGGATCCCGATGCGCTCGCGCGCCGTCAGCTTGCCCTTCGCGTGCTGGGCGGCGGTGGCGCGCTCGCCCGGGCCGGCCTCGGCCGAGGCGCGCACGGCGGCCAGTTCGGCGGTCCGCTCGCGCAGGGTGGCGAATCGCGGCTGCTCCAGGGGTCGTTCCTCGACGATGCTCATACGGGCCCTTTCGACACAGAGGCACCGGGTCCGGCCGGTGTCGCGTCCTCCACCTTCGCCAGGCCGACTCAAGACTGGTTCGAATTCCGCCCTACTCCGCGCGGTCCGCCGTGGTGGCGCGGCTGCCGGGCGGACCGCCGCCTCCGTGGACGCGCGCCGGTCCGGGGCCGGCCCAGAAGCCGTCGCGGAGTGATTTCCGCGGAATCTTCGGCTGAATCCATAGCCCGTTCCGAGACTTTATCCAGTGGTGCTCGAGCGATTTTCGAGGGGAATTCGAGCAGCGCCAAGGAAACGGGCACAAAAGAGGCCGCCGTGATCCGGTGGCAGGGATCACGGCGGCCGGGCAGGGAAATGCGAGGAAGCGTCAGCCGGACTTGCGGCGGAAGTTCCGGTTCTGGCCGACGGGAGCGTTGGAGCCCTTGATCTTCAACCGCCCCTCGTGGTGCGCCTGCTGGGACCTGGCGGTACGGGCCTTGCGCTCCAGGGCCTCACGGAACTTGCGCTTGGCTTCTGTCTCGGCGGCGTTGCTTTCCGGCTTTTCAGTCATGCGTTACCTCCTGGGCATGTTCTAGAGCGGTTTTAGTGTGACATCCGAGTGACCGCCGTGCGAGTGGCTCCAGTTGGCGACGGAATAGATCGAGCCATCGGTTCTGATTTCACCGGGGACCTGATGAAGTCGGCCCCTGTTCCTGCGATTCGCGCTCGCGCCGCACCTACGCTCGCGGTGACGTCAGTGGTGCCATCAGAAGGGAACATCCATGGGCGAGACCAGGGAACGGATCGCGGAGCTCGTCCGTGAATACCACCGGGAGAAGGCCCCCGGCCCCTTCGAGCCCGGAGTCTCCCCCGTGCAGGTCTCCGGCGCGGTGCTCAACGAGGACGACCGGCTCGCCCTGGTGTCCGCCGCGCTGGACATGCGGATCGCGGCCGGCGTCAGCTCACGCCGCTTCGAGCGGGACTTCGCCCGCTTCATCGGTACGCGCAAGGCCCATCTGACGAACTCGGGATCCTCGGCGAACCTGCTGGCCCTGAGCTCCCTGACGTCCCCCCAGCTGGAGGACCGCCGTCTGAGGCCGGGCGACGAGGTGATCACGGTAGCGGCGGGCTTCCCGACGACGGTCAGCCCGATCCTGCACAACGGTCTGGTGCCCGTGTTCGTGGACGTCGAGCTCGGCACGTACAACACCACGCCCGAGCGGATCGCCGCGGCGATCGGTCCGAAGACCCGCGCGATCATGATCGCGCACTCGCTGGGCAACCCGTTCCGGGTCGAGGAGGTCGCCCAGCTCGCGGAGGACCGCGACCTGTTCTTCGTGGAGGACAACTGCGACGCGGTCGACTCCACGTACCGGGGCCGGCGCACCGGTTCCTTCGGCGACCTGGCGACGACCAGCTTCTACCCCGCGCACCACATCGCGATGGGCGAGGGCGGCTGCGTCCTGACGAGCAATCTGGCGCTGGCGAGGATCGTCGAGTCGTTCCGCGACTGGGGCCGGGACTGCTGGTGCGAGCCGGGCGAGGACAACCGGTGCATGAAGCGCTTCGACCAGCAGATGGGGAAGCTGCCGCACGGCTACGACCACAAGTACATCTTCTCCCACGTGGGCTACAACCTGAAGGCGACCGACCTGCAGGCCGCTCTCGGGCTCAGTCAGCTGCAGCGCATCGAGGCGTTCAGTGCCGCACGCCGCCGCAACTGGCGTCGGCTGCGCGAGGGCCTGGACGGTCTGCCCGGTCTGCTGATGCCGGAGGCGACCCCGGACAGCGACCCGAGCTGGTTCGGCTTCCTGATCACCGTCGACCCGGCGGCGTCCTACTCGCGCGCGGCCCTGGTCGACTTCCTCGAGTCGCGCCGTATCAACACGCGCCGCTTCTTCGCGGGCAACCTGACCCGCCACCCGGCGTACGCGGAGAAGCCGCACCGCGTCGCCGAGCCCCTGACCAACAGTGACCTGATCACGGACCAGACCTTCTGGATCGGTGTCTATCCCGGTCTGACCGAGGAGATGCTGGACTACGTGATCGCCTCCGTCAGGGAGTTCACGACCTCCCGCTGACCGGCCGCCGCACCACGACGCCGCCCCCTCCCGGACGGGAGGGGGCGGCGTCGTGCGAGGGCCGTGGATCAGGCCGTGTAGGCGGCGAGTTCGGCGGCCAGCGGGGCGTCGACGTTCGCCTTGAGCCGGGTGCCGGACTCCTCGTGGGACTCGGCGAGGACCTCGCCGTGGGAGTGGACGCGGGCGACCAGGTGGCCCTCGGTGTAGGGGATCAGCACGTCGACCTCCGTGTCCGGGTGCGGGAGTTCCTGCTCCACGCGGACCACCAGGGCCTCGATGCCCTCACCCGTACGGGCCGACACGGCGACCGCGCCGTCCTCGGCCGCCTTCAGGCGCTCGAGGGTCTCCGGTGTGGCCTTGTCCGACTTGTTGATCACGACGACCTCGGGCACGCCGGCGCCGCCGACCTCGCCGATGACCGCGCGCACCGCCTCGATCTGGGACTCCGGGTCGGGGTGGGAGCCGTCCACCACGTGCAGGATGAGGTCGGCCTCCGCGACCTCCTCCAGGGTGGAGCGGAACGCGTCGACCAGCTGGTGCGGCAGGTGGCGGACGAAGCCGACCGTGTCGGCGAGGGTGTAGGCCCGGCCGCCGGGGGTCTCGGACCGGCGCACCGTCGGGTCGAGGGTGGCGAACAGGGCGTTCTGTACGTGGACGTCGGCGCCGGTGAGGCGGTTGAGCATGGAGGACTTGCCGGCGTTGGTGTAGCCGACGAGGGCCACCGACGGGATCCGGTTGCGGCGCCGCTCCTGCCGCTTGAGGTCGCGGCCCGTCTTCATGTCCTCGATATCGCGGCGCATCTTGGCCATCTTGTCGCGCAGCCGGCGCCGGTCCGTCTCGATCTTCGTCTCACCGGGGCCGCGGGTGGCCATGCCGCCACCGCCGCTGCCGCCGCCGCCCATCTGGCGGGACAGCGAGGCGCCCCAGCCGCGCAGGCGCGGCAGCATGTACTGCATCTGCGCGAGCGCGACCTGGGCCTTGCCCTCCCGGGAGGTCGCCCGCTGGGCGAAGATGTCGAGGATCAGAGCGGTCCGGTCGACCACCTTGACCTTGACGAACTCCTCGAGGCGCACGAGCTGGGAGGGGCTGAGCTCACCGTCGCACACGACGGTGTCGGCCCCGGTAGCGACGACGATGTCGTGCAGTTCCCGGGCCTTGCCCGAGCCGATGTAGGTGGCCGGGTCGGGCTTGTCGCGGCGCTGGATGACACCGTCGAGGACCAGGGCACCGGCGGTCTCGGCGAGGGCCGCGAGCTCGGCGAGCGAGCTCTCGGCCTCTGCGACCGTGCCCGACGTCCACACTCCGACCAGCACGACGCGCTCCAGGCGGACCTGGCGCTGCTCGACCTCGACGACGTCGCGCAGTTCGGTGGACAGGGCGGCGACATGGCGCAGCCCGGTGTCCTCGGTGGCGTCGATGGCGTCGGCCGTGCCGATGGGGCCGGTGGTCCCGGGGTGTTCAGACGCGGTCATGTGGTTCCTCTCGCAGGGTGGTGAAGTGGGGGGCTGGGGTTCGGCGGCGGTCAGGGGGCGAGGCTGCCGGTGAGGCGGATGTCGGACGCGGAGGAGCCGACCGCGACGGCGCGGGCGCCGGGCGCGTCCTGCCATGCGTGCCCCCGGGCGTCCCAGTACTTGAGCTGGCGGGCGTCGACCGGAACGGTGATCCGCTTCTCCTGGCCGGCGGCGAGGGTCACCTTGGTGTAGCCGGCGAGCTTGCTGACCGCCTGCGGGGCGGTGACGAGCGCGCTCGGGCCGAGGTACACCTGGACGACCTCCTTGCCGGTGCGCCCACCGGTGTTGCGCACGGTGACGCGGACGGCGGCGCCGTCGGCGGTCCGCTCCACGGCCAGGTCGCGGTAGGCGAAGGAGGTGTACGACAGGCCGTGTCCGAAGGGGAACAGCGGCGTGACTCCTTCCTTCTCGTACCAGCGGTGGCCGACGTGGACGCCCTCGCTGTACTCCTGCTTACCGTCTACGCCGGGGAAACGCCTGGGGTTCTTCGCCATCGGGTGGCTGTCCTCGGCCGCGGGGAAGGTCTGGGTGAGCTTGCCGCTGGGGTTGGTGTCCCCGTACAGGAGCGAGGCGGTGGCCCCTGCGCCCTCCTGGCCCGGGTACCACATCTGCAGGACGGCGGCGGTGTCGGGGAGCCACGGCATCAGCACGGAGGAGCCGGTGTTGAGGACGACCACGGTGTTCGGGTTGGCCTTGGCGACGGCGGAGATCAGCGCGTCCTGCCCGTCGGGCAGCGACAGCGTGGGGCGGTCGTAGCCCTCGGAGCCCTCGTCCTGGGCGAAGACCACGGCGGTCCTCGCGGCGGCCGCCGCGGCGACGGCGCGCTGGATGTTCCGCTCGGCCTGTTCGGGGGTGACCCAGGTCAGGTCGACGGACAGCGGGCGGTCCGGCCATGCCCAGCCGCTCATGGTGAGCTTGTGGGTTCCCTTGGTGAGCTTGAGGACGACGCTGGTGGTCTCGCTGAACGAGTCGGCGGCGTAGACGGGGGTCTGTCCGGCGATCTGCAGGATCGCGAGGCCGCCGTTGACGCGCAGGCCGATGCGGTACTCGCCGTCGGCGGGGACGGTGAGGGTGCCGTCGTAGAACTGGCGGTCCTCGCCGGCGTCGAGCTGCTTGCCGTTGGTGAGGACGGGGCTCAGGTTCTCGGAGGTCAGGGGCGTGCCGAGCCGGTCGATGCCGGGCTCGTAGGTGAGGTGCGCGCCGGAGCCGGCACGCTCGCGCAGCGCGTCGAGGGGTGCCTTGGCACCGTCGGGGACGACGTGGGAACTGCCGAGGCCGGAGACCTTGGGCCGCTTGGCGCTGTCGCCGATGACGGCGAGACCGGTGCCGGCGTCGCCGGTGAGCGGCAGGGCCGCCCGGCCGCCGACGGTGGAGTTGCGCAGCAGCACGGCGCCGTTCTCGGCGACCTGGCGGGCGGTGGTGCGGCCGGCCGCGGCGTCGCGGGCGGGGCGCTGCGGGGGCGTGTCGAGGAGGCCGGAGCGCTCCATCTGGCCGACGATGCGGACGACGGCCCGGTCGAGGGCGGCCTCGGGCACGGTGCCGTGGCCGACGGCGGCCTTCAGGGCGGCACCGAAGTGCTTGGAGTCGGGGACCGGGTCGGTGGGCTTGACCATTTCCAGGCCGAGTTCCTGGTCGAGGCCCTTGGTGATGTCGGTGGTGGCGTGGGTGGCGAGCCAGTCGGACATCACCCAGCCCTTGAAGCCCCACTGTTCGCGCAGGATCTTCTGGAGCAGCTGGTCGTTGCTGCACGAAGGGGTGCCGTTGACGCCGTTGTAGGCGCACATGACGGCGGCGGCGCCGGCTTCGACAGCGCTGCGGAAGGCCGGGAGTTCGACCTCGTGGAGGGTCTGTTCGTCGATGGCGGCGTCGACGGTGAAGCGGTCGGTCTCCTGGTTGTTGCCGGCGAAGTGCTTGACCGTGGCCATCAGGCCCTGGCTGCGGATGCCCTTGATCTCGGCGGCGGCGGTGCGGGCGGTGACGAGCGGTTCCTCGCTGAAGGTCTCGAAGTTGCGGCCGCCGTGCGGCACGCGGATGTTGTTGACCATCGGGGCGAGGACGACGTCCTGGCCGAGGGCGCGTCCCTCGTGGCCGAGGACCTTGCCGTACGCGTGGGCGAGGGAGTCGTCGAAGGTGGCCGCGAGCGCGGTGGGGGTGGGCATGGCGGTGGCGCGGCTGCCGTTGATGCGGACGCCGGCCGGGCCGTCGGAGGCCTGCAGGGAGGGTATGCCGAGGCGTGGCACGCCGGGTATGTAGCCGACGCCGCGGGCGAGCGGGCCGCCGTCGGGGCCGGCCGTCCAGTGGACGAAGGACAGCTTCTCGTCGAGCGTCATCCGTGAGACCAGGGCGCGCACGCGCGCGCTGCCCTCGGCGGCCGGGTCGGGGGCGGGGACGGGGGCCGCGCCGGCCAGGCCGGTGGTGCACAGCAGGGCGGCCGAGACGGCGAGCACCCATGAGGTACGGCCCCGGCGCCGCCACCGCCCTTGGCTCCGGAGTCTGATGCGGAGGGGCGCTGACTCCCCTGACCTGCGGGACGGCATGTGAACTCCTGTTGTCCGGTGCGTCGTTACGGCGCCTGGTATGCGCCCCTCCACGCTCGCGTAGATCGTCCCCGGGCACGAGGTCCACTCGTCACACTCTTCGGAGTCCGGCCTCTTCCTGCCCGCGACACCGCCTGCCAACAGGGATCCGACGGCCGGTCGGCCGGACCTGAGGACACGGCGCGGCCGCTGCGCGGCGCCGCGCAGGGCCCCGCGCGCCCCGCCGGGGGCCCGGGGTGGTGGTGCGGCCACCACCCGCAGGCGCGGTCCGTCGGCCCGGCGGGGTGCCGGGCGCCGGGCGCGGACCGTGGCCGGAAGTGTGTTTCCGGCCTACCTGGGCCGCGGCGGGTGCGGCGGCGACGGTGGAGGGGTCCCAGCCGATCCGGCCCCGACCTGGCAGTTGCGGGGCGCCGACCTCCGAGGAGCGTCATGAGGGCCATTCGCCCGGTCGTGGAAGCCGAAGGTGCGCCGCGTGAGCGAGCCGCGGAGGTGTCGCGGACGCTGTGCGCGTCGGTGCTGGCGTCGCTGCGCCGCCGGGACCAGCGGCACAAGGGAGAGCTGTATGTGAACGGGCTGCTGAACGCGCCCGGCCGCAAGACGATGCGCAATCTCGCCGCGAGCACGGACGAGCGGTCGGCGGAGCAGAGTCTGCACCACTTCATCAGCTGCTCGACGTGGGACTGGGCGCCCCTGCGGGCGGAACTGACGGCGGAGGTGGACCGGCTGCTCGCACCGCGCGCCTGGGTGGTGCGACCGCTGGTGATCCCGAAGACGGGACGCCATTCGGTGGGCGTGGGGCGGCGGTTCGTGCCGCAGCTGGGGCAGGTGGTCAACAGCCAGCAGGGGTACGGGCTGTGGCTGGCGTCCGGTGCGGCCTCCGTGCCGGTGAACTGGCGGCTGTCGCTGAGCGGTGACTGGCTGGAGGACGCCGAGATGCGCCAGCGGGCGGCGATTCCCGATTCGGTGGACGCCGGTGCGCCGGAGGAACTCGCGGTGGACATGGTGCTGGAGACGGCCGCATGGGGCGCGTCGGCGGTGCCGGTGGTGACGGACGCCCGTGAGGAGGCCGTGCTGCCGCTGGTGGAGGCGCTCTCGAACGCCGGGCTGCCGTTCCTGCTGCGGATCGGCGGCGGTACGGGGCTGCTGGCGCCGAACCTGTCGGCGGGGCGCAGCCCGGCGGTGGCGGGTTCGGCCGGTCAGCTCGCGGAGCTTGCCCGGACGCAGCGGCGGCCCGTGGAGTGGTTCGATCCGGCGGGGACGGGGCTGCCGCGCACCTCGCTGGTGGCGCTGCTGCCCGTGAGGCTTCCGGGGCGGGCGGGGCCGAAGGGCGGGACGCTGTCCGGCGGGCGGACGCCGGGCGTGCCGCTGACGCTGGTGGGGGTGTGGTCGCCGAACCGCCGCGAGGTGTCGGAGCTGTGGCTGACCAGTCTGTCCGGCGCGAGCCGCAGCACGCTGCTGGGACTGGGCAGGCTGATCGGACGGGTCGACGCCGACTTCACCGGTACGAGCCTTTCTGTGGGCGCCCTGGACTTCGAGGGCCGGTCCTTCCACGGCTGGCACCGGCATGTGACGCTGGTTTCCCTCGCGCACGCGCTGCGCCTGCTGGGGCCGGGGGCGCACCACGGGCGCGGCGCGGTCACGCCGGTCCCGATGGCCACGGGCCGGATGACGGGGGGCCGGCGGGTGCGAGGCGGGCTCGGGTCCGTAGCAGCCGCAGCGCGAGCTGGAGTTCCAGTGCCTGCTCCGGTTGCTGCCAGTCCCGGCCGAGCAGCTGGCTGATGCGCTCCAGGCGGCGGGAGACCGTGTTGGGGTGGACGTAGAGGATCTCGGCGGCCCGGGTGGGGCTGCCGGCGGCGGTGAACCATCCTTCGAGGGTCTCGACGAGGTTGCTGAACCGCTCCGCGTCATGGTCGAGGAGCGGGCCGAGGGTGCGGTCGACGAAGCCGGGGACGTCCTGGTCGTCGGCCAGCAGCATGCCGATGAAGCCGAGGTCCCGGGCGGCCGCGGCGCGGCCGGTTCCGCCGAGTGCGGTGAGTGCCTCGAAGCAGCGGACGGCCTCCTGGTGGACGCGGGGTACGGTGCCGGCGCCCTGGGTGGGGCCGGCGGCGCCGGCGGTCACCGGGGCGCCGGTGGCGGCGGCGAGCCCGGCACGTACCTGCTCGGCGCGTTCCGCCGGGTTGTCACCCGGCAGCAGCAGGACGAGCCGGTCGCCCTGGACGGTCTTCATGCCGCGGTGGCGGCGTACGTGGGCGGCTGCCCAGCTCTCGACGAGGGCGGCGGCGTCGGTCCCCGGCCGGGCGACGACCACGACGTGCGGGCGGTCCAGTTCGGCGCTGAGCCGGCGGGCCCGTCCCAGAACCCGGTCGGTGGGGCCGTCGGCGGTGATGAGGTCTTCCAGGAAGTCGTCCGCGAACTGGCCCTCGCCGGCGGCGGAGCGCTGCATCAGCAGCAGGGAGACGGCGCGGGCGTAGGAGAGCAGGACCTGTTCGCCGTGTCCGGCGAGGGTGTGCGGGCCGGCGCCGTCGGGGTGGAAGAGCAGGCAGCCGATGTCCTGCGAGCGGGCGGTCAGCGGCACCACCCAGGTGCCGGTGGTCAGCGGGCAGGCGATGCCGGTCGCGGCGGCGTTGAGCCGGACGCGTTCCAGTTCCTCGCCGTCGGGGCGGGGTATCCGGCCGTGTTCGGCGAGGCGTTCACCCGACTGGCCACGGACGCGGAGGCCGCCGCCGAGTTCGGCGGCGGCCCGGGCGGTCAGCTCGTCCAGGCCGATTCCGTCGAGGACGAGCCGGACGAGGTCGTCCTGGGCGCTCCTGCCGCGCAGTGCGTCGCTGAGGCCGGCGCGGGCCCGTGAACCGGCCTGCTCCAGCTCGGCGTTGGCGGCGCGGGCGCCTTCGAGCAGCCGGGCGGTCCTGATGGCGACGGCACAGAGATCGGCGAGGGAGCACATCAGCGCCACCTCGTCGGGGGTGAAGTGGCGGACCGCGCGGTCGGCGGCGTAGAGGTAGCCGAGGTGGCGGTCGTCGGCGTGCAGCGGCACGCCGAGCACGGCGTGGAGGGATTCGGCGTGGACGACGTCGTCGAGGGCGGCGGCGTGGGCGGTGGTGTGCGGGTCGTGGTCCCCGGCGAGGAGGTCGGACGTCCAGAACGGGCCCGGCCGTTCGTCGTGGCCGTCTGCCGGGAGCACCCCGGCGGGGATGCGGTGGCCGGTGGTCAGGGCGCTGACGGCGCCGTCGGCGGTACGGACCGTCAGGTCGCCGCCGTCCTCGTCGGCGAGGACGGTGCACGCGAAGTCCACGTGCATCAGCAGCCGGGCGCGGCGGCTGATCAGCCGCAGGGTGGCGTCCGGCCGGCCGGACCGGGTGAGTTCGCGGGCGGTGTCGACGAGGGCGGCGAGTTCGGCCTCGCGCCGACGGCGCCGGTCGAGGAGGCCGCCCACGTCGAGGGCGAGACGGGTGGCGCGCTCGAGCCGGTCGAGGCGCTGGGGTGCGACGGCGGACCGGCGGGCGCGGCCGAGCAGTTGTTCGTAGTCGCGGGCGGGTGCCTCGCCCGCGAGAAGTTCGAGGATGCGCAGTGCGTCGTCCTCGGCGTGGGTGTCCTCTCCGGTCATCCCTGCCCCCCCGGCGGAAGAATCGGCCTGATCTCGGCTGCCCCGGAACGTAACTTCCGCCCCGGCGGCGGTCAAACGCTCTCCGGTCCTCCCGCGGCGGGCCGGCGGGGGCGTGATGTGGTGGCCGGAGCACCGGCGGTGGCCGCCTCGGGCGGTCGGCGGGGTGGCGCCGGCACCTGTGCCGTGCCCCGCCCCGGGCCTAGGCTGGGGAGTTTGTGCCGGAGCCGGGCGCGGAGACGGCCGCGGTCGTCGCGGCGGCCGCGTCGCGCAGACCGGCCCACGCCGTGCGCAGGGCGATGCTCTGGCGGCGTACGAGCCGTTCTGACTCACGGCTCAGGCGGATCCCGAGCGTTTCCCCGGGCGTTGCCTGCCCGGCCGCGAGGCAGTCGGGGCCGAGCCGCCGGGCGGCGAGGAAGACGGCGAGGCCCCTGCGGTCGCCGGCGAGCGCGGTGCCGGGGGCGGCGAGGTCGTGCAGCGGGGCCGCGCCCCCGGCGGGTGCGCCGCAGCGCAGGGTGTAGGTCGCGGAGCAGACGAACCGGTACGGGCGGGCGCCGTCGGCGACCAGGGAGCGCCAGCGCGGGTCGGCCAGGGCCCGCTCGTACGCCTGGTAGCCGAGGCGGGCGCAGGCACGGGCGGCCGTGCGGGCGGCGGTGCGGCCGGGGCGGCAGCGGCGGCGGGCCGGGCGGGAGTCGACGCCGTCGGCGAGGAGCTGCAGCGGGAGGGTGACCATGGCGCCGATGCGGGAGAGGTCGCGGCCTGCGGCGCGGGCGCGTTCGAGGCCGGTGAGGAAGGCCTGGGTGACGTCGTGACAGACCGCCGGGGCGAGGACATGGGTGGCGTTGACGCCGATGCCGTCGGCGAGGCAGTCACTGATGACGCGGGCGGCGGACGGGCCGGGCAGGGCGGGGACGGCGACCAGCAGGTTGGGCCGGTCCACGGCCCGGTGCAGGACGCGGGCCTCTGCGAGGAAGGCGTCCGGGTCGCCGGGGCGGCCGGGGTGCGGGGGCAGCGAGGCGTAGCCGTCCCGGCCGCCGGTGCGTTCGGCGACCTGGCGCAGCGCGTCGCACATGAGCCGCCCGTCGTGGGCGAGCAGGGCGCGTACGGCCGCTCCCGCGGGGGTGGCGAGCAGGGCCAGGTCGCGCAGCTGGCCGCCGTAGGCCCGCCCGGTGCGTACCGCGCGGGCGACGGTTCCGGGATGCCAGGACAGGCCGGTGACCCCGGCCGCGACGAGGTGCTCCAGCTCCCCGGAGGCGCTCATGCCTCGTTCGTAGCCGTCCAGGTGGAGGGTGACGTGCTCGCCGGTGAGGCGCTGTTGGAAGCTGGCTGGCATGGCCCGTCCCGTCGGGGAGTCGCGTCAGGGGAGTGCCGGCGAGGGCCGGTGCGGCCGGGCGGCGAGGGTGACGGCGGTGAGGATCAGACCGTCGCGGACGGTCCAGCGGCCCGTGAACGCGGTCAGGGGACTGCCGTCGTGGAGGGGTCCGGTGAGCTGGAGACGCGCGGTGAAGGTGCGGCGCGCGGGGTCGGGTTCGAGGACGGCGTCGGTGAAGGAGGGCTCCCGGTGGGTGAGGGGGGACCATGCTTTGAACACCGCCTCCTTGGCGCTGAACAGCAGCCGGTCCCAGTGGGTGCCGGGGTGGCCGCGGGCCAGTTCGCGCAGCCGCTCGCGTTCCGCCGGGGAGGTCACCGCCTCGGCCACGCCCGGCGGCAGCGGTGTGTGCGGTTCCGCGTCGATGCCCAGCGCCCGCCAGTGGGCGGCGGGCGCCATGACCACCCCGCGGTAGCCCTCGCAGTGGGTGAGGGAGCCGACCGTGCCCGCGGGCCACAGCGGTTCGCCCCGGCGGCCGGGGAGCAGTGGCTCCGCGGGCCGGCCGAGGGCGGCGAGGGCCCGGTGGGCGCACACCCGTGCGGTGGCGAACTCGCGGCGCCGCTCCTCGACCGCGTCCCGGACGACTGCCCGTTCCTGGGCGAAGAGCAGCTCCGGCGGGAATTCGCCCACGGTGTCGACCGCGACGGTGCCCGGCGGGAGTATCTCCTCGATCACGGGCCGGTCAGGCCGCCCGGGCGCCGATGAACAGGCCGCGGCCGGACGGGCCGCCCTCCTGGAACTCGACGTCCAGACCGGCGCGTACGAAGGCCTGCTCGTACGCGGTGCGCTCGAAGAGGGTGATCAGATGGCTCTCCGAGAGGTGCTCGATGTCGTGGCCGGGTTCGGCGACGAGGTAGTGGACGTCGATCGCGGTGGCGTCGCCCTCCAGGCGCGAGTGGGAGACGCGGGAGATGGTCCTGCCCTCGGCCTCGACGATGGAGGCGCCGACGAAGCCGGGGGTGAACGTGGTGGGGAACCACCACGGTTCGACCACGACGACGCCGCCGGGCTCGAGGTGCGCGGCGAAGCGGGCGAGTGCCGCGTCGAGCTCCGCCTGGTCGCCCATGTGGCCGATGGAGCTGAACATGCAGATGACGGCGGAGTACGCGGTGCCGAGCGCGAAGCCTCGCATGTCGCCCTGGTGGACGGTGGCCCCCGGGTTGCGGCGCAGGGCGATCTCCCGCATGTCCGGGGAGAGTTCGAGTCCCTCGACGCGGTCGAAGAGGGGGGTGAGGTGCTTCAGGTGGAGTCCGGTGCCGCAGGCCACGTCGAGGACGCTGCGCGCGCCGGGGGCCCTGGAGGTGATCAGGGCGGCCAGTTCGGCGGCCTCGCGCCGGTAGTCCTTGCCCTTGCCCTGGTGCACCAGGTCGTAGACCCGGGCGATTCCGTCCGCGTAGCCGTTGCCCGTGCGGGCGTCGGTGGTGGTCACGTCGTCTCTCCTTGGCTGGGGTGAGCGGATTGCGGGCGTCGGTGGTGCTGCTCCGTGAGCCGCTGCAGGACCGGGACCAGGTCGGCCGGTGACGGGTCGGCGAGGGTCTCCTCGCGCAGCCGGCGGGCGCCGGCCGCCAGGGACGGGTCGCTGATCGCCCGTACGACCGCGTCGCGGAGCGCGGCGGCGTCGAGCTTCTGCGGCGGCAGTTCGATGCCCGCGCCCTGTTCGGCGTGGAGCCGGGCCTTGAGGGGGGCGTCCCACAGTGAGGCCACGATGATCTGGGGCACGCCCAGCAGGGTGGCGGTGTAGCCGGTGCCGGCGCCGCCGTGGTGGACGATCGCGTCGCAGGTCGGCAGCAGGGCCTCCATGGGCACGAAGTCCACGGCGCGGATGTTCGCGGGGAGGCTCTCGCGGTCCCGGAGCTGGCCGGCGTCGAGGGTGGCGACGATCTCGGCGTCGACGTCGCCGAGCGCGTGCAGCAGGTCCTCGAACGGGACGGCGTCGCGCCCGAAGGTCTCGCGTGCGGAGACGCCGAGGGTGACGCAGACCCGGGGCCGGGCGGGCGGGGTGTGCAGCCAGTCGGGGATCACGGAGGGGCCGTTGTACGGGACGAAGCGCATGGGGAGGACGACCTGGCCGGGCACGGGGATGCGCAGGCTCTCCGGCGCGGCGTCGACACTCCACCTGCCTGCGATGATCTCCTCGACCGCGGCGGCGTCCGGGGTGATCCCGAACCGTTCCAGGGTCCAGGTCAGCCATTCGGCCATCGGGTCCTCGCGCCGCTCCTCGGGCTGCCGGTCGCGCAATTCGAGGAACTGGCGGCGGGCGTTGAGGATGACGTCGGGTCCCCAGAGCACGCGGGCGTGTGCCGCGCCGGTGATGTGCGCGGCGATGGGGCCCGCGTAGGTGAAGGGCTCCCAGAGGACCAGGTCGGGCCGCCAGGACCGGGCGAACGCGACGAGGTCGTCGATGGTCGTGTCGCCGTTGAGCGGCGCGAACGACATGGCGGTCATCATGGTCTGCTGCCCGAGGGCGTGGTCCCAGCCGACCGGCTCGGTGCGGGTCTCGGCGAAGTCGAGGCCCTGCTGGTACGGGGTGGGGTCACCGCCGATCCGGGTCATCAGCTCGACGATGGAGTCGAGGTCGCCGACGGGTACGGCGGTCAGGCCGGAGCCGTTGATCACCTCGGTGAGTGCGGGCTGGCTGGCCACCCGGACCTCGTGGCCGGCGGCGCGCAGGGCCCAGGCCAGCGGCACCAGGTTGTAGTAGTGGGTGTTGTGCGCGAAGCACGTGATCAGGACGCGCATGGCGTCTCTCTCCCCTCGTCCGGCCCGTTGCGTCAGGGCCGTGGTGGTCAGGGCCGTGGTCAGGCGTTCTTGGCGGCCGGGAAGCGGGCCGGGGCGTGCAGCACCGGCGAGCGCGGCCGTGTCACCGGCGCCGGGTCCGTGCGCAGTCCCGGGAGGGCTTCGGCGAGCGCGCCGAGCGCGGCGCGGGCGATCACCTTGATCAGCCGGGCGGACAGGGCGAAGTGCAGGTCGTCGGGGAGAGCGAACGGTGCGGCGGCGGGGCCGGCCCCCGGGTCCCGGTCGACGGCGGCGACCAGGACCGTCACCCGGGCTCCGGCGGGCAGTTCGGTGCCCGCCAGGGTGGTGGCGTCGCGGGCGGTGCGGGTCTCGAGGCGGACGGGCGGCGCCGAGCGCAGGGTGTCGTCGATCGCCGTGCCTGCCAGGGCTGCGGGGTCGGCGGCGAGCCGCCGCCAGGCGCCGGGCTGCCCGAGGAGGGTGCGTACGGCGTTGGTGATGAGCACCGCGGTGGTCTCCGCGGCGCCGACGGACAGGACGCGGGCGGCCCGTACGGTGTCGGGCCCCGCTTCGCCGAGGGCCTCTTCGAGGAGGGCGCCCAGGCCGGCCTCCGCCGCTTCGCCGGCCCGTGCGGTCGCGTACGGCTGGGGGCACAGCAGACCGTCGAGTGCGTGCCGGCAGCCGGTCAGCAGCCGGGCGTAGTCCTCGTGGGCGGTCCCGGGCAGGCCGAGCTGGCCGGCGAGTACCAGGGCGACGAGACGGCGTGCGAAGTCCTCTGCGAGGTCGAAGCGTTCGCCGAGACCGGCGAGGATCGTCCGGGTGAGCGTCACGGTCTGCTTCTCCACGTCCTCCTCTCCGGCGGCCCGGAGCAGGGGTCCGCCGAGTCCGGTGAGCGGGGCGAGACGGGCGGCGCTCTCACGGTTGAGGGTGAGGGTGGCGCTGCGGTACGGCAGTCCGTCGGCGGACGCGTCGGGGCCGGGGCCGTCGAAGGCCGGGCCGGTGACGAGCGCGTCGGCGACGGCGCGGTCGGCCGTGACCCAGGTGTCCAGCAGGGCGCTGTGGAACAGCGGTCCCTGCTCGCGCACCCGCTCCTCGTGGGGGCGGGGGTCGTCGGTGCCGCCGCGCAGGAGCAGGCCGTAGGGGTCGGCCTGGATGCCGGCGAACCACTGGGCGGCGCGGGTGAGCTGGTTCTGCCGGGCCCGGCGGGCGGTGTCCCGTCCCGGCTCCTCGGTCAGCAGCTGGCGGGTCATGCGTGACTCCTCGTCATCGGTCACCGCCGGGCAGCGCGCCGAGCCAGGCGTCGACGGTGGCGGCCGTGGTCGGGGCGTGCTCGGTCATCATCGTGAAGTGGTTGCCGGGTACGTCGGCGACGGTGTGGGCGCCGTCCCAGACGGACCGCCAGTCGGTGGCGGGGTCGGTCCAGGCGGCCATGGGTTCGGTGGCGCGCAGGTGCAGCACGGGGGCGCGGGTGGGCTGCGGGGTCCAGTCCAGGAGCAGCCGGTGGTAGGCACCCATGGCGGTGAGCCGGGTGTCGTCGAGCGGTACGACGGTCCGGTCCGACGCCCAGCGGAGCATGACGTCCCGCCAGACTTCCATGGCCCCGGGGGAGCTGGGGGTGTAGATGTCGGCAAGCACGACGGCGGCGGGGCCGTCGGCGCCGCGGGCCTCGAGGTGACGGGCGAGCGCGTGGGCCAGGTTGGCTCCGGCGGAGTGGCCGACCAGGGCGTACGGCCTGCCGTCGGCGTAACGGGTGACGGCTTCGGCGTGTGCCTCGCACAGGGCGTCGAGGGAGCCCGGCAGCGGCTCCGCGGCCCGGAAGCCGGGCTGTGGCAGCGCGACGACGCTACGGCGGCCGGCGAGGGCGCCCGCGAGGGCGGCGAATTCCAGCGGCCCGGAGACGGCCGCGGTTCCGGTGACGCCGATGAGCAGCGGGCCCTGGTCGTCGGCGGGGCCTTCGGCGAGCCGGACGGGGGTGACCGGCTGCCCGCGGCCGGCGGTGAACACCGGGCGCAGGGCGGCGACGGCGCCGAGGGCGTCGACGGCATCGGCGACCCGGCTGTGCGCCAGCGCGTCCTGGTAGAGGGCGACGAGCGTGCTCGCGCCGGGGCCGGCGCCCGGGGTGTCCTCGCCGGTGTGTGCGGCGGGGACCGGGTCGCGCAGGAGGTCCAGCAGATGCCCGGTCAGCGCCTCCGGGGTGTTGTGGTCGAGGAACGTCTCGGGCGGCAGGTCGCAGCCCGTGGCGGTGGTCAGCCGGCGCCTGAACTGGGCGATGGCCAGGGAGTCGAAGCCGGTCCGGGTGAAGGGGGCGTCCGCCCTGATGTCGTCCGCGCCGTGGTGTCCGAGGACGGCGGCGGCCTCGGTGCGCACGAGGGCGAGGACGGCGGCGTGGCGGGCGGCCGGGTCCAGCCCGTCCAGGTCGCGCCGCAGCTCGCGCGGGGCGGGGACACCGGCGGAGGTGTCGGTGCCGGTGGACGCGGCCGGGTCCCGGGGGTCGGCGGGCCCGCCGAGGTCCGCGATGAGCGGGCTCGGCCGGTAGGCGGTGAACCCGGCGGCGAAGCGCGGCCAGTCGGTGTCGGTGACCGTCACGTTGGCCTCGCCGGCGGCGACGGCGCGGAAGAGCTCGGTGAGTGCCTCCTGCGGGTCCATGGCCCGCACCCCCCTGCGGAGCAGGTAGTCGGTGCCCTCGCCGTCGCCCATGCCGCCGCCGCCCCACAGGCCCCAGGCGACGGAGGTGGCGGGCAGGCCGTCGGCGCGCCGCTGTTCGGCGAGCGCGTCGAGGCCGGCGTTGGCGGCGGCGTAGGCGCACTGGCCGGCGCTGCCCCAGACACCGGCGCCGGAGGAGTAGAGGACGAAGGCGTCGAGCGCGGCGTGCCGGGTCAGTTCGTCCAGGTGGCGCGCGCCGGCGACCTTGCCCGCGTACACGTCGGCGAGGAGGCCGGGGCCGGTCTCTGTGAGCGCGCCGACCTGGGGGATGCCGGCGGCGTGGAAGACGGCGGTGAGCGGGGCGTCGGCGGGGATCTTCGCCAGCACCTCCGCGAGCGCGTCGCGGTCGGCGACGTCGCAGGCGGCGAAGGTCACCTTGGCGCCGAGGGCGAGAAGTTCGGATTCCAGGGCGTCCGCGCCGGGTGCCTGGCGCCCGCGCCGGCCGACGAGCAGGAGATGCGCGGCTCCTTCGCGGGCGAGCCGGCGGGCGAGGTGTCCGCCGAGGGCGCCGGTGCCGCCGGTGACGAGGACGGTGCCGCGCGGGCGGTAGGGGTCCTCTGCGCGGGGCGTGGCCGCGGGCGTGAGGCGGCGGCCGTACGCGCCGGTCTCCCGGACGGCGACCTGGTCCTCGGGGCCGGTGAGCACGGCGGCGAGTCGCCGCCAGGCCTCGTCGTCCGCGGCCTCCGGCAGGTCGGCCAGACCGCCCCAGAGGGCGGGCAGTTCGAGGGCCGCGACACGGCCGAGACCCCACAGCTGGGCGGCCGCTGCCCGGGGCCGCTCACCGGGGGCCACGGCCACGGCTCCCCGTGTCGCGCACCAGAGGCGAGCGGACATGGACTTCTCCTCCATGGCCTGGGCGAGGAACAGGGTCGCCCGGACACCGGCCGGGACCGGGCCGTCTCCGGGTTGCTCCCGATCATCGGTGCCCAGGAGGGAGAGCACGCCCTGGAAAGTCGCGGCTGTGTCACCTTGCGCGCCGGGCAGCGTGTCGAGCAGGGCCACGAGCGAGGCGCGGTCGGCCCGTGCGGCGTCGACGCGGAGGCTTTGCACGGTGGCGCCCAGCGAGGTCAGGGCCCGCTCTGCGGCGTCGGCGAAGGAGTCCGGCGGGCTCCCCGGGGCACTCGAGCCGCCGGGACCGCCGGGGCTGCTGGGACCGCCAGGGCTGCTGGGACTGCCGGGGCTGCTGGGGCGTACCAGCAGCCAGTTGCCGGTGAGGCGGGCACCGGTCTGCTCGGGCAGCGGCTGCCAGGTGACGCGGTAACGCCGGGCCCCGGTGCGGTCGCGGCCCCCGCCGGCGCCGCCGCGGGGGGTGGGTGCGATCCAGTACGTGCGGTGCTGCCAGGCGTAGACGGGAAGCGGGACGCGGCGGGCCCCGGTGCCGGTGAAGATGCGGGCCCGGTCGAGGGCGGCGCCCCTGCTGTGGGCGGTGGCGACCGCCCGCAGCAGGGTGTCCGCCTCGGGGCGGCCGCGGCGCAGGACGGGCAGCAGGACGGCCGGTTCCCCGGCGGCGGCGGGTGCCTCGGCGGCGAGGACCTCCTCGGCCATACCGCACAGCACGCCGTCGGGGCCCAGTTCGACGAACGTGTCGGCGCCGAGGTCGCGGGCGGTGCGCACACCGTCGGCGAAGCGGACGGCGGCGCGGACGTGGCCCGCCCAGTAGTCGGCGGTGCGCAGGTCCTGTCCGGTGGCACGGCGTCCGGTGACGTTCGAGATCACCGGGATGCGGGGGGCGCGGTAGGTGAGCCGGTCCGCGACGGCGCGGAACTCCTCCACCATGGGGTCCATGAGCGGGGAGTGGAAGGCGTGGCTGACGGTGAGCCGCCTGGTCTTGCGGCCCCGCGCGTCCAGCAGGGCGCGTACCTCCTCGACGGCCTCCCCGGTGCCGGAGAGGACCAGCGACCGGGGGCCGTTGACGGCGGCGACGGCCACCGTTCCGGCGCGTCCGGCGCGTCCGGCGAGGAGCTCGCGTACCTCGTCCTCGGTGGCACGTACGGAGAGCATCGCGCCGCCGGCCGGCAGGGCCTGCATCAGACGGCCGCGGGCGGCGACCAGGGTGCATGCGTCGTCGAGGGTGAGTACACCGGCCACATGGGCGGCGGCCAGTTCACCGACCGAGTGCCCGAGGACGACGTCGGGCCGCATGCCCCAGTCCTCGAGCAGCCGGTAGAGGGCCACCCCGACGGCGAACAGGGCGGCCTGCGCGTACTGGGTACGGTGCAGCCTCTCGTCCTCGGGGGCGTCGAGGACGTCGGCGAGCGGGCGCTCCAGGTGCGGGTCCAGACGGGCGGCGATGTCGTCGAAGGCCCGGGCGAACACCGGGTGGACGGTGTGCAGTTCACGGCTCATGCCGGGGCGCTGGCTGCCCTGGCCGGTGAAGAGGAACGCGGTCTTCGAGTCGCGGCGGCGCACGCCCCGGACGACGGCCGGTGAGGAGGCGCCGTCGGCGAGTGCGTCGAGACCGCGGGCGAGTTCCTCGTACGACCTGCCGAGGACGACGGCCCGGTGCTCGAAGGCGGTACGGGTGGCGGCGAGCGAGTAGCCGGTGTCCACGGCGTCGCCCGCCCCGGCAGCCCCGGCAGCCCCGGCAGCCCCGGCAGCCCCGGCAGCCCCGGCAAGATGCTCCCGCAGCTTCGTCGCCTGCGACCGCAGAGCGTCCTCCGACCGCCCGGACACGAACCAGGGCGTGAGCGTCATCCCAGGGCCGTCCTGGGGGGCAACGGCCCTGACAGGAAGCGCCGTTGCGGCCGGGGCCGGGTCGGAGACAGCCGGCCCGGAGGGAGTCGCGTCGGCGGGGGCCGGGTCGGCGGGGGCCTCTTCCAGGATGACGTGGGCGTTGGTGCCGCCCACGCCGAAAGCGGAGACCGCGGCGCGGCGGGTGCGGGAGGTGGGGGGCCAGGGGACCGGGCCGGTCAGCAGACGGACGTCTCCCGACGCCCAGTCGACGTGGGGGGTCGGGGTGCCGGCGTGGAGGGTCGGGGGCAGCAGGCCGTTGCGGAGTGCCTGGATCGTCTTGATGACGCCGCCCACGCCGGCCGCCGCCTGGGCGTGGCCGATGTTGGATTTGAGGGAGCCCAGCCAGAGGGGGTGGCCGGACGGGCGGGAACGGCCGTAGACGTTCAGCAGGGCCTGCGCCTCGATCGGGTCGCCCAGGCGTGTGCCGGTGCCGTGCGCCTCCACGGCGTCGATGTCCCCCGGCTCCAGGCCTGCGTCGGCCAGGGCCTGTTGGACGACCCTTTCCTGGGAGGGGCCGTTGGGGGCGGTGAGACCGTTGCTGGCGCCGTCCTGGTTGACGGCGGAGCCGCGGACGACGGCGAGCACGGTACGTCCGTTGCGGCAGGCGTCGGAAAGACGCTCGAGCACGAGGACGCCTACGCCCTCGGCCCAGCCGGTGCCGTCCGCGTCGGCGGAGAACGCCTTGCAGCGGCCGTCCGCCGCCAGTCCCTTCTGGCGGGAGAACTCGACGAACGCCGCGGCGTCCGGCATGACGGCGACGCCGCCCGCCAGGGCCAGTCCGCATTCCCCGCGCCGCAGCGCCGCGACGCCCAGGTGCAGGGCCACGAGGGAGGAGGAACAGGCCGTCTCCACGGTCAGCGAGGGGCCCTCGAGCCCGAGGACGTAGCTGATCCGGCCGGACAGCACGGCGTCGGCGCTGCCCGTCAGCAGATATCCCTCCGAACCGGCCGGGACCCGGTCGAGGTCGTTGGCGTACTCGGCGTGGGCGGCCCCGATGTAGACACCGGTGCCGGTGCCGCGCAGGGTGCGCGGGTCCAGGCCGGTGCGCTCCAGGGCTTCCCATGAGGTCTCCAGGAGCAGGCGCTGCTGCGGGTCCATCACGACGGCCTCGCGCGGCGGGATCCCGAAGAACGCCGCGTCGAAGTCGCCCGCGCCGGCAAGGAATCCGCCCTGGTCACAGTAGGTGGTGCCGTGCGACTCCGGGTCAGGGTCGTAGAGCCCCTCCGTGTCCCATCCGCGGTTCTCGGGAAAGGGCGCGACGGCGTCCGTACCGGAGGCGACCAGG
The DNA here is from genome assembly GCF_042802855.1 of Streptomyces sp. NPDC057445. Classification (NCBI taxonomy): domain Bacteria; kingdom Bacillati; phylum Actinomycetota; class Actinomycetes; order Kitasatosporales; family Streptomycetaceae; genus Streptomyces; species Streptomyces sp. NPDC057445. Next base: position 86,163 of record NZ_JBHVDH010000019.1, on the reverse strand, counting down.
CTCCAGAGGCCTTCCGGCGAGTCGGCCCCGCCCGGGTAGCGGCAGGCCATACCGACGACGGCGATGGGCTCGTGGGCGGCCGAGGCCAGTTCCCGGTTGAGCCTGCGGAGCCGCTCGGTCTCCTTCAGGGAGGTCCGGAGCGCCTCCATGAGCTTTTCCGGAGACATGGCCATGGGTGGGATCCCTCTCTGGGCGGGTGGTCGGACGGCGACGGATCAGGCGGCGGCGGTTCCGGCGGTCTTTCAGGCGGCCGTGTCGCGCATGGCCAGTGCGATCAGCGCGTCACCGTCGAGGTCGTCGATGCTGTCGGCCCCATCGAACCCGTCGCCGCCTGAGGACCACTCGGGCGCCGCCGCCGCCGGACGTACGTCGCCCGCGGCGAGGGCGAGGAGCGTCTCCAGCAGGCCGGCCTCGCGCAGCAAGGGCAGCGGCAGCGTGGCCAGTGCGGCCCGGATCCGTGTCTCCTCCGGGTCGCGGCCCGTTGCGGCGGCCGGGGTGAGGAGTTCGACCAGGTGGTGCGCCATGGCGGAGGCCGTGGGGTGGTCGAAGACGAGGGTCGGGGGCAGCTTGCGGCCGGTCGCGCGGCTGAGGCGCCCGGCGAGCTCGCCCGCGGTGAGGGAGCTGAACCCCAGGTCCTTGAAGGCCTCTTCGGGGTCGACGTCCTCGGGGCCGGCGTGGCCGAGCACCGCCGCGACACCGCGGCGTACCTCGTCGAGCACGATCTCGTGCCGTTCGGCGGGGTCCACGGCCGCGAGCCGGGCGGGAAGCTCCGCGCCGGCCGGGTCGCCGTCACCCTCGCCTTCGCCGTCGGCCGGGTCCGTGCCCGGCGCCTGCCGTACGCCGGGCAGCTCGCCGATCAGCGGGCTCGGCCGGAAGGCGGTGAACCCCTTGGCGAACAGCGGCCAGTCCATGTCCGCGAGGGCGACGCAGACGTCGTCGCGGTCCAGGGCGCGGCTCAGCGCCTCCACGGCCCGCGGGGGGTCCATGGTGCGCAGGCCGCGGCTGCTGAGGAACTCCTCACCGGCACCTTCGCCCATGCCTCCACCGCCCCACAGGCCCCAGGCGACGGAGGTGGCGGGCAGGCCGTCGGCGCGCCGGCGTTCGGCGAGCGCGTCCAGGGACGCGTTGGCGGCGCCGTAGGCGCTCTGCCCGCCGCTGCCCCACACTCCGGCCCCGGACGCGTACAGCACGAACGCGTCGAGGTCGCGCGAGCGGGTCAGCTCGTGCAGGTGGAGCGCGCCCGCGACCTTGCCCGCGTACACGTCGGCGAGGGAGTCCGTGCCGGTGTCGAGGAAGGCCGCCGAGTGCGGGACGCCCGCGGTGTGGAAGACGGCGGTCGGCGGGTGTGCGTCGAGGAGCGCGGCGAGCGCCTCCCGGTCGGAGACGTCGCAGGCGGCGACGGTCACCTCGGCGCCGAGCGCCCGCAGTTCTGCGGTCAGCTCGGCGGCGCCGGGGGCGTCGGCGCCACGGCGGCCGGTGAGCACCAGGTGCCCGGCTCCGGCGGCGGCGAGCCAGCGGGCGACATGGCCGCCGAGGGCGCCGGTGCCGCCGGTGACCAGGACGGTGCCGCGCGGGGTGTAGGTACGGCGGGCGGGGGCGTTCCCGGCCGGGACGAGCCGGCGGCCGTAGGCGCCGGAGGCCCGTACGGCGATCTGGTCCTCGCCCGTCGTTGCGGCCAGGGCGGCGACCACCCGCTGCCAGGCGCGGGTGTCGGGGGCGGCGGGCAGGTCCACCAGGCCGCCCCAGAGCAAGGGGTGTTCCAGCGCGATACCGCGGCCGAGGCCCCAGACCTGGGCACCGGCGGAGCCGGGCCGCTCGCCGGGAGAAACGGCCACCGCGCCGCGGGTGAGCGCCCACAGCTTCGCCGTGCCGCCGGAGTCGGCGGCGGCCTGGGCGAGCAGGGTGGTGCCGACGGCGGCGAGCGGCAGGTGCGGGTGGGCCGGGTGCGGGCGCTCGTCGGTGCCGAGCAGGGAGAGGACGCCGGTGAGTGACTCGTACGAGGACAGGCGCGCGGTCAGTTCCTCACGGGTCGCGGTGGCCGGGTCGAGGATCAGCCGCTCGGTCCGGGCGCCGTGCCGGGTGAGCGCGGCCTCGAGGGCGTCGGCGGTGCCGTCGTCGGCGTCCCCGGGCAGAACCAGGAGCCAGCGCCCGTCGAGGGCCGGGGTGCCGGTCCCGGTCAGGCTCTGCCAGGTGACGCGGTAGCGCCAGGTGTCGATACCGGCGGGCACGGCGGCGGAAGGGGCCGACGGCTCGAGCCAGTAGTTCTTGTGCTGGAAGGGGTAGGTGGGTAGGTCGGCGTGGCGGGCGCCGGTGCCTTCGAAGAGGGCCGCCCAGTCGATGTCGGTGCCGCGGACGAACAGCTCCGCCGCCGAGGTCAGGAAGCGTTCCAGACCGCCCTCGTCACGGCGCAGCGAACCACTGACCAGCGCATCCACACCCGCCTCCTCGGCGGTCTCCTCGATACCCATGGTCAGCACCGGATGCGCACTGGACTCCACAAACGTGCCGAAGCCCTTGCCCAGCAGCGCCCGCACGGTCTCCTCGAAACGCACCGGGTGCCGCAGATTGCGATACCAATACCCCGCATCCAGCACCGTCGTATCCGTGACGAGACCGCCCTCGACGGTCGAGTAGAACGGGACCTCCGCCCGGCGCGGGACGATCGGTGCCAGCACCTTCGCCAGCTCGGCCTCGATCCGCTCCACATGAGCCGAATGAGAGGCGTAGTCCACCGGCACCTGACGCGCCCTGATGCCCTCGGCGCGGCATCCGGCGACGAACTCCACGACCGCGTCCGCATCCCCCGCGATCACCGTGCTCGACGGCCCGTTGACCGCAGCCACACCCAACCGCCCGGACCACGAGCCGAGCCGCTCCACCACCCGCGCCTGCGGCAGCGGAATGGAAGCCATACCACCCAGCCCCGCCAGCTCCCGCCCGATCACCCGCGCCCTAAGCGCCACCACCCGCGCCGCATCCTCCAACGACAACACGCCCGAGACGGCGGCGGCAGCGATCTCCCCCTGCGAATGACCCACCACCGCATCCGGCACCACACCCAGCGAACCCCACAACGCCGCCAGCGACACCATCACCGCCCAGGTCACCGGCTGGACCACATCCACCCGGTCCAGCTCACGGCCCCCACGCACCACCTCGACCACATCGAAGTCCACAAACGGCGCCAACGCCTCAGCACACTCGCCAAGCCGTGCCGCGAACACCGGCGACGACTCCAACAGCCCCGCACCCATACCCACCCACTGCGTCCCCTGACCCGGGAACACCAACACCCGACGACCGGTCGCGGTTGCCACGTCCTCGATCGTGACCGTCCCGAGCGTGACCTGCCGGTGGTCGAACACCGAGCGCGAGGCCGCCAGGCTCCAGGCCACGTCCAGCGGCCGCAGGCCGCTCTCGCGCTCCAGCCAGGAGCCGAGCCTGTCGGCCTGCGCGCGCAGCGCCTTCTTGGAGCGGGCCGACACGATCCGCGGTACGACGGGAAGTTCCCGTGTCACCGGCTCCTCGACCGGCTCAAGCACGGGCGCCTGCTCCAGGATCACGTGCGCGTTCGTGCCACTCACACCGAACGACGACACACCCGCACGACGCACCCGCCCCGTCTCGGGCCACTCCCGCCGCTCCGTCAGCAGCGAAACCGCACCCGCATCCCAGTCCACCTCCGACGACGGTGCATCCACATGCAGCGTCCTGGGCAGCACACCCTCCCGCAGCGCCATCACCATCTTGATGACACCACCCACACCCGCAGCCGCCTGTGTGTGCCCGATGTTCGACTTCAACGACCCCAGCCACAGGGGCCGTTCGGCGCTGTGGGCGCTGCCGTACGTGTCCATCAGGGCGTGGACCTCGATCGGGTCGCCGAGCCTCGTGCCGGTGCCGTGTGCCTCGACGGCGTCCACGTCGGCCGCGGTGACCCGGGCGTCGGCGAGCGCCTGCCGGATGACGCGCTGCTGGGCGGCGCCGCTGGGGGCGGTGAGGCCGTTGCTGGCGCCGTCCTGGTTGACGGCGGAGCCGCGCAGCACGGCCAGCACGCGGTGGCCCTTGCGTATCGCGTCGGAGAGCCGCTCCACGAGGAGGATGCCGGCGCCCTCGCCGGGGCCGAAGCCGTCGGCCGCGTCCGCGAAGGCCTTGCAGCGCCCGTCGGCGGCCAGGCCGCGCTGGCGCGCGAACTGGACGAAGACGGCCGGGGTGGACATGACGGTGACGCCGCCGGCCAGGGCCAGGTCGCATTCGCCCTCGCGCAGCGACCGGGCGGCCTGGTGCAGGGCGACCAGCGAGGACGAGCAGGCCGTGTCGACGGTCACGGACGGGCCTTCGAGACCCAGCGTGTACGAGATGCGGCCCGAGGTGAAGCTGACGACGCCTCCGGTGAGCAGGTCGCCTTCGAGCTGCGCCGAGGGCTCGTGGACGCCGGAGGTGTAGCCGCCGTCCCAGGCGCCGACGAAGACGCCGGTGCGGGAGCCGCGCAGCGAGCTCGGGTCGACCCCGGCCCGTTCCAGGGCCTCCCAGGAGGTCTCCAGCAGCAGGCGCTGCTGGGGGTCCATCGCCACCGCCTCACGCGGCGAGATGCCGAAGAAGGCCGGGTCGAAGGCGCCGGCGGACTGCAGGAAGCCGCCTTCGCGGCAGTAGGTGCGGCCGGCCGTGTCCGGGTCGGGGTCGTACAGGCCGTCGACGTCCCAGCCGCGGTCGCCGGGCAGCGGGGAGACCGCGTCGGTGGCGGTGGAGACCAGGTCCCACAGCGCCTCCGGGGAGTCGACGCCGCCGGGGAAGCGGCAGGCCATGCCGACGATCGCGATGGGCTCGTGGGCCCTTGCCTCGAGTTCCTTGAGGCGTTCGCTGGTCCGGTGCAGTTCGGTCGTGGCCCGCTTCAGGTACTCGCGGAGCTTGTCCTCGTTCGCCATGTGTCGTCACCCGTCACGTGCTGTGCGGTTCAGAACCGCTCGTCGATGAATGCGAAGATCTCGTCGTCGTCGGCGTCCTCGATGGACTCGGCCACCGATTCGCCCTTCGCCGCTCCGGGACCCGTGACGCCGCCTCCGTCGCCGGTTCCGTCGCCGCTCCCGTTGCCGATTCCGTTCCACAGGCCGGTGAGGGCGGCGAGACGGCCCGCGATCTCCTTGTGCGCGGTCTCGTCGGGGGTCGCGGTGCCGTCGGCGGCCTGTCCGGCGAGGGCGCCGAACAGGGCTTCCAGCCGGTCGAGTTCCGCCGTGACGGAGCCGGCGCGGGCGTCGGCGACGGGTGCGGCCCCGTCGTCCTCTGGGGTCAGTTCGCGGCGCAGGTGCGTCGCGAGCGCCGCCGGGGTCGGGTGGTCGAAGACCAGCGTGGCGGCCAGGCGCAGGCCGGTGGCGGCGGCCAGCCGGTTGCGCATCTCGACCGCGGTGAGGGAGTCGAAGCCGAGTTCCTTGAAGGCGCGGTCGGTGACGATGCTCTCCGGTCCGCCGTGGCCGAGGACGGCCGCGGCGTGCATGCGTACCGCGTCGAGGATCAGTTCCTCCTGTTCCTCGGCGGGCAGTTGGGCGAGCCGGTCGGCGAGGGTGCCGGCCGGGGCGGTCCGCCGGTCCGGGCCGTCCTCGTCGTCCGTGCCGCCGACGAGGCCGCTGAGGAAGGCGGGGACGGGTCCGGCGGCGCGCAGCGCCGCGTGGTTGAGCCGGATCGGGACCTGCAGCGGGGTGTCGGCCGTCCGGGCCGCGTCGAAGAGCGCGAGGCCTTCGGCGTCGGTGAGCGGCATGACGCCGCCGCGGGCGAGACGCCGCTGCATCCCGCTCTGGTCGAGGTGTCCGGCCATCCGGCTGCTGCTGGACCACAGGCCCCAGGCGAGTGACACGGCGGGCAGGCCGAGGGAGCGCCGGTAGCCGGCGAAGGCGTCGAGGAAGGCGTTGGCGGCCGCGTAGCCGCCCTGGCCGGGGCTGCCGAACAGCGCGGAGGACGACGAGTACAGGACGAACGCCGACAGGTCGAGGTCGCGGGTCAGGTCGTGCAGGTTGAGCACGGCGTCGACCTTGGGGTGCAGGACGGTGTCGAGCCCGTCCGCGGTGAGGGTGGGCACGGTGCCGTCGGCGAGGACGCCGGCGGTGTGGACGACCGCGGTCAGCGGCCGGTCCGCCGGGATGCCGGCCAGGAGCGCGGCGAGCTGCTCGCGGTCGCCCGCGTCGCAGGCCCGTACGGTGACGTCGGCGCCGAGTCCGCCCAGTTCGGCGGCGAGTTCGGGGGCGCCCCCGGCATCGAGGCCCTTGCGTCCGGCGAGCACGAGGTGGCGTACGCCGTGCCGGGTGACCAGGTGCCGGGCCACGGCGCTGCCGAGGGTGCCGGTGCCACCGGTGACCAGCACGGTGCCGTAAGGCCCGAAGGACGGCGGCATGGTGAGGACGAGCTTGCCGGTGTGCCGGGCCTGGCTGAGGGTGCGGAAGGCCTCGCGGGCGTTGCGGATCTCGTACGCGGTGTGCGGCAGGGGCTTCAGGACGCCGGCCCGGAAGAGCGCGAGCAGTTCCCCGAGCATCTCGCCCACGGCGTCCGGACCGGCCTGGACCAGGTCGAACGCCTGGTAGACGGTGCCGGGATGGCCGGCGGCGACGGCCTGCGGGTCGCGGACGTCTGCCTTGCCGAGCTCCAGGAAGTGGCCGCCGCGTGGCAGCAGCCGCAGCGACGCGTCGACGAATTCGCCGGCGAGGGAGTTGAGGACGATGTCCACGCCCCGGCCGCCGGTCTCCGCCAGGAACTCCTCTGCGAACTGGGTGGTGCGGGAGTTGGAGATGGCCTCGTCGGCGAGGCCGAGGCGGCGCAGGGTGTCCCACTTTCCGGTGCCGGCCGTGGCGTACACGGTCAGGCCGTGGTGGCGGGCGAGCTGGAGGGCGGCCATGCCGACACCGCCGGCCGCCGCGTGGATCAGCAGCGACTGTCCGGGCCGGGCGTGGGCCAGGCGGGTGAGTGCGTACTGGGCGGTGAGGAACACGGCCGGCACGGAGGCGGCTTCGGTGTAGGTCCAGCCGTCCGGGATCGGGGCGACCATCCGGTGGTCGGCGACCGCGTAGGGGCCGAATCCGCCGGTCCACATGCCCAGGACCCGGTCGCCGGGAGCGACGGAGGTCACGCCGGGGCCGACCTCGGTGACGATGCCGGCGCCTTCCGCGCCCATGACGCCTTCGCCCGGGTACATGCCGAGGGCGATGAGCGTGTCGCGGAAGTTGAGGCCCGCGGCGCGGACGGCGATACGGACCTGGCCTTCCCCGAGGGCGGCCAGGGTGTCGGGCGCCGGGGTGAGCCGGAGGCCTTCCATGGTTCCGGTGCCGCTGGTGGCGAGCCGCCACGCGGGGGTGTCCGCCGGCGGTACGAGCAGGTCGCCTCGGGCGGTCCCGTCGGCGCTCCGGGCGAGCCGGGGGACGCGGACGGCGGTGCCACGGACGGCGGCCTGGGCTTCGCCGCAGGCGAGCGCGGCGGCCAGGGCGGTGCCGTTGACGGTGTCGGTGTCCGTGTCGAGCAGGACGAAGCGGCCGGGCTCCTCCGACTGGGCGGAGCGGATCAGGCCCCACACGGTGGCCGCGACCGGGTCGGTGACGTGCTCGCCGGGCCCGGCGGCGACGGCGCCGCGGGTGACCAGGGCAAGGGTGGTGCCGGACAGCCCCTCGCCGGCGGCCAGCCAGCTCTGGGCGAGGTCCAGGGCCCGGTGGGCGGTGTCATGGACGGCGGACGCGCCGGGGCAGGGGCGGCGCGGGAAGGAGACGGCGACGGTGTCGGGCGCCGGGCCGTCCCCGGTGGCGGCGATGAGCGACGCCAGGTCGGGGTACCAGTCGCAGTCGCTGCCGGCGCCCTCCATGGCCGCGATGACCTTGGCGTGGTCCTCGCCGACGACGGCCAGCCGGCGTACGGGCAGGGCGGTGGGGACGGGCAGCTGCGGCCATTCGACCTCGTAAAGGGAGCCGTTGAGCCTGGCGCGGCCCTGGGCGTCGGCGACGGCGAGCTGCTCGTCGGAGACCGTGCGGACGACGAGCTCGTCGATGTCGAGCACGGGGCGCCCGGTGTCGTCGGTGCAGCGCAGGCGGACCGCCTCCTCGCCGAGCGGGGAGATGGTGACGCGCAGCCGGTCGGCGCCCTCCGCGTACAGGCGTACGCCTCGGACGGCGAACGGCATGCGGGCCCGGCCGTCGTCGGGGAAGAACGCGCCGAGGCTCATGGCCTGGAGGGCGGCGTCGAGGAGGGCCGGGTGGATGCCGAAGCCGGCGGTTCCGTCGCCGGCCTGCGGCGGGAGGGCGACCTCCGCGTGGACGGCCGTGTCCTCGTTCCAGCCGGTGCCGAAGCCGCGGAACAGCGGGCCGTAGTCGTAGCCGCGGGCGCTGAACTCCTCGTAGAAGGCGTCGGGTTCGCCGCGCTCCGCTGGCACGGCGGCGGCCGGGGGCCAGACGGCGGGTCCCGTGGCGGGCGGCTCAGCGCCCTGGACGGGGGCGACGAGGGCTTCCGCGTGACGGTGCCACGGGGAGCCTGGGGCGGCGCCCGCCTCGCGGGAGTGGACGGTGAGGGTGCGCCGGCCGTCGTCACCGGCTTCCCCGACGAGGAGGCGCAGCTCGACGGCTCCGTTGTCGGGAAGGACGACGGGGGCCTGGAGGATCAGCTCGTCGAGACGGCCGCAGCCGGCCTCGCGGCCCGCCCACAGGGCGAGGTCCATCAGGGCCGCGCCCGGCAGCAGGACAGTGCCCATGAGGGCGTGCTCGGCCAGCCAGGGCCGGGTGTCGGCGCCGAGGTGGGCGGTGTAGACGACCGCGCCGCTCTCGGGCAGTTCGACTCCGCCGCCGAGCAGCGGGTGCCCGGCCTGCTGGAGGCCGATGGCGGACACGTCGCCGCGGCGTGCGGGCGCGTTGTACCAGTAGCGCTCGCGCTGGAACGGATACGTGGGCAGGTCGACGCGGCGGGAACCGGCGCCGAAGAGGGCGTCCGCGTCGATCTCGACGCCGCTGATGTGGGCCATGCCCAGGGCCGCGCCGAACCAGCGGGGGCCGCCCTTCTCGCGGCGCAGGGTGCCGAGCACGGCGGCCCGGCAGCCCGCGTCCGCGGTGGTCTCCTGCAGGGAGGTGGCGAGCATCGGGTGCGGGCTGGGCTCGAGGAAGACCTCGTGACCGTCGGCGATGAGGGCGCGGGTGGCCTGCTCGAACTCGACGGGCTCGCGCATGTTGCGGTACCAGTACGCGCGGTCCAGGCCGCTGGTGTCGAGCAGCCCGCCGGTGACGGTGGAGTAGAACGGGATCTCCCCGGTCCGCGGGGACACCGGGGCGAGGACCTCCATGAGGTGGTCCTTCAGCGCGTCGACCTGGGCGGAGTGTCCGGCGGTGTCGACGCCGGGGATGGCCCGGGCGTGCACACCTTCGGCGGTGAGCTCTTCGAGGAGTTCGCGCAGTGCTTCCGGCTCGCCCGCCACGGCCGCGGTGCCGGGGCTGTTGACGGCGGCCACGGACAGCCGGTCGCCGAACCGTTCGAGACGGGCCCGCAGTTCACCGGCGGACAGGGAGACGGCGATCATGCCGCCCTTGCCGGCCAGCGTCAGCCAGGCCTGGCTGCGCAGCGCGACGATACGGGCCGCGTCGTCGAGGGAGAGGCCGCCGCAGACGTAGGCCGCGGCGATCTCGCCCTGGGAGTGGCCGACGACCGCCGAGGGGTGGACGCCTATGGAGCGCCAGGCGGCGGCCAGCGACACCATCATGGTGAACAGCACGGGCTGGACGACGTCGACGCGGCTGAGCGACGGCGCGCCCGGCACCTGCCGGAGCACGTCCATGACGGACCAGTCGAGATAGGCGCGCAGTGCGGTGTCGCAGGCGAGCGCGCTCTCGCGGAAGGCGGAGGAGCGCTCGAGCAGCCCGTCGGCCATCGCGGGCCACTGGGAGCCCTGTCCGGGGAAGACGAACGCGACGCGGTCGCCGGGTCCGGCGGTGCCGCGCAGTACGGCGAGGTGCGGCCGGTCCTGGGCGAGGGAGTTGAGGGCGTCGAGGAGTTCCTCGCGGCTCTCGCCGATGACGGCGGCGCGGTGCTCGAAGCGTGAACGTGCCGTCATCAGGGTGTAGCCGGCATCGGCGGGGTGGGTGCCGGGGTGTTCGACGAGGCCGGCGCGCAGCCGGGCCGCCTGTGCGCGCAGGGCCGTTTCGGAGCGGGCGGACAGCAGCAGCGGGACGGTGACCTCCTCCCACCAGTCGGAGGACTCGCCGGTGCCCTGTCCGGGGGCGGGAGCGGCGGCCAGGCTGTCGGGGCGGGGTGCCTCTTCGAGGATGACGTGCGCGTTGGTGCCGCTGATGCCGAAGGCAGAGACGGCGGCGCGGCGCGGGTCGTCCCGCTCGGGCCACGCGATGTCCTCGGTGAGCAGGGACACGGCGCCGGCGGACCAGTCGACCCGGGGGGTGGGCTCGTCGACGTGCAGGGTGCGGGGCAGGGTGTGGCCGCGCAGCGCGAGCACCATCTTGATGACACCGGCGACGCCGGCGGCGGCCTGGGTGTGGCCGATGTTGGACTTCACCGAGCCGAGCCACAGCGGGTCGCCGGCCGGGCGGCCGTCGCCGTAGGTGGCGAGGACGGCCTGGGCCTCGATGGGGTCGCCGAGTTCGGTGCCGGTGCCGTGGGCCTCGACGGCGTCGATGTCGGAGGGGCGCAGGCCGGCGTCGGCCAGGGCCTGGCGGATGACCCGCTGCTGGGAGGGGCCGTTGGGGGCGGTGAGACCGTTGCTGGCGCCGTCCTGGTTGACGGCGGAGCCACGGATGACGGCGAGCACCGGGTGCCCGTTGCGTACGGCGTCGGAGAGCCGCTCGACGAGCAGCATGCCCGCGCCCTCGCCGAGGGCGACGCCGTCGGCGGAGGCGGCGAAGGCGCGTGAGCGGCCGGTGGGCGACATGACGCGCTGGCGGGAGAACTCGACCAGCATCTCGGGGGTGGACATGACGGTCGCGCCGCCGACGAGGGCCATGCCGCACTCGCCGCGGCGCAGCGACTGGACGGCGAGGTGCAGGGCCACCAGGGAGGCCGAGCAGGCGGTGTCGACGGTGACGGCCGGGCCTTCGAGGCCGAACACGTAGGAGAGCCGGCCGGACATGACGCTGGCGGAGTTTCCGGTGCCGAGGTAGCCCTCGAAGTCCTCCTCACCGTTCTGCAGCAGCGGCATGTAGTGCTGGCCGTTGGTGCCGACGAAGACGCCGGTGCGGCTGCCGCGCAGCACGTTCGGGTCGAATCCCGCGCGCTCGCACGCCTCCCACGCGGTCTCCAGCAGGAGCCGCTGCTGGGGGTCCATGGCGAGGGCCTCGCGGGGCGAGATGCCGAAGAACTCGGGGTCGAAGTCGGGGGCCTCGTGGAGGAAGCCGCCTTCGCGGACATAGGTACGGCCCTTGGCGTCGGGGTCCGGGTCGTAGAGGCCCTCCAGGTCCCAGCCTCGGTTGGTGGGGAACGTGGTGATGGCGTCGCCGCCGTGCATCACCAACTGCCACAGTTCGTCGGGGGTGTTGATGCCGCCGGGGAAGCGGCAGGCCATGGATACGACGGCGATGGGCTCGGCGTCCCCGCCGGCCGGGGCGGTGGCGAACGCGCCGGCGGCGCCCGCGGCCCCGTCGGTGCCGCCCGCCAGCTCCTTGAGGTGGCGGGCGACGGAGGCGGTGGTGGGGTGGTCGAAGACGAGGGAGGCCGACAGGTCGAGTCCGGTGGCCTCACGCAGCCGGTTGCGAAGCTCGACGGCGGTCACCGAGTTGAAGCCGAGCTCCTTGAACGCCCGGTCGGGCGAGATGCCGTCGGGCGATGCGTGGCCGAGTACGGCGGCGACGTGCGAGCGGACGAGCCGCACCAGCTCACGCTGCTGCTCCTGGTCGGACCTGCCGCGCAGGACGGCGGCGAGGCCGGTGGCGGGGCCCTGTTCCTCCGCCGCGGCCCGCTCGGCAGCCCGCAGGAGCCGTACGGCGGGCAGTTCGTCGAGGAGCATCGAGGGGCGGGCGGCCGTGTAGGCGGGGGCGAACCGGTCCCAGTCGATGTCGGCGACGGCGACACCGGTCTCGCCGCGGCCGACGATCCCGTCGAGCACGTCGAGGGCCCGCTCGGGGTCGAGGAAGGTCAGGCCGGTGCGGCGCAGCTGTTCCGCGGCGGGTCCGGCGACGGCACTCCGCCAGGGTGTCCAGGCGACGGAGGTGGCGGACAGGCCACGGCCTCTGCGGCGCTCGGCGAGTGCGTCCAGGTAGGCCGTGCCGGCCGCGTAGCCGCCCTGGCCCGCGCCGCCCCACACGCCGGCGACGGAGGAGAAGACGACGAACGTGTCCGGTGCGTCGTCCTCGAGGAGCGTGTCGAGGCGGGCGGCGAGGTCGGTCTTGGCGGTGACGGAGGCGGCGAAGCCTTCCATCGTGGTCTCGGTGAGCGTGGTCAGAGGCGCCGTGGGCGGGGCGACGCAGACGGCGGCCGGTGTGTGCCGGGCGAGGAGCTCGCGCAGCGCGGTGTCGTCGGTGAGGTCGCAGGGCACGACGGTGGTGCGGTCCGCGATGTCGGCGAGCGTGCCGCCGAGTTCCTGCTGGAGGCCGCCGGTCAGCCCGGCGAGAACGATCCGCTCGGCGCCCGCGCTCAGCAGTCGGCGGGCCAGGGGTCCCGCGACGGCGGCGATGTCGCCGATCACGAGCGCGGTGCCGTGCCGGCGGGCGCCGGCGGGGGCGGGGCCGGCCGGGGCCTGGACGAGGCGGCGGCCGTAGATGCCGGAGCCTCGCACGGCGACCTGGTCGTCCGCACCGGGGGCGGCGAGGACGGTGGTCAGCTGCTGGAAGGCGCGGGCGTCCGCGGCCGTCGGCAGGTCGACCAGACCGCCCCAGCATGCGGGCAGTTCGAGGGCGGCGACCCGGCCGAAGCCCCAGATCTGGGCCTGCTGGGCGGACGGTGACTCGGCCGGGGACACGGCGACGGCACCGGCGGTGACGGCCCACAGGCGCGCCTTCGTGCCGGCGTCCGCGGCGGCCTGGGTGAGGGTGAGGGTTGCGGCGAGGCCGAGCGGGAGGGCCGGGTGGTCCGGGTGCTCGCCCTCGGCGAGGGCGAGCATCGAGAGGATGCCGCTCAGCGGCTCGGTGCCGGCCCGGTCGGCGGCCTCGGCGAGGCGGGCGCGCAGCAGGGACCGGTCGGCGCCGGCGGGGTCCACGACGAGCGTTTCGACGGTGGCGCCGCGGTCGGTCAGGGCCTGGCGGGCGAGGCCGGCGGTCCCGGAGCCGGTCAGCGGCTCGGGGAGGATCAGCAGCCAGCGGCCGGAGAGACGGGTGGCCGGGTCGTCACTGCGCAGGCTCTTCCAGTTGATGCGGTAGGAGAGGGTGCCTGCGGTGCCTGCGGTGCCTGCGGTGCCGGACGGTTCGGTGCCGGTGGACTCGGTGTGGGTGGTGGTGGCGGGGGTGGCGGGTTCGTGCCAGTAGTGCTCGCGTTGGAAGGGGTAGGTGGGCAGGTCGGCGTGGCGGGCGCCGGTGCCTTCGAAGAGGGCCGCCCAGTCGATGTCGGTGCCGCGGACGAACAGCTCGGCAGCCGAGGTGAGCAAGCGTTCCAGACCGCCCTCGTCACGGCGCAGCGAACCACTGACCAGCGCATCCACACCCGCGTCCTCGGCGGTCTCCTCGATGCCCATGGTCAGCACCGGATGCGCACTGGACTCCACAAAGGTGCCGAAGCCGTCCTCGATGAGGCTCCGTACCGTGTCCTCGAAACGCACCGGGTGCCGCAGATTGCGATACCAATAGCCCGCATCCAGCACCGTCGTGTCCGTGACGAGACCGCCCTCGACGGTCGAGTAGAACGGGACCTCCGCCCGGCGCGGGACGATCGGTGCCAGCACCTTCGCCAGCTCGGCCTCGATACGCTCCACATGAGCCGAATGAGAGGCGTAGTCCACCGGCACCTGACGCGCCCTGATGCCCTCCTCCCGGCACACAGCCACGAACTCGACAATCGCGTCCGCATCCCCCGCGATCACCGTGCTCGAGGGCCCGTTGACCGCCGCCACACCCAACCGCCCCGACCACGCTTCCAGCCGCTCCTCGACCCGGGCCTGCGGCAGCGGAATGGAAGCCATACCACCCAGCCCCGCCAGCTCCCGCCCGATCACCCGCGCCCGAAGCGCCACCACCCGCGCCGCATCCTCCAGCGACAACGCACCCGAGACGGCAGCGGCAGCGATCTCACCCTGCGAGTGGCCCACCACCGCATCCGGCACCACACCCAGCGAACGCCACAACGCCGCCAGGGAAACCATCACCGCCCAGGTCACCGGCTGGACCACATCCACCCGGTCCAGCTCACGGCCCCCACGCACCACCTCGACCACATCGAAGTCCACAAACGGCGCCAACGCCTCAGCACACTCACCAAGCCGAGCCGCGAACAGCGGCGAGGACTCCAACAAGCCCGCGCCCATACCCACCCACTGCGTCCCCTGACCCGGGAACACCAACACCCGACGACCACCGGCCGAGACAACACCCTCGATCCGCGTGGAGTTGAGCGTCACCGAGCGGTGCTCCAGCATGGAGCGGCCGGTGGCGAGGCTGTAGGCCACGTCCAGCGGGCGCGGTCCGTTGTCCTGGGCCAGGCGGGCGCCGATGCGGGCCTGCTGGCCGTGCAATGCGGCTTCGGACCTGGCGGTGAGGACGAGGGGGACGACGGGGAGTTCCCGCGTCACCGGCTCCTCGACCGGCTCAAGCACGGGCGCCTGCTCCAGGATCACGTGCGCGTTCGTGCCACTCACACCGAACGACGACACACCCGCCCGACGCACCCGCCCCGTCTCGGGCCACTCCCGCCGCTCCGTCAGCAGCGAAACCGCACCCGCATCCCAGTCCACCTCCGACGACGGTGCATCCACATGCAGCGTCCTGGGCAGCACACCCTCCCGCAGCGCCATCACCATCTTGATGACACCACCCACACCCGCAGCCGCCTGCGCATGACCGATGTTCGACTTCAACGACCCCAGCCACAACGGCTCCGCACCCACAGGCCGCCGACCGTACGTCGCCAGCAACGCCTGCGCCTCGATCGGATCACCCAACCGCGTGCCCGTCCCGTGCGCCTCGACCACGTCCACATCACCAGCACCCAGACCCGCGCTCTCCAACGCCGCCCGGATCACCCGCTGCTGCGACGGACCGCTCGGCGCCGTCAGCCCATTGCTCGCACCGTCCTGATTCACCGCCGAACCACGCACCACCGCCAGCACCCGATGCCCACGACGCACCGCGTCCGACAAACGCTCCACCAACAGCACACCCACACCCTCGGCCCAGCCCGTGCCATCAGCACCGTCCGAGAACGCCTTGCAACGCCCGTCCGCAGCCAACCCCCGCTGCTGCGAGAACTCCACGAAGGTATTGGGGGTGGCCATGACGGTGACGCCGCCGGCCAGGGCCAGGTCGCACTCCCCCGCCCGCAGCGACTGGGCCGCCAGATGCAGCGCGACCAGCGACGACGAGCAGGCCGTGTCGACGGTCACCGCCGGACCCTCCAGGCCCAGCGCATAGGAAATACGGCCGGAGACGACACTGCCGGACGTGCCGGTGCCGGCGTAGCCGCCCGCGTCGTCGTCGGAGGCCGGCCGGCCGGTGCCGTAGTCGTGGTACATCGAGCCGACGAAGACGCCGGTGCGCGAACCACGCAACGAGGACGCCGGCACCCCCGCCCGCTCCAACGCCTCCCACGACGTCTCCAGCAACAACCGCTGCTGCGGATCCATCGCCACCGCCTCACGCGGCGAAATACCGAAGAAGCCCGCATCGAACTCCCCCGCCCCGTGCAGAAAACCCCCCTCCCGCACATACGACCGACCCGCCACACCCGGCACCGGATCGAACAACCCCTCCACATCCCAGCCCCGGTCCCCCGGAAACGGCGACACCGCATCCGCACCCGAAACCACCAGATCCCACAAACCCTCGGGCGAACCCACCCCACCCGGGAAACGGCACGCCATCCCCACAATCGCGACGGGTTCGCTGCCGCGCTCCTCGGCCTCGCGCAGCTTCTCTCGGGTCTCGTGCAGTTCTGCCATGGCGCGGCGCAGATAGTCGCGGAGCCGGACTTCGTTGCCGGTGGCTTCCTTGTGGGCGTCGTTTGCGGACACAGCTCTCCCCTGGAGGTGTCGGTGCCGGGCTTCACGCAGTGCGGAAGCCGCTGTCGAGCAGCTGGAACAGCTCGTCGTCGGAGGCGGAATGGAGTAGTTCGGTGACGTTGCCGGTGTCCGGTGTGCCGGGGTCGGGGGCGCCGGTCTCCGGTGTCCCGGCGGCGCTGCCGAGTCCGTCGATCAGTGCCCTGAGCCGTCCTGTGACGGCCTGCCGGGCGGCCTCGTCGAGGTCGGCCCGGGCGGTGGCCTCTGCGAGCTGTCCGAGCAGGTCGAGTACGGCGGCCTCCGCGCCGGGCAGTTCCTCGTCGAGGTGTGCGGCGAGGGCCAGCGGCGTCGGGTGGTCGAAGACGAGGGTCGCGGTCAGCCGAAGGCCGGTCGCGGCCGTGAGCCGGTTGCGCAGTTCGACGGCGGTGAGCGAGTCGAAGCCGGCTTCCTTGAAGCTGCGGTCGGCCGGGATCCCGGCCGGGCTCGCGTGGCCGAGTACGGCCGCGACCTCGGTGCGTACGAGTTCGAGGACGAGCGCGGCGCGTTCGCCGCGGGGCAGGCCCGCGACCCGGTCGGCGAGCGCGGCGCGGCGCGGTCCGGAGGTGACGGCCTTGGCCTCGGTGCCGGCCGCTGCCGGGCGGCGGGCCGTCGGTGCGGCCAGGGTGCGCAGCACCGGGGGAAGTTCGCGGCCCGCGCCGCGGGCGGCCGCCGGGTCGAACCGCAGTGGCAGCAGGACCGTTTCCTCCCGGGCGCAGGCCTCGTCGAAGAGGGCGAGCGCCTCCTCGGGGCGGAGGGCGACGAGCCCGCTGCGGCGCAGCCGGGCGGCGTCGGCGCCGGTCAGTTCGCCGGCCATGCCGTCGCCTGCCCATGGGCCCCAGGCGAGGGAGGTGGCGGGCAGGCCCTGGGCCCGTCGCCAGGAGGCGAAGGCGTCCAGGTGGGCGTTGGCCGCGGCGTAGGTGGCCTGTCCGGCGCTGCCGAGGATGCCCGCGGCGGAGGAGAACAGCACGAACGCGTCGAGCTCCAGCTCCCGGGTGAGATCGTGCAGGACCCGGACCGCGTCGGCCTTGGGCCGCAGTACGGCGTCGAGGCGGGCGGGGTCCTGGGCGGTGAGCAGACCGTCGTCGAGCACGCCCGCGGTGTGGACCACGCCGGTGAGCGGGTGGTCGGCGGGGATGCGGGCGAGGAGAGCGGCGAGGGCGGTGCTGTCGGCGGCGTCGCAGGCGGCGACCACGGCGGTGGCGCCCGCTGCGGCGAGTTCGGCGGTCAGGCGGGCGGCCCCGGGGGCGTCCGGTCCGCGCCGGCTGGTCAGCAGAAGGTGGCGTACGCCGTGCGTGGTGACCAGGTGGCGGGCGACGGCGGCGCCGAGGCCGCCGGTGCCGCCGGTGACGAGCACCGTGCCGTCGGGGTTCCAGCCGAGGGCGACGGCGGCGCCTTCGGCGCGGACGACGGCCGGGGCGTGCGGGACTCCGGCGCGCAGGGCGAGCTGGTCCGCCTCGTCGCGGCGGGTGAGCGCCGCGGGCAGGGCGGCGTAGGAGGCCGGGTCCTCGTCGATGTCCACCAGGGCGAAGCGGCCCGGGTGTTCGGCCTGTGCGGAGCGCAGCAGGCCCCAGACCACGGCGGCGGCCGGGTCGGTGACGGGGCCGGCGGCGTCGACGGCGCCGTGGGTGAGGACGGTGAGACGGGCCGGCGCGGGGTGTTCGGCGGCCAGCCAGGCCTGGGCGAGCGCCAGGGCCCGGTGACCGGCCAGGTGCGGGTCGTCCGCGCCGCGCAGGTCGGCCAGGACGTGCGCCGCGCCGGTGGCCGGTACGCCGGCCGGGTCGGCGGCGGCGAGTACGGTCGATCCGTTGGCGGCCAGGGCTTCGGCGAGGGCCGGTTCGTGGTCGCCCAGGAGGTACCAGGTGGCCTGCTCCGGCGTTGCGGAGCCGGCGTCGAGCGGCGTCCAGGTGGGGCGCAGCAGCGGTGGCTGTGCGGTGGGCGCGGCGGCGACGCGGTCGGTGGCGGCCCGGCGCAGCGCGAGGGAACGCGCGGCGAGGACGGGCCGGCCGGCGGGGTCGGCGGCGGTGACCGTGACGGCGTCGGGCCCGGCCGGGGAGATCCGTATCCGCAGGGCGTCGGCGCCCCGCGCGTACAGGGTGACGCCGGTCCAGGAGAAGGGCACGAGTCCGTGGGCGTCCTCCCGGCCGGCGGTGACGGCGTGCAGGGCGGCGTCGAGCAGCGCGGGGTGCAGCCCGTACGCGGCGGCCTCTGCGGCCTCCGGTTCGGGCAGGGCGGCGTACGCGTGGACGTCGGTGCCGACCCGCCAGGTGGCCCGCAGGCCCTGGAAGGCGGGCCCGTAGCCGATGCCGGCGGCGGCGAAGCGCTCGTGCTCCTCGTCGAGGGAGACGGCTTCTGCACCGGGCGGCGGCCACTCGCCGGTCAGGTCGGCGAAGGCTTCGAGATCATCGTGGTCTCCGTGGTCCCGGTGGTCTCCTGTCGTGGCGGGCTCGGTGCGGCCCGTGGCATGGGGAGTCCAGGGGGCGCCGGCGGCGGCCGGGGCGGAGTGCACGCTGACCGGGCGTGAGCCGTCGGCCTCGGCGGGGCCGAGCCGCACGCGCAGCCGCACGGGCGCGTCGCCGGGCAGCACAAGAGGGTTCTCGAAGGTCAGTTCGGCGATCCGGGCGTCGTCACCGGCCGCGGTGAGGGCGAGTTCCAGCAGCGCCGTGCCGGGGACGACGGGGCGTCCCGCGAGCGTGTGCTCGGCCAGCCACGGGTGGGTGCGGGTGGACAGCGTGGCGGTCCACACGGTGCCCTGCGCGTCGGGGAGTTCGACGGCGGCGGCGAGCAGCGGATGGCCGGCGGGGTCCACCCCGGCGGAGGTGAGCGGGGCCTGGGGCGCGGGCGCGTCCAGCCAGTGCCGGGTGCGCCGGAAGGCGTACGTGGGCAGTTCGGCGGCCAGGGCCGTGGCGGCTCCCGGTTCCGGGACGGGGGCCAGCCGCGCGGGCAGGCCGTTGACGTAGGCGGTGGCGACGGCCCGGTCGAACGCGGCGGCCTCCGGCCGGCCGCGGCGCAGCACGGGCAGGGTGAGCGCGGCGCCGTCGCCGTCCGCCGCGTCCGTGTCGAGGATGGTGCGGCTCATGGCGGTGAGCACGGCGTCCGGGCCGAGTTCGACGAAGGTGTCGATGCCGTCGGCGCGCAGCGCGCGCAGACCGTCGAGGAACCGCACCGGCCGGCGCGCGTGACGGACCCAGTGGTCCGCGCCGCACAGCGCGTCGCCCGCGGCGAGCTCTCCGGTCAGGTTCGACATGAGAGGAATCCTGGGCTCGCGGTAGTCGAGACCGCGAGCGACGGATGCGAACTGTGTCAACATGCCGTCCATGTGCGGCGAATGGAAGGCGTGACTGACCTTCAGCCGCTTCGCGGCCCGGCCGCGGCTCTTCCAGTGGTCGACCAGTTCCGCGACGGCGCCCTCGTCTCCGGCGACGACGACGGCGGCCGGTCCGTTGACCGCGGCGAGGTCGATCTCGGCCTCCCGGCCGGCCAGTTGCGGCAGGACTTCCTCTGCGCTCGCCTGCAGGGCGGCCATCGCGCCTCCCCCGGGCAGCTCGCCCATGAGGCGGCCGCGGGCGGCGACGAGCCGGGCCGCGTCGGCGAGCGGGAAGACCCCGGCGACGTAGGCGGCGGTGATCTCGCCGACGGAGTGGCCGGCCACGGCGTCGGGGCGAATGCCCCGGGAGGTGACGAGGGCGTGGAGCGCGGCCTCGAGTGCGAACAGCGCGGGCTGGGTGTACTCGGTGCGGTCCAGCAGCGCGGCATCGGCCGAGCCGGGCTCGGCGAACATCACCTCGCGCAGCGGGCGCGCCAGGTGGGGCTCGAACGCCTCGCAGATCTCGTCGAGTGCGCGGGCGAACTCCGGCTGGGCCGCGTACAGTTCCCGTCCCGTGCCGGGCCGCTGGCTGCCCTGCCCGGTGAAGAGGAACGCGGTACGGCGCCCGGCGACGGCCCGCCCGGTGACCAGCCCCGCGGCGCCTTCGCCCGCGGCGAGCGCCTCGAGCCCGCGCCGCAGGCTGTCGCCGTCGTCCCCGAGCACGACGGCCCGTCGGGCGAACGCGGTCCGGTGGTGGGCGAGCACACCGGCCACGAGGGCCGGGTCGGGGTTCCCCGGCCCGCGCCCGTCGAGGTGATCGGCAAGCCGCCGTGCCTGGGCCCGCAGCGTGGCCTCGTCCCGGGCGGAAAGGGTCCAGGCGGTGCCGCCCGCGAAGACGGGGCCGGTGTCCTGGGCGGGCGCCCCGGTCCCGCTCGCGTCGGTCTCGTCCGCGTCGGCCCCGCTCACCCCGGTCCCGCTCGCGTCGGCCCCGCTCACCCCGGTCTCTTCCGCCTCGGTCTCGCTCACCTCGGCCGCCGGGGCGGCGGGCTTGGACGGCGGCGTTCCCGGGGTCCCGGGGGCAGCCTTCCGGCGCGCCGGGGCGGACTCGGGCTCGGGCGGGGACTCCAGGATGACGTGGGCGTTGGTGCCGCTGGCGCCGAAGGCGGAGACACCGGCGCGGCGCGGTTCGTCCGCCCGGTCGGGCCAGGGGGTGTGCTCGTTGAGCAGGGAGACCTCGCCGGCCGACCAGTCGATACGGGTGGAGGGCACCTCTGCGTGCAGGGTCCTGGGCAGGATGCCGTGCCGCAGGGCCAGCACGGTCTTGATGACCCCGGCCACCCCGGCGGCGGCCTGGGCGTGGCCGATGTTGGACTTCAGCGAGCCGAGCAGCAGGGGCGCGTGCGCGGGTCGGCCGCGGCCGTAGGTGGCGAGCAGGGCCTCTGCCTCGATGGGGTCGCCGAGCCGGGTGCCGGTGCCGTGCGCCTCGACGGCGTCGACCTGGTCGGCGGTGAGCCGGGCGCTGTGCAGGGCGGCACGGATGACGCGTTGCTGGGCGGGGCCGTTGGGCGCGGTGAGACCGTTTCCGGCGCCGTCCTGGTTGACGGCGGAGCCGCGGACGACGGCGAGGACGGTACGGCCCTCGCGCCGGGCGTCGGAGAGCCGCTGGAGGAGCAGCATGCCGGCGCCCTCGCCGAAGCCGGTGCCGTCGGCCGCCTCGGCGAACGCCTTGCAGCGTCCGTCGGCGGCCAGGCCGCGCTGGCGCGAGAAGTCGATGAACATGGTGGGCGTGGCCAGTACGGTCGCACCGCCCGCCAGGGCCAGGTCGCACTCGCCGGCGCGCAGGGCCTGCGCGGCGAGGTGGAGGGCGACGAGCGAGGAGGAGCAGGCGGTGTCGACGGTGACGGCGGGCCCGCGCAGTCCGAAGGTGTAGGACACGCGCCCCGAGGCGACACTGCCCGCGCTGCCGTTGACGAGGTAACCCTCGAGGCCTTCGGGGGTACGGCCGCCGGGGATGTGCGGGATGCGCGCGCCGTAGTCGTCGTACATCACGCCCGCGTACACGCCGGTGCGGCTGTCGCGTACGGCGTCCCGGTCGAGGCCTGCCCGCTCGAAGGCCTCCCAGGCGGTCTCCAGCAGGAGCCGCTGCTGCGGGTCCATGGCGAGGGCCTCGCGGGGCGAGATGCCGAAGAACTCGGGGTCGAAGTCGGCGCAGTCGTGGAGGAAGCCGCCTTCGCGGGCGTAGCTCGTGCCGTGGGCGTCGGGGTCGGGATCGTAGAGGGCGTCGAGGTCCCAGCCGCGGTCCCCGGGCAGGCCGGAGACGGCGTCGGTGCCGGACGCCAGGAGCTGCCAGAGCGCTTCGGGGGTGTCGGCACCACCGGGCATCCTGCAGCTCATCGACACGATCGCGATGGGCTCGCGGGCCGCTTCCGCGGCCTCCTCCGCGGTGCGCAGCCGGGCGCGGGTGGCGACGAGTTCGGCGGTGACCCGCTTGAGGTAGTCGCGGATCCTGTCGGTGTTGTCGGCTCCGCCCGCGGTCCGGCCGGCGTTCTCGGGTACGGCGCTTCCCGTCACAGCTGCTCCTCGATGAAGGCGAAAAGTTCGTCGTCGTCGGCCGATTCGAGTCGCGGCCCGGCCGCCGGGAGGTCCACGGGGCCCGGCCCGGTGCCGGCCGCGGCGACGAGCGCGGCCAGTCGGCGGTTGACCGTCTCGCGTCGGATGTCGTCCTCGGCCATGGCCGCGAGGGCCGTTTCGAGGGCGTCGAGGCCGGCGAGCGCGGCCTCGCCCGCTTCCCGGCCGCCGCTCTGCGCGGTGCGCAGTTCCTCGCCGATGTGTCCGGCGAGGGCCTGGGCGGTGGGGTGGTCGAAGACGACGGCGGCGGCGAGCCGCAGCCCGGTCGCGGCGTTGAGCCGGTTGCGGAGTTCGACCGCGGTGAGCGAGTCGAAGCCGATGTCGCGGAAGGCGCGGGCGGGGTCGACGGCGTCGGGTCCGGTGAAGCCGAGCACGACGGCGACCTCGGTGCGTACGAGGGTGTCCAGCGCCCGGGCGCGGGCCGTGTCGTCGAGACCCACCAGGCGCTGGGCCAGTGCCTGGGCTGCGCCCTCCGACGGGCCGGGGTCCCCGGCCTGCGCGGTGTCCGTCCGGCCGGCGGCCGTGGCCCGCGCTCCGGTGGCGGCGGGGACCAGGGCGCGCAGGAGGACGGGCACGGCGTCGGTGCCGTGGGCGGCCTGTTCCCGGCGCAGGGCCGAGGCGTCCAGGCGCAGCGGCACGAGCAGCGCCTCGTCGCCGGGCGCGGCGAGGGCCCGGTCGAAGAGGGCGAGGCCCTGCTCGTTGCTCATGGGTGCGATGCCGGAGCGCCGCATACGGCGCAGGTCGGTGCCGGAGAGGTGTCCCGTCATGCCGCTGGTCTCGCCCCACAGGCCCCAGGCCAGGGAGTGGGCGGGCAGACCGGTGGCCCGGCGGTGTGCGGCCAGGGCGTCCAGGAACGTGTTCGCGGCGGCGTAGTTGGCCTGGCCGGGGCGGCCGAGGAGCCCGGCGGCACCGGAGAACAGGACGAACGCGGACAGCGGCAGATGGGCGGTCAGTTCATGCAGATGCAGTGCGGCGTCGGCCTTGGGCCGGAGCACGGCGCCCAGCCGCTCCGGATCGAGAGCGGTGATCGCGCCGTCGTCGAGCACACCGGCCGCGTGGATCACGGCGGTCAGCGGGTGCTCGGCGGGGATGCGCGCGAGCAGTGCCTCCACCGCGGAGCGGTCGCCCGTGTCGCATGCGCCGATCTCCACCCGGGCGCCGAGCGCGGACAGTTCCCGCTCCAGCTCCGCGGCTCCTGCGGCTGCCGGTCCGCTGCGGCTGACGAGCAGCAGCCGGCGGGCGCCGTGCGCGGTGACGAGGTGGCGGGTGAGCAGCGTGCCGAGCGTGCCGGTGGCGCCGGTGACGAGGACGGTCCCGTCCGGGTCGAACGGGCTCCCGGCGGACTCAGCGCCGGCCACGCCCGCGTCGGCCGCGCCTGCGCCATCCGGGGCGGCCTCCTCCCGGCGGGCGAGCGCGGGAGTGCGTATCCCGCCCTCCCGCAGGGCCAGCTGGGGTTCGCCGGTGCCGAGCGCCCCTGCCAGTGCGCCCGCCGAGGCGTCCGTACCGTCGGTGTCGACGAGCGTGAACCTGCCCGGGTGTTCGGTCTGGGCGGAGCGT
Organism: Streptomyces sp. NPDC057445; assembly: GCF_042802855.1. NCBI lineage: Bacteria > Bacillati > Actinomycetota > Actinomycetes > Kitasatosporales > Streptomycetaceae > Streptomyces > Streptomyces sp. NPDC057445. The sequence continues at coordinate 62,545 of NZ_JBHVDH010000019.1, read as the reverse complement.
ACGAGGCCCCACAGGCCGGCACCCGCGAGTCCGGGCAGGCTCTCCCCCGGCCCGGCGGCCACGGCCCGTTCGGTGAGCACGGCCAGTCGGGCGTCGGCGAGCGGTCCGTCCTGGGCGAGCCATTCCTGGACGAGGGCCAGGCCCCGTCCGGTGACCTCGCGCACGGCGTCGGCGTCGGTGCCGGTGCCGGTGCCGGTGCCGGTGCCGGCCGGGAAGGCCACGACCACGGCATCCGGCACGGGTGCCCCGTCGGCGACGGCGGCTCGCAGCGCGGCGATACCGGCGTAGGCGCTGACGGTGGTGGCCGGGTGGCCCGCGCCGGCGATGACGGGCGTGTCAGGTCCGATCACGGCCAGGTGCCGCAGCGGCTCCGGTGCGGTGGTGCCACGCTCCCAGGCGACGCGGTACAACGGCAGTTCGCTCCCGGCGGCACCGAGCAGCGCCTCCAGACGTTCCCGCTCGACGGGCCGCATGACCAGCGCGCCGAGGGTGAGGACGGGTGCGCCGCCGAGGTCGACGGCCTCCAGGGAGACCGCGCCGTCGCCGGACCGTGCGATACGGACGCGCAGCGCGTCGGCGCCGGCCGCGTGCAGGGCGATTCCCTGCCAGGCGAAAGGCAGCAGTACGGAACCGTCCGGTACGTCGAGCAGCCCACCGGCCAGCCACGGCTGGAGTGCGGCGTCCAGCAGGGCCGGGTGCAGTCCGTACGCGACCGCGTCGGCCCGGGCGCGGCCGGGCAGCAGGATCTCGGCGAACACCTCACCGTCCCGCCGCCACAACGCTTCGATGCCGGCGAACACCTCACCGTACTCGTAGCCGAGATCCGCGAACTGCCCGTACACATCGTCCGCTTCGACACGCTCGGCACCGGCCGGCGGCCAGGACCGGCCGGCCCAGTCGGCCTCCGGCGGGGGTGCGGCGGCCGGGGTGAGCACACCGGTGGCGTGCCGGGTCCATCCGGCCGCGGCGTCGGCGTCCTCGGTACGGGAGTGCACGGTCACCCGGCGGCGGCCGCTCTCGTCGGCCGCCTCGACGCGAACCTGGATCCGCGCCGCGCCACGCCCGCCGAGGACGAGCGGCGCCTCGAGGCCCAGCTCCTCCAGGCCGGCGCAGCCGGTCGCGGCGGCGGCGTGGAGAGCGAGTTCGACAAAGGCGGTGCCGGGCAGCAGGGTCCGGCCGAAGACCGCATGATCGGCGATCCACGGGTGGTCGGAGAGCGAGATCCGGCCCCCGAACACCACCTCGCCGGTGGAGGCGAGCGGCAGCGCACCGCCCAGCAGGGGGTGGGTGTCCCAGGCCATGCCGAAGCGTGCGGCGGCCGCCTCTCCCACACCTGCCGGTGAGGTCGGTGCCCAGTAACGCCTGCGCTGGAAGGGGTAGGTGGGTAGGTCGGCGTGGCGGGCGCCGGTGCCTTCGAAGAGGGCCGCCCAGTCGATGTCGATGCCACGGACGAACAGCTCCGCCGCCGAGGTCAGGAAGCGTTCCAGACCGCCCTCGTCACGGCGCAGCGAACCACTGACCAGCGCATCCACACCCGCCTCCTCGGCGGTCTCCTCGATACCCATGGTCAGCACCGGATGCGCACTGGACTCCACAAACGTGCCAAAGCCCTTGCCCAGCAGCGCCCGCACCGTCTCCTCGAAACGCACCGGGTGCCGCAGATTGCGATACCAATACCCGGCATCCAGCACCGTCGTGTCCGTGACGAGGCCGCCTTCGACGGTCGAGTAGAACGGGACCTCCGCGCGGCGCGGGATGATCGGTGCCAGCACCTTCGCCAGCTCGGCCTCGATCCGCTCCACATGAGCCGAATGAGAGGCGTAGTCGACCGGCACCTGACGCGCCCTGATGCCCTCCTCCCGGCACAGGGCCACGAACTCGACAATCGCGTCCGCGTCCCCCGCGATCACCGTGCTCGAGGGCCCGTTGACCGCAGCCACACCCAACCGCCCGGACCACGCTTCCAGCCGCTCCTCGACCCGGTCCTGCGGAAGCGGAATGGAAGCCATACCGCCCAGCCCCGCAAGCTCCCGTCCGATCACCCGGGCCCGAAGCGCCACCACCCGCGCCGCGTCCTCAAGCGACAGGGCACCCGAGACGGCGGCGGCAGCGATCTCGCCCTGCGAATGACCCACCACGGCATCCGGCACCACACCCAGCGAACGCCACAGCGCCGCCAGCGACACCATCACCGCCCACGTCACCGGCTGGACCACATCCACCCGGTCCAGCTCCCGGCCCCCACGCACCACCTCGACCACATCGAAGTCCACAAACGGCGCCAGTGCATCCGCGCACTCGCGAAGCCGAGCCGCGAACACCGGCGAGGACTCCAACAAGCCCGCGCCCATACCCGCCCACTGCGTCCCCTGCCCCGGGAACACCAACACCCGACGACCACCGGCCGAGACAACACCCTCCAACACCGTCGTCCCCAACGTGACCTGCCGGTGCTCGAAGACCGAGCGCGAGGCCGCCAGCGTGTGGCCGACGTCCAGGGGCCGCAGGCCGCTCTCGCGATCCAGCCGGGTACGCAGCCGGTCGGTCTGTTCGCGCAGCCCGGCCGCCGTCTTGGCGGACAACACCAGCGGAACCACGGGCAGTTCCCGTGTCGCGGCTCCCTCGGCGGACTCCGGCAGAGGTGCCTGCTCCAGGATCACGTGCGCGTTCGTGCCACTCACACCGAACGCGGACACACCGGCCCGGCGCGGCCGGTCCACGTGGGGCCACTTCCGGGCCCCGGTGAGCAGCGAGACCGCACCGGACTCCCAGTCCACCTGCGAGGACGGTGCGTCGATGTGCAGCGTCCTGGGCAGCACACCCTCCCGCAGCGCCATCACCATCTTGATGACACCACCCACACCGGCGGCGGCCTGCGCATGACCGATGTTCGACTTCAACGACCCCAGCCACAACGGCTCCGCATCCGCAGGCCGCCGACCGTACGTCGCCAGCAGCGCCTGCGCCTCGATCGGATCACCCAACCGCGTGCCCGTCCCGTGGGCCTCGACCGCGTCGATGTCCTGGACTCCGAGCCCGGCGTTGGCGAGCGCCTGCGCGATGACACGTTCCTGGGAAGGCCCGTTGGGGGCGGCGAGACCGTTGCTGGCGCCGTCCTGGTTCACGGCCTCGCCACGGATGACGGCGAGCACCGGGTGTCCCCTGCGTATCGCGTCGGAGAGCCGCTCGACCAGGACCATGCCCGCGCCCTCGCCCCAGCTGGTGCCGTCGGCCGCGTCGGAGAAGGCCTTGCTCCGGCCGTCGGCGGCCAGGCCGCGCTGTCGGGAGAACTCCACGAAGAGCCCGGGTGCGGCCATGACCGTCACCCCGCCGGCGAGGGCCAGGTCGCACTCGCCCGCCCGCACGGCCTGGGCGGCCAGATGCAGCGCGACCAGCGAGGACGAGCAGGCCGTGTCGATCGAGACCGAGGGGCCTTCCAGGCCCAGAACGTAGGAGATGCGCCCCGACACGACGCTCGCGGACTTGCCGGTGAGCAGGTAGCCCTCGTGCTCCTCGTCGGCCTCGTGCAGCCGGGAGGCGTACTCCTGGTGCGTGAGGCCCGCGTACACGCCCGTGCGGCTGCCGCGGAGCGAGAGCGGGTCGATGCCCGCGCGCTCCAGCGCTTCCCAGGAGGTCTCCAGCAGCAGGCGCTGCTGGGGGTCCATCACCAGGGCCTCGCGGGGGGAGATGCCGAAGAACTCGGCGTCGAACTCCGCCGCCTCGTGCAGGAAGCCGCCCTCGCGGACGTACGTCGTACCGCGCCGGCCGTTCTCCGGATCCGGGTCGTACACCTCGTCCAGGTTCCAGCCGCGGTCGGCGGGCGCGGCGCCGATGACGTCGCGTTCGGCCATGACGAGATCCCACAGTGCCTCGGGGGTGTTCGCCTCGCCGGGGTAGCGGCAGGCCATGCCGACGATGACGACGGGGTCGGACGCGTCGTCGGCGGCGGTGGTGGCCGCCGGGGCGGCGGGTGCGGCTGCCGGGGTCTCGCCGAGCAGCTTGCCGAGCACGTACTCGGCGAGCACGGCCGGGCTGGGCCGGTCGAAGACGACGGTCGTGGGCAGGGTCAGTCCGGTGGCCGCGTTGATGCGGTTGCGCAGTTCGAGGGCGGTGAGCGAGTCGAAGCCGGCGTCCTTGAAGGCCCGGTCGGCCAGGACGGCGTCGGTGCTGGCGTGCCGCAGCACCGCGGCCGCCTCGCCGCGTACCAGTTCGACGAGGATGCGGGTGCGTTCCGCTGCGGGCAGTCCGGCGAGACGCCGGGCGAGCCCTTCGGCCGGTCCGGCGGTGGACTCGGCGGCGTTCTTCTGCCGCTCGGCCTCCAGGGCGCGGCGGGCCTCTGGCACGGTGTCGAAGACGGGGCCGGGGCGCAGCGCGTCGGTACGCGGTGCGAAGTCCGCCCAGTCGACATCGACGACGGTGACGCAGGTGTCGCCGAGGTCGAGAGCCCGGTGCAGGGCCTCGATGCCCTGTTCCGGGTCCATGGCCCTGATGCCGCGGCGGCTCAGGCTCTCCTCGCCGGCGCCTTCGGCCATGCCGCCGCCGCCCCACAGGCCCCAGGCGATGGAGGTGGCGGGCAGGCCCTCGGCGCGACGCCGCTCGGCGAGCGTGTCGAGCGAGGCGTTGGCGGCGGCGTAGGCGGCCTGGCCGCCGTTGCCCCAGGTGCCGGTGACGGAGGAGAAGAGCACGAACGCGTCGAGCTCCAGGCCCCGGGCGGCGGTGAGTTCGTGCAGATGGCGGGCCGCGTCGGCCTTCGGGGCGCGGATCTCGCGGAAGGCGTCGCCGGAGAGCGCGTCGATCACGCCGTCGTTGAGGACGCCGGCCGTGTGGAAGACGGCGGTCGGCGGGTGTGCGTCGAGGAGCGCGGCGAGCGCGTCCCGGTCGGAGACGTCGCAGGCGGCGATGGTCACCTCGGCACCGAGCGCGTGGAGTTCTGCGGTCAGCTCGGGTGCGCCGGGCGCGTCCGGGCCCCGCCGGCTGGTCAGTACGAGGTGTCGGGCGCCCTGCCGTACGGCCCATCGGGCGACCTGGGCGCCGAGCGCGCCGGTTCCGCCGGTGATGAGGACGGTGCCGCGGGCGCTCCAGCGGGTGCCGGGTGTTCCGGCGCCGCGGGCCCGGGTGACCCGGCGGCCGTAGGCGCCGGAGGCCCGTACGGCGATCTGGTCCTCGGCCCCGGGCCGGCCGCCCTGGGCCAGCGCGGCGGCCACGCGGTCGAAGGCGCGCGCGTCGGGCTCGGCAGGCAGGTCGATCACACCGCCCCACAGGGAGGGCAGTTCGAGGGCGGCGACCCGGCCGAAGGCCCACATCTGCGCCCCGGTGTCGTCGGGCAGCTCGCCGGGGGCGACGGAGACCGCCTGCTGCGTCAGCGCCCAGAGACGGCAGGGGGTGATCTCTGCGTCACCGGCGGCCTGCACGAGCGCGAGGCTCGCGGGGACGGATTCAGGGGTGCGGGTGAGCGAGAGCAGGGAGAGGACGCCGGTGAGGCCCTCGTACGAGGACAGGCGCGCGGTCAGTTCCTCACGGGTCGCGGTGGCCGGGTCGAGGATCAGCCGCTCGGTACGGGCGCCGTGCCGGGTGAGCGCGGCCTCGGTGGCGGCGACCGCGTCGGCGAGGGCGGCGTCGGGACCGGCCGGGACGACGAGGAGCCAGCGGCCGTCGAGGGCGGGGGCGGAGTCGCCGACCAGGCCCTTCCAGGTGGTCCGGTAGCGCCAGGCGTCGGTGCCGGACGGTTCGGTGCCGGTGGTCCCGGTGTGGGTGGTGGTGGCGGGGGTGGCGGGTTCGTGCCAGTAGTGCTCGCGTTGGAAGGGGTAGGTGGGAAGGTCGGCGTGGCGGGCGCCGGTGCCTTCGAAGACGGCCGCCCAGTCGATGTCGATGCCACGGACGAACAGCTCCGCCGCCGAGGTCAGGAAGCGTTCCAGACCGCCCTCGTCACGGCGCAGCGAACCACTGACCAGCGCATCCACACCCGCGTCCTCGGCGGTCTCCTCGATACCCATGGTCAGCACCGGATGCGCACTGGACTCCACAAAGGTGCCGAAGCCGTCCTCAATGAGGCTCCGTACCGTGTCCTCGAAACGCACCGGGTGCCGCAGATTGCGATACCAATACCCGGCATCCAGCACCGTCGTATCCGTGACGAGACCGCCCTCGACGGTCGAGTAGAACGGGACCTCCGCCCGGCGCGGGACGATCGGTGCCAGCACCTTCGCCAGCTCGGCCTCGATCCGCTCCACATGAGCCGAATGAGAGGCGTAGTCCACCGGCACCTGACGCGCCCTGATGCCCTCCTCCCGGCACACAGCCACGAACTCGACAATCGCGTCCGCATCCCCCGCGATCACCGTGCTCGAGGGCCCGTTGACCGCAGCCACACCCAACCGCCCGGACCACGAGCCGAGCCGCTCCACCACCCGCGCCTGCGGCAGCGGAATGGAAGCCATACCACCCAGCCCCGCAAGCTCCCGCCCGATCACCCGAGCCCGAAGCGCCACCACCCGCGCCGCATCCTCCAACGACAGCGCGCCCGACACGGCAGCGGCAGCGATCTCACCCTGCGAATGACCCACCACCGCATCCGGCACCACACCCAGCGAACCCCACAACGCCGCCAGGGACACCATCACGGCCCAGGTCACCGGCTGGACCACATCCACCCGGTCCAGGTCCCGGCCCCCACGCACCACCTCCACCACATCGAAGTCCACAAACGGGGCCAGTGCATCCGCGCACTCACCAAGCCGCGCCGCGAACACCGGCGACGACTCCAACAAGCCCGCACCCATACCCACCCACTGCGTCCCCTGACCCGGGAACACCAACACCCGACGACCACCGGCCGAGACAACACCCTCGACGGTTTCCGTGCCCAGGACGACCTGACGGTGTTCGAAGACCGAGCGCGAGGTGGCCAGGCTGAAGCCTGCGTCCAACGGCCGCAGTTCACCGGCAGGTTCGAGATGCGCACGTACCCTTGTGGCCTGTGCGCGCAGAGCCGCGTCCGTTTTGGCGGTGAGGACGAGGGGGACGACGGGGAGTTCCCGTGTCACCGGCTCCTCGACCGGCTCAAGCACGGGCGCCTGCTCAAGGATCACGTGCGCGTTCGTGCCACTCACACCGAACGACGACACACCCGCACGCCGCACCCGCCCCGTCTCGGGCCACTCCCGCCGCTCCGTCAACAGCGAAACCGCACCCGCATCCCAGTCCACCTCCGACGACGGTGCATCCACATGCAGCGTCCTGGGCAGCACACCCTCCCGCAGCCCCATCACCATCTTGATGACACCACCCACACCGGCAGCCGCCTGCGCATGACCGATGTTCGACTTCAACGACCCCAGCCACAACGGCTCCGCACCCACAGGCCGCCGACCGTACGTCGCCAGCAACGCCTGCGCCTCGATCGGATCACCCAACCGCGTGCCCGTCCCGTGCGCCTCGACCACGTCCACATCACCAGCACCCAGACCCGCGCTCTCCAACGCCGCCCGGATCACCCGCTGCTGCGACGGACCGCTCGGCGCCGTCAGCCCATTGCTCGCACCGTCCTGATTCACCGCCGAACCACGCACCACCGCCAGCACCCGATGCCCACGACGCACCGCGTCCGACAAACGCTCCACCAACAGCACACCCACACCCTCGGCCCAGCCCGTGCCATCAGCACCGTCCGAGAACGCCTTGCAACGCCCGTCCGCAGCCAGCCCCCGCTGCTGCGAGAACTCCACGAACATGCCGGGGCCAGTCATCACTGCCACTCCGCCGGCCAGGGCCAGGTCGCACTCCCCCGCCCGCAGCGACTGGGCCGCCAGATGCAGCGCGACCAGCGACGACGAGCAGGCCGTGTCGACGGTCACCGCCGGACCCTCCAGGCCCAGCGCATAGGAAATACGGCCGGACATGACACTGGCCGTGGTGCCGGTGAGCAGGTAGCCCTCGTAGCCCTGGGCGGGCTCGTGGAGACGGGGGCCGTACTCCTGCGACATGGCGCCGACGAAGACGCCGGTGCGCGAACCACGCAACGAGGACGCCGGCACCCCCGCCCGCTCCAACGCCTCCCACGACGTCTCCAGCAACAACCGCTGCTGCGGATCCATCGCCACCGCCTCACGCGGCGAAATACCGAAGAAGCCCGCATCGAACTCCCCCGCCCCGTGCAGAAAACCCCCCTCCCGCACATACGACCGACCCGCCACACCCGGCACCGGATCGAACAACCCCTCCACATCCCAGCCCCGGTCCCCCGGAAACGGCGACACCGCATCCGCACCCGAAACCACCAGATCCCACAAACCCTCGGGCGAACCCACCCCACCCGGGAAACGGCACGCCATCCCCACAATCGCGACGGCGTCGTCCTGGTCGAGGACCGGCTGCTCGCGCCGGGCCGGGGCGGCCGGTCGCGCGGGCGCGGCGGCGGACTCCTCGACGGCGGCATCGCGAATCAGCCGGGCGACGGCGAGCGGGGTCGGCGAGTCGTAGATGAGGGTGGTGGGCAGCCGCAGACCGGTCGCGGACCGCAGGCGGTTGCGCAGCTCGATCCCGTCGACGGACTCGAAGCCCTGCTCCTTGAAGGTGTTCTCGGGGCTGATCGCGTCGGCGGAGGGGCGACCGATCACGGCGGCGGCATGAACGCGTACCAGCTCAAGTACGTGATCGAGCTGCTCGCCTGCGGAACGGCCCTGCAGTTCGCGGCTGAGCAGGGTCTCCTCGGCATCGGGCGCGGGCGCCTCGGGCCGCTCGTCGGTGTCGCCGGAGGACAGCCAGTGATGGGTGCGCTGGAAGGGGTAGGTGGGTAGGTCGGCGTGGCGGGCGCCGGTGCCTTCGAAGACGGCCGCCCAGTCGATGTCGATGCCACGGACGAACAGCTCCGCCGCCGAGGTCAGGAAGCGTTCCAGACCGCCCTCGTCACGGCGCAGCGAACCACTGACCAGCGCATCCACACCCGCGCTCTCGGCGGTCTCCTCGATGCCCATGGTCAGCACCGGATGCGCACTGGACTCCACAAAGGTGCCGAAGCCGTCCTCAATGAGGCTCCGTACCGTGTCCTCGAAACGCACCGGGTGCCGCAGATTGCGATACCAATACCCGGCATCCAGCACCGTCGTGTCCGTGACGAGGCCGCCTTCGACGGTCGAGTAGAACGGGACCTCCGCGCGGCGCGGGATGATCGGTGCCAGCACCTTCGCCAGCTCGGCCTCGATCCGCTCCACATGAGCCGAATGAGAGGCGTAGTCGACCGGCACCTGACGCGCCCTGATGCCCTCGGCGCGGCATCCGGCGACGAACTCGACAATCGCATCCGCGTCCCCGGCGATCACCGTGCTGGACGGTCCGTTGACCGCAGCCACACCCAACCGCCCGGACCACGAGCCGAGCCGCTCCACCACCCGCGCCTGCGGCAGCGGAATGGAAGCCATACCGCCCAGCCCCGCCAGCTCCCGCCCGATTACCCGCGCCCGAAGCGCCACCACCCGCGCCGCGTCCTCCAACGACAACACGCCCGACACGGCAGCGGCAGCGATCTCGCCCTGCGAGTGGCCCACCACCGCATCCGGCACCACACCCAGCGAACGCCACAGCGCCGCGAGGGAAACCATCACGGCCCAGGTCACCGGCTGGACCACATCCACCCGGTCCAACTCCCGGCCCCCACGCACCACCTCGACCACATCGAAGTCCACAAACGGGGCCAGTGCATCCGCGCACTCGCGAAGCCGAGCCGCGAACACCGGCGAGGACTCCAACAAGCCCGCGCCCATACCCGCCCACTGCGTCCCCTGCCCCGGGAACACCAACACCCGACGACCGGTCTCACCGGCAATCCCGTGGACGGCGGACCGCTCCAGCCGGGTCAGCAGTTCCTCGCGGTCGCCGGCCAGCACCACGGCCCGGTGCCCGAAGACCGTTCGGGCCCGCGCGAGGGTCCAGGCGACGTCCAGGAGGTCCAGCTCCAGGCCGTGTTCGACACGGGCGCTGAGCTGCGCGGCCTGGTCGCGCAGGCCTTCTGCGGTGCGGCCGGAGACGACCACCGGCACGACCGGCAGCCGTCGGCCGGCCGCGGCCGGCTCGGTGTCCGGGGCCTGTTCCAGCACGAGGTGGGCGTTGGTGCCGCCCATGCCGAATGAGGAGACACCGGCCAGGCGGCGCTGCCCGGACGGCTCGGTCCAGGGCTCCAGTTCGGTCTGGACGCGCAGGTTCAGTTCGTCGAGCGGGATGTCCGGGTTGGGGGTCTCGTAGTTGAGGCTGGGCGGCAGTTCGCCCTCGCGGACGGCGAGGGCGGCCTTGAGCAGGCCGACGACGCCGGCGGCGCCTTCGAGGTGGCCGACGTTGGTCTTGGCGGATCCCACGGCGAGCGGGCCCGTGCCGGGGGCGCGGGCCGCGCCGAGCACGGCGCCGAGTGCCGCCGCCTCGACGGGATCCCCGGCGCGGGTCCCGGTGCCGTGGAGCTCGACGTAACGGATGCGTCCGGCCGGGACTCCGGCCCGCTCGCAGGCCTCGCGCAGCAGGGCCTGCTGGGCCTCGCGGTCGGGGGTGGTGAGGCTCGGGCCGCCGCCGTCGTTGTTGACGGCGCCGCCCTTGATGACGCAGTGCACCCGGTCGCCGTCGGCGAGGGCCCGGCGCAGCGGCTTGAGCACGAGGGCCACGCCGCCCTCGCCACGTACGTAGCCGTTGGCGCGGGCGTCGAAGGTGTAGCAGCGGCCGTCCTGGGACAGGGCGCCCATCAGCTCCATGTTGGTGGTGCTGTCGTCGGCGAGGACGAGGTTGACGCCGCCCACGAGCGCCAGGTCGGTCTCGCCGTACCGCAGGCTCTCGCAGGCGAGGTGGACGGCGACGAGCGCGGAGGACTGCGCGGTGTCGACGGCCATGCTCGGGCCGCGCAGGCCGAGGAGGTACGAGAGGCGGTTGGCGGACATCGCCCGGTGCTGGCCGGCCGCGCTGTGGCCGCCGGCGGTGCCGGTCCGGCGGGCGAGGGTGGCGTAGTCGTCGGAGGCGATACCGACGTAGACGCCGGTGCGGGTGCCGCGGAGGCGGGCAGGGACGATTCCCGCGTGTTCCAGGGCCTCCCAGCCGAGTTCGAGCACGAGGCGCTGCTGCGGGTCGGTGGCGGCGGCCTGTGCCGCGCTCATCCCGAAGAATTCCGCGTCGAATTCTCCGTGGTTCTCCAGCGCGGCCCGCCAGGTCCCGTCGGGCTGCCGGGTCACGGCCTGTCCGCCGGTCCGAAGGAGCTGCAGGAATTCCTCGACGGTGGAGGCTCCGGGGAGTCGGCACGCCATCCCTACGACGGCTATGTCGTTGTCACCCACGTACTGCTCAGCGGTCTTCGGGGTCATTGTTTCTCCATAGCCAGAGACAGAGATGAGGTGCGGAAAAGCCACAAGCGGACCAAGCGGATCGAGCGGATCGAGCGGACCAAGCGGATCGAGCGGGGTTGCGGATCGAGCAGAGCGATCACATCGAGCAGTTCAAGCAGTTCAAGCAGTCCAGGTGGACAGAGCAGGCCGGTAGCCCGCCGGATTCGCCCGTCACCAGGTGACGGGAAGTTCCACCAGCCCGCGTACGAGCATTTCGCCGTGCCATTCGAGTTCGTCGGCGGGAACCGCGAGGCGCAGACCGGGAAGCCGGCCGGTCAGGGCCTCCAGCGCGATCTGGAGTTCGGCACGGGCCAGCGGTGCGCCGAGGCAGTAGTGCGGGCCCTGTCCGAAGGCGATGTGCGGGTTGGTCCCGCGGTCGAGGACGAAGTCGCCGGCGTCCTTGAAGACGGCCTCGTCCCGGTTGGCGGAGGCGAGGGAGTAGACGACGGCCTCGCCCGCGCGGATGGTGACGCCGCCGATCTCGAGGTCCTCTGTGGCGACTCGGCTGGGGCCGACGCTGGACCAGAGCGGGACGACGCGCAGGAGTTCCTCGACGGCGGAGGGCACCAGTTCGGGGCGGGCGCAGAGCTCCTCGTACCGGGTCCGGTCGCGCAGGAGGACCAGGACGTGGGCGGCGAGCTGGCTGGCCGTGGTCTCGTGGCCGCCGATCAGCATGCCCCCGGTGAGCATGAGGAGCTCGTCCTCGCTGAGCTTCTCGCCTTCGTCGTGGGCCTCGATGAGGGCGCTGAGGAGGTCGTCCTCGGGCTTGGCGCGCCGCTCGGCCACATATCCGCGCAGGTAGTCGGCGTACTCCTCGGCGGCCTGGCCGACCTGCTCCTCGGTGTAGCGGCTCGCGGACATCAGGGCCTCTGTGAAGGTCCGGAAGATGTGGCGGTCGGCGTGCGGGATGCCGAGCATCTCGCAGATGACGGAGGTGGGCAGCGGCAGGGCGAGCTTCTCGACCAGGTCGGCGGGGCCGCCGCCGGCGACGAGATCGTCGATGAGACCGTGGGTGATCTCGGTGATGCGGGGGCGCATCGCGGCGACGCGGCGGGCGGTGAACGCGCGCGAGACGAGCCGGCGAAGCCGGGCGTGGGCCTCGGGCGGCATGCCCATGAGGCCCACGGAGTCGAGGGCGCGGGGGGCGGCGCGGGGCACGTCCCGGTCGGCGGCGGCGTGCATGCTGAGGCGGGGGTCGGCGGAGGCCTTCTTGACGTCCGCGTGCCGGGTGAGGAGCCAGGCCTCGCCGCCGTAGGGCATGCGTACGCGCACCACGGGCTCGGTGGCCCGGAGTTCGCCGTAGGCCGGATCGAGTTCGAGGTCGACCCGGTCGCCGAACGGATACGCGCGGACGGATCCGGCGGCGGCATGAGGGCAGGTCATGACTGAATCTCCTCTGTACGCGGACCCCTGACACCCAACAGCAGCGCGGCGCAGTGACCGCGTGATGGCAGCTGATTGTGTCAAGTCGCCGCGAATACGGCTGGAAATTCAAGCCGTAATACAGCGGAATGCGAGCGGCATTCGAAGGTGGTTTGAGTCTCGCCGGACAGGGTTTTCCTGCACTGCAGATCCGCGGGCAACTATGTCAAGTCCTCACTTGCGCCAATGGTGTTGCGGCCCGTAATTTGCGTTGCATCGACAAGCCGTATCCATATTGCCTCGAAAGGCTGCCTCGATGGCGCATATCGCCTTCTTCATCCTCCCCGCGGCAGGTCATGTGAATCCGACGCTGTCCGTGGCGCGGGAGCTCGTCGCGCGTGGCCACCGGGTCAGCTATGCCCTGTCCGAGAACTACGGCGAGCGGGTCCTCGCGACGGGCGCGGAGTTCGTCCCGTACCCGATGGACCAGGACCGGTTCCTGGCCACGATGGTGCCGCAGCAGGACTCGCCCGAGTACACGGACCAGCAGGAGTTCCTGAACATGATGAAGTGGATGCTGGATCTGACCCAGCAGACGCTTCCACAGTTCGAGAAGCACTTCGACGACAACCGTCCCGATGTGTTCGTGTGCGACCCGTCGTCGTTCTGGAGCGGCCACATCCTGGCGGCCAAGTGGGGCATCCCGGTCATCCGCAGTACGCCCACGTACGTGGCGAACGAGCACTGGTCGCTGCACCCGCCGGTCGACACGGCCGAGGAGCAGCAGCAGGACCCGGAGACCGGTGAGCTGTTCGGCGTCATCGCGGGGCTGCTGGCCGAGCACGACGTGGACAAGGGCATCGGCGAGTTCGCGGACGAGGTGCACTCGGGGCCGGCACTGGTCTACCTGCCGCGCGCGTTCCAGTACGCGGGCGAGACCTTCGGCGAGGAGGTCAGCTTCGTCGGTCCGTGCACGAGCGCGAACTCCTTCCACGGCGAGTGGGAGGCTCCGGGGACCGGCCGGCCGCTGGTCCTGATCAGCCTGGGCACGCTCTACAACAAGCAGCCCGAGTTCTTCCGCGCCTGTGTCGATGCATTCGCGGACCTCGAGTGGGATGTCGTGATCACGCACGCCGGCGGGGTGGCCGAGGGCGAGCTGGGCGAGGTTCCCGCGCACATCCAGGTGCACGACTTCGCGCCGCAGGGCGCGGTGCTCGAGCACGCGGCCCTGATGATCAACCACGGCGGGACGAGCACCGTGCTCCAGGCCGTCTCCGAGGGCGTTCCGGTGATCTCCGTACCGCAGATGGCGGAGCTGCACGCGACCGCCACCCGGGTGGAACAGCTGGGCGTGGGCGCCAAGATCCTGCGCAGTGACGTCACCCCCGAGCGGATCCGCGAGAGAGCGCTGGCGCTCGCGGACGACGAGAACGTACGCGCCGCCGTGGCGCGGCTGCGCGGAGAGATCGAGTCCGCGGGCGGCCCCACGGCCGCCGCCGACGCGATCGAGGCGCTGCTGACGCCCGCCAAGGCCGCCACGGCCGCCTCGGGCTGAGCGCCGCCGCGCCGCAGCCCCCTCCAGACTTCTGCCGACCTTCAGCTGAGGAAGCCGATATGACGACACAGACCACGCAGGCCGAGGACGCCGTGGCCCCGGACGGCACGGAGAGCGCAGAGGCGCCGCACCCGCTGGCGCAGCCGGAGGGGGCCGACGCCCGCCGGTTGCTCGAGTGGTTCGCGCGGGGCCGCGCAGAGGCGCCCGTGTTCTGGGACTCGACGCGCTTTGCCTGGCAGGTCTTCTCGTACGAGGACTACAACACCGTCTCCACCAATCCGCAGATCTTCTCCTCGGACTTCTCGCCCGTCTTCCCGGTGCCCGAGGAGCTGGCGTTGCTGATGGGTCCGGGTACGTTCGGCGGTATCGACCCGCCGAAGCACGGCCCGCTGCGCAAGCTGGTCAGCCAGGCTTTCACACCGCGCCGCATGGCCGCGCTGGAGCCGCGGATCGAGGAGATCACCCGTCAGCTGCTCGCCGGACTGGGCGACCGGACCGAGATCGACGCGGTCACGGACCTGGCGTACCCGCTGCCGGTGACGGTGATCGCCGAGCTGCTCGGTGTGCCGGCCGCGGACCAGGACCTGTTCCGCGAGTGGGTCGACGTCATCCTCAACAACGAGGGGATGGAGTACCCGAACCTTCCGGACGACTTCGCGGAGACGATGGGCCCGGCCATCAAGGAGTGGGCGGAGTACCTCTACGGGAAGATCGCGGAGAAGCGGGCGGAGCCGGCCGACGACCTGATGAGCGGGCTGATCGAGTCCGAGGTCGACGGGCGCCGGCTCACCGACGAGGAGATCGTCAACATCGTCGCGCTCCTGCTGACGGCGGGCCACATCTCCAGCGCCACGCTGCTGAGCAACCTGTTCATCGTGCTGGACGAGAACCCGCGGGCGCAGGCCGAGCTGCGTGCCGACCGCTCGCTGATCGCGGGCGCGATCGAGGAGACGCTGCGCTACCGCAGCCCGTTCAACAACATCTTCCGGCTGCTGAAGGAGGACACCGACATCCTCGGTGTGCCGATGAAGGCCGGCCAGATGGTCACCGCGTGGAGCGCCTCGGCCAACCGTGACGCCGCGCAGTTCCCGGACCCGGACACGTTCGACGTCCGTCGCGCGGCGAACAAGCACATGGCGTTCGGCCACGGCATCCACCACTGCCTGGGCGCGTTCCTCGCCCGTATGGAGGCGAAGGTCTTCCTCAACCTGGCCTTCGACGAGTTCGCGTCGTTCACGGTCCACCACGACAGGGCGGAGTTCTACGAGGCGGACCAGCTGACCGCCCGTCATCTTCCCGTCACCGTCGTCCGCGGCTGAGCCGGCCCGCCTGACGGCACCGGCCAGGACCAGGGCAACCAGGGAGCGCGATCGCATGGCAGTGGGCATCACCCCAGAAACGAAGGTGGGCAGGGTCAAGCCCTGCACCTTCATCGACTTGGAGCAGCACAACGACGAGCGGGGCAGCCTGTCGGTCGTCGAGTCCGAGTGGACGGCCGGCTTTCCCATCCAGCGGGTGTACTACCTGCACGACCTGGACACCGGATCGTCCCGCGGCGGGCACGCCCACCGGGCGCTGGAGCAACTCATCATCGCCGTCCACGGCAGTTTCACGATCACCGTGGACGACGGGGTCAACCGGGCCGAGTACCGGCTCGACGGCGCCGGCAAGGGGCTGTACATCGGCCCGATGGTGTGGCGGAACCTCAGCGACTTCTCCGAGGACGCGGTCAGCCTCGTGCTGGCGTCGCTGCACTACGACGAGGCGGACTACTACCGCGAGTACGACGAGTTCCTGCGGGACGCGAGGAGGGGGCCGTGACGTCGCCCGCCCTGGCGCGCGAGCCGCGTGTCCCCTTCCACGACCTGCGCGAACTGCACGCCCTGGACGGGGTGCAGGCGGAGATCGACGCCGCGGTGCTGCGGGTGGCGCGTTCCGGGCGCTATCTCCTCGGGCCGGAACTGGCCGCGTTCGAGGAGGAGTACGCCCGGTACTGCGAGAACGAGCACTGTGTCGGGGTGGGCAGCGGTCTGGACGCCCTGGAGCTGACGCTGCGGGCGCTGGGCGCCGGCCCGGGCGACGAGGTGATCGTCCCCGGCCACACGTTCATCGCGACCTGGCTCGCGGTGTCCGCGACCGGGGCCCGCCCGGTTCCGGTGGAGCCGGAGGCGGACTCCCCTCTGATCGATCCCGCGCGTATCGAGGCCGCGATCACCCCGCGGACCAGGGCCATCATGCCGGTGCACACCTACGGGCACCCGGTGGACCTGGACGCGATCGACGCCGTGGCCACCCCTCGGGGCATCCCGGTGGTGGAGGACGCGGCCCAGGCGCACGGGGCCCGCTACCGGGGCCGGCGCATCGGTTCGCGGTACGCGGCGGCGTTCAGCTTCTACCCGGGCAAGAACCTGGGGGCGCTGGGCGACGGCGGCGCCGTGGTCACCGCCGACGCCGCGCTCGCGGAGCGGATCCGGCTGCTGCGCAACTACGGCTCGCGGGTGAAGTACCGGCACGACGAACGCGGCACCAACTCCCGGCTGGACGAGATGCAGGCCGCCGCGCTGCGCGTGAAACTGCCGTATCTGGACGGCTGGAACGCCCGCAGGAACGCGATCGCGGCCCGGTACGCGGAAGGCCTCGCCGGGCTGCCGGGGGTGGCCCCGCCGGACGTCCGGCCCTGGGCGGAGCACGTGTGGCACCAGTACGTGCTGCGCACCCCGCGCCGTGAGGAGCTTCGCGCCGCCCTCGCCGCGGCCGGGGTGGAGACCCTGGTGCACTACCCGGTCGCCGTCCACCACTGCGGCGCCTATGCGGGCGAGCCGTACGGTCCGCTGCCGCGCAGCGAGCGGCTGGCCGCCGAGGTGCTGAGTCTTCCCATGGGGCCGCAGCTGACCGCGCACGACGCAGAGACCGTCATCGCGGCGGTCCGTGACGCCACGGAGAGCAGCCATGAGTGAGGTTCCGGCACTTCAGCATCTGTCGTCGCTGACCGGCCCGGCATCCCCGCGCCCGATGAAGGGCATCGTCCTGGCCGGCGGGAGTGGTACCCGGCTGCGGCCGCTGACGGGAGTCGTGTCCAAACAGCTGCTTCCGGTGTACGACAAGCCGATGATCTACTACCCGCTGTCGGTGCTGATGCTGGCCGGCGTCCGGGACATCCAGATCATCTCGGCGAAGAGCCACCTGGAGATGTTCCGAGCGCTGCTCGGCGACGGCGGGCAGCTCGGACTCCGGCTGAGCTACGCGCACCAGGAGGAGCCGCGCGGCATCGCGGAGGCCTTCCTCATCGGCGAGGAGCACATCGGCGACAGCCCGGTGGCCCTGATCCTCGGGGACAACGTCTTCCACGGGCCGGGCTTCTCGTCCCTGATCGCGCAGTCCACCGCCCGCCTCGACGGCTGTGAGCTGTTCGGCTACCCGGTCAAGGACCCGCAGCGGTACGGGGTCGGCGAGGTGGATGCCGACGGGCGCCTGGTCTCCCTGGTGGAGAAACCGGTCAAGCCACGCTCCAACCTGGCCGTCACCGGCCTGTACCTCTACGACAACGACGTGGTGGACATCGCCCGCCGGCTCACCCCCTCCGCGCGCGGCGAGCTGGAGATCACCGACGTCAACCGTGTCTACCTGGCGCAGGGCCGGGCCCGGCTGAGCGAGCTGGGCCGCGGGTTCGCCTGGCTGGACATGGGCACCCATGACTCGCTGCTCCAGGCCGGCCAGTACGTGCAGTTGCTGGAGCAGCGCCAGGGCGAGCGGATCGCCTGTGTGGAGGAGATCGCCCTGCGGATGGGGTTCATCACCCACGAGCAGTGCTTCGCGCTGGGCCGTGAACTCGGCAACTCGGGCTACGGCGACTACGTGCGGGAGCTCGCCCGGCGGGCCGCGGCGGAGGCCGCGGCCGACTCCCCCGCCGCGTGACGGCCGCCACCGGCCCGACACCCGTACGGACTCCCGTCCCCCTTCCAGGAAAGGCCTCATGCAGATGCGTGTCCTCGTGACCGGAGGTGCGGGCTTCATCGGCTCGCACTTCGTCAGAGAGCTGCTGTCCGGCGCCTATCCGGACCTCGACGGGACCCGGGTGGTGGTGCTGGACGCCCTCACCTACGCCGGGAACCGCGCCAACCTGGACCCGGTCCGCGGCCATGAGCGGCTGGAGTTCGTGCACGGGGACATCTGTGACCGGGACCTGGTGGGGCGGCTGATGGCCGGCACCGGCCTGGTGGTGCACTTCGCGGCCGAGTCGCACGTGGACCGTTCGATCGCCGACGCCTCCCAGTTCGTACGGACCAACGTGCTGGGCACTCAGACCCTGCTGCAGGCCGCCGTCGACGCCGGGACCGGGCGCTTCGTGCACGTGTCGACGGACGAGGTGTACGGGTCGATCGAACGGGGCTCGTGGGCAGAGGACCACCCGCTGCTTCCCAACTCCCCCTACGCCGCCTCCAAGGCGTCCTCCGACCTGATGGCGCTGGCGTTCCACCGCACCCACGGGCTGGAGGTGTGCGTGACGCGGTGCTCCAACAACTACGGGCCCTACCAGTTCCCGGAGAAGGCCATCCCGCTGTTCACCACGAACCTCGTGGACGGGCTCGACGTACCGCTGTACGGGGACGGGGGCAACAGCCGGGACTGGCTGCACGTGGACGACCACTGCCGGGGCATCGCCCTGGTCGCCGTGAAAGGCCGGCCCGGCGAGATCTACAACATCGGCGGCGGTACCGAACTGACCAACCTCGAACTGACGGACCGCCTCCTGGACCTGTGCGGCCGTGACCGGTCGGCGGTGCGCCGCGTGGCCGACCGGGCCGCGCACGACCGCCGCTACTCGGTGGACATCGCGAAGATATCCGCCGAGCTGGGCTACGCGCCGCGCGTCCCCTTCGAGCGGGGACTGGCCGAGACGGTGGCCTGGTACCGCGAGAACCGGGCCTGGTGGGAGCCGCTCAAGGCTCGCACCGCGCAGCAGACGCAGGCGCGGACGGCGGGTGCCCGTGCGCATCGATGAGACCGGCATCCCCGGCACCTACCGGCTCGTCCCGCAACGGATCGCCGACGAGCGCGGCGACTTCTACGAGGCGGCGAAGCACAGCGAGCTGACCGGGGCGACCGGTCTGCCGTTCACGGTCCGCCAGGTCAACAACTCCGTCTCGCGGCGCGGTGTCCTGCGCGGTCTGCACTGCAACGACGTGCCCGGCGACGCGAGCAAACTGGTGACGTGCGTGCGCGGGGCGGTCCTCGACGTCATGGTCGACCTGCGGGTGGGCTCGCCGACCTTCGGCGCGTACGAGACCACCAGGCTGGAAGCCGGCGACGGTGTCGCCCTGTACATGCCCGGCAGCATCGGCCATGCCTTCCTCGCCCTCGAGGACGGCACCTGCGTGAACTATCTGCTCTCCACGGAGTACGTGCCCGGCGCGATGGTCGACGTCGACGCGCTCGACCCCGCGATGGGCCTGCCGTGGGACCTGGCCGGGCCGCCCCTGCGCTCGGTCAAGGACGCGGCGGCCCCCTCCCTCGCCGACGCCCTGGCCTCCGGCCGGCTTCCGCGCTACACGCCGCCCCAGAGGAGCTGAACCACCGTGACCCTCCCGACCCCGACCCGCGCTCCGGCCGCCGCCTCCGGCGAGTGGCTGCGCCGCTACCGTCCCGCAGAGGCCGCGTCCCTGCGGCTGGTGTGCTTCCCGCACGCCGGCGGATCGGCCAGCGCCTTCCTCGGCCTGGCCACCGCACTCGCCCCGGCCGGTATCGAGGTGCTGGCCGTGCAGTACCCGGGCCGCCAGGACCGGCGGGGCGAGCCGTTCATCCGCACGGTCGACGCACTGGTCGAGGCGCTGCTGCCGGAACTGCGGCAGTGGACCGGCCGGCCCTTCGCCCTGTTCGGGCACAGCCTCGGCGCGACACTCGCGTACGAGACCGCCCGCAGGCTGGAGGAGGAAGGCACCAGCCCCCGCCATCTGTTCGTCTCCGGGCGCCGGGCGCCGGAAACGGCGCTGCGGGAGACCGTTCATCTCCTGGACGACCAGGCGCTCATCGCCAGGATCGCCCGGCTGCAGGGCACCGACCCGGCACTGCTGCGGGACGAGGAACTGCTCCGCATGGTGCTGCCGGCGATCCGCAGCGACTACGCGATGGCGGGCGCCTACCGCCACCGGCCGGGGCCCGCCGTACGGTTCCCGGTCACCGCGCTGACCGGTGACAGCGACCCGAACGTCTCCGTCGAGGACGCGCAGCGCTGGTCGGAGGTGGCCGGCGGCCCGTTCGGACTCCATGTGCTGCCCGGCGGCCATTTCTTCCTCAACGACCGCACGGAATCCGTCGGCCACATCATCGAGGAGGCGCTGGACGATGCTCGCTGACACCCTGGCACGGACCGCGGACCGTGCGGACACCGCGCGGCGCCTGCTGGCGTCGGCACGGGTGCCCGACTCCCCTGCCATGCCCGTGGACCGGGTGCCCGGCTGGCTGGCCGAGCAGGCCCGGCGCGGGCAGTTCCAGGTCACGCCCGTTCCCTTCGCGCAACTGCGAGGGTGGGCCTTCGACGAGGTGAGCGGCGATCTGCGGCACGAGTCGGGCAGGTTCTTCGCGGTGGAGGGCCTGCACGTCCACGCCGACGCGCTGCCGTCCCGCGGCTGGAAGCAGCCGATCATCGTGCAGCCCGAGGTGGGCCTGCTCGGCATCGTCGCCCGCGAGATCGACGGCGTGCTCCACTTCCTGATGCAGGCCAAGATGGAGCCGGGCAACATCAACATGCTCCAGCTCTCCCCCACCGTGCAGGCCACCCGCAGCAACTTCACGGGCGTCCACAAGGGCCGCGGCATCCCGTTCCTCGACCTCTTCCTGGAACGCGGCCGGGCCAGGGTGCTCGTGGACGTGCTCCAGTCCGAGCAGGCCGACTGGTTCCTCGCCAAACGCAACCGCAACATGATCGTGGAGATCGACGAGGACATCGAGACCGGCGAGGACTTCCGCTGGCTGACCTTCGGTCAGCTGCTGCGCCTGCTGCTGCTGGACAACGTGGTCAACATGGACACGCGCTCGATCCTCGCCTGCCTGCCGACCGCCGGCGCCGGCTGCGCCGATCCCGCCGACCCGGTGCTGCGGTCCTTCCACGACCCGGACGCGCCCGCCCTCAACAGCGCGGCGGAGATACACAGCTGGCTCACCGGGATCCGGGCACTGAGCGAGCTCAACCAGCGCCGGGTGCCGCTGAAGGAGGTCGCGGAGGACGGCTGGCTGTTCGGCGACAAGGAGATCGGGCACGACAGCGGCCGGCGCTTCAAGGTCATCGGAGCCGACATCTCGGCCAGCAACCGCGAGGTCGCCGCCTGGGCCCAGCCGCTGATCCAGCCGCAGGTGCCGGGGCTGATGGCGCTGATCGTCAAACGCATCAACGGGGCACTGCACGCCCTGGTCCAGGCACGGGTCGACGTGGGGCACCTGAACGTCGCCGAGCTGGCGCCGACCGTGCACTGCCGTCCCGCCGACCACACCGGCCCGGGCACGGAGCCCTACCCGCCGTTCCTCGCCGACGTGCTCGCGGCGCCCGGGGACCGGCTGCGCTACGACGCCGTGCAGTCGGAGGAGGGCGGCCGCTTCTACCACGCGGAGAACCGGTACACGATCGTAGAAGTCCCCGACGCCTTCTGCGAGGACGTGCCCGAGGACTACGCATGGCTGACGTTCGCCCAGCTCACCGAGCTGCTGGCACACAGCAACTACCTCAACGTCGAACTGCGCACCCTCGTGGTGTGCGCCCACACCCTGTACTGAGCTCCGCCATCCACCCACCCGAGGACGGTCATGCCCGCTCCCCTGCGCCTCGGCCTTCTCGGCTGCGGTGACATCGCCGAGCGCCGGACGCTCCCGGCGCTCCTGCGTACGCCCGGACTGGAGCTGGCCGCCGTGGCCTCCCGGGACCCCGGGCGGGCCGCGTCGTTCGCGGCCCGTTTCGGCGGCGCCCCGCTGTCCTCGTACGAGGAACTGCTGGCCGACGACGGGACCGAGGCCGTCTACCTGTGCCTGCCCACGATGCTGCACGCCGTCTGGGCCGAGCGGGCCCTCCTGGCCGGCAAGCACGTGCTGGTGGAGAAGCCGCTGGCGGCCGGCGGGGCGGACGCGCGGCGTCTGTTCACACTGGCCGGGCAGCGGGGCCTGGTGCTGCTGGAGAACTTCATGTTCCTGCACCACGGCACACAGCGGAAGGTGACCGAGCTGCTGGCGGCCGGCACGCTCGGCGAGGTCCGCGCGGTCTCCGCCGCGTTCACCATCCCGCCCCGGCCCGAGGGTGACACCCGCTACGACCCGGCCCTCGGCGGCGGCGCGCTGCTCGACAACGGCGTCTATCCGCTGCGGGCCGCACTGCGTCTCCTCGGCGGCGGCCTCACGGTCGCCGGGGCCGTCCTGCGGCGCAGCGACCGGCACGGCGTGGACACCGGCGGCGCGGTGCTGCTCACCGCCCCCAGCGGTGCCACGGCGCAGATCCGGTTCGGCATGGAGCACCACTACCGCTCGTGGTACGAGATCCAGGGCAGCGCCGGCACCCTCGCCGTCGAGCACGTCTACACGACCGCGCCCGGCCACTGCCCGGTCCTGCAGCTCACGGTCGGCACCGAGCACACCGCGATCCGGCTCCCGGCCGAGGACCACTTCGAGGCCGTCCTGCGGTTCTTCGCCACGGCCGTGCGCGAGCGGGAACGGGTCGAGCCCGGCCTGCTGCTCCTCGGTGAGGAGTCACGGCAGCAGGCCGGGCTGCTCGACGCCGTCCGCGCGGCGGCGCAAGCGCCGTGACCGGCAAGGTCCGCCGAGAGGCGCCCGGCGCGGCGAATCGCAAGGCGGTGGGTACCGCCCGGCCGCAGGCCAGGGAGATCACCCTCGTACCGGACGCACTCGGGCGACTCCGCCGGCGACGCGAACGTGCCCACCACGGGATACCTCCCGGACACAGCTCCGGGACAATCGCGAGCCCGTGAACCACCCCGGTCACGACACCACGGCCGTATCCGCAAAGCAGCACCGTCCCACCGAACGGGACACGGCCGACCGCATCCGGTACGCGAACCGCACGCAACCGGACGAGCCCGGCAACCCGGCGAACGTGCCCACCACGGGATACCTCCCGGACACAGCTCCGGGACAATCGCGAGCCCGTGAACCACCCCGGTCACGACACCACGGCCGTATCCGCAAAGCAGCACCGTCCCACCGAACGGAACAGGGCCGACGGCATCCGGTACGCGAACCGCACGCAACCGGACGAGCCCGGCAACCCGGCGAACGTGCCCGCCAGGCGGTACGGCGAAACTCCGGGGAGTCGCGGGCCGGGCGGGACTTCGCGGATACGGCCCACGGGTCAGCCGGTGACCACGGCGCCCTCGTTCAGGCGAAGGTGCGAGCCGCGGAACGCGCGCCGCATCCGGCGGTCGTGGGTGACGACGACCACCGCACCCGTGTAGTCCCCCAGAGCCGCCTCGAGCTCCTCGACCAGCAGCGGGGACAGGTGGTTGGTCGGCTCGTCGAGCAGCAGCAGGTCCACCGGACGGGTCACCAGGCGCGCCAGGTCGATGCGGCGGCGCTGGCCCACCGACAGGGAGCCGACCGGCAGCCGCAGCTCCGGCTCGCGGAACAGGCCGAGGGACAGGAGCTGTTCGGTGTACTCGTCGGGGTGCCCGGGCCGTCCGTCGGCGAACTCCGCGAGCACCGAGCGCCGGGGGTGCTTGGGCATCTCGTCCTGGCGCAGCCAGCCGGTGTGGGCGGCCCGCCGCGCGGTGCCGGCGTCGGGCTCGAGGTCACCGGCGAGCACCCGCAGCAGGGTGCTCTTGCCCGCACCGTTCGGCCCGGTGATCAGCAGCCGCTCGCCGGGCGCGATGGCCAGCCGGCCGACCCGCAGCCGGCCGGTCACCTCCAGGTCCCTCACCTCGGCGAGCGGTTCCTGCGAACCGGCCCGGGCGGTGTCGTCCGCGGCGGTGTCGTCCCCAAGAGCGAGGGAGGCGGTGAACCGCAGCGGCTCGGGCGGCGCGGGCACGGGGTTCTCCCGCAGCCTGCGCAGCCGCTCGTTGGCGTTGCGGGCCTTGCTGGACGTCGAGGACGAGGAGGAGCGGGCCCGGTGGTGCTCGGAGCCGCTGAAGGCCCACGGGCCCTTCTTGGCGATCGTCGCCAGCATCCGGCCGGCGTTGGCCGCGAGGGTCTCCTGGCGGTCGATCTCGGCGAGATGGTCCTGGTACTCGCGCTCCCAGCGGGCGCGGGCGGCGGCCTTGGCCGTCAAGTAGCCCTGGTAGCCGTCCCCGTACCGGTTGACGGTCCGGCGGTCCGGGTCCACTTCGAGGATCGACGAGGTCACGGCCTCCAGGAAGGCCCGGTCGTGGGTGATGACGACCACGGTGCCGCGATGGTCCTGCAGCCGCTTCTCGAGCCAGTCGACGGCCTGGTCGTCCAGGTCGTTGGTGGGCTCGTCGAGCAGCAGCAGCTCGGGGGCCGCGGCCAGCGTCGCCGCCAGGGCCAGCCGGCGGCGCTCTCCGCCGGAGAGGGTCTCGACGGGCCGCTCGCGGTCGAGACCGGGCAGCCCGAGCCCGTGGAGGGCAGCGTCGGCCCGTGCATCGGCCTCGTAGCCGCCGCGGTCCTCGAACTCCGCCAGCAGGTCGCCGTACTCGTCCAGGAGCCGCGGGTCGTCGTCGACGAGCCCGTCCTCGGCGGCGTGCAGCCGCTTCTCCAGATCCCGCAGATCCGCGAATGCCTGGTCCAGCACGTCTCTGACGGTGGCACCGGGGGGCATTTCGAGGCGCTGCGGAAGGTGGCCGACACCGCCCGGGGCGGTGACGGTCACATCGCCGTTGTCCGCTCTCTCGGCTCCGGCGATGATCCGCAGCAGGGTCGACTTCCCCGATCCGTTGTCACCGATGACGCCGGCTTTCTCGCCGGGCTTGACGGTGAAGGACACCCGGTCCAGGACGACATGGTCGTCGTAGCGCTTGGTGACCTCCTCCAGCGTGAGCTGGGAGTGCGCACGGGACGCGGCGGGTGAGGCAATTCGCATACATGCTCCTGGTCAAGCGGTTCGGAGAGCGGGGACGTCGCTCTCCGCGAACTTCTTCGCGAGGTTGAGCGTGGCGGTGCTGTTGCGGCCGAGCGCCTCGCGGACGTAGGTGCGCGCCCGGGCGACGTCGGCGTCCTCGCCGAGGATGCGCCGGATGGGCTCCTCGCGCAGGACCACACTGTGCTGGGAGGTGACGGTGACGCCGCCGCCCTCGGCGGGCACCACGGTCCAGCGGCCGGTGTGGGCGGCCATCAGCGCGGGCGTGGCGGTCTGCTTGTAGACGATCCGCAGGTCGTCGGGGAAGCACACGCGCACGGACTCCGTGGTGTGCACCGAACCGTCCGCGGTACGTGTGTCCATGGCCATGACCTGCACCCCCGGCTCGTCCTCCGTCAGTTCGAGCCGGTCGACGTGCGGGACCCGCTCCGGCCAGTCCTGAACCCGGTGAAGGAAGTCGTAGACGAGCTCGGCCGGGCCGTCGGCGTGGACGGAGTCCTCGAAGGACAGGACGAGGTCCTCCAGCTTCCGCCCGGCCACCAGGGTACGCAGATTCTCCAGCTCCGCACGGCTGTTGGTGTCGGTGGCACGTTCCACCCACTCGACGTCCTCCGCGCGGTCGCCGACGACGGTGAAGTCGTGCAGCAGCGTCAGCTTCGAGCGCTCGTCGCCGAGCGGCTCGACGATCCAGGTACCGCCCATCGACTCGACGGGAGCCGCGGACACCTCCTGGCGGAACCCGATGCGCCGCCGCCCGGGGTCCAGGACGCGGCGCGAGGTCCAGGACTTGATCCGGTCGTTGGCCGTGGCCCACATGCGCAGCCGCTCGGTGCCGCCGTCGCTCTCGAGTTTCTCCACGTGCACATTGGGCGGGAAGTGCAGCGGCCACCGCTCGGCGTCCGCGATCAGCCCGTAGACCACGTCCGCCGGCGCGTCCGTCTCCACCTCGTGCACCGTGCGGTGCACCCGCTCGTTTGCCATCGGATGTCTCTCTTCCGGGTCAGAAGTTGCCCAGTCCGCCGCAGACGTTGAGCGCCTGGGAGGTGATGGACGAGGCGAGGTCGGTGGTCAGATAGCCGACGAGGCCCGCGACCTCTTCGGGGGTCGCGTACCGGCCGAGGGGTATCTTCGCGGTGAACTTCTGCATGACCGCGTCCTCCGTGGTGTCGTACGCGGCTGCGTAGCCGGCGCGCACCCGCTGGGCCATGGGCGTCTCGACGTAGCCGGGGCAGACGGCGTTGACGGTGATGCCGGTGGGGGCCAGCTCGTTGCCGAGGGCCTTGGTGAAGCCGACGACACCGTGCTTCGAGGCGGAGTACGGGGCACCGAGCACGACGCCCTGCTTGCCGGCCGTGGAGGCGATGTTGATGATGCGGCCGTAGGAGGCGCCCTCCATGCCGCCCTTCTTCAGCACCTCGCGGGTCAGCCGGAAGACGCTGTTGAGGTTGGTGTCGATGACGTCGTCCCAGAGCTCGTCATCGATGTCCGCGGTGACCCCGCCGCCGCTGCGGCCCGCGTTGTTGACCAGGACACTGATCGGGCCGAACGTCGCCACGGCCGCGGCGACGAGCGCCGCCACGGACTCGCGGTCGCGCACGTCGGCCGCCGCGCCGTCCGCCTCCAGCCCCTCGGCGCGCAGCCCGGCCACGGTCTCCCGTACCTTCTCGGGGGTGCGCGCGCAGATGAACACGCGGTGACCGCGGCGCCCCAGGTCGCGCGCCACGGCCAGGCCGATACCGCTGGTGGCACCGGTGACCAGCGCCACCGGCTTCGTCGGTGCCGTCATCGTCCCTCCAGAACTGTGTGATTGTCCCGACCGTATGCCGGAGCCGCTCGAGAACCGGCGGAAAGATGCTTGAGACGGAGGTCAGACGGCATCGGCGACACGGTCGGCGTCGGGGACCGTCTCGTACAGACCGGGCTCGGGCGTGGCGAGGGCGGCGAGGCCCCTGACGAGCTCCTGGAACCCCTCGCCGGTGACGGCGGCGCGGTGGGCGGCGGCGTCCTCCCACACGGCCAGCTCGACGAAGACGTTGGGGGCGCCGACCAGACGGAGGGTCTGGTGGCTGACGTAGCCGGGCTGGGCGCTCATGTAGGCCGTGACGCGGCTCTTGGCGGCGAGGAACTCCTCGATGTCCCCGTGGACGTTGAGTTTGTTGACGAAGGTCACCATGGCTGTCGCTCCCGTGGATGAGGGGCACCGGGCCGCTTCGCGAAGGCGAGCTCTGCCGTCCCACGCGCGGGGCCTTGTGCGGTGCCCGCGGCTGCGGTCGTCCCCACCGTCCGTTCCGGGACTTGAGGAATCTTCGAAGAGGGCTCGATCGGGCCCCCGGAGAGTGCCCGGAGACGACATGCCGACGATCGGAGTTCCCCGTGACCATCCTGGCCGACCCCGCGACCGCCGTTCAGCTGCCCGCCGCCGAGGCCGCGGTGCTGTACGCCGAGGTGCAGCAGTTCTACGCCCGCCAGATGCAGCTGCTCGACCTGAACGAGCCGCAGCGGTGGGCCGGTACGTTCACCGAGGACGCGACCTTCGACGTGCCGACCCTGCCCGAGCCGGTGCGCGGCCGGTCCGCGCTGATCGCCTCGACGACCCGCGCCCACGCCCAGCTGGCCGGGTCCGGCGAGCAGCACCGCCACGTCATCGGGATGCTCGATGTGCGCCCGCAGCAGGACGGCACCGTGCACGTCCGCTCCTACGCCGTCGTCTACGCCTCGACGGTCGGCAAGGACTCCCGGGTGCACCGGGTGTGCGTGTGCGAGGACGTGCTGGTGCGCGACGCCGGTGAGCTGCAGGTCGCGGCCCGCCGGGTGACCCGCGACGACCTGGCCTGATCCGGCCCGGTCGAGTTCCGCTCCACCGTCCTCCGGCCGCGCCGCGATCGCCTGCGGCGAGTCTCCCCGTACAAGAACCGACCGCAATCCCATGGGGGTTTCCCGACATGACCCAGACGACGATCGACCGGCCGGAGGTCTCGGCCCTTCAGACGGCCGTGCAGGGCGCGGCGGACCGGCTCGTCGAGCTCGGTGCCGGCGGTGTCCAGTTCCGGGTCACGCGGGGCGAGGACTCCTTCGTCGTGACGTCCGGCATCGCGGAGCTGGGCACGGACCGCCCGGTTCCCGAGGACGGCCGCTTCCGCATCTCGTGCATCACCAAGCCGTTCGTCGCGGTCGTGGTGCTCCAGCTGGTCGCCGACGGCAGGATCGACCTCGACCGCACGGTGGAGAGCTACCTGCCGGGCCTGCTGCCGTACGGCGAGAAGATCACCATCCGCAATCTGATGCAGCACACCAGCGGTCTGTACAACTACATGGACTCGTTCCAGAAGCCGGGCGACCGCTTCCTGCGCGACCGCTACAAGCACTACGAGCCCGAGGACCTGATCGCCATCGCGGCCGCGAAGCCGCTGGAGTTCGAGCCGGGCACGAAGTTCATGTACTGCAACACGAACTACTTCATCATCGGTCTGCTCATCAAGAAGGTCACCGGCCGCTCGTACCGTGAGGAGATCACGGAGCGCGTGCTGGAGCCCCTGGGTCTGGACGAGACGGTGCTGCCGGGCGACGACCCGAACATCCCCGGGCCGCATGCCCGCGGCTACATGCAGATCGGCGGCGAGCCGGTGGACGTCACGCTGATGAACCCGTCGGAGGCGGGCTGTGCGGGCGAGATCATCTCGACCACGAAGGACCTGGACACGTTCTTCAGCGCTCTGTTCAGCGGCAAGCTGCTGGCGGACGCGCAGTTCACGGAGATGACCACTCCGCTGCCGCCCGAGATGATCGAGAACCTGCCGATGGGCATCGGGTACGGCCTCGGCATCATGAAGCTCGAGAACGACAAGGGCCTCGACCTGTGGGGCCACGGTGCCGGCATCCCGGGCTACGCCACCCTGGCCGCCACCACGCGTGACCTGAGCGCCCGCGTGCAGCTGTCGTTCACGATCGGCGACAAGGACTTCGGTCACGACGCCGAGCAGGCCGTCATCCGCGGCGTCAACACCGCCCTGTGCTTCTGAGGCCACGATGACGAATTCCGTGGAGAAGGCCGTCATTGTCACCGGCGGCGGTACGGGAATAGGTGCGGCAACCGCCCGCGCTTTCGCCGACGACGGTGCGCATGTGCTGATCGTCGGACGCAACGAGGACACGCTCAAGGAAACCGCCGACGGTCACGAGCGAATTCGCGTGCTGGCTGCGGACATCTCCGACCCGGGGGCGCCGGATGCCGTTGTCGGCACCGCGCTGCGCGAATTCGGGCGGCTCGATGTCCTCGTCAACAATGCGGCGGTCACCGGTTTTGTCGCGCTGGACGGCCTCGAGCGGGCCTCCGTCGGCGCTCAGCTGGGCACCAATCTGATCGCCCCGGTGTTCCTCGCCCAGCGCGCGCTGGACGCCCTTCAGGCCACCGGCGGTGTCGTGGTGAACGTCAGCTCGGCCGGCTCGCTGGGGCGCCGGGCCTGGCCCGAGAACTCGGTGTACGGCATGGCCAAGGTGGCGATGGACTTCCTGACCCGTACCTGGGCCGTGGAGCTCGCTCCGCGCGGCATCCGCTCGGTGGGCATCGCCCCGGGTGTCGTGGACACGGGTGTCGGCGTGCGGGCCGGGATGCCGCAGGAGGCCTACGACGGCTTCCTGGCGCAGATGGCGGAGCGCATTCCGTCCGGTCGGGTCGGCCGGCCTGAGGAGATCGCCTGGTGGATCGTCCAGCTGACCCGCCCGGAGGCGGCGTACGCCAACGGCACCGTGTTCGCCGTGGACGGCGCGCTGTCCGTCACCTGACGGCGCCGGAAGCACGGAACGCGGGGCCCGCCGGATCTCTCCGGCGGGCCCCGCGCCGTGGTGCGTCCGCGCGGGCTCAGCGGGCGACGGTGGCGGTGACGTAGCGGACCGGGACCTCGAACTGCACCCGGCCGCGGCCGCCGTCGGTTCGCAGCGCGTCGAGGGCGGTGACGATGCGCCCGCGCAGGGCGGCCGCCTCTGCCTCCGGCAGGTGCTGCCACAGCAGCCGCATGCCCTGTGTGTGCGACCAGTTCACCCATGCCTCACCGGAGGGGGCGGTCTGCAGGACCGGCTCGTCGCTGATGCGGACGTCGGTGAAGCCGGCCTTCCCGAGCGCGGCCGTCAGGTCGGCCGGGTCCTCCAGCCAGGAGTGCAGCTGCCGGTGCAGCTGCTCCGGGTGCCAGGCCTCCGGCAGGTGCTCGAGCAGCGACATCGGGATCAGCTCGGTGAACAGCGGCGGCAGGAACGGGAAGGTGTCCTTGGTGAACACCGGGCTGGTGAAGCCGATACGGCCGCCGTCGGCGAGCAGGTCGGCGTAGCGGGCCAGGGCCGCGCGGGCGTCCGGCAGGAAGATGACGCTGTAGCTGCCGAGCACCAGGTCGAAGGAGCGGGCCGGCAGGTCCGGGTGCTCGCCGTCCATGACGCGCAGGCCGACGTTGGTGATGCCCTGGCGGGCGGCCTCCTTGCCGGCCTCCTCGATCATCGCCTCCGCGATGTCGATGCCGAGGGCGCTGCCCTGCTCGCCGATCAGGCGGGCGGCGGGAAGCAGGGTGGCGCCGAGGCCGCAGCCGACGTCGAGGACCCGCTCCCCCTCCCGCGGGGCGGCCAGCTCGACGAGGCGACTGCCCATGGGCGTGAAGAATTCCACGTCGAGCCGGTCGTAGGTCGCCGCGGCGCCGTTGAAGGCGGCGGTGACTTTCGTTTTGTAGGTTGCCGTGGCGGTGTCGGTACTCAATTCAGCTCCCAGGAATATGCGGACGTCGGGGCCGAGCATCCGGAACTCATCCTGGAGGTCCGTCCACGGGATCCGCTGGAGGATCGATGGACATCCGGTCGCAGCGGCAATTCGCCCCTTGCCCGGGGAAAGCCAGGGCCCGAAGATGAAAGAAATCCGACGTCCTGTGACGGAAAGCCCTGTGGAGGGAATTGATGAGCAGTCAGTTTGCTGCCGTACGCCGCATGATCGCGGCGTACAACACCGGAAACACCGAGGACGTCGCGGAGTACATTCATCCCGAATACCTGAATCCGGCGACCATGGAGCACATGGATCTGCGCGGCCCGGACTCGTTCGCCATGGCCGTCAAGTGGCTGAAGATGACGTTCTCGCAGGAGGCGCGGCTGGTCGAGGTCTCCCTGGAGGAGAACGGCGACTGGGTGCGCGCCAACCTCGTGCTGTACGGCCGCCATGTGGGCGAGCTGGTCGGCATGGCCCCGACCGGCCGTGAGTTCTCCGGCGAGCAGATCCATCTGATCCGCTTCGTGGACGGCAAGATACGCGACCACCGTGACTGGCCCGACTACCAGGGCACGTACCGCCAGCTCGGCTCCCCGTGGCCCGAGCCGCAGGGCTGGAGGGCCTGACCATGATTCTGGTGACCGGAGCAACGGGCAAGGTCGGCCGCGAGGTCGTCGAGCAGTTGGTGGCCCTCGGACGCGAGGTGCGGGCGCTCAGCAGGAAGCCGCAGGAGGCGAACCTGCCGGAGGGCGTCGAGGTCGTCGCGGGCAGCCCCGGCGACGCGGATTCGCTGGCCGTCGCGCTGAAGGGTGCCGACGCCGCGCTGGTCGTGCTGTCGGGCGATGTGGCGGCCGAGGCGCGGACGTTCGCCGCCGCGGCCGCCGAGGCGGGCCTGCGCCGGATCGTGCTGCTGTCGTCGGCGGGCGTGCTGCA
This sequence comes from Streptomyces sp. NPDC057445, assembly GCF_042802855.1. NCBI lineage: Bacteria > Bacillati > Actinomycetota > Actinomycetes > Kitasatosporales > Streptomycetaceae > Streptomyces > Streptomyces sp. NPDC057445. The sequence continues at coordinate 30,581 of NZ_JBHVDH010000019.1, read as the reverse complement.
CCCGCTGCCGCACGGCATCGCGCGGGAGCACCGTGAGGCGGAGGAGGCAATCCTCGGCGTCGACGCCGCCTGGACGTTCCTGCGTCCCGGCCCGTTCCACGCCAACACCTCCTGGTGGATCAAGACGGTCCGTGAGAACAGCCGCGTCCGCGACTGGATCGGGAACAATCCCGGCGCGCCGATCGACGAGTACGACATCTCCTCGGTGGCCGTCGCCGCGCTGACGCAGGACGGGCACGAGAACAAGGCGTACGTCCTGACCGGCCCCGAGGTGCTGACCTCCGAGGAGCAGGCGCGCATCCTCGGCGAGGCCATCGGCAGGGAACTGGACTTCTCCGTCGCGCCCCGGGAGGAGGTCGTCGAGGTCTTCGCCGGAATCACCGGCGACCGCGAGGCGGCGGTGAGCAACGTCGCCGCGCTGCACAGCCCCGAGGTGCCGTGGGCGAGGCCCACGACCACCGTGCGCGACCTCACCGGCCGCGAGCCCCGCCCGTACCGCGAGTGGGCGGCGGCCAACGCGCCGCTGTTCGGCTGAGGAGACATGAGCATGTCCCAGACGGAGAAGACTTCCGGCCCGGTCCTGGTGATCGGCGCGACCGGTCTGCAGGGCGGCGCGACCGCCCGTCAGCTGGCCGCCCGCGGCCGCGAGGTGCGGGCCCTGGTCCGCACCCCGGACGCCCCCGCCGCGCAGGCGCTGGCCGCGCTCGGGGTGACCCCGGTACGGGGTGACCTGAACGACGAGCAATCGCTGCGGGCCGCGATGGACGGCGTCCACGGCGTCTTCAGCGTGCAGAACTTCATGACGCCGGCGGGCCTGGGCGGTGAGGTCCGCCAGGGCCGCGCGGTGGCCCGTGCGGCCCGGGACACCGGTGTCGCGCACGTCGTGTACAGCTCGGTGGGCGGCGCGGAGCGGCACAGCGGTGTGCCGCACTTCGACTCGAAGCGGCACATCGAGCGCTACCTGGACGAGCTCGGGGTGCCCCACACCGTGCTGCGGCCGACGTTCTTCATGGACAACTTCGCGGCGCACGGCCCCCAGCAGGTCGACGGCACCCTGGTGGTCCAGCTGGGTCTCAAGCCGGACACCCGGGTGCAGTTCATCGCGGTGGACGACATCGGCTGGTTCGCGGCGGAGGCCTTCGAGAAGCCTGACGAGTACCTCGGCCGCGCCGTCGAGATCGCCGGTGACGAGCTGACGGCCACCGAGGTCGCCGAGGCGTTCGCGGCCCGCACGGGCGGCCCGGCCCGCTTCGAGGAGATCCCCCTCGACGCGGTGGCGGCCAATCCGTACATCCCCAACGCCCCCGAGATCGCCCTCATGTTCGAGTGGTTCCAGGACCACGGCTACCGGGCGGACATCCCCGCCCTGCGCGCCGTCCACCCGGGCCTGAAGTCCTTCGAGGCGTTCCTGAAGACCGTCGACGTCTGACCCGGCAGGGCAACGCACGAGAGCCGGGCGCCTCCCTGAAGGGGGGCGCCCGGCTCTCGTGATGCGTCCGGTCTCGTGATGCGTCCGGCCCCCGGTGGACCGGCCGGGGTGCCCGTGGACCTGCGCGCCGACGGGGAGTCCCTGAGCACCTGACTGCATGAGGGCGGTCACCACCGTCGCAAGAGCGGCCACGGGGCGACCAGGCCCCAGATGTCGAAGCCCCCTTACGCGGTGCGCATCCCGTGCGCCCCACCCTCACACACGGGCGGCGCACGTGTGGGCCGGCCCGCACGAAGCGGGCCGGCCCTCGGCAACGGCGTTCGCGTTCCCCGGCACGAGCACGGCACGGCACGGACTGGTCGAGTGGTGGCTCCGTCGGGCTCCGGCCAGTTGTTGACGAGCCGTCATACCTTTCGCCACCAGCGCCAACAGCGCACGCGCAGGCGGGACTTCACGGGATGCCCCGCCCGCCGGGCCGGGGGCCGGCCGTGGCGGCCGGCGGCCGGGGAACAGGCTCAGGCGTGCGAGACCGGGTGGCGGCCGTGGTAGACGATCATCTCGTCGAAGAGGGCGCCGATGTCGAGGGGGGAGCCCTCCGGCAGGCCGCGTTCCTCGGCGTAGCCGCGGTGGAGGTTGGGGACCAGGCGTTCGGCGTCGAGCAGCCCGGCGTAGGGGCCCGGGCCGGTGTCACGGGCGAGGTCGAGAGGGGTGACGCCGGCGGCGACGCCCTCCTTGGCGAGCTGCTGGATCCGGCGCAGATAGGCCTCGTTGGCGTCGAGCATCTCCGGGCCGGCGACCGGACCGTGGCCGGGCACGACGGTGGTGGCGCCCAGCGCCCGCAGCCGGTCCAGGGCGCGCAGCGAGCCGGCCACGGAGCCCATGACGCAGAACGGTGTGACGCCGTTCATCACCAGGTCGCCGGTGAACAGCACGCGCTGTTCCGGCAGCCACACCACCGTGTCGTTGGTGGTGTGCGCGGCCGGCCCGATGTGGATGAGCTCGGCGCGTATCGCGCCCACGTACAGCGTGGTGCGGTCCCGGAAGGTGAGTTCGGGGGGCCTGATCTCGATGTCGCCCCAGCACACGTCCGGCCACAGACCGGTCAGGTGCAGACCGGCGGCCTGCACGAGGGTGCGGGTCTCCTCGTGGCCGATCGTCAGGGCCTCGGGGAAGACGAAGTTGCCGAAGGTGTGGTCCCCGTGGAAGTGGGTGTTGACCAGGGCGCGAGGCGGCCGTGGGGCGAGCCTCAGGGCCGCCTCGCGCAGCCGCCGGGCGCGCGCCTCTGTGGCCGCGGTGTCCACGAGCGCGCTCTGCCCGCCGTCGGTGAGGATGCCCGCGTTGTTCAGGCACCAGCCGCCTTCGGGCTGCACGTACGCGTGGACACCGTCGGCCACTTCGGTGACGTTCGCGCCGGCGGGAGCCGTGAGGGTCACAGCACGTCCGCCGCGACGAACTCCAGCTCCTTCAGCATCGGAAGGTAGTTGAAGACGTCGTAGTGCTCGATGACCTGGCCCGCCTCGTTGAAGCGGAGCTCCTCGAGCATGTACCAGGTGACCTTCCTGCCGGTGGGGGCCTTGCCCATGAACTCGCCGAGGTGCGTGGCGGTCACGGTGATGCGCAGGATGACGCGGTCGCCCTCGGCCACCACGCTCTTCGCCTCCAGGTGGAGGTCGGGGAAGGCGGCGAGGCCGCCCTGCATGGCGCCGGCCATGGCCTGCGAGTCGACCAGGCGGTCCTCGGAGAAGTGCTGGATGTCCGGCGCCCAGTGCTTGATGATGCCCTGGAGCTCCCAGCGGTTCCAGGCGGCGACCATCGACAGCGCGAGCTCCTTGTTGCGCTCCTGGACGCTCTGCCCGGCGGTGGTCGTGATGGTCTCGTTCACGGTGGTGGTCATGGTGATTCCTTTCAGGGGACGAGGACGTACTTGCCGACCGCGCGGCCGTCGAGCAGGGCACGCAGCGCCGCGGCGGCCTCTGCCAGCGGAAGGCGGCCGGCGATCTCCGGGCGCAGCACGCCCTGCGCCAGCAGCCCGTACATGGCGTTCAGGTCGGCTTCGAAGTCCTTGCCGGGCTTGACGTAGTACATCCGCATCCTGCGGCCGCCGGTGCGGCCGAGGCGGCGGGCGACGGCGTGCCGGACGGTGCGGCGCAGGGCCGGCAGATGCGGGCGGAACCACTGGCCGGGCTCGTAGCCGGCGACGGAGGAGTCGAAGGACACCAGGGTGCCGCCGGGGGCGAGCATCGCCCAGCTGCTGTCGAGGCCCTTGCCGCCGATGTGGTCGAAGACCGCCGCGACGCCGCCGGGGGCCAGCGCGCGGACCGCGGACGGCAGATCGGGGGTGCGGTAGTCGAGCGGCTCCGCGCCCAGTTCGCGTACCGCGTCGTGCTTGGCCGGCGAGGCGGTGCCGATGACGCGCACCCCGCGGTGGACGGCGATCTGGGTGAGCAGGGAGCCCACGCCACCGCTCGCGCCGTGCACGAGGACGGTGTCACCGGCCTCGACGTCCGTGAGGCGGTGCAGCATCTGCCAGGCCGTCACACCGTTGGTGACCAGGGCGACGGCCTCGGCCGCGTCCAGGTCCTCCGGCAGCGCCGCCAGGTGCTTGGCGGGCAGTTCGGCGTACTTCTGCCAGCCGCCGTAGCGGGGCATGGCGGCGACGCGGTCGCCGGCGTTCCAGCCGGTGACGCCGTCGCCGACCTCGACGATCCGGCCGACGAGGTCGTAGCCGGGCACGAAGGGGAAGCGGGGCGGAAAGGGGTGCAGGTGCTGGAGCATCTGCACCTCGGCGAACGAGACGCCGGCGGCCTCGACCTCGACGACCACCTTGCCGCGTCCGGCCGCGGGGCGGCCGGCGTCGTACCGTTCGATGTGCTGCTCGGGCTCGCCGCTGCCCGTCATGCGGACGGCGGGGTTGTCGAGCGCGGCCTGCGTACCGGCGGCGGTCATGCGGCGGCCTGCGCCGGGTCCTGGGCGGCCGCGAAGCCGGCCGCGTGGTCGGCGGCCCACTGCGCGAAGGTCAGCGCGGGGCGGCCGGTGATCCTCTCGACCGTGTCGGCCGGGACCGGCGGGTTCTCGACGGCGTCGGCGAGGTAGCCGAGGACCATGTCCACGACCGGCAGCGGCATGAACCGGCCCATCTGCTCCCGCGCCTGGGCGGGGGTGATCTCCTCGAAGGCGATGTCCCGGCCGGTGGCCGCGGCGATGGCCTTCACCTGGTCGGTCTGGGTGATCGCCTCGGGCCCGGTCACGATGTACGCCCGGCCGCCGTGCCCGTCCTCGAGGAGTGCGGCCGCGGCGACTGCCGCGACGTCCTTCTCGTGGACCAGCACGCGCGGGGCGTTGCCGTACGGCGCGCGGACGACGCCCTCGACCTGGATGGAGTGGCTCCACTTCCACAGCACGTTGGTGGCGAACTCGTCCGCGCGGACGAAGGTCCACTCGATGCCCGAGGCCTCCACGGCCTTCTCCACGATGCGGTGGTGCTCACCGCTGTGGTTGTCGCCGGACTCGTCGAGCACGGAGGCCGAGGACAGCACCACGATGCGGCGGACACCCGCCTCCTTGGCTGCGGCGACGACCTCGCCCGCGGTCTCGGGCACCGGGAAGAGGTAGAGCTTCTCCACCCCGCGCAGCGCCTCGACGACCGTCCGCGGCTGTGTGAGGTCGCCGGTGAACACCTCGGCCTGCGGGGGCAGCTGGGCCGACTCCGGGTCGCGGGTCAGCGCCCGTACCGGCACTCCCTCGGCCACGAGCCGTGCCACCACATGGCGTCCGACGGATCCCGTTGCTCCTGTCACCAGAACTGTCACGCCTGCTCCACCCTCGTCACCCTCGGTCCCGGCCCGCCGGGACCTGTCGGCCAGTTGTGCTGCCAGGGTCGGCGGCGGGGCTGGAGGCCTCCCGGAGAGCGGCTGGACCGCCGTCGCGGGCGGCGGTGCGCTCGTCGATGTACCGCTCGATGCCGTCGAGCACCCGCTGGAGGCCGAACTCGAAGCCTCCGTCGGGGCCGAAGCCGGAGCCTGGCTCGTCGAAGACGCCGGACATCCAGACCTTGGTGAGTGTGGGGTACCGGGTGAAGGGGATGAGGCGTTCGAGCACCGGGCCGCTGCGCTCGAACCACTCCTGGTAGCTCAGGCCCGACCGCCGCTCGTCCTGTTCCACGTCGGTCTCCTGCACCGTGGCGCCCCGCACATAGCCGTTGACGAGGTTGACGACGGTGAGCATCTCCCGCTCGTCGAGGCCGGTTCCGCAGACGGCGTGGAGCACCCCGTCCCATACCGCGGTCTCGTTCGGCCCCATGAGCATGCGGGAGGAGAACAGCGGCGGCACCCAGGGGTGGCGGCGGGCGATGTCGCGGGCGCCGTGCGCGTACCGCTCCAGAGCCTTCCTCCAGCCGCCCTCGACCTCGGCGAGCGACGGTGACTCGGAAAGGACCTTGTCGAGCATGCAGTTGACCAGCTCGGCCCGCCCGTGGACGTAGGTGTAGAGCGACATGGTGGAGACCCCCAGCGGTTCGGCCACCTTGCGCATCGACAGGGCGTCCAGCCCCTCCGTGTCCGCGACGCGGATCGCGCTGTCCACGATCGCGTCGACGGTCAAGGCCTGCTTGGGTCCACGGGCCGGGCGGGCGGGCCCCCGGTGGTCCCGCCAGAGGAGGACGAGAGTCCGTTCCGGATCCGTCCGGCCATCGTTTCCGGCCATTGTGCTGGTATCCCCTCGCGTCGGCGACATGAACTTTGTACCCTGTACGGAGTTTCCCCTTACGGCATACAGAGTTTATGCCCTCGACGATGATCGCCACAGTCCGCAGGAGGCATGAATCTTGTCCGCACCCGCTGTCGACCGCTCCCAGGCCACCGCAGGCACACAGCCCTTGGGCACCGCCAAGGAGAGGAAGGTCCAGAAGGGGAAGAAGAAGTTCGAACTGAGCCGCCGGGCCCGGAAACTGACGCTGGCGATCCATGTCGTCACATCGGTCGGCTGGGTCGGGATGTCCCTGTCGATGGTGGTCCTGGCCGTGATGGGGTACACGACCGACGACCCCGCCATCGCCAAGGGCGTCTACCAGGCGATGTACGTCTTCGACGACACCAGCGTCACCGTGTTCAGCATCACCGCCGCCATCACGGGCATCCTGCTGTCCTGGGGCACCGCATGGGGATTCATGCTGCACTTCTGGATCATCGTGAAGTGGGTCATCACCCTCTTCATGACGGTCTTCGCCTGGTTCGTGATCCACCCGATCGTCATGAAGGCCACCGAGAACACCGCTGACGCCGCCGCAGGCGTGGCGAAGCCCGGCTGGCCCGCCGACTTCCTGCTGTGGAGTGTCCCGCTGCTGTTCGTGCTGCTCACCGTCGCCGCGGTGGTGTCCGTCTACAAGCCGTGGGGCCGCACCGCCCGCGGCAGGCGCAACACCCCTGCTGCCCGGCGGCGTTCGGCGGCAGCGGCCCGGGGCTGAAACAGCAGGCGGTCCGGCGTCCCCCGTCGCCGGGCCGGGCCGGTCATGGACGCCGCAGCGGCGTCCATGACCGGCCATCTCGTTCCCGTTCCAACGGCCGGCAGGTGACGGCCGTCCCACGACGTCCCCACGAGGGGCTGCGCGGGGGAGCTACTCGCCCAGGGGTGCCGTCCGGGAGACGGGCACCAGATCCCACCACCAGGAGATCGACGGGATGTCCAGCGGATCGGTGCTGCCGTCACTCGGCTCGTCGGTGAACGACGAGGGGAGGAGGGCCGGGTCGTCGGGCGTGGTGTAGCGCAGGGAGCTGATGCTCCAGTCCTGGGTGGCCCGGATGAAGGAGGAGAGGCCGCGCAGGTACTGCCGCACCTGGGGGCTTCCCTCGTCCTCCAGCTTGGCGCGCAGGCTCAGGAAGAGGCACATCACGCGGTCGCGCTGGGCCACCGCCGCGGTCAGCGCCTGCTCCGGGCTCAGTCCGTACTCGCGCTCCAGCACCCGGACGATGTTCAGGTAGTAGCCCGTCCCGCGGCTTTCCTTGTGGTGGGAGTAGATGTCGTTGTCCCACGTGGTGATGAACGAGGTCATCTCTGCGGCGGCCCGCACCGCCTTGCTGTCCCGCTCGTACGGCTGGAGTTCGAACCCGTACCCCATCTCAAGGAACGGCTGCACCACGGAGGTCGCACCGTCGTAGAGGCGCATCAGCGCATAGTCGTTCAGCCCCGGAACCCGGCCCGCGGCGCGGTGCTCCGACTCCCACACCACGGCGAAGAAGTACTCGCGCAGGGTGTCCACCCACCGCGCGGCCTGCAGGGCGGTTCCGCATCGGGACACCCGCAGCGTCAGATCGCGCAGCCCTTCCGCGAGGGGATCGTCCGTGAGCATGGGCGATTCGGGGTTCTGCGCGATGCGCAGCAGACGGTGCAGCGTCGCCGCCAACTCGCCGGGCCTGCCGCCGAGTTCACCCTCCTCGCAATAGCCGTCGTCCACCCCGAAGAGCCATATGACGAAGTCGGAGAGAAGGGCGACGACCTCCTCCTGCCCCTCGGGAAGGATGCGGGCGGCGAACACGCCGATGTCCTGGGTGACGAGGCGGCTGCGCCACTCCGGTGATCCGATGTCGAAGGTGTCGGCCCAGGCTGCGGTCCGTGCGTCGATGGCGGCGTGGTTCGGGTGCACGGCGGACGGGATGGGAGCGTAGGTCGGCGGAACTGCCAGTGCGTGGGGCACTCTTGATTCCCTCTCAGTTGTCGGCGCGCGAGCACTCTGCGTGATACGTCACGAACCATGGCCGGAACCACACGCTGAGTGATCAACTAAGCCGCATCGTACTGACGGTAAGTCAACGCTCCAAGGCCGCCTCCACGAGGGGAAGGCCGTCGCGAGGCCCGCCCCGGGCAGGTTCAGGGCCCGATCCGGCCCGGCAGGGCGGTCACGGCCGGCGGGTACGCGCGCGGGCGAAGTCCTCGCACCACTGCTCCAGGCTCGCCGCCCGCAGGAGCCCGGTGCCGACCAGCAGCCCCGCGAAACCGGCGTCGACCAGGGCCGCGGCGTCCTGCGGGCTGTGGATGCCGCTGGCGCTGACCGGGCACCGGGTCCCGGTGGCCCGGACCGCCGGCAGCAGGGCCGGGCTGCGGGAGAGGTCGCCCTCGCCCCGCTCCCGGGTCGTGATGTCCTTGTTGTTGACCGCGACCACACAGTCCGCGCCGTACCGTACGGCCGCGGCCTCCTCCTCGTCGCCGACCTCGACGAACGGCGTCAGACCGAGATCGAGGGCCTGCCGCGTCAGCAGCCGAAGGGTGTCGGAGGACAGCAGACGGACCGTCAGCAGTACGGCGGAGGCGCCCAGTTCGGCGCTGCGCCGGAGCTGGCGACGGCTGGTGATGAAGTCCTTGCGCAGCAGCGGCAGCCGGGTCAGGCCGGCGACCTCGGCCAGCAGGTCCTCGCTCCCGCCGAACCAGCGGCCGGTCACCACCGAGACACACGGCGCCCCGGCGGCCTCGTAGGCGGCGACGACGTCGGCGACCGGCCGGCCGCCGAGCAGATCCTCGCCCCCGGCGTCACGGCACTTGACCTCCATCACCAGCGGCAGCCGGGCGGTGGTCAGGGCATCGGTGAAGGGGGCGCTCATGCCGCCGTCCCGGGTGCGGCTGCGGTGCCGGCGCGCCAGGCGTGGGCGACCGCGGAGGCGGCCCGGGCGTCGAGCAGCCCGCCCGGTCCCCTGGCCGCCGAGTCGACGTCGATGCCGAGGAACCGCGGGTGGGCGACGACCGCTTCGAAGGCGGCCCTGTTCTGCGCGTGCAGTCCGCCCGCCAGCAGGAACGGCAGGCCGGTGCGCCCGGCGAGCGCGGTGACGGCGGCCGGGTCCAGGGAGCGGGCCGTGCTGCCGATCCTGCCGTCCGCACCGACCGCGTCGTACAGCACACAGTCCGCGCCCGCCTTCTCGTACGCTCCGGCGAGCGCACCCTCCAGGCACCGCCCGGCCGCGTCCACATGCAGGACCTTGACGATGCGCAGGCCCGGCGGCCCGTCACGGCGCAGCCGGCGCACCACCGACGGCGCCTGGAAGCCGTGCAGCTGCACCCAGGGCACCCGCCCGGCCTCCACCACCGCCAGGAGGTCCTCCGTGTCGTGGGAGAAGGTGACGAGTACGGGTTCGGCGCGGCCGGTCTCCCGGGCGGCGGCGCACAGCTGCACGGCCCGGCCGGCCGCCAGCTCGGCGGGGCCGCCGGGCACCGCGTACCAGAGGCCGACGAGGTCGGCCCCGGCCGTGGCGACGGCCGCCACCTCCGACTCGGTGGTGGCACCGCAGAACTTGACCAGCACTATGCGCCCGCCCCCGCCCGGGGCGCGGACGGCGCGTCCTCGGCCAGCGAACCGTCCGCGAAGGCCGTGGCGGCGCCCTCCCTGAACAGCCCCGGGTGCGCGGTGCGCAGATCCTCGAGGACCATGTCGTAGGGCAGGTCGTCGAACTCGCCGTGGGTGCGCAGGAACTCCATCCGGCGCCGCCCTTGCTCGTCGAAGGGGTGGTGCAGGCTGTCGGCGGTGCCGTCGAACTCCAGCGGGGCCATCCGGTACAGCCGGCACAGCGTCCTGTTGAAGACGGGGGTGGCCTTGACCCAGCGGCCTTCCAGCCACACGGAGGTCAGAGCGTGCTGGTGGAAGACGTCACCGCCGAGGAGCTGCCTGAGCTTCTCGGAGGCGAGGTGGTTGCGTACGTCGGTGAGCACGAGCCGGGCCGGGATGCCGAGGGAGCGCAGGGACGCGGCGTAGAGCACGGACTTGTGCAGGCACATGCCGGAGCCGGTGCGCACGACCTGGCCGGCGCTCAGGCCGCGGCGGGACAGGTCGGCCCCGTACACCTCGTAGCGGATGCCGTCGCGGACGGCGTAGTAGAGGGCGACGGCCTGCTCGGTGGGGGTCCGGCCCCCGCCGGGCGGCAGCGAGGCCCGGACGAACTCGCGGACCTCCGCTGACTCGTGGTCCAGGAACTCGGTGGGGCGCAGGTCGTTGCGGTTCATGCTGGTGGTCCGCTTCCGTCGGAGTCGGGGGCCCGGTGGCGGGGTGGCCGGGTGGCCGGGGGCGTCCGGGCGGCTGCTCAGAGGCCGAGCAGCGCGGCGATGCGGTTGCGCTGGATCTCGGAGGTGCCCGAGTAGACGGTTCCGGCGACCGAGTTGCGCAGTTCCTTCTCGATGCCGTACTCCGCCAGGTAGCCGTAGCCGCCGAAGATCTGCACGGCGGACAGCGCGGAGGCCACGTTGGCCTCGCTCGTGACGAGTTTGGCGATGGCGATGTCCTCGGTGACGTTCTCCCCGGCCGCCATCTTCTCGGCGGTGCCGTACAGCCACTGCCGTGAGGTCTCCAGGCCGATGCGCATGTCGACGAGCTTGTGCGAGATCGCCTGGTTCGAGCCGATCGGCCGGCCGAACTGGACGCGCTCCTTGGCGTAGGCGACACAGCGGTCGAGCCTGCTGCGCATCTCCCCCGCGTTGACGACGAAGGAGAGCAGGATCTCCCACCGCATCACGTACTCCATGACGAGGTAGCCCCCGCCGACGCGCCCGAGCACCCGGTCGGCCGGGATCCGGCAGTCGTCGAGGAAGAGTTCGGCGAGCGGTGAGGTGCGCAGACCCATCTTGGCGACGGGGGCGCCGACGGTCAGGCCCGGCGTGTCGCGCTCCACCAGGAAGGCGGTGCAGCCGAGCGGGCCGGGGCGGTCGCTGGTGCGCGCGTACACCACGAACACCCCGGCCACCGGCCCGTTGCTGACGAAGGCCTTGCTGCCGTCGAGCACCCAGTCGCCGCCGTCGCGCCGGGCACGGGTGCGCATCGCCAGCGCGTCGGAGCCGCTGTCGGGCTCGCTGATGGCGTGCGCGGCGATGAGCTCGCCCGAGCTGATGCGGGGCAGATACCGCTCCTTGAGCCCGGGGTTGCCGAAGCGCTGGAGCGGGACTCCGGTGCTGACCAGGTGAGTGCACACGGAGAAGTTCAGCCCGGCGTCGCGGCAGCCCTCGCCCAGGCCTTCGAGCACGTACATGGTGGTGAGGAGGTCCTGCCCGAGGCCGCCGTACTCCTCGTCGAAGGGCAGGCCGAGGATCCCGGCGCCCGCCAGGACGGCCCACTTCTCGTGCGGGAAGGCGGCGGCGGCGTCCTGCTCGGCGTGGCCGGCGTTCAGGACGTCCAGGTACGGGCCGAGGCCGTCGCGCAGGGCCTGCTGGTCACCGCTCCACTTGATCATCTACGTGCTCCTGTGCGGGTAGGCGCCCCGGCCGGGGCTGGGGTCTTTCGTCGCGAACGAGAGGCCCTAGTACTGCGAGAACTCGGGCGAGTCGAGGTTGTGCCTCTCGTCGCCGCGCAGCGCCGGGGAGAACACGCAGACCAGGCGCAGGTCCTCGTGCGGCGCGGCGACCAGCCAGTGGGCGTCGTGCCGGTCCAGGGCGTACAGGGTGCCGGGGGTGATCGGGTGCGAGTTGCCCGCGGTGTCGATCACCTCGCCGCTGCCCTCGATGCAGTAGCAGGTCTCCAGGTGGTTGCGGTACTCCAGACGGGACTTGGTGCCCGCGCGGACGACCGTGTCGGTCACCGAGTAGCCGACGCCGTCCCGCTCGGTCAGGAAGCGGCGGCTGAGACCGTTGCCCCACTCGACGGAGGCGACGTCTTCGAGCTTGCGAATGATCATGATGCGATTCCCTTCGGAACGGTGGTGCCGGAGCGCGCGGTGGCGTTCGACCGCAGCTCCCGTACGAACTCCGCGAACTCCGCGACGGGGTCGCGGCGGTGGGTGAGGGCCCGTTCGATGCGGGCCACGCCCGCGCTGCCGACGACGACGGACCCGGCGCCGAGCCGTTCGAGGCGGGCGATGTCCCCGGCGGTGCGGACGCCGAAGCCGACGGCGACGGGCGCCGCGGACGCGGCCCCGAGCTCCCGGACGGCGTCGGCGAGCCGCCGCTCGTCCAGCGGGGCCGCGGTGCCGCTGCGGCCGTAGTGGGCCACCAGGTAGAGGTAGGCGGAGGCGTGGGCCGCCGCGTCCGCCCGTACCTGGGGGCCGGAGACGGCGTAGCAGGTGGTGACGACCGGCAGTCCGGCCTCTCGGGAGGCCTCCCGGTACGGCTCGCGCAGCCGCGGCGGCAGCCCGTGCAGCAGCAGCCCGTCGCAGCCGGCCCCGGCCACGGCCCGGGTGAAGCCGGGCAGTGAGGTGCCCCTGACCGTGTGGCTCCAGTCAGCGAGCAGCGCGATGCGCAGCCGGCGCAGCGAGGGGCGGACGGCGGCGACGGCGGCCAGGACGGTGTCGAGGGTGACGCCCTGTGCGAGCGCCCGGTCCGCCGAGCGCCGGATGACCGGTCCGTCGGTGACCGAGTCGGGGAAGGGCACGGCGAGTTCGACGCAGTCCACGTCGTTCTCGTCGGCCATGGCGAGCAGCTCGGGCAGCACGGCGAGGGGCGGGTCGCCCGCGTTGAGGAAGAGGGCGAGGCCGGGGCGTCCCGGCCGGCGCCCGGCGAAGAACTCAGACAACGGCCACCGCCCGTGAACGCAGCCGTTCCACGAGCGCCCGGGCCGAGCCGTCGCGGATCGCGGCCTCGGCGGCGGCCAGCGCACCGAGCCAGTCGGAGGTCAGCCGCCCGGCGACGGCGAGCGCCGCGGCGTTGAGACAGACGGTCTGCTCGGCCACCGGGTCGCCCTCCCCTGACAGCACGTCCAGGAAGCGGCGCACCACGTCCTCGCCGCCGCCGGCCGCCTGGCGCAGGTCCCCGAGGTGCCCGGGCGCGAGGCCCAGCGCACCCGGCCGGAGCGTGAACTCGTCCTCGCCGCCGCCCTCGTAGGTGCGCACGCGGTTCGGGACGAAGCCGACGAGCTCGTCGGCCCCCAGGTCGTTGGTGCAGACCCACACGGTGCGGCCGGTGCGGCGCGCGATGTGCTCGGCGGCCTGGCGGAGCGCCGGGAGCGTCCGGGGGTCGGAGACACCGGTGAGCTGGGCGGTGACCGGCACACCGGACAGGAAGGGTCCGAGGACGTTGACGAACCGGCCGATGTCGCGCATGCCGAGGGGGAGGATGCTGCGGCCGAGGCGGGCCAGCTCGGCGGGATAGACGAAGGAGCCGGCGAACGCGATGCCGTCGCGTTCCAGGACCTCGTGGGTCTGCTCGTACGAGCCGGTGAGCCCGATCCCGAGCAGCTCCAGCAGGTCCACGGAGCCGTAGCCGCTGGTGTAGGCGCGCGAGCCGGTCTTGACGACCTTCGCGCCCATGGCGGCGGCGGTGAAGGCGGCCGCGGTGGAGATGTTGAAGGTCCGCGGCCCGCCGCCGGTGCCGACGATGTTGACCGTGTTCTCGAAGCTCACGGCCCGGTCCGGGCGGCGCTCGTCGAGCGAGTCCAGCAGCGCGGTCAGCGTGGCACGTTCGGGCAGGGAGGTGGACAGCGAGGACAGCAGCGCCACCGCTTCGCCCCGGCGCAGGCCCCCGTCGTGGAGCCGGTCCCAGAAGGACCGCCAGGTCCCCAGATCCACCGGTCGGCCGCCGCCGATGAGGGCGACCAGGGCTTCGTGCATGGCTAGGCCGCCTCCGGCCGCGCCGGGGAGACGCTTTCGACGAACGCCCCGATGGCGGCGACCGACCGGAAGGCGTCCGGGTCGAGGTCGACCTCGTCGGTGTCGATGTCGTACGTCGACTCGATCCACGCGATCACCTTGAGCAGGCCGAGGCTGTCGATGACGCCCTCGTCCAGCAGGTCGAGGTCGGGGTCGAGCTCCTGTGGCGTGACGTCCGGGAGGAACTCCTCGACGACGAACCGCCTGACGGCCGTCAGGATGTCTGGCATGTCAGCTCTCCTTGCTGGTACGGGCCCGGGCGACGCGGTCACGGTCGACCTTGCCGGTGGAAGTCCGGGGCAGCGGCTCATCGGTGATCCGCACGGTGGAGGGGATGGCGGTGCGCGGCAGCCGGCGGGCCAGATGGCCGCGCAGGGTGAGGCTGTTCAGTCCGCTTCCGGCGCCGCGCCGTACGACGGCGTGCAGAAGCCGGCCGGCCACCGGGTCGGGCAGCGCGAGGACGGCGGCCTCCGTCACCTGGGGGTGTTCGAGGAGCACGTGCTCGACCTCCTGCGGATTGACCCGCGCACCGCGGACCTTGACCTGGAAGTCGGTGCGGCCCTCGAGGGTGAGGACGCCGTCGGCGTCGCGCCGGACCAGGTCGCCGCTGCGGAACCAGCGGCGCCCGCCGGACGGTGCGTCCGGGCGCGGGTCGGGCACGAAGGCGCCGTTGCCGCCCGCACCGAGGTAGCCGCTGCTCTGGAAGGGGGTCGACACATACAGCTCGCCGGTTCCGGGGCCCTCCAGCACGGCGCCGTCGGCGGTGACGACGAGGGCGCCGACGCCGGGCAGGGGCCGGCCGAGCGGGGCGGGGACCGTGGGGTCGGTCACCTCGTGCAGGAAGCTGTCGTTGGTCTCGGTGCATCCGTAGACGTTGGCCAGACGGGCGCCGGGAAGCAGCCGCGGCAGGGCCTCGAGAACGGGTACGGGCATGGTGTCGCCGGTGAACACGGCGTGCCGGACACCCGGCAGGACGCGGTCGCCGGCCGCGCGGGCGGCGTCGGCGAGCAGCCGGTAGAACATCGGGACGGCCTGCACCACCTCCGGCGCGTGCCGCTCGACGAGCCCGAGCAGGTAGGGGCCCTGCAAGGCCCGCTCGGGGTCGACGAGGACGACGCGACCGCCGTGGGCGAGGGTGGTCCACACGTCCAGCAGGCAGAGGTCGAAGTTGAGGGGCGCGTAGTTGAGCACGGTGGTGCCGGGACCGATACCGAAGTGCGTTCCCGCCCAGCCGGTGAACTCCGTGATCGCCTCGCCGCCCAGCGGCACGATCTTGGGCATTCCGGTGGACCCGGAAGTGGTCAGCAGCAGCGCGGGAGCCCCGGGCCGCGGCGCCCGCCCGGGCTCCGCCCCGCCGTCGTCCCCGCCGCCTTCCCCGCCGCTTTCCCCGCCGGGGACGGCCCGCGCGGCCAGCACATGGCGGACGCCGGCCTGCTCGTAGAGCCGCTCCAGGACCTCCTGCCCCAGCGTCCCGGCGGACAGCAGCACGGGCCGCCGCTCCAGCAGGCAGGCCAGGATCAGCGCGACGGTGCCGGGGGACTTGACGGCCGGAACCCCGACGGGCTCCCCGGGCCCGGCGGCCAGGCCTGCCACCCGCAGCCTCTCGGACCCGACGAGCCCGAGCAGTTCGCCGTAGCTGGTCTCCTCGTCCCCCCATACCAGCGCCGGCGCCCCGGGCCGCAGCCGCGCGTGGACGAGAAACGCGTCAGCGGGGGTCGTCCCCACGCGCACAGCGCTGTCTCCGCCTGCCATCTTCCCCGTCCCTCCGGCCGAACGATCTGTGACCGATGGTGGTTTTCACGCCTGGAGAACCGTTCGAGCCTTGGTGTACGGAGGGCGGGCGACCCGGCAGGGACGGTGAGGGAGGCGGCCCGGTTCACGCGCTGCGGTGCCCGGGGGCACGGGCCGAAGCGGCATCGATGCCCTGGTTCTCGCGCCACCGGCCGGCACCGCCGATCAGGTCGGCAGCGACGGTTTTCGCGACCACGCCGTCGAAGGAGAACCAGACGTTACGCTCGGGGCTGGTCGGATCGAGCCAGGCGACGCCGACGGGACCGCGAAGGCGGCCCCGCCCAAGATGATGGAGACACGATGAGCAGGACCACGAGGACGGACACGCAGTCGCCTGCGCAGCACATTGCCGACAGCCACGATCTGATCCGCGTGCACGGCGCGCGGGAGAACAACCTCAAGGACGTCAGCATCGAGATCCCGAAGCGCCGGCTGACGGTGTTCACCGGCGTCTCCGGCTCGGGCAAGAGCTCTCTGGTGTTCGACACGATCGCCGCGGAGTCGCAGCGGCTGATCAACGAGACCTACAGCGCCTTCGTACAGGGCTTCATGCCGACGCTGGCGCGGCCCGAGGTCGACGTCCTCGACGGGCTGACCACCGTGATCTCCGTCGACCAGCAGCGGATGGGTGCCGACCCCCGCTCCACGGTCGGCACCGCCACCGACGCCAACGCGATGCTGCGCATCCTCTTCAGCCGGCTCGGGAAGCCGCACATCGGCCCGCCCAGCGCGTACTCCTTCAACACCGCCTCGGTCCGGGCGAGCGGTGCGATCACCGTGCAGCGCGGCGCCAGGACCAAGGCCGAGAAGGCGACCTTCGAGCGCACCGGCGGCATGTGCACCCGCTGCGAGGGCCGCGGCACGGTCTCCGACATCGACCTCACCCAGCTCTACGACGACTCCAAGTCGATCACCGAGGGCGCGTTCACCATTCCCGGCTGGAAGTCGGACAACGTGTGGACCGTGGGGATCTACGCCGAGTCGGGCTTTCTCGACCCGAACAAGCCGATCCGCGAGTTCACCAAGAAGGAGATGCAGGACTTCCTCTACCGTGAGCCGACCAAGGTGAAGGTCAACGGTGTCAACCTCACCTACGAGGGGCTGATCCCCAAGATCCAGAAGTCGTTCCTGTCCAAGGACAAGGAGGCGATGCAGCCGCACATCCGGGCGTTCGTGGAGCGGGCGGTCACCTTCACCACCTGCCCCGAGTGCGACGGCACCCGGCTCAGCGAGGGCGCCAGGTCGTCGAAGATCGACAAGATCAGCATCGCCGACGCCTGCGCGATGGAGATCAGGGACCTGGCCGAGTGGGTCCGAGGGCTCAAGGAGCGGTCGGTGGCGCCGCTGCTCACCGCGCTGCAGCAGACCCTCGACTCGTTCGTGGAGATCGGGCTCGGCTACCTCTCGCTCAACCGGCCGGCGGGCACGCTGTCGGGCGGCGAGGCACAGCGCGTCAAGATGATCCGTCACCTCGGCTCTTCGATCACGGACGTCACCTACGTCTTCGACGAGCCCACCATCGGCCTGCACCCCCATGACATCCAGCGGATGAACGACCTGCTGCTGCGGCTGCGGGACAAGGGCAACACGGTGCTCGTCGTGGAGCACAAGCCGGAGGTGATCGCGATCGCCGACCACGTCGTCGACCTCGGCCCCGGCGCCGGTACGGAAGGCGGCACCGTCTGCTTCGAGGGCACCGTCGAGGGGCTGCGGGCCGGCGGCACCGTCACCGGCCGCCATCTCGGCGACCGGGCCGCCGTCAAGGAGACGGTACGCAAGCCCACCGGCACGCTGGAGATCCGCGGCGCGACGGCGAACAACCTGCAGGGCGTCGACGTCGACGTCCCGCTCGGGGTGCTCGCCGTCGTCACCGGCGTCGCCGGCTCCGGCAAGAGCTCGCTCGTGCACGGGTCGATCCCGGCCGGCGAGGGCGTGGTCTCGGTCGACCAGAGCCCCATCCGCGGCTCACGGCGGAGCAACCCGGCGACGTACACCGGACTGCTCGAACCGATCCGCAAGGCGTTCGCGAAGGTCAACGGCGTGAAGCCGGCGCTGTTCAGCGCCAACTCCGAAGGCGCCTGCCCCACCTGCAACGGCGCCGGCGTCATCTACACCGACCTGGCGATGATGGCCGGCGTCGCCACCCCCTGTGAGGATTGCGAAGGGAAGCGGTTCCAGGCATCGGTGCTGGAGTACCACCTCGGCGGCCGCGACATCAGCGAGGTGCTGGCGATGTCGGTGACCGAGGCCGAGGAGTTCTTCGGCGCGGGCGAGGCGCACACGCCGGCAGCGCATCGCATCCTGGTCCGGCTCGCCGACGTCGGTCTCGGCTACCTGAGCCTCGGCCAGCCGCTCACCACCCTGTCCGGCGGCGAGCGGCAGCGGCTCAAGCTGGCGACCCACATGGCTGAGAAGGGTGGCGTCTACGTCCTCGACGAGCCGACCGCGGGCCTCCACCTCGCCGACGTCGAGCAGCTGCTCGGCCTGCTCGACCGGCTCGTCGACTCCGGCAAGTCGGTCATCGTCGTGGAGCACCACCAGGCGGTCATGGCGCACGCCGACTGGATCATCGACCTCGGTCCCGGCGCCGGCCACGACGGCGGCCGGATCGTCTTCGAGGGCACGCCCGCCGACCTCGTCACCGCCCGCTCCACCCTCACGGGCGAGCACCTCGCGGCCTACGTCGGCGCCTGACAGAGGCCGTCGCGGGCACCCCGTCCCCTGAGGCGGTCGCCACGGGGAGAGCGGGGTTCCCGCGCCGCCCGCCCGGCCTTGACCGCTGCCCACGCCGGGCCTTCGCGGCGGTGGCCTTCGCGGCGGTGGCCTTCGCGGCGGTGGGTGTCGGGATCGGCCGAAGGGAGCGCCGTGCCGCGGGGAGGCGCGGCGCACGATCCCGCCGATACGCGCTCTACCGACGCCCCGCGCCTCAGCCGCCCAGAAGCTCCGTGAGGGCCCGACGCCCCGCGCCTCAGCCGCCCAGAAGCTCCGTGAGGGCCGCCGCGGGATCCGTCTCCGGTCCGCCGGCGGGCCACCATCCGTCCCCTTCGCGGCGGTACGGGTACCAGCGGCCGTCGCGGCCCTGGCGCAGTTGCAGGCCGCGCTCCTCGAAGGTCCAGCGGTTGTGCCGGACTGCCGGTTCGGGGAGTTCGTCCTCCTCCCAGCCGAGGGCCAGCGCGGTCCGGGCCCGCGCGGTCTCCTGCCGGTCGGGGGTCCAGGTCTCCTCGAGGACGGCGAGACCCGCCGCGCCGGCCAGCCGCCAGGCCTCGGCGGCCCGTGGCAGTTCTGCCCCTCTGCCACTGGCCTCCGCGAGCCGCTCCAGGGTGCGCGGGTCGGCGTGGGCGGCGATGCGGACGGTGTCCTGCCAGTGGGTGAGCGGGGCCGGCGGGGCCGTGGTGTGGCCGAGCGCGTACGCCAGGAGTGCGCGGGCGCGGACGGCGGCGTCGTCGGCGAGCCGCTCCATCGGGTCGGCCTCGATGCCCGAGGGGGCGTCACCGTCCGTGTGCAGGGCCTCGGGCAGCGGGGGCGGGGCGGGCAGCGGGGGGATGCCGAGGGTGTGGGCGAGGCCGGCGTCGATGCCTTCGGCCGTTGCGTCCGCGGGCTCGTCGGCCGGTCCCCGGGGCGGCCCGTCCCCGGTCCCGTCCTCGTCCTCGTCCTCTTCCTCGTAGTCGTCCTCGTCCTGCGCGCCCATGATGCCCATCAGGACGGCCGTCCTGAGTTCGTCGAGCGCTGGCTCCCGGTCGCGGCCGCGCATCAGCAGCAGCAGGAAGGGGTCCTCGTCCAGCAGCCAGGACGCCTGGTAGCACAGCGCGGCGGCGTGCGCGCAGGGGTGGTCGAAGGAGTCACAGCCGCATTCCGGCTCCAGGTCGCCGTAGCCCGGCAGCAGCCGCACCCGGGCGTCCTCGGCCGCCTCCATCAGATCCGCCGGCAGTTCGCCCGCCAGAACGGCCTCGAGCTCGGCGGGCCGTTCGGCGAGCTTCTCCCAGAGCAGGTCCCACTCGTCGTCGTCGAGGACGGTGAGCGCGATCTCCACGGTGCAGCTGTCCTCGCCGTCGTACACCGGCGCGGCGATCCGTCCCGGGCTCACGGTCACCGGGCCGAGCACGCCCGAACGGGCCACGGTGCGGCCCTTCTTGAGCGGCTCGGGGTCGAGGGAGGTGTCCTCCATCGCCTCGACCCAGGCCTTGGCCCACCAGGACCGGCCGCGGGCGCGTCCGCCCTTGCGCGCAGCGAAGGCCGGGAAGCCGCGTGCCCCGGTGTTCGCGTTGTCGGCGGCCTCGTGCCCGCTCATCCGGCGCTCCTCAGCTCGACCAGGTTGGCCAGTTCGTCGTTGGTCAGCTCGGTGAAGGCGGCCTCGCCCGCGCCGAGCACGGCGTCCGCCAGTTCCTTCTTGCTCTGGAGCATGGCGGCGATCCGGTCCTCGATGGTGCCCTCGGCGATCATCCGGTGGACCTGCACCGGCCTGGTCTGTCCGATGCGGTGGGCGCGGTCGGTGGCCTGGGCCTCGACGGCGGGGTTCCACCAGCGGTCGAAGTGGACGACGTGGTCGGCGCGCGTGAGGTTGAGGCCGGTGCCGGCCGCCTTCAGCGACAGCAGAAAGACCGGTACCTCGCCGTTCTGGAAGCGCTGTACGAGTTCCTCGCGGCGGGGCACGGGAGTTCCGCCGTGCAGCAACTGTACGGGGACGCCCCGGTCGGTGAGATGACGCTCCAGCAGCCGCGCCATGGCGACGTACTGCGTGAAGACCAGGACCGCGCCGTCCTCGGCGAGGATGGTGTCCAGCAGCTCGTCGAGCAGGGCGAGTTTGCCGGAACGGCCGGCCAGCAGCGGCTTGTCCTGTCCCGGGCCGTGCTCCTTCGGGCCGTGCTCCTTCAAGAACTGGGCCGGGTGGTTGCAGATCTGCTTGAGGCCGGTGAGCAGCTTCAGGACCTGGCCCCGGCGGGCGATGCCCTCACTGCTCTTGATCTCGGCCATGATGTCGCGGACCAGCGTCTCGTACAGGGTGGTCTGCTCGCGGGTGAGGGAGACCGGCCGGTCCGTCTCCGTCTTGGGCGGCAGTTCGGGCGCGATGCCCGGGTCGGACTTGCGGCGGCGGAGCAGGAACGGCCTGACGAGCCGGGAGAGCCGTGCCGCGGTGTCCTCGTCCTGGACGGCGGCCTCGGCGCCGGCGCGTTCGGCCTCGATGGGCTTGGCCCAGCGGGAGCGGAAGTGACCGTGCGAGCCGAGCAGTCCGGGTGTGGTCCAGTCGAGGATCGCCCACAGTTCGGAGAGGTTGTTCTCGACGGGGGTGCCGGTCAGGGCGATGCGTGCGCCCGCGGGGATCAGCCGCAGCGCCTTCGACGTTCCCGACAGCGGGTTCTTGACGTGCTGGGCCTCGTCGGCGACGACCATCCCCCAGCGGTGCGCGGCGAGGACCTCGGTGTCGAGCCGCATGGTCCCGTACGTGGTGAGGACGAAGCCTTCGCCCGCGCCGTCCAGGGTGCGTCCGGTGCCGTGGAAGCGGCGTACGGGTGTGCCGGGGGCGAAGCGGCGTACCTCCCGTTCCCAGTTGCCGAGCAGCGAGGCCGGGCAGACGACCAGCGTGGGCCCCGTGGTGTCGGCGTGTTCCTGCCGGAACAGGTGCAGCGATATGAGCTGGACGGTCTTGCCCAGGCCCATGTCGTCGGCGAGGCAGCCGCCGAGGCCCAGGGAGGTCATGCGCTCCAGCCAGCGCACGCCGCGCAGCTGGTAGTCGCGCAGGGTGGCGTCGAGCGCGGCGGGCGGACGCAGCGGCTCGTTGCCGCCCTCGGGGTCGGACAGCCGCTCGCGCAGGGCGAGCAGCCAGGCGGTCGGGGCGACGCGGACCTGCTCGCGGCCGATGTCGGCGTGGCCGGTGAGGGCGGCGCCGAGTGCCTCGATGGGGGTGAGCGGTTTCAGTTCCGGCTCCCGTGCCTTGCGGGCGAGCGGGGCGTCGAGGAGGAACCAGCGTCCGCGCAGCCGCACGACGGGCCGTTCCGCGGCGGCGGCCTGCGCGGCCTCCGTGTCGGTGAGCGGTTCGCCGTCGAGGGTGAGCTGCCAGCGGAAGTCGACGGTGGAGGCGCCGCCGAGGAAGGAACGCATGTCCGCGGGCGGGGTGAGGCCGGCGCCGACGACGGCCTGCGCGCCCAGCCCGCGGGAGGTGTCCTCGGGCCAGTGGAGGTCGATTCCGTGGGCCCGGAGCCGGGCGGCGCCGCCACCGAGCAGGTCGCCGATCTCGGCGTCGGAGAGTTCGAGTTCGCCGGGGACCGGCAGCATCCCTTCCAGCGGCGGCCATACCCCGGCGGCGCGGCGGACGGCGCCCGCGATGTCGGCGGCGGCCCGGTGCCCGAACGCGGCGGCGCCACCGTCGAAGACGGTGCGGGCGGGCGCGGTCAGGGTCGGGTCGGCAAGGCTGTGCGCCCAGGGGACGAGCCGCAGCTGCGGCGGCCGGTCCTGCGCGGTGGCCAGTTCCAGGCGCAGGGAGATGCGTACGCCGGAGTCGAGGCCGGCCGAGACCTCGTCGGCCCAGGCCCGCAGCTGGGGTACGTGCTGGGGTGCCGGGGCCGAGAACGCGGCCCGGCCGGAGGCGGATTCGGCGGCGGGGGTGCGCGGAAGGGTGTCGGCGACGGCGTCCAGGAAGGCCCGTACGAGTCCTTCGGCGTCCGGCAGCCGGGGCGCGCCGGGGCCGGGCAGCGGCAGGGCGCGGGCCTCCGGCGGTGCGGCGGCGGCGAGTTCGCGGATGCGCTGTACGTCGTCCAGGTCCAGGGGGCCGACCCGCCAGGCGTCGTACCCGGCGGGTGAGACGCCCGGCAGCAGCCGTCGGCGGGCACCCAGATGCAGCGCGAGCGCGGTGGCGCTGCCCCAGAACGCGGCGGCCGGGTGGGCCCCGGTGCCGGGCCTGGCGGCGTGGGCGAGCGCCGGCAGCGCGTCGGCGACGGGCATCCGGAGCACGGGGACGGGGCGCGCCTGGACGGCTGTGCCGCCGGCCGCCCCGTCGGTGGCGGTGACGAGGACGGCCTCGGAATGTTCTCCCGGGCCGTCGGGCCGGTCGGGGAGTGGTCCGCCGTCCGGCCGCCAGAACAGGATCCTCCCTGTGCGGGCCGGGTCTCCGGCTTCGAAGACCACTGCGCACCGGGCGAGTCCGGCTGCCTGACCGGCCGTCGTCAATGCCTCTGCCATGGGTTCGGTTGCTCCCCTTCGTTCAGCGGCCGAGCCGCTGATAGCGTCGCACGGCCAACGGGAAGAAGATCGCACAAATCACGACCGGCCAGGCGATTCCGAGGAGAATCGCGTGCTCCGAGGCCCAGGAGCCGCCTTCCCAGCCGGGGTTGCCGAACAGCTCGCGGGTGGCGGTGCCGGTGGCGGAGAGCGGGTTCCACTCCGAGACGGCGGCGAGCCAGCCGGGCATGGTGTCGGGCGAGACGAACGCGTTGGACAGGAAGCCGAGCGGCCACACCAGGGTCTGGACGGCGGTGACGGCGGCGGTGTCGGTGAACACCAGGCCGAGGTAGATGCCGACCCACAGCAGCGAGAAGCGCAGCAGGAGCAACAGGCCCACGGCGGTGAGGGCGTTGAGGAACCCCTCGTGGGCGCGCCAGCCGACGGCGAGGCCGCACAGGATCATGACGGCGAGGCCGAGGACCGAGTTGAGCATGTCGGCGATGCTGCGGCCCGTGACCACGGCTGCGGAGGAGGTGGGCATGGCCCGGAACCGGTCGGTGACGCCCCTGGCGGCGTCGGTGATCACGGCGAGCATCGTGACCTCGATGCCGAACACCATCGTCATGGCGAACATGCCGGGAACCAGGAACTCGCGGTAGTTGCCGCCGCCGGGCACCTGCATGGCTCCGCCGAAGAGGTAGCCGAACATCAGCACCATCATGATCGGGAAGAGCAGTCCGATGATGACGGGGGCGGGGTTGCGGGCCCAGTGGGCGAGCGAACGCCCGGTGAGGACCCAGGAGTCGGACAGGGCCCAGCCGAGCCTGCCGGTGCGGGCGTCCGCCTGCGGGTTTGCGGTGGTCACACCGTCACCTCTTCCTTCGTGTCGTCCTTGTGCCCGGTGCGCTCGCCGGTGAGGTGCAGGAACACCTCGTCGAGGGTGGGGCGGCGCAGGGCGATGTCCTCGACGTCGATGCCGGCCTCCTGGAGAGCGCGGGCGATTCCGGTGAGGGCGGCGACGCGGTCGGCGACGGGTGCACCGGCCCGCCGGTTGTCCTCATCGGTCTCTGCGGTGCTGCCGGTGACACCGCGGATCACACCGGCCGCGGTGGCGAGGTCGCCGGCGTGGCGCACGGTGACGTCGATGCGGTCGCCGCCGATGGCGGACTTGAGCTCGTCCGGGGTGCCCTCGGCGATGACCCGGCCGCCTTCCTTGCCGGGGGAGGCGATCACGGAGATGCGGTCGGCGAGCTGGTCGGCCTCGTCCAGGTACTGGGTGGTGAGCAGCACGGTGGTGCCGTCGTCGACCAGGGACCTGACGGCCCCCCAGACCTCGTTGCGGCTGCGCGGGTCCAGGCCCGTGGTGGGCTCGTCGAGGAAGAGCACCTTGGGGGCGAGGATGAGGCTGGCGGCCAGGTCCAGGCGGCGGCGCATGCCGCCCGAGTAGTCCTTGACCTGCTTGTCGCCGGTGCCGGCGAGGCCGAACTGCTCGAGCAGGGCGTCGGCGCGGGCTCCGGCCTCCTTCTTGCCGAGGTGGTAGAGGCGGCCGAACATCACGAGGTTCTGGCGTCCGGAGAGCACCTCGTCGACCGCGGCGTACTGGCCGAGGAGTCCGATCCGGGAGCGCACCTGGGCGCTCTGGCGCGCCACGTCGTAGCCGGCGACCTCCGCGCGGCCGCTGTCGAACCCGGCCAGGGTGGCGAGGATACGGACGGCGGTCGTCTTGCCCGCACCGTTGTGGCCGAGCAGACCGTGCACGGTGCCGGGCGGAACCTGCAGGTCGAACCCGTTCAGGGCGTGGGCGTCGCCGTACCGCTTGCGCAGTTCCTCGGCGTGGATCGCGTACTCGGATCCCATGGTGTCCTTCCTCGGGGTGGTTCGGGGGCGTGGACCGGCACGCGGGACGGGTGTGGACGTGCCTGCGAGGCAGCATGGCCGGGTACGCTCGGCTGCCGTTCGAGCGCGGGTCGAGCCGGAGGGGGGACCTTCCAAGCGCGGACCGTCCGCCCGAGTCCCGGAGGCAACACAGTGGTCACCTTCGTCAACAGGTTCACCGTCAGCGGTCCGGTGGAGGAGTTCGAGCGGCTCTTCGAGGAGACCTCGGCCTTCTTCGCCGACCGGCCGGGTTTTGTCCGGCACCGGCTGATGCGGCACGCCGACGACCCGGCGAGCTATGTGAACGTCGCCGAGTGGACGGACGCCGAGTCCTTCCGCCGGGCGGTCACGCATCCCGACTTCGTTCCCCACGCGACGGCTCTGCGCCGGCTGAGCACGAGCGACCCGAATCTGTTCACCACGACGGTGCTGGAGCGCGAAGCGGGCTGAGCGGTGCGCCGTGCGAACGGCGCACCGACAGCGCACGGACAGGGCCGGTGCATACCGCACCGGCCCTGTCCGTGTGCCGTGGCGCCGGGTCAGCGCCCGGCCGGGCGGACGGACAGCGCGTGGCGGAAGACGTCACGCGGGTCGTAGGCGGCCTTGACCGCCTGCAGCCGGGGGTAGTTGCCCTTGTAGTACAGCTCGTGCCACGGGACACCGGAGGTGTTCCACCTGGGGTCGGCCATGTCCACGTCCGGGAAGTTGATGAAGCAGCCGTCGCCCTGGCCGCCCGGTACCGGGACACCGCCCGTCGCGGCGTACACGTCCGCGTAGAGGCGGCGCAGCCAGCCGGTGTTGTCGGCATCCTGGGCCGGGTCCTGCCAGGTGTTCATGAACAGGGCCTTGAGAACCGAGTCGCGCTGGGCCGATGCGGTGGCGCCCGGGGCGACGGCGTTGACCCGGCCGCCGTAGGACTGCAGCGACACCGAGCTGGTGTCGTTGGAGTGGTCGAGGCCGGAGAGCCGCTCGTGGAGGACGTCGATCTGCTCGTCGGTGAACGCGCTGCGCAGATACGAGCACTTGATCTTCTGCCGGCCCGTCTCGGCGTCCTGCGCCGCGGCGAGGGAGTTGACCGAGGCGAGCCACGGCATCTTCTCTGCGGGCATGACGAGCGGCTGGACGGTCACGCCCGCGGTCAGCGCGTCGATGTGGTTCTGCAGCAGCCGCGGTGCGTCCGGCAGGGTGGCGTCGAGGTGCGTGAACGCGATGGCGGCCATCCCCTGGTCGTTCTGGTGCTGCTTGCCGAGCAGCACCAGGCCGCTGAACAGGCCCCGGTACGGCGAGTCCGGGCCGCTGTTGCGTTCGTGCCAGCGCCCGTGGTTGCGCACCAGGGCGCGGAAGGCGGCCTTGTCCATGCCGTCGCGGGGGAACATCACCGTGGAGGTGAGGACGCTGCCGGGCGGGCGGGGCAGCAGTCGCGACGGGTCGCTGCCGGTCGCGTCGGGCGAGCGGAACCAGTAGCGGGTGACGAGTCCGAAGTTTCCGCCGCCCCCGCCGGTGTGGGCCCACCACAGTTCGCGGTGCGGGTCGTTGCTGTCGCGGGTGGCGATGACGGCGCGGGCCCGGCCGGCGGCGTCGGCCACGACGACCTCGACGGCGTACAGGTGGTCGGAGGAGATGCCGTGGCGGCGGGAGAGAGGTCCGTAGCCGCCGCCCAGGACATGGCCGCCGAAGGCGACGGAGGCGCTGGCGCCGCCGGGGACGGTGACGCCCCAGCCGTAGTAGAGCGTGCGGTACACGTCGGCGAGCCGGGCACCCGCGCCGACCTCGAAGGCGCGGCGGCCCGCGTCGTAGCGGACGGTGTCGAGTTCCGCGAGGTCGATGACGACCTCGACGGCCGGGTCGCCGACGAAGTTCTCGTAGCAGTGCCCGCCGCTGCGTACGGCGATGCGCTTGCCCGCGCGTACCGCGTCGCCCACGGCGCGCACGGCCTGCGCGGTCGAGGAGACCAGGCGGAAGGACTCCGGGCGGGTGGTGAAGCGCTTGTTGGCGCCGCGGACCGCGAGGTCCTCGTAGCGCGGGTCGGCCTCCCCCACGGTGACCGTGCCGAAGCCGGGGTCGCCGGATGCCGCGTGTGCCCGGGCGGATGGCGCGGCGGCGGCGACCGAGGCCGCCCCGGCGGCCGTGGCCGTGGCTGCGGCCACGGTGCCCGTGACGAACCGTCGGCGGTTGGGACCAGTCATCGTGAACCTCTCGGTGCGGGGTGAGGGAGTGCGGGGAAGGCGGGGTGACGCAGCGGCCGGGCGGCCGGGCGGCGGGGTGGTCAGGCGGCCGGGCGGCGGGGTGGTCAGGCGGCGGTGGCGGCGCCGTCGCGGGCGTCGATCGCCCGGTTGACGAGTTCGAGGAACAGCCGCGGGGTCTCGGCGTCGTCGATCGCCTCCTCGTCGAGGACCACCTGGTAGTCGCGCTCGATGCGGCCGGTGGTCTGCAGGACGGCCAGGGAGTCGTAGCCGAGGTCGACGAAGAGGGTGTCCAGGACGTCGCCGTCGAGGTCGACGCCCTCGCCCTCGCCGGCGCACTCGCGCAGCAGGGTGGTCAGATCGCTGATTTCCAGCCGGTCCACGGTGGTACCTCTTTCTCTCTTGGGGATTGCGGAGTGGGGCGTCGAGCGGTGTGTCAGACCGCGCGGACGACGGTTGCCGCGTTGAAGCCGCCGCGGCCACGGGCCAGCACCAGGGCGGTGCGCAGGGAGCCACCGGTGCGCCGGGCGCCGCCGGTGACCAGGTCGACGGGGCAGTCGGCGGCCGGCCGCGTGACACCGGTGGTCGGCGGGACGACCTGGTCGCGCAGGGACAGCAGGGCGGCTGCCAGGTCCAGCGAGGCGCCGCCCGCGGAGAGCCGGCCGGTCATGGTCTTGGGCGCGGTCACGGGCACACCGTGCGGGCCGAAGACAGCGGCGATGGCCCCGGCTTCGGCGCGGTCGGCGGCGCGGGTTCCGGCGGCGTCGGCGAAGACGACGCCGACCTCTTCGGGGCGGACCCCGGCGTCGGCGAGGGCGAGCCGGGCCGCGTCGGCGAGCCGGGGTGCGCCTCCGCTGCCGGGAGCGGGGTCGAACGTGGCGGCGTAGCCGGCGACGGTGCCGTACACCCGGGCGCCACGGGCGCGGGCGGCCTCTGCGTCCTCGAGGATCAGCAGCGCGCCGCCCTCGCCGACGACATGGCCGCTCGCGTCCTCGTCGAAGGGAAGGTAGGCGCGCGCCGGATCGTCGCAGGTGCTGAGTTCGCCCGAGGCCATGTACGCGGCCCAGCCCCAGGGGCAGACGGCGGACTCGAGGCCGCCGGTGACGACGAGCGAGGCGCCCTTGCGCAGCTGACGGCGGGCGTGCGCGACGGCGTCGAGGCCGCCGGCCTGCTCGGAGACGACGACGCCGCTGGCGCCGCGCAGCCCGTGCTTGATGGAGATCTGGCCGGAGTTGACGGCGTAGAACCAGGCGAAGGACTGGTAGGCGCTGACGTAGGCGCCGCCCTTGCTCCAGAGGAGCTCCAGCTCGCGCTGGCCGAACTCGAAGCCTCCGGCGGAGCTGGCGGTGACGACTCCGGCCGCGTACTCGGGCAGCCGGGCCGGGTCGACCGCGGCGTCGTCGAGGGCCTCCTTGGCGGCGGCCAGCGACAGCCGGGTGACACGGTCGGTCTGGGGCAGCAGCCGGCTGGAGATGTGCTCCTCGTCGACGAAGCCGGGGACCTCGCCCGCGAGGCGGGCCGGGTAGCCGGTGGCGTCGAAGCGGGTCAGGGGCCCGATGCCGCTCTCGCCGCGCAGGGTGGCGTCCCACCATGCCTTGACGCCGAGGCCGTTGGGGGCGGCGACGCCGATGCCGGTGACGACGGCCCCGGCCGTACGGCCGCCGGTGCGGCCCCCGGTCTCGTCGCGGGTGATGGTGGTGGTCATGCCGCTTCCCCCAGACGCGGGCGGGTGAGGATCATGGCGCTCTGGAAGCCGCCGAATCCGCTGCCGACGGTCAGCACCGTGTCGGTGCGCTGCTCGCGCGCGGTCAGCGGGGTGTAGTCCAGGTCGCAGGCCGGGTCGGGCTCGTGCAGATTCGCGGTCGGCGGCACGGTGTTGTGCTCGATCGCGAGGGCGCTGGCGGCCACTTCGAGGGAGCCGATCGCGCCGAGCGAGTGACCGATCATCGACTTGATGGAGCTGACGGGCACCTCGTACGCCCGCTGTCCGAGGCTGCGCTTGAACGCCTCGGTCTCGTGCTTGTCGTTCTGCTTGGTGCCCGAGCCGTGCGCGTTGATGTAGTCGACGGCGGAGGCGTCGAGCCCGGCCTCGGCGAGCGCGGCCCTGACGGCCTCTGCCATCTCCTTGCCGTCGGGGCGCAGTCCGGTCATGTGGAAGGCGTTGCTGCGGGAGGCGAACCCCGCGATCTCGGCGTACACATGGGCACCACGGCGGCGGGCCTGCTCGAACTCCTCGAGGACCAGTACGGCCGCCCCCTCGCCGAGCACGAACCCGTTGCGGGTGCGGTCGAAGGGCCGCGAGGCGGTCTCCGGCTCGTCGTTGCGGGGGGAGGTGGCGCGGATGGCGTCGAAGCACGCCACCGAGATCGGGGAGATCGGCGCCTCGGTGGCGCCGGCCACCATCACGTCCGCCGAGCCCTCGCGGATGACTTCCACGGCGTGCCCGAGGGAGTCCAGGCCTGAGGTGCACCCGGTGGAGACCATGGACACCGGGCCCTGGGCGCCCGCGGCCCAGGCCACCTCTGCGGCCATGGAGCTGGGCACGAAGTAGTCGTAGAGGTGCGGTACGGCGCGCTCGTGGTCGACGAGCCAGTGGGTGCCGCTGTCGCTGACCGCCGCGTACTCGGTGTCGAGTCCGGTGGTGCAGCCGACCGCGCTGCCCAGCGTGACGCCGGTGCGCAGCGGGTCCAGCCCGCCGGCCAGACCGCTGTCGGAGAGGGCCTCCCGCGCGCTCGCGAGGGCGAACTGGGCGGCCCGGTCGAGGCGCCCGGCCTCTTCGGCGGTGAATCCGTGCGCCTGCGGGTCGAAGTCGACCTCTGCGGCGATGCGGGAACGGAACTGCGACGCGTCGAACAGGGTGATTCCACGGGTGGCGGTCCGGCCGGCCGTCAGCAGCGACCAGAACTCCTTGGTGCCCACTCCACCGGGCGCGACCACTCCGATCCCGGTGATGACGACGCGCCTCATCGGTTGTGCCTCACAGTTGTCTCCTCCGGGACGGCGGGATGGCCGGATCGTGCGGGTGCCGATCGGCTTCGAGACTCGCCGACCGGCCTAGAGGTGCGCTCGAAGCACGGATGCCTGCTGCCGGAAAGAGCCGGGCGGCCACGCGAGGTGGCCGCCCGGCTCTTCGATGCGAGTCGGTGACGGGGGTCCGTGAGGGGAGTCGGCGGACAGGGACGGGGGTCAGTAGCGGTAGTGGTCGGGCTTGTACGGGCCCTCGACCTCGACACCGATGTACGCGGCCTGCTCCGGACGGAGCGTGGTGAGCTTGACACCCAGGGAGTCCAGGTGGAGACGGGCGACCTTCTCGTCCAGGTGCTTGGGCAGCACGTAGACGTCGGTCGGGTACTCCTCGGGCTTGGTGAACAGCTCGATCTGGGCCAGCGTCTGGTCCGCGAAACTGTTGGACATCACGAACGACGGATGGCCGGTCGCGTTGCCCAGATTCAGCAGACGCCCCTCGGACAGCACGATCAGCACCTTGCCGTCAGGGAAGGTCCACGTGTGGACCTGCGGCTTGACCTCGTCCTTCACGATGCCCGCCACCCCCGCCAGACCCGCCATGTCGATCTCGTTGTCGAAATGGCCGATGTTCCCCACGAT
>NZ_JBHVDH010000018.1:0-163229 GCF_042802855.1 Streptomyces sp. NPDC057445 | reverse complement strand
ACCGACGTCATGTCCGCACAGGTGACCCTGCCCACCGACCGCCCGGTGGTCTTCTCACCCTTCGGCCTCGGCGTCCTCGACCTCGCCGTCGGCAAGTACGTCTACGACGAGACGAACCGCACCGGCGACCTGCACGTCGTCGACAACTTCTTCCACGACATGAGCCGCTACGGATGAACGGCCGACCAGCCAGGAGGCCCGACAAGGACTGACCCCCGAGAGACTTCACCGGTCACGTCGCCGCAGGCCGGCGCCGCAGGTTGGAGGGCATTGTGCCAGTCATATCCAATCCTTACGCCTTCAACGAGGACGAGCTCTATGTCGACCTCCGGTCGATCTTCGGGCACTCGCTCTTCCTGAAGTGTGAGGGTTTCAACTTCGCCGGCTCGATCAAGCTGAAGGCCGCGGTCGAGATGGTGGAGGCCGCCGAGCGGGACGGTGTTCTCAGACCCGACTCGATTCTGGTCGAGTCCTCGTCCGGGAACCTCGGCGTGGCGCTGAGCATGATCGCGGCGAGCAAGGGCTACCGGTTTCTCTGCGTGACGGACTCGCGCTGCAACCTGTCGACCAGGTTGCTGATGGAGGCGTTGGGCAGCCAGGTGCACATCATCGCCGGGCAGGAGGCGAACGGCGGCTTCCTCGGCGCGCGGATCGACTACGTCCGTGCGCTGTGTGCCTCCGACCGCCGGTACGTGTGGCTCAGCCAGTACACCAATCCGAACAACTGGAAGGCGCACTACCGCAGGACGGCTCAGGAGATCGCCCGCCAGTTCCCGCAGCTCGACGTGCTGTTCGTCGGAGCGGGCACCACCGGGACCCTGATGGGCTGCGCGCGCTACTTCCGCGAATGGCACCGGCCGGTGCGGATCATCGCACTGGACAGCGTCGGCTCGGTGATCTTCGGGGGCGCCCCGGGCCGCCGGATGATTCCGGGCCTCGGCATGAGCATGCGTCCGCCGCTGCTCGACGACGCCTATGTGGACGAGGTGATCCTCGTCGAGGAGGCCGACACCATCCGTGCCTGCCATCGTCTGGCCAGACGTGGGTTCCTGTTCGGCGGCTCCACCGGCACGGTCGTCAGCGGCGCGATGGGCTGGCTGGCGAAGCACGACACGCGTGGCCTCACCTCGGTGGCCATCGCCCCGGACCTCGGCGAGCGCTACCTCGACACCATCTACCAGACCAACTGGCTGCAGGGTCTTTACGGCGAGGACGTGCTCGCCGACGAACCCGCCACCGGTTCGCTGGCAGCCTGTCCCACACCACCAGCCCGGTCGCCGGGCCGGGGGCTGCAGCTGGGCAACGGCGACCGCGCCGGTGGAGGCCAGCGCCCTCAGCACCAGAACCGCAAGGCCTAGCGTCTTTCGTTCGGATCAGGCAGGAGAGTGACGGCCGGCCTCCGGGAGGCCGGCCGTCAGGACGCGACGTACGCGCGCAGATGACGGGCCGTGAGCGTGTCCCCCTCCGACACCAGATCGGCGGGCGTCCCCGTGAAGACCACGCGACCACCGTCGTGGCCGCCGCCGGGGCCCAGGTCGACGATCCAGTCGGCGTGGGCCATGACGGCCTGGTGGTGTTCGATGACGATGACGGTGTTGCCGTCGTCGACGAGGCGGTCGAGGAGGGCGAGGAGCTTGTCCACGTCCGCCATGTGTGGAGCAGGCCGACGAGGAGCGGGGCGACGGAGGGATCGTCCAACTGCCGGACGAAGTCGGCGAGATCACTGATCAGCATGGCCGAGCACCGGGCGATGTTCAGACCGCTGACCTGGGAGGAGAGAGCGGCGGCGCTCAGCCGCGTACCCCCGCAGACGGGACGGTCGGCGAAGACGGCGGCCCGGTCCACGAAGGCCCGGATGTGGGGCTGCAGGCCCTCCCGGTCCTTGGCGAGCCAGCTGCGCTGGATTTCCGAGGCGGCTGAAGATGATCCGGAGCATGGTGAACGCGTCGGTGGCGGTGCCGACCGTGGAGCGGGAGTCGGCCCCCATCCGCTCCGGCCGGTGGCTGTGTGCGGGGGCGGCAGGCATTCGGGCTCTGCTCGGGTACGGCTGTACGGCTTCCGGACTTCCTGGGCTCTCGGTCTAGAGTTCTATCGCTCGTGTCCGACATCTCGGGCGGGAAGACCGGAAGGAAGAGATATGGGCACGGCGGACGCCCGGCGACGGGTGCTCTATGTGACGGATCCGGCGTATCAGGCGCGCGGTCGCCGGTACTGCGACGAGGACATCCGTCTGACGTCACGGCTGCGCGAGGCGCTTCCGCTCGCGCAGTGCCATCCGCGGGACGCCGAGTCGCTCATGGACGCCTTCGATCTGGTCGTGGTGCGCAACAGCGGTCCTGTCATGCACTACCAGGAGGCCTACGACTCGTTCCGGGCGCGGGCGCACGGCGAGGGGACGCGGGTCTACAACCCGCTGACCGGGAAGGGCGACATGGCCGGTAAAGGCTATTTGTCCGAGCTGTCTTCCGCCGGATACCCGGTCATACCGACCGTCGACCGCGCCGCGGATCTCGGGCGGCTGCCGGAGACGGGCGAGTACGTCGTGAAACCCCTGCTGGGCGCGGACTCCGTGGGCCTGGAGTTCGTACCGCGGGAGCGGCTGGACGGGGTGGAGTTCGGCTCGGTGCTCGTCCAGCCGCGGGTGCGCTTCCGGTACGAGGTGTCCTTCTACTTCGTCGACCGCGCCTTCCAGTACGCCCTCTACGCCCCGCGCCCGGAACGGCGCTGGGAGCTGGAGAGGTACGAGGCGAGCGCTGCGGACCTGGAGTTCGCCCGGGCGTTCGTGGACTGGAACGGGCTCGAGTACGGCATCCAGCGGGTGGACGCCTGCCGGGACGAGGACGGACGGCTGCTGCTGGTCGAGCTGGAGGATCTCAATCCGTATCTCTCGCTCGATCTGGTCGACGCGGAGACCCGCGGGGCGTTCGAGCGGGCATTCGTGGAGTCGGTGCGCCGGGCGATGGGCTGAGGCCCGAGAGCGGCGGGGAACAGGCCGGCACCGGCACGGGCGTTCGCGCCTCGCCGCGTCTCACCGCGTCCCCGCCGGGACGTCTTGGCCGGGACGTCTCAGCCGGAGCCCTTCAGCAGGCGGTCCATCGTGCCGTGCAGGATCAGCTGCCGGTCCCCTTCGGCGAGATCGGCGAGTAGGACCCTGCCGAGGCCGATCCGCAGATCGAGGAAGACGGCGTCGGAGCCGAAGACGATCCGGTCGGCACCGACCTCGGAGACGAACCGGACGAGATGGCGGGCCGTCATCCGGGAGCTGCAGGTCTCCAGGACGAGGTTCGGACAGCGGAGGGCTGCCTCGATCGCGGGGCCGTAGCCGTGCGGGGCCAGCCCCGAGTGGCCCATGAGCAGGGGGACCGTGGGGTGACGCGGGGCGACGGCCATGAAGTGGCGGGCGTCGTTGAAGGCGCTGCGGTGCTGGCTGTGGGCGAGGACGATCCGGCCCCGCTCGGCGGCCAGGTCGAAGGCCGGGGTGTAGGCGGGGTGATCGAGGCCCACTTCGTGGACGTCGGGGTGGAGCTTGACGCCGATGACGCCGGGGGCGTCGAGGAGGTCACGCAGACGGGGGGCCGCCTCGGGATCGTGCGGGTTGAACACGGCGTATCCGAGGAGCCGTCCGGGGTGGGCGGCGAGTTCCTCCAGGAGGAGGGCGTTGCCCGCGCGGGCGTCGGGGCCCACGGCCAGCAGATGCGAGACGCAGGACGCGGCCACCCCACAGAGGTCCATCATGGCGACGAGACTCCTGGCGGAGCCGTCGGGGATGGCGAAGGCGTGCCAGAGGCCGAGGTGCCCGTGGGCGTCGATCGCGCCCTCGGAATGTGCCGGGTCGGGCGGGCCCGCCCGAACCACCGGCCCGGTCATACCGCACCGCCCAGCAGTCGCAGCGCGTTGCCGCCCGCGACGAGCGCCGCGTCGCCGTCCGGCAGGTCGAGGGTGTCCAGTTGGTGGCGCGGGCCCGCGTCGTCGGTGACGGGGGCTCCGGTGCCGAAGAGGACGCGGTGGGCTCCGTACCGCTGCGCGAACCACTCCACCTGACGGTGGCCCGCGAGCGTCGATGTGTCGACATGCAGCAGTGGATGGGTGTCGAGCAGTTCGCCGAGGTCGCGAAGGCTGCGGTAACCGGTGCCGGTGAGGACGATCCGCAGCCCAGGGACGGCGCCGGCGAGCAGATGCACCTCGGCGGCGGTGACGGCTTCCCAGGCGAGCAGCACCGTGGTGTTCGCGCGGGAGACTTCGGCGAGCAGGCCGAGGGCGTGCGGGCCGGTGGTGTTCCAGCCGTGCCGGTCGGGACAGAGCCGCACGAGCGGGGCCGTACCTTCGCCGTCCCACCCGCCCGTGCCGAGGGGCCCCGGGACGAGTACGGGCACGGGATGCAGCCGCCGGTCGCCGATATCGCTCAACCGGCCGTTGCCGTCACGCGGGTCGCCGTGGAGCGCATGGGAGTGGACGACACAGGCCGTGTCGATCCGCATCCGGTCCAGCTCCCTGACCAGGCCGGTCTCGTCCCGGCTGGGAACGGCGTCGTTGGGCAGCGGGCCGAGGACGCGGTTGATGTCGACGACGGTGATGGCGGCTCCCAAGATCTGATGGGACGTCACATACTAGCCACCTCATCGGGGGGCGGACCCGCGGTACGGCTCGCTTCCGGCGCGGCGGACCCGCCCCCGCCGCTGCGTTCGGCGGCCGACGGTGCGGCGAGAGCGAGCGCGCGGTACGTGCGGCGCAGCATCCACCGGACCATGAACGGATGTATGTACCGGACCGGCGCGAAGTAGAGCCTCCCCAGGCGGTTGTGGGTCCGCACGACGGTCGTGAGGGTCACATCCCGCTCACCCACGAGCAGTGAGGCGCGGAAGTCGAGATGGGACGCGTCCTCACCGAGCAGCAGCTCATCACCGTCGGCCGCCTGCACGGCGAAGGGCAGCACGCCACGCCAGGCGCGCGGGTCACGGTCCATGCCGGGCTCCAGCGGCAGCTGCCACGCGTCGCAGAAGTCGACGCGGTCGAAGGCGCCACGGGCGAGGCGGGCCGCTTCGGGAACGGCGACCGCCCGCGGACGGTACCGGACGAGCCGGTGCGTCAGGCGGACCCGGGGGGACCAGCGCACGGGCGCGTCGAGGGAACCCGTGGCGGCGCGCTCGATGTTGTCGAGGAGCTCCTCGACGACCACGTCGTGCACCGGCCGGACCACGAGCGACCAGCGGAGCGCCTCCTTGAGACTCTGCCGCTGCTCCAGGACATGGACGACACGGCAGCGGGCGGGGCCGAGCGGCTCGATGTGCATGCCGTGAAAGCCGTTGCCGGGCGGCGCGAAGTCGAAGCGGACGCTGCGACCGGGCCGGTAGGCCCCGACCTTGTACCGGACGAAGCCGTGGCCGCCGTCGGCGCCGACACCAAGGGGGCGGTCGAAGCGCATCGGGGGCCAGGCGGGGGTGGGGAAGAGCGGATCGTCGTCGGCCGACAGCCGGTCCATCAGGGCGCCGACGGTGTCGGCGGAGGCTTCGACGACTCGCTCATGGACGTTCCGTACCGTGCGCATCACGCACCTCCATACGGCAGCGCATGTTTCTCCATACGATACCGTATGGTTGGGGATATGCCTCGACTCACCGCTCAGGACTGGGCCGAAGCGGCACTCACGGCGATCGGTGAGCGCGGCCTCGCCGCAGTCGCGGTGGAGCCGCTGGCGGCGCGGCTCGGGACCACCAAAGGCAGCTTCTACTGGCACTTCCCCAACCGCGAGGCACTGATCGAGGCGGCGCTCGCGCGCTGGGAAGTGCTCTGCACGGACGAGATCATCACGCTGGTCGAGCGGGAGCCGGACCCCGAGAAGCGGCTCCGGCTGCTCTTCACGGAGGCGACGGCCGCGGCGGCGGAGGACCCCTTGGAGGTGTCCCTGCTGGCCACCGCGGACCACCCCCACGTCGCCGCGGTCCTGCGCCGGGTCACCGAGCGACGGGTGTCCTACGTGGCCACGCTCTTCGAGGACCTCGGATTCCCGCCGGAGGAAGCCCGCCGCCGCGGCCTGCTCGCCTACACCAGCTACCTGGGCCACACCCAGCTCGCCCACGCGGTCCCCGAAACCCTGCCCGCGGGCAAGGAGCGTTCGGACTACCTGGCCTCGGTACTGGACGCGCTGCTCCGACGGGACTGACGGGGCCTGACGGCGGCGCCCCGTCGGGGATGCGGTGCGG
The DNA here is from genome assembly GCF_042802855.1 of Streptomyces sp. NPDC057445. Lineage (NCBI taxonomy): Bacteria > Bacillati > Actinomycetota > Actinomycetes > Kitasatosporales > Streptomycetaceae > Streptomyces > Streptomyces sp. NPDC057445. The sequence continues at coordinate 157,029 of NZ_JBHVDH010000018.1, read as the reverse complement.
GTGCGATGCGCGACCCGGCGGAGGTCGGGGAGCACGTCGGCCGGGCCGGGCGGGCGCGAACACGGCAGATCGCACCTGACGGCGCGCGCCGAGCGGTACGGCGGCAGGAAGCGCGAGTCGTCCAGGCGGCCCTGACCCGCCCGATCAGGTCAGCCGGCAGACGACGCACCGCCGGCCCGCGATGTCCGGGCGGCCCCGGCAGAGCACCGGGACCGTGTTCGCCTCAGGCCGAGGCCCGTTTGCGGGGCGTCGTCTTCTTGGCTGCGGTCTTCTTGGTCGTGGACTTCGCCGAAGCCGACTTCGAGGCCGTGGACTTCGAGGCCGTGGACTTCGCCGACGCCGATTTCGAAGCCGTCGACTTCGGCGCTGCCGACTTCGTGGACTTCGAGGCCGCCGTCCCCTTCGCCGTCGACGTGGACTTCTTCGCACCCGTCTCCTTGGGTGCGGTCCTGGCCGCGGTCTTCGCAGCCGCCTTCGTCGCCCGCTTGCGGGGCTTGAGCTCCGTGACTTCCGCGGCCCGCGCGGCCTCCGCGACCTGCTCCCCGTCGCCTCCGCGAGCCTGCTTCGCCGCCTTCACGCTGCTCTCCAGCGCCGCCATGAGGTCGATGACCTTGCCTCCGCTTTCGGCGGGTTCCCGCTCCGGTCGCAGCTCGACCCCCGCCGCCCTGGCGGCGATCAGTTCCTCGAGGGCCTCGCGGTAGTGGTCGTGCAGCGAGTCGAGGTCGACCTCGCCGAGGGTGTTCATCAGGGCATCGGCCAGGTCGAGTTCGGCCTCGCGGATCCTGACGTCGGTCTCAGGGGCGACCTCCTCGGGCGGTCGGATCTCGTCCGGCCAGAGCAGCCCGTGCATGGCGATCACGTCGTCGACGACGCGCAGCATTCCCAGCCGCTCCCGCCCTCGCAGCGCGAATTTCGCGATCGCCACCTTCTTGCTCCGCTTGAGCGCCTCGCGCAGGAGCGTGTACGGCTTGACGGCCGGCGCGCCGTTAGCGGCGAGGTAGTACGGCGTGTCCATCTGGAGCGGATCGATCTCCGAACCCGCCACGAAGGCGACGATCTGGATCGTCTTCGCGGTCGGCAGCGGCAGGGCGGCGAGGTCCTCGTCCGTGATCGGGATGAGCGTCCCGTCCGCGTCCTCGTACGCCTTGCCGATCTCCGACGCCGGAACCTCCTCGTCGTCCAGCTCGCAGACCTTGCGGTAGCGGATCCGTCCGCCGTCCGCCGTGTGGATCTGCCGGAAGGACATCGACCGGCTCTCGGTGGCGTTGACCACCTTGATCGGGATGCTGACCAGCCCGAAGGAGACCGCGCCGTTCCAAATGGATCGCACGTTCCATCCCTTTCATCCGACATTGAGAGGAATCATGGGATTCTCATCGTATGACGCCCATCACAGAGGTGGAGGGGCGGCGCCTGGCCCTGAGCAATCTGGAGAAGGTCCTCTATCCGGCGACCGGGACCACCAAGGGCGAGGTGCTGCACTACTACGCCCTCACCGCGGCCCCGCTCCTCGACCACCTCCGCGGGCGCCCGCTGTCCTTCCTCCGATACCCGGACGGCCCCGACGGCCAGCAGTTCTTCACCAAGAACCCGCCCCCCGGCACCCCGTCGTGGGTGCGCGTCACGGAGGTTCCGCGCTCCTCCCGCGAGACGGGCGAACAGGTCGTCGTGGAGGATCTGCCGTCGCTCATGTGGGCGGCGAACCTGGTGGTGGAATTCCACACCCCGCAGTGGCGAGCGGATGAACCGGCCATGGCCGACCGCATGGTCCTCGACCTCGACCCCGGCCCCCCGGCCACCGTCGTGGAGTGCTGCACGGTGGCCCGGTGGCTGCGGGAGCGGCTCGCCGCCGACGGTCTCGAGGCATATGCCAAGACGTCCGGCGCCAAGGGGCTGCACCTGCTGGTACCGCTGGAGCCGACACCGTCGTCGCGGGTGTCGGCGTACGCGAAGTCCCTGGCCGTCGAGGCCGAGGCCGAGCTCCCGGACATGGTGGTGCACCGGATGGCCCGTGCGCTGCGACCCGGGAAGGTCTTCGTCGATCACAGCCAGAACGCCGCGGCCAAGACCACCGCAACCCCTTACACCCTGCGCGCCAGGCCCGAGCCCACCGTCTCCGCACCCGTGACCTGGGAGGAGATCGAGGAGTGCGACTCCCCGGAGGAGCTGGTCTTCCGGCTCGGCGACATCGAGGGACGGCTCGAGCGGTACGGGGACCTCCTCGGGCCGCTCCTGGACCCCGAACACGCCGGCAGAGTGCCGTGAGCCCCCGGGTGACACGTCAGCTGCGGCCTCCGCTGAAGGTGGCCCTCGCCGAGTCCGTGGGCACACTGCCGCGCGGGCGAGGACTGGCGTACGAGCCCAAGTTCGACGGCCATCGCATCCTGATCTTCAAGCTGGACGGCGCCGCGGCGCTGCAGGCCCGTTCGGGGCGGATCGTCACCGCGGCCTTCCCCGATCTGGCGGAGGCGGCGCTCGCACTGCCTGACGGCACGGTCCTCGACGGCGAGGTGGTGGTCTGGACGGGCGGCCGGATCGACTTCGCCGCGGTGCAGCGGCGGGCCGCCGCGACGGCCGGGCGGGCCGGGATCCTCGCACGACGCCTCCCCGCCTCGTACGCCGCCTTCGATCTGCTCGCGGAAGGCGGCGAGGACCTGCGGGCCGCACCGTACGAACACCGCCGGGAGCGGCTGGTCGGGCTGCTCGGCCCGCTGGGTCCGCCGCTCCAGCCGGTACCGATGACGACGGACCCGGAGATCGCGGCCACCTGGTACGAGACCCTCCCCGCGAGCGGGATCGAAGGCCTCGTGATCAAGCGGCTCGGCGGGCCGTACCGTGCGGGCGCACGCGACTGGCGCAAGCTGCGGCACACGGACGTCCGGGACGCGGCCGTGGTGGGCTTCACGGGCCCGCCGGACCGGCCCGGCGCGCTGGTGCTCGTACTGCCGGACGACGACACCCCCGTGGTCTCCAGCCCGCTGCCGCCCGCGCTGCGGACACATGCGGCGACCACCCTCGCAGGCCGCGCGACGGGCGCCCCCGACGGCGCGGCGACGGCGATCGGCGTGGGCGAGGTCCCCTACCGCATGGTGGCGCCCGGACTCACCGCGGAGGTGGAGCGCGGAACGACCCGCCACACGGTGGTGACCGTCCTGCGGATCAGGGACGATCTGATTAATCAAGTTTGACCAGTCGAAAGGTGGGCATTACCCTCTGCAGGCCACTAGTCAAGTTTGATGAGGAGACAGCGTGACCGTTCCCCAGCTGCCCGACACCGGTTACATCCCCACCCCCGAGGAGCTCGCGAGCATCGAGGAATGGTTCGCGGAGTACGACGCGGCCAGTGGCGGCCGTGACATCGAGCGGATGGCGGACATGGCGGTCTTCCCCCTCAACCTGGTGAGCGACGACTCCGCGGGCAACGGCGCCTCCGCGCAGTGGAACCGTGAACAGTTCGTCGCCACGATGAGCCATGTGATGGGCGGCGGCTCCGACGACATCCGTTTCGAGTCGACGCGTACGCCCGTCTTCCTCTCCCCGGCGATGGCCGTGGTCTTCACCGATTCGGTCATGACCATGGGCGACACCGATCAGCAGCTGCGATACGCGGACATCCTGATCAAGCGGGACGGGAGGTGGGCCTTCCAGACGATGCTGCAGGGCGGCTGGGGGGACAATCTGGGCTGACGTCAGGGCAAGGGAGCCGCGGCGCGCCGGCCGCAGGCACACGGAACAACCTGCCGCCGGCGGCTTCACGCGCGCAACCAGGTCCTGCGGTCGCGGGCGAGCCAGTACAGCGACTCGACGTCCGCAGGTTTCAGGACACCGCCGAGCCGGGCGAGCTCCGGCACCGCCGTGTCCTCGAGGATCCTCACATCCGCGGCCCCACGCGACACGTCGAGCCGCGCCGCACCGACCACGGCAAGCACCGGGCGGACGGTCGCCGCCAGTGCGAGCGAGGCCCGCCGGGCCGCCCTGCGGACCAGCCGGAGCTCTGGGCGGGGCTCGGCTCGGCCCGTCGCGACCAGAGGGTCGGCCACCCGGACCCGGCGGCCACGGCCCGCGAGCGTACGCACCGCGAGCACGCCCACCGGGCCGATCGCCAGATGGTCGATGAGATCGGTGCCGGGCAGCGGCACGGAGTGGAGCACCCGCCAACCGGCGCCTTCCAGCCGGTCGAGCTCCGCGCCGAGCCGCTGCTGGGCGGCGAGTTCTGCATGGCGCGCACCGGCCCGGAGGTGCCGCCGGGCGGGCTCGACGTCCAGTGCCAGGTGCAGGGCCTCGCCGGGGCGGTTGGGCGCCAGGTCGTCGTCGGGAGGCAGGGACAGGCGGGCGAGTTCTCCCGCGGTCGGCACGGGCGGCGGACCGATGGTGAAGTCACCGGTGACAAAGGGCGCCAGAGCGGCGAGGACCTCGTCGCGGAGTTCGGCGAGGACGAGACTGACGTGGCGGGTGTCACGGTCGTACCAGGCGGCGCTCCGTCCGCCGGGAAGGCTGACGTACAGCCGTGAACGACCGTACCTGGACACCGGTGTGACGCGCAGTCCGGTCGGTACCATCGCTCCCTCACCCCCGCTGTCCATGGGAGCAGGCGGCGTGCCGGAGGGGCAATATGCCGGACGGGGGACGGAATGCGGACCGGGGCCGCGCGCCCGGACGGCTTTGCGGCGTGCCGGTTTTCGGAGTCCGCGTTGCCGTCGTCCTGGTGCACACTCTCCCCAAGCACCTGGCTCGCGGGAGGGAACGGCGTTGTTCACGGGGATCGACGAGGTCGACTGGGCGTCGCTGGAGCATGCGTACGGTCCGGCGGACGATGTCCCGGGCCTGCTGCGCGGGCTCGCGTCGCACGATCCGGTCGAACGGGAGGGCGCGCTCGACGGCATGTACTCCGCGGTGCACCACCAGGGCGACGTGTACGACTCGACACTTGCCTGCATCCCGTTCCTGCTGGAGCTCGTCGCCAGCCCCGGTGTGCAGGACCGGGGCGCCATCGTGGAGCTGCTGACCAGCATCGGCGGAATCGAGCTGGACGGTGACGACGAACCCGGCCCGGACGAGGAGGAGTTCGAGGAGGCGGCGAACTACGCGATGGCGGCGGCGGCGGTCGCCGCGGGCGCGGATGTGTTCGTCGAGCTGGTCACGGACGACGACCCCGGGGTGCGGCTCGCCGTTCCCTGCGCGCTCGCGATGCTGCACGGGGACCCCGCGCGGGTGCTGAAGCTGCTGCGGGGCCGGCTGGAGGCGGAGCCCGACACGGAGGTGCGCCTCGCGCTCGTGGAGGCGGTGGGGCGGATCGCCCTGCGGCACTCGGCGCTGAGGGCCGAAGCGCTCGAGTGGCTGACCGGGTTACTGGCGCCGGGCCACACACCCGGGCTGCGGCTCGCGGCGCTGACCCAGCTCGCCCAGCTCGCCCGGTGTGCTCCGGGGAGCCTGCCACCGGACGTCGCGTCGACGGCGACGGCTCTGCTGCGGGAGGCGGACGATCCGGGACGCGCCGGCGCCGGCGGTGTGGGGGACGATCTGCTGCGCACCCTGCATTCGGCGCTGGGCGACCGGGTCGACGAGCGCATCGCGCTGCTGGTGGGCCGGCTGGGCAGCCCCGACCCGGCGCAGCGCACGGACGCCGTGTGGATGTGTCACGGACTGATCCGGACCTGGCGGGGGCCCTACGACGAGCTGGTGCGGTGCATCGGGGCCCAGCTGGGCGATCCCGAGCCGCGGCTGCGGGCCGCCGCGGCGAGCCTGCTGGAGAGCCTCTTCGGACTGGCGATGCCCGCGGCGGACGCGCTCGCCGCGCGACTCGCGGGGGGCGGATACGCGGACGCGCGGGACGACCGGGCCCTCATCGCGCTGGCCCGGCTCGGTGACCCGCGGGCGGTCCCGGCGCTGGCGTCGGCGCTGGAGGAGCCCGAGCTGCCGCGTGAGGTGGCTTTCGCGGTGCCGTACCTGGGGGACGCCGCCGCGCCGCTCGCGCCGGTCCTGCGGCGCCGCCTCGCCGAGACCGAGCTCGACGACCAGCTCTTCGACCGGGCGGGCCCGCTGCTGCTCGCGCTGGGTGAGCTGCGTGCCGCCGAGGCGCTGCCGGAGGTCCTGCGGGTGCTGCGGGGCGCTCCGGAACAGGCGGGCGACTGGGTGACGGAGTCGGCGCTGCGGGCGCTCACGGCATTCGGGCCCGCGGCGCTGCCGGCCGTGCGGGAGCTGCGCGAGCTGCTGGGCAGCCCGTGCACGTCGGTGGCGACGGCCGCCGCCCGGGCGCTGTGGGCGGTCTCGGGCGACGCGGACGCAGGCACCGTACTGCCGGTGCTACGGAAGCTCCTGGGGGCGGACGGGCCCGACGAGCGCCGCGCGGCCGCGGCCGCGCTCGGCTTCCTCGGCCCGCGGGCGTCGGTCGCGGCGCCCGCCCTGCGCGAGCTGCTCACCTGCCGCGAACGCTGGCTCCGCATGGACGCGGCGACAGCCCTCTGGCGCGTCACCGGGGATCCCCGTGACGCCCTTCCTGTCCTGATCACGGCCTGGGAGGAGAACCGCTACGGCCGCGTCGAGATCGCCGAGTGCCTCACCGAGATGGGCCCGGCGGCGTCCCCCGCCGCCCCTCTGCTCCGCGCCGAGCTCTCCCGCCCTCGCCGCCACAACGTCCTCGACGGCGGCTCCGGCACCCATGACATCGAACAGGACGAACGGCTGCTGACGTTGTGCAGGAGGGCTCTCGCGGGCAGGGGCTGAGCGAGCGCCGGCCCGACGCCCTGGCCTGTCCATGACGTCCCCCGAGGCAGGGCCTGCGCGCGCTCCCTCGGCGTTCTTCGGCATGTCGGAGCGAACGGACCCGGCACCGCACGCCACGGACCTGACTTTCGGTACGGCGGCCCGGAGGGCTTCCGCACGGCGATGCCCCGCGGCACCCGCAGGGCTCCCCACCGCACCGTGCCGGCGCCCGCGCAGTGTCGCAGCTGCGACGACGGGTTGCCGTTACACAACCGACGAATCACTGCAATAGCGGACAGATACGCTCGATCTTCGCAGCAAGTACGCGACTCCGCCTAAGGTTGTCGGAAAGAAAGACCGACCGGCCCGAGCCCCTTCTGACGCGGAAGACGGCGTAGCCGCAGCATCAGCAGGGAGCCTGGCCCGTGAATCCGTTCCGCACCGTCATATGCGCAGCGCTCTCGGCGACCGCCGGGCTCCTGCTGCTGACCGGGTGCGGCACCGCGGGCAGTCTGCAGAGCGCGGGGGCGACGCCGACGGCCGTGGGGCCCGTACCGCTGTGGCCCGACCTGCCGCCCATCTCCGCGCCGCCGGTCGACTACGGGGAGAGCGACACCGCGCACATATCCGGGGTCAAGGTGCCCGACGGCGATGTCCGTGCCGTGAGTCCGGTCGCCGTCGTACAGGCCGACGTGGCCGAGCACCCCCGGCAGGTCACCGGTGCCGACGGCCTGTACGAGAAGACCGCCCGGCAGATCCGGGCATGCACGTCGAAGCCCGACGAGTGCCCCGTCCGCCGGCCGTACTACCGCGATCTGACAGGCGACGGGAAGGACGAGCTGATCGTCGCCGTCACGATGCCCGAGCGGCAGACCGCCATCCGCGTCTACATGCCAGAGAAGGGCGCGCTGACGCGGATCATGACCTATTCGGACGCGATCGTCCGGGTGGAGCTGGCCGGCAAGGACCTGATCACCCGGGCCGTGTCGGCCGGTATCCCCGGGTACGAGTACCGGACCGCCTGGTCCTGGGACGAGCAGCAGCGTGCGATGCTCCCCACCCGGGACGAGATCATCCGGGTCAAGCCGACCGGGCCCCCCGCGCCCACCCCGCAGGCGGGGACCGCCCGATGAGCCGTCGCCCCACCCGCCTCGGCCGCATTCGCGCGCGCCGTCCCCGCCTTCCCGCCTGGACCGCGACACTCACCTGGAAGGCCGCGCTCTTCATCACCGTGATGTGCTGCGCCCTCGCCGCGCTCCTCGGCGCGCTCGTCCATGTGTCCGTGACCCGCCAGACCGTCGACCAGGCCCGCGAGAAGGCCCTCTCCCGGCTCGAGGACGCGACGCAGGCGTACGAGGCGGGCGATCCCTTCGGCCGGTACGGCGAGGTGGACCCGCCGGGGCTGCCCCCCGAGCTGCGCCGTCTCGCGCTCCGCGGGCAGCGCGGAACGGTCGTCTCCGACTTCGCCGGCAGTCCCACCATGTGGGCCGCGGGTCCCGCCGACGGCCGGGCCATAGCCGTCCGCGTCGACTACACCCTCAGCGCGGACACGATCGGAAATCTGGACCGTGCGATCCTCGGCTCCTCCGCCCTGGCCATCGGCGCGACACTGCTCGTGGGAGCCTTCGCGGTCACCCGGGTGACCCAGCGGCTCCATCTGACCGCGCAGGTCGCCCGCCGTATCGGCGCGGGCGACCTGGACGCACGCGTCAACGACCCGCGCACCAAGGACCCTTCACGGCCCCAGGACGAGGTAGCAACGGTCTCCGGCGCCCTGGACACCATGGCCTCCACCCTCCAGGAGAAGCTGCTGAGCGAGCAGCGCTTCACCGCCGACGTGGCGCATGAGCTGCGCACCCCGCTGACCGGGCTGTCCGCCGCCGCCGAACTCCTGCCGCCCGGCCGCCCCTCCGAGCTCGTACAGGACCGGGTGAGGACGATGCGCGCGCTGACCGAGGACCTGCTGGAGATCTCCCGCCTGGACGCGGGCAGCGAGAGAGTCGACCTCGACATCCACCAACTCGCGCCACTCACCGAGCGGGTCGTACAGGGCATGTGCACCGCGGGCTCCGACACAGAGCTGCGGATCAGCCGGTCGGCGCATGTCGAGACCGACAAGCGGCGGCTGGAGCGGGTCCTGGGCAATCTGATCACCAACGCCCACAGGCACGGGGCCCGGCCGGTCGTCGTGTCGGTCGAGGGTCCGGTGGTGTCGGTACGGGACCACGGCGCCGGATATCCGAGGTATCTGCTGGACCACGGCCCCCAGCGGTTCCGTACGGAGTCCGGCGGCAAGGGGCACGGCCTCGGGCTCACGATCGCCATGGGACAGGCAGCGGTGATCGGCGCGGAACTGGAGTTCCACAACGCCCCGGACGGCGGCGCGATCGCCTGTCTGACACTGCCCGAGTACGTGCCCCTGGACGACTCCCCTGCCGGCCCTCCGGCGACCGTCGACGGCACGCCTGAGTCCCTGGATAAGCGGACATAAGACCCCTGCTTGCTACGTTGCGCGCATGACCGCAACGACGGCGGGCCCTCCCCCGCCCGCGCCTCGCGTGCCGAAACGGCGCGGGGTCGAGCTCTCGCTCCTCGTCTGCGCCGTCCTCATCTCCGTCTACGGCTATCTCGCCGTCGGAATCACCCGAAGCGACGCCCTCCCGCCGGATGCCGTCGCCTACGGCGCGGGCCTCGGCCTGCTCGCCCTGCTCGCCCATCTGGCCGTGCGGCTGCGGGCCCCGTACGCGGATCCTCTGCTCCTGCCCATCGCGGTCCTCCTCAACGGACTCGGCCTGGTCCTGATCTACCGGCTCGACCTCGAAACCCCCGACCGTGCCGCACCCGCCCAGCTCGTCTGGTCCACGCTCGGCGTCGCCCTCTTCATCGCGGCCGTCGTCCTGCTCCGCGACCACCGGGTGCTGCGGCGGTACGCGTACCTCTCCGTCGCCGCCGCCCTCGTCCTGATGATCGTGCCGATCTTCTTCCCCGCGGTGAACGGGGCCCGCATCTGGATCCGGATCGGCGGATTCTCCTTCCAGCCCGGCGAGTTCGCCAAGATCCTGCTCGCGGTCTTCTTCGCCGCGTATCTCGCCGCCAACCAGAGCGCCCTCGCCTACACCGGCCGCCGGGTCTGGAAACTCCAGTTCCCCACCGGCCGGGTGCTCGGCCCGGTCGTCACGATCTGGCTGATCAGCGTCGTGGTCCTGGTGCTCGAACGGGACCTCGGCACCTCGCTGCTCTTCTTCGGGCTCTTCGTGATCATGCTGTACGTGGCGACGGGGCGGACCGGCTGGATCGCCGTGGGGCTGCTGCTCGCCGGCGTCGGGGCCCTCGCCGTCGGCACCCTCGAACCGCATGTGCACGGACGTGTCGAGGACTGGCTCAACCCCTTCGCCTCCATCGACGCCGGTCAGGGACCCGGCCAGCTCGCCCAGTCGCTGTTCTCGTTCGCCGCCGGCGGGTTCCAGGGGACCGGACTCGGCGCCGGGCACTCGATCCTGATCGGCTTCGCCCCGAAGTCCGACTTCATCCTCGCGACCGCGGGCGAGGAGCTGGGACTCGCCGGGCTGACGGCGATCTTCCTCCTCTACGGACTGCTCGTGGCTCGCGGGTACCGTGCGGGGCTCGATCTGCGCGACCCCTTCGGCCGGCTCGTCGCCGTCGGCCTGGCCACGATCATCGCCGTCCAGGTCTTCGTCATCGCCGGCGGAGTGACGGGGCTGATCCCGCTCACCGGCATGGCCATGCCGTTCCTGGCGCAGGGCGGTTCGTCCGTCGTCACCAACTGGATCATCGTGGCGCTGCTCATCCGCGTCAGCGACTCGGCCCGCGCCCCGCTGCCCGACACGGAGGAGTCCGGCCTCGTCGCACCGCCCGCGCTGACCATGGCCCCGGGGGACGGACGATGACCCGCTACATCCGGCGCGCCGCGATCCTGTGTCTGATCCTGCTGGCCGCGCTGCTGGTCAATGCCGTACGGGTCCAGGTGCTCCAGGCCGGCGAGCTCCGCGACAGCCCGGCCAACCGCCGCCCCCTCATCGCCCGCTACGCCGACCCGCGCGGCGACATCGTCGTCGGCTCCCGGCAAGTGACCGGCAGCAAGGACACCCGGCAGCAGTTGCGTTACGAACGCACCTACCGCAACGGGCCACTGTATGCGCCCGTCACCGGCTATGCCTCGCAGCTGTACGGCACCACCCTGCTCGAGCACACCGAGGACGGGATCCTGGCCGGTACGGATCAGCTGCTCGCCCCACTCCCCCTCTGGAACGACCTCACCCGCTCCCGGCAGCCCGGCGGCAGGGTCGTCACGACCATCAGGGCATCACTGCAGGAGGCCGCGTACAAGGCACTCGCCGGGCGGCGGGGCGCGGTCGCCGCGCTGGAGCCGTCGACCGGCAGGATCCTGGCGCTGGTCAGCAGCCCGTCGTACGATCCGGGGCTGCTGTCCGGGAACAGTGCGGAGGTCGTCGCCGCCTGGACCCGGCTCAACGCGACGGCCACCCGGCCGATGCTCAACCGGGCCATCCGGCAGACCTATCCGCCCGGCTCGGCCTTCAAGATCGTGACCGCCGCGGCGGCGCTGGACGCGAGGGTCGTCACCGACCCGGACGCCCCCACGGACGCCCGCGACCCCTATGTCCTTCCGGGCACGCGCACCCGGCTCCCGAACCGGGTGCCCGGCTGTGACCGGGCATCGCTGTCGTACGCGCTCCGGTTCTCCTGCAACACCGTGATGGCGAGCCTCGGGGTGAAGGTGGGGCTGGGCAGGATGCTGGAGACGGCGGAGGAGTTCGGCTTCAACGACGCCGGGCTGAGGATTCCCGCCGGAGTGGCCGCCTCCACCTTCGACCGGCACATGAGCGCGGACCAGCTCGCGCTGTCCTCCATCGGCCAGTTCGACACGGCGGCGACTCCGCTGCAGATGGCGATGGTCGCGGCGGCCGTCGCCAACGGCGGGGAACTGGCGTACCCGTATCTGGTGGACCGCGCGACGACCCGCGGCGGCGACACCGTACGTGCGGCGCTCCCCCGCAGCTACCGGCGGCCGATGAATCCGGTCACGGCGCAGCTGCTCCAGGGGATGATGATCGAGGCGGTCGAGAAGGGAGGCGGCCGGCGCGCCGCGATCCGCGGAGTGCGGGTGGGCGGCAAGACGGGCACGGCACAGCACGGCGTCGACAACAGCGCCATGCCGTACGCCTGGTTCATCTCCTGGGCCCAGAAGCGGGACGCGATCCGGCCGTCGGTGGCGGTGGCGGTGGTCGTCGAGGACGCGGAGGCGAACCGCAACGAAATCAGCGGCGGCGGCGACGCGGCGCCGATCGCGCGGGCGGTGATGGTGGCGGCTCTGCGGGGCACGAAGCGCTGAGCCGGAGCGGTGCGGACCCGGTCTTCGGCACTCAGCCGTCGATTCGGCCCCGAGGCGGGACGCGCAGGGGCGTGCCCTGGACCGCCCCACCCGGGGCCGCCCCATGGCGCAGCCCGCGCCGGGCACGCCCGGCAACCGCCCCCGCGCCGCCTCAGGGCGCCCCGCCCTCCGCGATCGCCCCCTCCACCTCCGCGACCCGGGCCGCCTCCTCTGCCGCGAAGCGCTCCCTGTCGAGCTGCTCCGCCAGTTGCTCGTCCTGGGTCATCAGCAGGTCGAGATTGGAGTCACCCAGCTCGAAGACGCCCATGTCGACGTACGCCCTCTGCAGCCGTTCGCCCCACAGGCCGATGTCCTTGACGCAGGGCACGATCCGGCTGAAGAGGAGCTTCCTGAACAGGTGCAGGAACTCGGACTGCTCGGTGTACTCCTCCGCCTCCTTCCGCGGGATGCCGAAGTCCTCCAGCACCTCGATCCCGCGGATGCGGTCGCGCATCAGATAGCAGCCCTCGATGACGAATTCCTCGCGCTCCCGCAGCTCCGCGTCCGTGAGCTGCTTGTAGTAGTCGCGCAGTGCCATCCGCCCGAACGCGACGTGCCGGGCCTCGTCCTGCATGACGTACGCCAGGATCTGCTTGGGCAGCGGCTTGTCCGTCGTGTCGCGGATCATGCCGAACGCGGCGAGCGCCAGGCCCTCGATGAGCACCTGCATGCCGAGGTAGGGCATGTCCCAGCGGGAGTCGCGCAGGGTGTCGCCGAGCAGTCCCTGCAGGTTGTCGTTGATCGGGTAGAGCATCCCGATCTTCTCGTGCAGGAAGCGCCCGTAGATCTCGGCGTGCCGGGCCTCGTCCATGGTCTGGGTGGCGGAGTAGAACTTCGCGTCGAGATCGGGCACGGATTCGACGATCCGTGCCGCGCACACCATCGCGCCCTGCTCGCCGTGCAGGAACTGGCTGAACTGCCAGGAGGTGTAGTGCCGGCGCAGCTCTCCCTTGTCCTTCTCGGTCATCCTGGACCAGTGGCGGGTGCCGTAGAGACTGAGGACCTCGTCGGGAGTGCCCAGCGGGTCGTACGGGTCCACTTCCAGGTCCCAGTCGATGCGCTTGGCGCCGTCCCACTGCTTGTCCTTGCCCTTCTGGTACAGGGCGAGCAGGCGGTCGCGGCCGTCGTCGTACTCCCAGCTGAAACGCGCCGAGCCGGAGGCAGGAACGGACCAGATCAGGTCGTCGGGGGTTTTGGTGTAGAAGTCACGTGTCGACACGAACAGCTCCTTCGCCTCAACGGACGGGCCCCTGACGGTCCGTCTGGCGTCCTTCGGCAGGTTCACACGTTGGTAGACGCCGGGTCAACAAGTGCTACGCAAGGGATTGACTGCTTTGCTGACAAGCAGTCTCATACAAGCCATGACGACTGTGACCCCACGCGATCTCACGCTCCTCCGCGACGCCCTCGGCCCGCTCAGGGACCGCGAACAGGTCGCCGCGCGCCTGCTCGAATCCTCGGCCAAGCACTCCTTCGACCCCGACAAGGAACTCGACTGGGAGGCCCCGGTCGAGGAGGGCAAGTGGTTCTGGCCGCCCGAGCTGGTGTCCCTGTACGACACCCCGCTGTGGAAGAAGATGTCCGAGGAACAGCGGATGGACCTGGCACGGCACGAGGCCGCCTCCCTCGCGTCGCTCGGCATCTGGTTCGAGATCATTCTGATGCAGCTGCTGGTACGGCACATCTACGACAAGTCCGTGACCAGCAATCATGTGCGGTACGCGCTGACGGAGATCGCGGACGAGTGCAGGCACTCGATGATGTTCGCGAGGATGATCCAGAAGGGCGGCGCCCCGGCGTACCCGGTGCCGCGGGTCTACCACAACCTGGCTCGCGTCCTGAAGACCGTCTCGACCACGCCGGGTTCGTTCGCGGCCACGCTGCTCGGTGAGGAGATCCTCGACTGGATGCAGCGGCTGACGTTCCCGGACGAGCGCGTCCAGACGCTGGTACGCGGCGTGACCCGCATCCACGTCGTGGAGGAGGCCCGCCATGTGCGCTACGCACGGGAGGAGCTGCGCCGCCAGATGGTGACCGCGCCCCGGTGGGAGCAGGAATTCACCCGCGTCAGCTGCGGCCAGGCGGCCAGGGTCTTCTCCGTCTGCTTCGTCAATCCCCAGGTGTACGAGAACGTGGGCCTGGACCGGAAGGAGGCCGTGGCGCAGGTGAAGGCGAGCGGCCACCGCCGCGAGGTGATGCAGACGGGCGCGAAGCGCCTCACGGACTTCCTGGACGACATCGGCGTCCTGCGCGGACCGGGGCGCAGGCTGTGGAAGAGCTCGGGACTGCTTGCCTGAACGCTGCCGCGGGCCGGGGTGAGGGCGGCGGATCCGGCCGAACCCATCGCCGTGTGCGTCCGGGAGCGGCACGAAGGCGGCCGTCGGAGCGCCGCCCCTCTGCGGGACGTCGGGGGCGTCGTACGTGGGCCGTCCTTGGGCCGTCGGCGCGTCGTGCGTGGGCCGTCTGCGGGCCGTCGGGCGGGCAGGACGCCGACCGACGGCCGGGCGGAGCAAGTACCGGCCGGAGCAAGAACCAGCCGGAGCAAGAACCGGCCGGAGCAAAGGCCGAACGGTGCCCCGGGCCACCGCTCCCAGCAGGCAACCTCCGGGCCTCGGCGCCGGATCCGGTCACGTCCGAAGGAATGCGGGCGGGGCGGCCCGTTGTCCGCCACGACGGGCCACGGGCGGCACGGCCGGGGCCACCGGCCCGGGAACGACGGTTACGCTGCCCGTATGACCTCGACTGCTCCCGCAACGAATCGCGCCTACCGGCGCCTCAGTGTGGAGGAGCGGCGCAGTCAGCTGCTTCGCGCCGCTCTCACGCTGTTCGCGCACCGAGCGCCCGAGGACGTGTCGCTCGACGACGTCGCAGAGGCCGCCGGGGTGTCCCGGCCGCTCGTGTACCGCTACTTCCCGGGCGGCAAGCAGCAGTTGTACGAGGCTGCTCTGCGCAGCTCCGCCGACGCGCTCGTCCTGTGCTTCGCCGAGCCGCCCACCGGTCCGCCCACCGAGCGGCTCGGGCGCGTCCTGGACCGTTACCTCGACTTCGTCGACAAGCACGACGCCGGATTCAGCGCGCTTCTGCGCGGCGGCAGCGTCGCCGAGACGTCACGTGCCAGCGCGATCGTCGACGAGGTGCGACGGGCCGCGGCCGAGCAGATCCTCGTCCACCTCGGGGTCCCCGATCCCGGCCGGCGGGTACGGATGATGGTCCGCACCTGGATCGCGGCGGTCGAGGCCGCGTCGCTCATCTGGCTGGACGAGGACAAGCGCCCGCCTGCCGACGAGCTGAGGAACTGGCTGGTGGACCACCTTCTGGCCCTGCTGGCCGCGACGGCGGCATCCGACGAGGAGACCGCGAAGGTGGTCAGGGGGCTGCTCGCCCTGGAGACCCCGTCGGGCCCGGTGGCCGAGCTCGGCCGACGGGTGCTCCCCATGCTGGGCGACGCGGGCCACCTGCTGTGACACTGGTGGGGTGAAGAGCGAGAACACCCCCTTCGTCGGCGGTCCCCTCGACGGGCGGGTCCTGCCCGTCCTCGTCGGGCCCACCGGCAACCCCCCGCAGTGGTACGAGGTTCCGGTACCGGACGACGCGGGCGGGCCGCCGACCGTGTACGCGTACCGCCGGGTTCCGGCCGGTCACACCAGGCGGCTCGGGCTGCCGCGCGGGTGGAAGTACGAGTACGCGCCCGGCGGACGCGAGCGCCGCACCCTCAACTGGCCCTGGTCCAAGCCGAAGCGGGCCGAATAGGATCACGGCGACCGTACGACCAGGGGGGAACTCGCCGGTGGAGCCGCTTCAGCAGGATGACCCACGCCGGATCGGCCCGTACACGACGCTGTCGCGATTCCGCGAGACCGCGAGCACGGTCCAGTACGTCGCCCACGGCGGTCCGGACGACGCCTGCGTCGTGGTCTCGCTGGCACGACCCGCACTGGCGTCGCTGCCGGCGTTCCGGCGCCGTTTCGAGGCGGAGGCCCGTACCGCGGACCGGCTCGCCGGAGGCTGGGTGCAGCCTCCGGCCGGCGCGGCCACGTTCGGGCCCGAGCTGTGGACCGCGTGCGCGTACGTGCCCGCCCTCACCCTCGCCGAGGCCATCGCCCTCGCGGGTCCGCTGCCGGAGCGCGCGGTACGGACGCTGGGCGCGGGACTTGCCGAGACCCTCTCCCGGGTCCACGCCACCGGCGCCGTCCTGCACGGTCTCACTCCGGAGACCGTGCTGCTGGCGGCCGACGGGCCCCGGCTCACGGCGTTCGGCGCACTCGGGGCCGCCGCCCACGCCGAGGCGGGCGCGGGCGGCCGGCTTTCGGTACGCCTCGCGTACCTCACCCCGGAACAGCTCGCGGGCGAACGGCCCGGGGCGCCGTCCGACATCTTCGTCCTGGGCCTGCTCCTCGTCTACGCGGCGACCGGCACGACTCCGGCCCTCGCAGAGAGCGCCCCGGTCGCCGCCGACGGCCCGGAACTGCGCGGTGTTCCCGAGGAGTTGCGCGAGCTGGTGGCGGCGTGCCTCGCCCCCTCCCCCGCCGACCGCCCGACAGCAGGTACCGCGGCGGCCACCCTGGCCCTTGAGGGTGCTTCCGCCCTGGCCAGGCAAGGCTGGCTGCCGGAGACCCTGCTGGCGGCCCTGACCGCGCAGGGCGCCGCGGTCTCCGAGGCCCGGCGGAACGGCGCACCGGTGCGCCGCGCCGACGCGCGCGTCACGCCTTCCGGGACGTCGGACGCGCCGCCCCCGGGCAACGAGCCGGCCACGGGCGCCACCCCGGCCGCCCCGGATGCCTCAGCCGCCCCGGCCACCCCGCCTGCCCCGCCTGGCCCGCCTGGCCCGCATGTCCCGTCTGCCCCGGCCGGGGTCCCCGCCGGTGCTCTGCCCGGGGCCGGAAGCGCCGTGCCCGGGGTCGTCGTCCACAGAGGTTCCGCCGTGCTCGTGCCGAGCGCGCCGGGCGGGCCCGCCACGCCGCCCGCGGAGGCCGGCACCGGCCGCAGGACCCTCGCACCCGGTGTCCCCGGCATGCGCACCACCGCCGACAGGGTCACCGCCGCCCTCGGCATCCGGCGGGTGCGGACCGACGGGCCCACGGACCGGCCACAGGCCGCCATGGCCGACACACCGACCGGCCCGGACACCCGGGCGACCCCGACGACCACCGCCACCGCCACCGCCACCGCCACCAAGTCCGAACTCACCGCATCGGTACTGGCCGCAAGGGCCGGGGCCGAGCGGCGGGCGCTGATCGTCGGGGGCGTCGCCGGAGCGGCCGGTCTGCTCATGGGCGGGGTCATCGGGGCAGTCGTCGCCGGAGGGGACACGGAGCAGGAAGCCGTCACCGAGGCCCCCGCGAAGGCGCCCACGCCCGTCCCGGGCATACCGCCCACTCCCCTGTGGGCGTACGAGCACACGAGCGACAGCCCCGTCGAGCCCGCCGTCTGGCGCGACCGGGTCCTCGTTCTCGGTGACGCACAGCGCACCACCGGCGTCGATCTGCGCACCGGCCGCCGGCTGTGGACGCAGCCGGGCGCAGGGGCCGCGCACAGACCCGTCGTCGCGGGCGACAGCGTGTTCGTCATCGGCGCGGCGAACTTTCTCTGGCTCTCGCCCCAGGACGGCACGGTCCGGCACCGCGTCGCCGCGCCCGCGCACATCACCGCCCTGACCGCCGCCGACGGGCCGGTCGTCTGGTTCAGCGGTACGGCAGGCGCGGGCACGTATCTCTTCGCGTACGACACCGTCGCCCGCAGGGAACTCTGGCGCACACAGGTCCCGAACGGCCGCGCCCGCAACGTGCTCCCCGAGTACCAGGGCGTCGCCGTCCGCCCCGACGGCATCCTCGTACGGCAGGACGGTGACTCCCTGACACCGCAGCAGCGCAAGGCCGGCAAGGGCCTGGCACTGTTCACGTTGTACGACCGGGCCACCGGAAAGCGTCTGTGGGGCAAGTACTTCGGCGGTGTGCTCCAGGACGCCACCGTGTCCGGCGACACCGCGGGCAAGCTGTACGCGGCGGTCGGCGACGGCCTCCACGCCTTCGACACGCGAGGCGGCAGGCGGGTGTGGCAGACGGCCGCAACCGCCGCTCCCGGCGCGACCGGCCGCAACGCCTTCGGTGAGGGCCTCGTCCACGACGGCACCCTCTACCTCGGGACCGCGCACCACCAGCTGTACGCGCTGGACACGGCGACGGGGAAGGCCCGCTGGTCCCGGTCGACGGAGGCAGGCGGCGGCGGGCGACCGCGCGTACTGCTCTCGCCGAGCGGCAGGACGGCCCTTGCCCTGGAGTCCACACAGGTCACGGCGTTCCGTACGACGGACGGCAGCCGCCTGTGGAAGTTCCAGGACGCGGGCGGCAGCACGCCCGCGAAGCCCGGCGGTCACCGGGGCGTCGTCGCGGGAGGCACCGCGGTCGTCTGGCGGGACAAGACCCTGTACGCACTGCCCGTCGGCCGCTGACGGCGCGGCTGGGACGACTCACCCGTCCGCACCTGGACCGATCACCCGGCCAGGGCTGCGCGACAAGCCACGGGCCGGCCGCGAACGAGCTTCGCCGTCGGTGTACCGGTCGCACCCGCCGCCTACGGCCCGCCGCCGAAGAAGCCGGACTTCAGGTCCCCGATGATGGTGTCGAGTGGATGCCCACTCACGATGAACGGTCCGCTCCAGGGCCCGCTGAGTGCGAAGAGCAACGCCAGGCTCAGCCCGACCACACTCGCAACACCCACGACGAGCAGTGACGTGCGCAAACTGCTGCGGAAGATCAGTGCACCGGCGTTCACGATCAAGGCCAGTCCGCTGGCCACCAGCGTGACGACGTAGAGCGCGGGAAGGTTACGCGAGGCGGCCGCGACGCGGGCGCGACGACTGCTGGTGACGCTGTCCAGGGAAGACAGCAGCTCCGTGCTCGCCGGGGTTCCCAGTTCGGGCCGGGCCGCCTCTGCGCGCACGCTCCGCTCCAGACCTGCGATCGCGCGAGCGGTGGCCGGGTCGTCACCGGACGCCGCTGCCGCACCCTCCCATTCCCCGACCCGCGTGGCCCGCAGATAGTCCAGCAGTGCCACATGGATCGGCTCCGACCGGACTCGCGGACTTGTCGCCGCCCACGCCAGGCGGGAGGCTGCGGCCGCCTCGTCGCTCACCAACCCCTCTGCTGCGCGCAGGTAGCCGGCCTCGCTGGCCAGTGAGAGTGCCGCAAAGATCGCGAAGGCAGCGCCGAGTGTAGGCATCAGGGGCGTCGCGATCTGCGGCACCCGGTCCTGTTCCCCGACCGGTACGAGCGCCCGGACGCCGACCCGCGCCACGGCCGCGACCAGCAAGGCAAGGAAGAGCCAGCCCACGACCAGTACCACCGTCGGCAGCGAGGTCAACCAGTTCACCACATCACCTACAGCACGTTCCACGGGCGTCACACGGCGGCGACTCATCGGCCCCCGCTATCTGGAGCTCCTCGTCGATCACCTTCAACGAACACTCCATGATCACAGGTCGAGGACCTCCGATCCCCGCGACGCCCGGCGCGGCACCTCGCTTCGTTGACCGAACAGCCGAGTACGGCCCGGTGCGAGGCTGTTCGGCCGCCTTGCGATGCAAGGCACCTGACACAGCTCGTCACCCACCAAGGTCGCGACACGCGCCACTGGCCGGGTCCTGTCCCCCGGTGGGGCCGGACCGGTGGAGACCCTCGGGGCCAGTCGCCACGCCGCACCGTCCGAGGATCGGCCCGCGCGGGTGGTGGCGTTGCGCCGAACCGGCCGCGATCGCGCCCAGCACGTGATCGTCGCAGCATCATCGCTCCTGTAACCAACCGGAGGTGATGACGTGTCAGGCAGACTGCTGCGTACGATCTGCACGGCCGCGCTGGCCGCGACGACGGCCCTCGTGGTGACGACACCGGCGGCGGCAGAGCCGGACGCCCCGGGTGCCGCCGGCCGGGCGGTGACCGGCGAACCGGGTGCCGTCCTCCTTGGCGGCCGGGAGCCGAAGAACGTGGCCCGCTTGCTCACCACGCTCAGGGAGCTGTACCGGCAGGCCGAGGAGGCGACCGAGGCGTACAACGCGACCGAGCAGCGGCTCACGACCCAGCGCGCCGAGACGAGAAGACTCACCACCGAGCTCACCGCCGCCCGCGACGCCCTCGAGCGCAGCCGCGGCGATGCCGGCCGACTGGCCCGCCGGCAGTACCAGGGCAGTTCCGATCTCTCCGCCTACCTCCGTCTGCTGCTCGCCCGCAACCCCCAGCAGGCGCTGGACGAGGATCATCTGATGGAGCGTGCGGCATACGACCAGGCCGCGACGATCGCCCGCCTGGAGCGCAGCGAGCTCCGCGCCGACAAGCTGGCCGCGCGCTCGCACAGAGCCCTCGACCTCCAGAAGGCGCTCACCGAGAAGCAGCGCGAGCAGCGCGACACCGTTCAGGCTCGGCTGAGGAAGACGGAGACCCTGCTGGCATCCCTCTCGGGGGACGAGCTCACCGAGCTCGCGTCGCTCGAGCGTGCCGATACGGCGGGGGCGCAGCGCGAGCTTCTGGAGTCGGGCCTGCTGGGCGGCGGACGTCTGCCCTCGAAGGCGGGCAGTGCGGCGCTGGAGTACGCGGTCGAACAGATCGGCAAGCCCTATGTCTGGGGTGCCGAGGGGCCCGACTCCTTCGACTGCTCGGGCCTCACATCCCGGGCCTGGGCCGACGCGGGCCGCGTCATCCCGCGCACCAGCCAGGAGCAGTGGGCGCGGCTCCCGAGGGTCCCGTTGCGCTCACTGCGGCCGGGGGACCTGGTTATCTACTTCCCCAAGGCCACGCATGTGGCGATCTACCTGGGCAACGGCCTGGTGATCCAGGCCCCGCGTCCCGGCACCCGGGTCAAGGTCTCCCCGATCGCCTCGAACCCGCTCCTCGGAGCCGTCCGCCCGGACCCGACGGCCGCCCCGCTGGCGGCATACACCCCGCCGAAACTGCCGGAAGGCGCGGGCGCCGGTTCGGACACCGGGTACGGCACCGCAGCGGCGCCGGGCCGGTGATGCGGCCGGGACCAGGTCCGAGAGCTTGGTGTGACCCTCCCCGGGCCCGACGCGCCCGCGACCTGCTCGCGACGCGCTGCCCCGGACGACGTGGGTCTCGGGCGCCGACTGCGCAGCGCCTCGGCCTGCCCCGCACCTCCGGCACCCACCGGCACCCACCGGCAGGCAGTCATACGATCGGGAGGGACCGCTGTCTTCCTCTGGAACGTCCGATGCCTGATCAGACGCCTCAATCGCTCGACCGACGACTCGACGCCATCGCGCGGCATCCGTTCCGCGCGAAGTTCCATCTGCGCGGCCGCGAGCGGGCCAAGGCAGAGCTGAGTGGCCCGTCCACGATGCGATGGCACGCCTACGACCTCATCGGCAAGCGGCTGGCCCCGGCCGAGCCGTACAAGGACGGCAAACAGACCCCGTACCGCGGCCACCCGGTCTTCGTCGCCCAGCACGCGACCGCGACCTGCTGCCGTACCTGCCTCCAGCGTTGGCACCAGATCCCCAAAGGGCGGGAACTGACCCGCGAGGAGCGCGCCTATGTGATCGACGTGATCTGCCGCTGGATCGAACGCGAGGTGGCGGGCTCCTCGGGAGCCGAGAACACCCGCTCACCCGACGACCGGGGCCCGGCCGGCCCGGACTCGGCCTCGTGATCGGAGGGCTCCCGGTCGGCCCGGCCGGGCATTTCGTTGACGGACCGTGGGCGGCCCGGTAGAGGTCGACGCCCCCAACGTGCGGGGGCGCCGACCTCTACCGGATGACGCGGTCGCAGCCATGCCCACCTGATCAGCTCTCGTCGGCGCCCCGGCCGGCCGGAGCCGTTCGTCGGGACGGCGACGGCCGCATTACTGGTCGGAGCTCTGCGCGGCCCCCGCCACCGGTGAACTTCGGACATGTCCCTCAGGATGACACCCTGCCTGTCACCCGTAGACTCGAACGCATGTCCGATATGACGCCCGCCGAGCGCCTCGCGAAACTCCGCATCCTCGAGTCGTGGCTCGACTGGCAGCTACGCGACACCCGGCGGAAGATCGGCGACCTTAAGCTGCAGGCCTCCGCCCAGCCGGCCCGGTACGTCATCGAGCCGCAGCGGAGCCCCACACATCCCGAGCCCGCGCTCATCCACCTCGCCGACTGCACCATGCCGCAGCGGGACACCCTCCCCATCAGCGCAGCCGACGCCCGCCTCGGACTCACGAAAGACTCCGACAGCATGGCAGGGTGCGAATTCTGCGCACCCCAGCAGCAACTCGGGATCGGCACGCGATAAGCACGAACGCCCGCCCCCGAAGGGGCGGGCGTTCTTCGCGAGCCCGAGGGCCTTCCCGCCAAGCGGTCGGCGTGCGCGCCTCCGGCCCGCCGCTGTTCGGGTCTCATCCACCGTGGTCGAGCAGGGCATCGGCAAGCGTCGAGATGTACTGGGGGATGGCCTCGAGCAGTGCCTCTTCGAGCTCGCCCATGTCCTGGCCCCAGGCGTGGCATCCCGGTAGCTCTGGCACCTCGGCCCAGAGGCCGTCCTCGCCCTCGTCTTGAATCCGTACTCGGTAGGTCAGGTCGGTCTCGGAAGATGGCTGGTACCCCATGGTCATACCTCCCGTCCTTGCTGTCCGGGCTGGGTTGACGGATGTCCGCTTGCGCTGCAGGCGGCAGATATGGGCCTGTTGTCCACGGTAGCGCGGGCTACTGATGGCGGCCGGGCGTCAAGTCGTGCGCAGAATCTACAAGCGGATCTCCGGATGCGAGCGTCCGCCACTCGGGTGACCCTGGTGGAGGTCCCTGACCCTACGCACCAGGGAGAACCCGCGATGATCCAGATGTTGCATGAGAAAGGCCTACGCAGCGAGCACGCCTACACCGCAGCCTTCATGTCCATCGGCCTGTCCCTCTTCACCTGGGCCGCGTCCCTCAAAGTCGAGCCCGGCGTCGGCCTGGACCGTGCCGACCGGTGGGGCATCTTCGTCGGCGAATGGGCGCCCACCTTCTTCGGCCTGGGGATCGCACTGTCCCACTACGAGCAGCAGGACGGCACCCTCACCGCCAGTGTCCGCGACATCCGCAAGCAGCAAGAAAGGCAACAGGACGCCATGTAGCCATCCAGAAGCGCCCGCCCCTGTCAGGGATCCGGGGGCGGGCGCGGCACGTCAGGGGCGTGTGCAGCACCTGCACATGGCCAGCGCATAAGGCTCCGCGGGCCGTCCACCGGGCTGTGGGCCAGGCCGAGGTTCTCGTCATCCCCGCCGCGCGCCGACCACACGTCGACGACTGCGAGTGCACAAGCGCATCCCGGGAGTATCGGCCATGACCCCATGGATCATCCTGGGAGGCCAGGCCTGCACCTGCCCAGATCCCCGAAGAGCCCGGCGGGCCGGGCCGTCTGTGGGCCGTCCGAGGGCGGCCGACAACGACCAACGACGACCGATGACGACCGTCGGATCGCTGGTCAAAAGCCCGTCAGGCTCCCGCCACCGACCCCAGGTACGCCGCCGTCTTCTCCGGCTCGTAGAAGAAGTTCTCGAATTCCGCCGGGTCGTTGAACCCGTTCGCGAACCGGTCGGCCACCGGCTGGAGTTCGCCCGCCGCACCGATCAGGTTGAGGACGTGCTCCGGCGGGACGCCGAGCATCGCGTTGGTCCACTTGGTGACGTGCTGGGCGGTGTCCCAGTAGCGGTCGAACGTGGACTGCATCCACTCCTCGTCGAACGGCTTGTCGCCGTGCTCCGTGATCGAGGAGAGGTAGGAAGCCGCGCACTTGGAGGCCGAGTTGGAGCCCTGCCCGGTGATCGGGTCGTTGGCGACGACGACGTCGGCGACGCCGAGGACCAGCCCGCCGCCCGGCAGCCGGCCGATGGGGTTGCGCACGGTCGGGGCGTACCGTCCGGCAAGCGTGCCGTTGGCGTCCGTCAGCTCCACCTTGGTGGCGCGGGCGTACTCCCACGGCGTGAACTTCTCCATCAGCTCCAGCGTGAGCGACAGATGCTCGGACGGGTCCTTGACGCCCTGGAAGACATCGAGCGGGCCGCCCGGGATGCCTTCCCAGAAGAGGATGTCGGCGCGGCCGGACGTCGTGACGGTCGGCATGACGAAGAGCTCACCCACGCCCGGGACCAGGTTGCAGCGGACCGCGTCGTAGTCGGGGTGCTCCGGGCGCGGGCCGAGGCCGTGGACGTAGGAGACGGCGAGGGCGCGCTGGGGCTCGGTGTACGGGGAGCGGGAGGCGTCGCGGCCGAACATAGACACGAGCTCGCCCTTGCCCGCGGAGACCAGGACGAGGTCGTACGTGCGGGAGAAGTAGTCCAGGTCGGAGACGGCGGCCCCGTGGATGACGAGCTGGCCGCCGCGCTGGGCGAACGTCTCCATCCAGCCGGCCATCTTCACGCGCTGGTCGACGGACTGGGCGTAGCCGTCGAGCTTGCCCACCCAGTCGATGACCCTCTGGGACGCCGGTCCGGCCACGGAGACACCGAGGCCTTGGATCTTCGGCGCCTGGGACTCCCAGAAGTTGATCTGGAGATCGCGCTCGTGCTGGAGCGCCGTGTCGAACATGCACTGCGTGGACATGACCCGGCCGGAACGGATCTCGTCCGCCGTGCGGTTGGACATGAGGGTGACTTCGTACCCCTGCGACTGCAGGCCGAGGGCGAGCTGGAGCCCGGACTGACCGGCGCCGACTATGAGGATCTTCCGCATGGCGCGTCTCTTTCGTTGACAGGCGGGGGTGAGGAGGCTGAGGAAGCTGAATTACTCGGGGGTGACGTCGAGCGCATGGCCCACCAGGGCGAGCAGCGACTCGATCACGGTGACCCTCTTGCGCGCATCCATGATCAGTACCGGGACGTGCGGGGGTACGGTCAGGGCCTCGCGTACGTCCTCGGCCTCGTAGGCGGGCGTCCCCTCGAAGTGGTTGACCGCGACGATGTACGGCAGTCCGCAGCTCTCGAAGTAGTCGAGGACCGGGAAGGAGTCGGACAACCGGCGCGTGTCGGCCATCACGACGGCGCCGATCGCACCGCGCACCAGGTCGTCCCACATGAACCAGAAGCGCTGCTGGCCCGGTGTGCCGAAGACGTACAGCACAAGATCGTCGTCCAGCGTGATCCGGCCGAAGTCCATCGCCACGGTCGTGGTCAGCTTGTCGGGCGTCGAGGAGAGATCGTCGGTCTCCTCGCTCGCCTGCGTCATCAGAGCCTCGGTCTGCAGCGGCGTGATCTCGGAGACCGACCCGACAAAGGTCGTCTTGCCGACACCGAAGCCGCCCGCGACCACGATCTTGGTGGCGATCGGGGCGCGGGTACGGTCGTTCTGCCAGGGCTGTACGTTCTCGTCCTCCGCGACGGCGGGGAGGTCAGAGACGACGGAGTCCACTCAGCACCCTTTCGAGCAGTGCGCGGTCGGGCTGGCCGGTGCCGTGACCGGTCCCGTAAACCCGTATCTTTCCTTGGTCGGCCAGGTCGCTGAGCAGCACCCGGACGACACCGAGCGGCATCTTCAGCAGCGCCGAGATCTCTGCGACCGTACGCATGCGGCGGCAGAGCTCGACGATGGCCCGCATCTCGGGCATGACGCGCGAGACGAGGTTTCCGTTCGTCAGTTCCTTGCGCTCCTCCGCCGCTTCGAGCGCGGCGACGAAGGTCTCGACGAGCAGGACGTGTCCGAAGCGTGTGCGGCCGCCGGTGAGCGAGTACGGGCGGACCCGGGCGGGGCGCTTGCCGTCACCACGCATCGGAAGCCTGGGGGCGGGTTCTGCGGCGGACATCACTTGGCGCTCTCCATCGATTTGCGCAGCTCACTGCGGACTTCGGGGGTGAGGACATGTCCGGCGCGCCCGACGAAGAGCGCCATGTGGTACGCGACGACGCTCATGTCGCAGTCGGGGGTCGCGTGCACGCCGAGCAGCGAACCGTCGCTGATGGACATCACGAAGACGCTGCCTTCCTCCATCGCGACCATGGTCTGTTTGACGCCGCCGCCGTCCATCAGCCTGGCAGCGCCGATGGTGAGGCTGCCGATGCCGGAAACGATGGTGGCGAGGTCCGCGCTGGAGCCGCGCGGGCCGTCCCGACGTGGCACGGCGACGGAAGCGGAGTTGTGCGCCGGGTCGGACGACAGCAGGAGGAGTCCGTCGGACGAGACGACGGCGACGGAGCGAACTCCTGGAACCTCCTCGACGAGGTTGCCCAACAGCCAGTGAAGGTTGCGGGCTTCACTGCTCAGCCCGAATGTTCCGGTCGCAGTCAACTTCGTGCCTCCTCGACGGTATCCCCCGATTCCTCGCTGTGTTCCTGGTCCTTGCGCGTGCTGTTCCCGGTGTTCTCCGCGAGCTCCGTCGCGACGTCGCGACGGCCGTCCTCGGCGCCCCGGTGGAAGCCGCCGAGGCGGCGGCGCAGTGCCTCCGCGTCGACGGACCTGGCGCGCTCCTTGGGCGCGGCGGCAGGGGCGACGATCTTGGGTGTGCGCTTGGGGAGGCCCTTGTCGGTGACCGGACCGTCCACCCCGGCGTCGTCGACGCCCTCGGTGGCGTCGGCGCCGTCGGCGACCCGCTCGTGTGCGTCGGGCTCCGACGGGGGGTGCGGCAGGCGCACCTGGAGGGTGGTCTCATGAGCCGAAGGCTCCGGGGCGGAGTCCGGGACCGACTCCGGGGCGGGGTCCTGGTGCGCCTCGGGCTCGGGCTCGGGCTCGGTGCCGCCCACGGACGCGAGGCCCGCCTCGGGCACTGCGGCCGGCAGAGGCCCGGGGCCCCGCTCGGGCTGGGGCCGCGGTTCGAAGGCCGACTCGGCATGCGGCTCGAACGCCGACTCAGGGCGCGGTTCGAGCGTCGGCTCAGGATGCGGTTCGAGCGTCGGCTCGCCGGCCGGCACGGCCCGCTCCTGGGTGTCCGGTCCTGGCACGGGTTCGGCGTACGGCATGCTGCGCGGGCCGCCCGCTTCCTCGGGGGAAGCCTCCGCCTGCGCCTCGGCCCCCGCCTCCAGGCCGGCCTCGCGGATCGACTGCTCCGCCGCGGCGACCAGCGGGTCGCGCGCCGCCGAGCGGCCCGGCAGGGTGTTGGAGTTGGCCTCGGCGACCGAGCCCGGCAGATTCAGCGTGGGCGCGGCTCCCGGAACGGGCGCCGTCCGCGGGGCCGCCGTGGGCGGAACCGTCGGCAGCAGCGACTGGGGCAGGACGACGACTGCCGTGATCCCGCCCTGCTTCTGTTCGCGCAGTTGTACGCGCACGCCATGGCGGCGGGCGAGCAGCGCGGCCACCCGGAGCCCGAGGCCCTCCCCTTCGCCGTCGCTGTCGGCCGCGGGGTCCGGGTCGGCGAGCTTCGCGTTGAGCTCCTCCAGCCGTCCCGGAGTCATGCCGATGCCCTCGTCCTGGACGGAGAGCATCACCTCACCGCTCTCCAGCAACCAGCCGGAGAGCTGCACCTGCGCGTCCGGTGGCGAGAAGGACGTGGCGTTCTCCAGCAGCTCGGCCACCAGGTGGCTGAGGTCGTCGGCGGCGAATCCCGCGACCTGGGCGTGCGGCGGCAGCGACTGGATGGTGATGCGTTCGTACCGCTCGATCTCGCTGACGGCCGCTCGCATGACGTCGACCAGCGGCACCGGGCCGGGGTGGCCGTGACCGTGCTCCGTGCCCGCCAGCACCAGCAGGTTCTCGCTGTGGCGGCGCATGACGGTCGCCATGTGGTCGAGCTTGAAGAGGGTGGCGAGGCGCTCCGGGTCCTGCTCGCGCTCCTCCAGCCTCTCGATGACGGCGAGCTGACGCTCGACGAGGCCGAGGGTGCGCAGCGACAGGTTGACGAAGGTGTGGCTGACGGTGCGGCGCAGCAGCTCCAGCTGCTCGGTCACCTCCACGGTGCGCGACTGGAGTTCGGCGCGCTGGGCGGCCAGTTCCTCGCGTGCCGCCGCGAGCTCTCCGTGCGAGGTGTCGAGCCGCTCGGCCCGTGCCGAGAGGTCGACGAGCTTGCCGTGCAGGGTGTTGAGCGACCGTACGACCTGTGCGAACTCGTCGTTGCGGCCGGTGAAGCGGATGGGCTCCCCGGCTCCGGGCGCGCCGGCGAGCCGTGCGGCGCCGATGCGCAGCACCGCGAGCGGGCGGGTCAGGGTCCGGGCGACGGCCGCGGAGATGCCGACGGCCACGATCAGGCAGCCGCCGAGCAGCGCGATGCGCAGCTCCAGTGCGGTGACGTCGTCGTCGCGCAGCTTCCCGATCCGCTCGACCTGGGCCGTGGCGAGCGCGGACTCGACGCCCCGCATCTGCTCGATACGGGCGGAGAGGGACGACTCGACCTTCTCGCGATTGGACTTGAGGTCGCTCTTCGAGAGCTCGGGCTGGTCCGTGAGGCGGGTGAGGTACCCCTCGGCGGCCTTGATGTCGGGTCCGGTGACGGTGGCCGAGAGCCGGCTGCGTGCGTCGTCGCTCGCGGCCTGGTCGAAGTCGGCGAGTGCGCCGAGTTCGCGGACGCGGGCCTGCTGGGCGGCGGCGCTCAGCGTGTTGCGGGCGGCTTCGGCCTCCTTGTCGCTCTTCTCCTCCACCGGCAGCCCGGTGATGGGGTCGAAGGAGGGGCCGTCGCTCTCGGGGACCGGCACGGACAGGGCGGCGAGCAGCAGTCCCCGGGTGGCCGAAGCCTGTTCGACGGCCAGACCGAGGGCGGCGGGCCCGCGCGTGGCATCGGCGGCACGGGCCGGGGTCTTCTCAGCGAGCTCGTCGGCGAGCGCGTGCAGCCCGGCGATGATTTCGGTGTACGCCTTGTACGCCTCCAGCGCCGTGCCCTTGCCGGTGAGCGCGGTGCGCCGGACGGACGGCACGGTGGCGAGGTCGCGGCGCAGTTCGGCGTGGTCGGCGGGGACATTGACGCGGATCTCGTCGATCTGGCGGTCGACGCGGGCGCTGCGGTTGTCGGAGATCTCCCGGCGGTCCTTCTTGTCGCCCTTCTGCTCCTCGCGGCCCGCGGCGATGTAGGCGGTGACCTCGTCGCGTTCGTCGGCGAGGGAGTGGGCGAGGGTGACGGCCTGCCGGTTGAGCTCGGAGAGGGTGACGAGCCGCTGGGACTCGGTCAGTTCGTCGGACGTGGCGAGGACGGCCGGGGCGCCCGCCGCGACGACGGTGAGCGACACGGCCGCGACTCCGGCGACGAGCCTGCTGCGAACCCGGGCGGGGCGTCCGCCCGGGAGAAGGTCCGGATCGCCGGAGGCCGTTCCTGCCTGAGGGCTCTCTGCGGGGATCGTGGAGGGCATCGGCTCGCGCCCCGACGACGCCGTACCGGGCGTACCGCCCTTGCCCCGAGGCCACTTCTTCTGCACCGGTGCTCGCAATCTCGACTCGTCCGCCCATGAAGCAGAGGTGACGGCCGGTCACAACACGAGAACGCCCCCCACCCCTGGCACGGCTTACGACCATTCCAGCGCTTTTGGGAGGGGGACGCGCATCGGCCGCTCCGCCACCCGAACGAGTGAACATCACTCCCGAGTGGCTCAACAACTCCCCCGCGGACGGGTTCCGGCGGCGCGCGGAGCGCCGGGTGGACCTTCGGCGCGGGCTTTGGCAGGATGCGCGCCCGCAGCCTGTCGAGTTGATCATTCCGGCCAAAAGCCGCTGGTCGCCCGGTCGACGACGGCCGGCCAGGAGTTCTTGTGGGCTTCGTGAAGGAGTCGTGGCGGCTCGGGCAGACTGGGGATCATGCGCTTCGAACTCGTCTCCGCGCCCGGCACCCCCGGACGCACCAACGAGGACTGGGCTTCCGTCGCCCTCCCCGCCTCGGGCCAGGGAGGATCCCTCGTCGTCCTGGACGGGGTGACCCCGCCGAAGGGTGAAGACGGTTGTGTGCACGGCGTGCCCTGGTTCACCTCCCGACTCGGTGGAGCACTGGCCGAACTGTCCGGTT
Source organism: Streptomyces sp. NPDC057445 (assembly GCF_042802855.1). Lineage (NCBI taxonomy): Bacteria > Bacillati > Actinomycetota > Actinomycetes > Kitasatosporales > Streptomycetaceae > Streptomyces > Streptomyces sp. NPDC057445. The sequence continues at coordinate 127,053 of NZ_JBHVDH010000018.1, read as the reverse complement.
CGCGGCGGGATATGCCCCTGACCGGGGTTCTCTCGCTGTCCATCCGGCGCACCGCGGACGTCCACCGCGAGAGCTGTGACCTTTCTCACGTGCGCACTCCTCAGGCGACCGTCGTCCTCGTCCGCTGGGACGAGGAGTGGGTCGAGCACCTTGTGCTCTCCGACTCCACCTTGCTGCTCGGTTCACCCGGCGGAGCGGTGCGGGCCGTGCTCGACGACCGGCTCGACCGGATTCCGCGGGAGGTCCTGCGCTCGGTGAGCGCGACCGACGCCCTGCGCAACCAGGACGGCGGCTTCTTCACTGCGGCCGCGGACCCGGAGGTGTCGGGCCGCGCGGTGACCGGCCGTACGCCGCGTGCGGAGGTACGGGCCGTGGCGGCACTCACCGACGGGGCGTCCCGATGGACCGACCTGTTCGAGGAGGGCGACTGGGCGGACCTCATGGAGCTGCTGCACAAGCAGGGGCCACACGGACTGATCGAGCGGGTGCGGGCGCTGGAGCACGCGGACGCGACGCGCGAGGGAGCGCGGGGCGGCGGCGCCCCGCGCTGGAAGACACACGACGACGCGACGGCGGTGTACGCGGAGCTGTAGGGGTGCGCCCCACGGTCAGGCCGGCCGGACGGCACTCCGGCCGTCACGCCTCCCACCGACGGGCGCGAAACCCCGGGCGGTCACCCCTCGGCGCGGGTGTTGAGCTGGTGCAGCAGACGGGCCAGCTCCGCGACCTCGCCCCGGTCCCAGTCGGCGAGCTTGCGCATGTACCGTTCGCGCCGGGCGTTGCGCACACTGCGGAAACGGGCGAGTCCCTCGTCGGTGAGACGGACGAGCGAGGCACGCCCGTCGGCCGGGTCGGGTTCCCGGGCGACGAGGCCGAGCTGCTCCAGCGCGTGGAGCTGGCGGCTCATGGTCGCCTTGCCGACACCGAAGAACACCGCGAGGTCGGTGGCGCGCCGGCTGCCGCACTCCTCCAGACGTACGAGCAGACCATAGGCCGCCGGCTCCAGCTCGGGGTGGACCTCGCGGGCCATCTCCCCGGAGTTCGCGCGGGCGCGGCGCAGAAAGACGGCCAACTCGCGTTCCAGGGCGAGGAATTCCTGGAATCCGTGGTTCACGCCACTTCCTCCGGTGGGCTCCCCTTCACTCCCCGTACCGCTTTCGTGCACGTCAGCACCCCTCGCACGCTTTCCCGACAATGAAAGTTTCTTCCGGCGGCGGCCGTTGCCGCAGCTCGGTCAGTATTTCGCAGGCGTAGACCAACGGCAGGAACCGGCTCCCCTTCCCCTGCCGGTTCTCCGCACCTAGCTTCCTGAATGACATGTCCACACCACTCCCCTGGCGATCGACATGTCGACAGAACGTTGCATCCCCCCACCGAGGCCTCTCGGAGGCACGTCATGCCCGTGCACAGATGCGGAACGACCCGAAGAGCCATGGCCCGCGGCTTCCTCACGGTCCTGGCCCTCCTCCTCGCCCTCCCCGCCACGGCTTCGGCCGCCTCGGGGGACACTTCCGACCGCGGCTCGGCCCATATGGGCATGGGTGTGGCCGCCCATGACGGCCGGGGCGGTCTCCCGCGCGACGGCCGCGCCGTCCAGACCGAAGGCGTCGACGTCTCCAGCCACCAGGGCGACGTCGACTGGTCCGCGCTCCGGGGCAGCGGCGTGAGGTGGGCCTACGTCAAGGCCACCGAGGGCACCTACTACCGCAACCCTTACTTCGGGCAGCAGTACAACGGCTCCTACGACATCGGGATGATCCGCGGCGCGTACCACTTCGCCACCCCCGACACCACGAGCGGCGCCGCCCAGGCGGACTTCTTCGTCGACAACGGCGGCGGCTGGACCCGTGACGGCAGGACCCTGCCCGGCGCGCTGGACATCGAGTGGAACCCGTACGGCGCGAGCTGCTACGGCAGGACCCGGTCCGCGATGGTCGGCTGGATCCGGGACTTCCTGAACCGCTACAAGGCCCGTACCGGACGCGACGCCGTGATCTACACGGCCACCAGCTGGTGGACCCTGTGCACCGGCAACCACGGCGGCTTCGGAGCCGTCAACCCCCTCTGGATCGCCCGCTACAACACCACCCCGGGCACCCTCCCGGCAGGCTGGGCTTACCACACGATGTGGCAGTACACGTCGTCCGGCCCGACCGTGGGTGACCACAACAAGTTCAACGGCGGACTCGACCGCGTCCAGGCCCTGGCGTACGGCTGACTCCCGCCCCCCGGCACCGGAGCCCCCGGCGCGGCAGGGCCGCGCCGGGGGCTCCGGTCGGGGGCAGGGCTGGGGCCTCTCGTTCGGAGACCCGAGGCGATCAGCCGCAGAGGCCCGCCGGGCGGCTGCGGGTGACCAGATCGGTCCAGCCGGTGGTGCCGTCGAGCCAGACGACCTGCTTGCCGGAGACCGCGGCCGGGGAGAGCTGTTCGCCCCGGTTGCAGGAGACGCGCCCCAGGCGGGAGCCGTCCGTGCCCATCTGCCAGACCTTGGCGAGGGTCTCGTTGCGGAACCGGGTGTCGGGCAGCTGGCTGTTGACCGTGACGGCGTCCTCGGAGACGGTCAGATCGAAGGCGATGAGCGCGTGCGGCTTGGCCTCCGGGTTGATGTCGTAGGCGTTGGTGCCGTCGAGCGCCGCGCGACGCACACCCATCTGGCCCGCGTCGTCCAGGATCTCGTCCGTCAGCCAGAAGACGTGGCTGCCGTTGATGCCGGTCTGGCCGAGGCCCTGCGGGTCGCCGAGCTGCTCGGTCAGGGTCTTGGTTCCGGTCTTCAGATCCAGGATCTCGACGCCGAGCTTGTACTCGGTCTCGGTCGGGTACAGCTTGGCGTACGCGAGCTTGCCGTGCGCGATCGACGGCAGGGCGCTGCCGAGGAAGAAGCTGCCGCCGTCCACGAGGGTGGGCTTGGCGTCGCCGGCGCGCAGATAGCCGACATGACGGTCACCGAAGATGCCGTACGTCTCGAAGACGGCCACACCGTTCTCGACCCGCAGCCCGGAGATGTCGTTGTACGACGTGTACAGCTTCTTGATGGGGCCGCCGGCGAGCGGACGCGACAGGATGTCCAGGCTGGTGGTGCCGTACGCCGCCCATACGACGGTCTTTCCGTCCGTCGCCGGGTAGACGTGGTAGCGCCCGTCGTTCGGGCTGATCAGCTTGGGCGCGCCCTTGCCGTCCGCACGGCCGGCGTAGACCGAGTAGGGCTCGGAACCGTCGTCGTTCGACTTGGAGACGGTCCACCAGCCGCCGCCCGCCTGGACGCCGGTGCCGGCGATGTTGAGCTTGCCGAACAGCTGGTCGGTGTCGACGCCCAGGGCGTCCTCCCAGCCGGGCACGACGCCGTGGGCACTGAACGACCGCTTCACGACGTTCAGCTGCCCGGACTCCGCACCCAGGTCCTTGGCCGCCGCGAGCACCGCGTTGCGGCCCTCGGTGAAGCCGTCGAGCGGGGTCATGTACTCGGACAGCGCCTTGTACACGATCCGGTCGGCGAGCTCACCGCCCAGGTCCTGGCGCATGTCCCACAGAGCGCCGGAGAAGATCGTGGAGTTGAGGTGGACCCCGCCGTTGTCGGTGCCGAACGTCACGCCCAGGAAGTTCTTCGAGGTGGAGGCACCGTCGTCGAGGTTGCGGAAGGCACAGTCGCCCGCCGCCTTCGTACGGCACAGGTCCTCGCCGATCAGGCCCGCGTCGGGGTCGTCCATGGACTGCCCGGAGGTGTTGACGTCGATCGCGTTGCCGAAGTAGTCGGCGAGCGCCTCGTTCAGTGCGCCGGACTGGCCGGCGTAGACGAGGTTCGCGGTGTTCTCGACGACCCCGTGGGTCATCTCGTGGCCGACGACGTCGAGGTCGGCGGAGAGCGGCTTGAACTCCTCGTCGCCCGAGCCGTACACCATCTTCTGGCCGTCCCAGAAGGCGTTGACGTACGACCCGCCGAACTCGGTCACGCCGACCAGTGAGTTGACGGTGGTGCCTCGGCCGTCGAGCCCGTTCCGGCCGTGCTGCTTCTTGTAGTAGTCGTAGACCTGGCCGGCCGCCCAGTGCGCGTCGACCGCGCCGACGTCGGTGGCGTTCTTCCCGAACTCCGCGGCGGCGGAGCCGAACACCTTGATGCCGCTCGGCCACTGGCCCGCGACGTCGTTCACGTCGCGGCCGGAGGCGTCGTAGGTGCTGAGCGTGTTCTTGCTGCTGTCGGCCATCCGCGCGTAGTCGGTCATGACGTACTCGCCGCGGGCGGTGTCACGGAACAGCTCGAGGTTCACCTTGGCGCCGTTGAGGCGCAGACCGCTGCCCTGGGTGCCGGGGTGGGCCGCGGGGTCCTCCGCCGCTGCCCTGCCCTTGGCGGCGGGGGCTGCCGCGGTGCCGGGACCGTCGGTCGCCGCCTTCGGGGCCGTCAGCGTCCTGATGCCGCTGTACTGCAGCACCGGATAGCCGGAAGCCGCGTCGACGTAGACGTGCTGCAGTACCGGCTCACCGGTCGCGGCGTTCGTGCCGCGCACGGTCACGTGGTACGCGAGTACGCCGTCGCCGCGCGGGATGACGACGAGACCGCCCGCGGTGCCGGCGAGCGCCGCCGCCTTCGCGGACTTCTCCCCCTCCTTGCGCACCGCGTCTGCCTTGGTGAGCTGTCCCCCGCCGATCCGCTCGGCGGTGGCGGAGACCGCACGGCGTACAGCCACGTCCTTGTCGACGGACGGCTCCGTGGCGGTGCTGAGGCCCGTGAAGTACTGGCCGGAGGTGCCCGTGACGACGCGCTTGCCGCCCTTGCTCTCCATCCGTACGACGTACTGGCCGCCGAGGACCGGGACCCCGTGGTGCTTCTGCTGGAGCCGTACGGTCTCGTCGGCGCCGTGCTTCAGCGTCTGCAAGGGCGCCAGGTCGCGCTCCGGCTCGGCGATGCGGTAGCGGCTCTCCTTGGCGGCCAGGTGCCCGAGGGCGGCGTCCGCGGGGGCGGCCTTCGCGTCCACGGCCTCACGCAGACCGTCGACGAGGGCGGGTGTCGCGGTGTCGTCACCCGGAATGACGTCGACGGGCGGTGCCGGGGGCGGCGTCGCCGCCTGGGCCGGGACCGCGGTGATCAGAAGTCCGGCAGCTGCCAGGAGTGCGGCGATTCCCGCTCCCCTGGATGCGCCCGATCCTGGTCTTCCATGGCTGTTGCTGGGCTTGCGCACAGTACGTACCCCTCCCGCGTGCTTGGTCAGAGCCGGTTCAGGTGGTCATGGCCATGCAACATGTGGGCCGCCAACGCAGCAATGAGCCAAGTGCGTTCACAAGTGGACATGCACACTTGTGTGTCCTGTGAAGACGGAGTGAGAATCCGCAACATGATCGAGGGGGAGCTGCACACCCTTGGCCTTGGGGCGGCCGAGGAGTTGGCGTACGAGGCCCTGCTCAAGGAACGCGCGGCGGGCGCCGAGGAGTTGGCGCGCCTGCTGGAGCTGCCACGGGACCAGTTGGAGGCGGCTCTCGACCGGCTGGTCGAGCAGGGTCTCGCACTGCCGTCCCGCGACTGCGGGGCGCTTCCCCGGCCTGCCGCGCCGGCCGCCGCGATCCGTACGCTCATTCACCGCCGCCAGGCCGAACTGCATATGAAATCAGCCGAACTCGAGCGATTACGTATGTCCGCCGATCAGCTTGCCGGCCGACTGATGTCGGGCTCCACGACGGTTCCCGAGAGCGGTATCGAGGTGGTCACGGGGCGGCGGGAGATCGGCGAGCGGGCCGATCTCCTGCTCGCGTCGGCGGAACGCGAGGTCGTCATCCTGGACCGGCCGCCGTATGTCAGAGGGCAACTGGGGGACGGGACTTCACCGCCGCCCGGCCTGGACATCGAGGGACTGCTGAAACGCGGGGTCGAGGTCCGTACCGTGTTCGACCCCGAGGGGCTCGCGACCCCTGAGGAGATGCACATGGTGACGGCCCTGATGGAGAGGGGCCTGCGGGCCCGGGTCGCCCCGGACGTACCGACCAAGCTGATCGCCGTCGACCGGCGGATCACCCTCCTGCCGCCGAGCGACGCGGCCGATCCGACGGCGTCGGCACTGGTGATCGGTGACGCCCTGCTCGGCAACGCACTGGTGCCGCTCTTCGAGACCGTGTGGGACAGGGCCACCCCGCTGAGCGGCTGCGGCGCGCCGCTCGCCGCGCCGCAGAAGGAACTGCTGACGCTGCTGGCAGCCGGTCTCAAGGACGAGGCGATCGCCCGCCGGCTCGGGGTGCATGTGCACACGGCCCGCCGGCGCATCAGCCGACTGCTGGAGTCCCTGGGCGCCGAGACCCGCTTCCAGGCCGGGGCGCAGGCAACGCTCCGGGGCTGGCTCGACGTCTGAGCGCGAGCGGGCGCCGGCAGGAGCAAGACCCGCGCATCGCGCGCACGCGGACGATCCCCTTACCGGCGCACACGTGTCTCCCCGCATCCGGCTGACCCGCTGGGCGACCGCACGGACGCCGTCGTCCGGACCGACGGCGCCGACGCGGCTCCCCGCAGTCTTGGCGAACCAGGGCCGCCGCGCCCCGCTGCGGCGCGGGCGGTCGGCCGGACCACCGGCCCGCAACGCGTGCGGTGGCGCACCCGCGCGCGGCGCCCCGGAACAGGCGGGACCGGAAGGACCCGCGCGGGCGTACGGGGCCGCCGTGCGGCTGGGCTTTACCGGCGGCTCCGCCCCGACCCGACACGAGCGGGGACCGCTTCAAGAGCCGCCCGGACGCCGAAGTCCAGATCGACGGCACACCCTCAGCCCCCCATCGGCGGCAAGCCACGGCCGCCGGACCGGCTGACCGGCCAAACCTGCCCCGCCGAAGCGGCCAGTCGGACGGGGTACGGAACGCGTGCGGTGGCGCACCCGCGCGCGGCGCCCCGGTGCAGGCGGGACCGGAAGGACCCGCGCGGACGTACGGGGCCGCCGTGCGGGCGGGCCTTACCGGCGGCATCCGCCCCGACCCGACCCGGCGCCAGCGGGCTGCCCTGCCGGGCTTCGGCCCCGGCGGCGCGGAAGCCGCCCCGCAGCCGGATGCGGCCCGCCACCCGTACGAGCGGGCAATCCGCAAGGGCACCCGGACCCCACCGCACAGGAACCGGCCGGCGAGGGGGCGCGCTGCGGGGCACACACCGGACATGCCGACGGCCCGGCCCCGGCGCAATGCCGGGGCCGGGCCGGTGGGCTTCGGGGCCTCCTCCAGGGAGTGGCGGCAACCGCGCGGGCGTTACGCCGCGGCGGTCACCGGGACTTCCGCCGGGGCCAGGGCGATCTCCAGCACCTGGCGGACGTCCGTCACGGGGTGGACCTCCAGCTTCTCCAGAACCTCGGCCGGGACGTCGTCCAGGTCGGCCTCGTTCCGCTTGGGGATCACGACCGTCGTGGTCCCCGCCCGGTGCGCGGCCAGCAGCTTCTGCTTCAGACCGCCGATCGGGAGCACCCGTCCGGTCAGCGACACCTCACCGGTCATCGCGACATCCGTACGGACCTGCCGGCCGGAGAGCAGCGATGCCAGCGCCGTCGTCATCGTGATGCCCGCGCTCGGCCCGTCCTTGGGGACCGCGCCCGCCGGGAAGTGGATGTGCACGCCCCGGTCCTTGAGATCGGCGACCGGCAGCTCCAGTTCCGCGCCGTGCGAGCGGAGGAAGCTCAGCGCGATCTGCGCGGACTCCTTCATCACGTCGCCGAGCTGGCCGGTCAGGGTCAGCCCCGCGGCTCCGGTCTCGGGGTCGGCCAGCGACGCCTCCACGTACAGGACGTCGCCGCCCGCGCCGGTGACCGCGAGCCCCGTGGCCACGCCCGGCACGGCCGTGCGGCGCTCGGCCGGGTCCTGGGCGGACTCCGGAACATGGTGCGGCCGGCCGATCAGGCCCCTCAGATCGCCGTCGGCGACGGTGAACGGCAGTTCCCGCTCGCCGAGCTCGTGCTGGGCCGCGACCTTCCGCAGCAGCCGTGCGACCGCACGCTCCAGGTTCCGTACGCCCGCCTCGCGGGTGTACTCGCCCGCGAGCTTGCGCAGCGCGGACTCGTCGATCGTGACCTCGCCCTCGGCCAGACCCGCCCGCTCCAGCTGGCGCGGGAGCAGGTGGTCGCGGGCGATGACGACCTTCTCGTCCTCGGTGTACCCGTCGAGCCTGACCAGCTCCATCCGGTCGAGCAGCGCCTCCGGGATGGACTCCAGCACATTCGCGGTGGCCAGGAAGACGACGTCGCTCAGGTCGAGTTCGACCTCCAGGTAGTGGTCGCGGAAGGTGTGGTTCTGCGCCGGGTCCAGGACCTCGAGGAGCGCCGCCGCCGGGTCGCCCCGGAAGTCGGAGCCGACCTTGTCGATCTCGTCGAGCAGGACCACCGGGTTCATCGACCCGGCCTCCTTGATGGCGCGGACGATACGGCCGGGCAGCGCGCCGACGTACGTACGCCGGTGGCCCCGGATCTCCGCCTCGTCCCGGACACCGCCGAGCGCGACCCGGACGAACTTGCGTCCCATCGCGTGCGCGACGGATTCGCCGAGCGAGGTCTTGCCGACGCCGGGCGGACCCACGAGCGCGAGAACCGCGCCCCCGCGCCGTCCGCCGACCACGCCGAGGCCCCGGTCCGCGCGCCGCTTGCGCACCGCGAGGTATTCGGTGATGCGCTCCTTCACGTCGTCCAGGCCCGCGTGCTCGGCGTCCAGGACCGTCTTGGCGCCCTGGATGTCGTACGCGTCCTCCGTGTGCTCGTTCCACGGCAGTTCGAGGACCGTGTCGAGCCAGGTACGGATCCAGGACCCCTCGGGGCTCTGGTCGCTGGAACGCTCGAGCTTGTCGACCTCCTTGAGCGCCGCCTCGCGGACCTTCTCGGGGAGGTCTGCGGCCTCGACCCGGGTGCGGTAATCGTCGGACTCCTCACCCTCGGACTCGCCGTTGATCTCGCGCAGCTCCTTGCGTACCGCTTCGAGCTGGCGGCGCAGCAGGAATTCACGCTGCTGCTTGTCGACGCCCTCCTGGACGTCCTTGGCGATGGACTCCGCGACGTCCTGCTCGGCGAGGTGCTCGCGGAGCTGTTCTGTGGCCAGCTTGAGCCGGGCGACCGGGTCGGCGGTGTCCAGCAGCTCCACCTTCTGGGCGGTGGTGAGGAACGGCGAGTATCCGGAGTTGTCGGCGAGTGCCGAGATGTCGTCGATCTGCTGGACGCGGTCGACGATCTGCCATGCGCCGCGCTTCCTCAGCCAGCTGGTGGCGAGTGCCTTGTACTCCTTGACGAGCTCGGCCACGGATCCGGGCAGCGGGTCGGGCACGATCTCCTCGACACGGATGCCCTCCACCCAGAGGGCCGCTCCGGGGCCGGTCGTGCCCGCGCCGATGCGCACACGGCTGTGCCCGCGGATCAGGGCGCCGGGGTCGCCGTCGGACAGCCGGCCGACCTGCTCGACGGTGCCGAGCACTCCGGTCGCGGCGTAGGTTCCGTCGACGCGTGGCACGAGCAGGACCCTGGGCTTGCCGGGCTCCGATCCGGCGGCTGCCTGGGCAGCCTCCACCGCGGCCCGTACATCGGCGTCGGACAGGTCGAGCGGCACCACCATGCCGGGCAGCACGACCTCGTCGTCGAGCGGCAGCACAGGCAGAGTGAGCGGTGTGGACGTCGAAGCCATGATCTCCCCTTCGGCATTCAAGTTGAGTTGTACGGACTCAATGCAGGGGGGACGGTGAATGTTCCCCCGCGGCGTTCCGCTGTGAGCGATCACACACACCACGACCGGCGACCAGCCGATGTAATAGCTCCATGACCGATTCATCTCTTACGCGCTTGATCGGGGCCTGGGTAGACGGCTGGGTCGTCTCACGGGGTGCCGCGGAGCCGGTGGCCGTGTCCTGGGGCTTCACGGTCGACGTCGGGCTTCCCCGGCACACCAGCCGCGGTGTCCTCACCGCCCGTGCGGAGTCCTCCGTCCGCGAGGCCGCCGGGGCGTCGCGGATTCCGGGGCACTGGCTCAAGGTCTTCGAGGAGCCGGAGAAGGTCCTGGCCTGGCTGGGCCCCGACTGGACGACCGACGAGCCGGGCTTCCTGATGACGGCCGGGCTCCGTCGGACCGAGGCCGTCGTACCGTCCGGGCACCGGCTGAAGGCATGGACACGCGGCGGGGTCACCCGGGCGCTGATCACCACGGAGGACGGAAGTTTCGCGGCGCGCGGCCAGATCGCCCTGGGCAGCGTGACGGGAGAGGCCGTCGTCGACCAGGTCGAGACGGCCCCCGAACACCGTCGCAAGGGTCTTGGCAGCGTCGTCATGCGCACGCTCCAGAACGCGGCGGTCGAGCAGGGCGCCACCGTAGGCGTGCTGGGCGGGACGACCGACGGGCGGGCGCTGTACGAGTCCCTGGGGTGGCGCTCGGTCGCGCCGCTGGTCAGCGTGTTCTACGACGCGAAGCCGGAGTGAGCGCGGCGTGCCACCGCCCTGTCACGCGCCCACCGGCGCACGACGGGCCAGGCCGCGATACCGGCCAGCAGCGCGAGCGGATGACCCCAGTTGCTGAGCGGGTCCTCGTAGGTGAGGAGGTCCCCGAGGAGCACCACGGAGACCCAGCCGAGCACCACCGACCGCGCCATCGGGCCGAGCAGTCCGGCCAGCGCTCCGACACACGTCAGCAGGCCGAAGCTGATCCCGTAGTCGAGGCGCTGCAGCGAGGTTCCCGGAAGGTGCCCGGCCATGACGGACAGCCCGACCGGGAGCTCCGTCGCAAGGGTGGCCGCCACGTGACCGCCCAGGAACACCGCGGCTGCGCGCCACCCTCCGATACGCCGCTCCAGTGCGGTGAGCACGAAGACGAATCCGACGGCGTACGCGGACGCGAGCCCGCCCGCCACCCACAGGGCGCTGGCGACCAGCACGAGCAGCGGGGTGGTGGCGAGATGCGCGACATCGGTACTGGAGCCGCGCAGCAGGGCGGAGACGGTGGCCGGGTCACCGTAATCGGTGTAGAGGGACGTGGCGAGGAGGACGACGGCGTACCAGAAGGTGAAGGGGGTGCCGACCGGAGTGGGGAGGAGACGGCCGACCCCCCGGGCGCGGACCTTCGCGGAAACGCTGCGGCTCTCCGGTGCGGGTGACTCTGCCGGTGCGGGTGCGGGTGCCGGCACGGGCGCCGGTGCGGGAGCGCCGCGGTCTTCGCGCGCGGGTGCCGTCCGGCCGTGCTGCGTCGGCCGCTGGCGCGGGATGCCGCCCAGCAGTTCACGTGGCTCAAGCCGCTGCACCACGTATGGCTCCTTCGTGTCGGCGTCGCATCCACAGCCCCGGGACCCTGCCCAGCCAACTCGATCATCACGCCCGCGTCCATGACGTGCGCCACACCGGGCAACCATCCCTCCCGTGAACCGGTCGCCCCTCCGGGAGCGATGGCTGCGTGAGTACGCCTGGGAGGCCGCCGCGGCACTGACCGGGTACTCCAAGGAGTGCGCACGCAGCAACGACCAGCGCGCATCGGGTCGACGAGGCTGTGACCTATTGGCTGGGCCCCACCACATTTCGGCCCGGATGGAGAACAGCTTCCTGCGCTCGGCCCACACTGGCGTTCGCGGTGCTCGGGGCCGGGTCCGGCGCCCCGGTCATGGCGCGTGGCGCGTTCGGCGCCATCGGCATCACGGCCGCCGCTGCCGTCGTGATCGGTGCGCGGCTCAGCCGGCTCCCCGCGTTCGCGTGCCTCGCCGCCGCCCTGACGGCCGCGCCCTGGTTCCACGGCGGTGCCGCCCGGATCTGGGCGGTGCAGCCGGGCGCGCAGCCCGGGGCCTGGGCGGCTGCCGCGGGGCTGTTCGTCGCGGGCGCGTGCCTGTATGCGTGGCGCGGCGCCCGCCCCGGGGCCGGGTGGCCCGGCCGGGGAACCCGACCACGGATCGTGGTCCCGGCCGACGCGAGGGGGGCCGGGCCCACGATCCGTGGTGTGAACAGCGGTCGGGCGGGTAGGCGCTCTGTTCCGGCGGGTTTCCGGCGGACAGGACGGCTCCGATCCGAGTCGTCGTCGCCGGCCGCCGGAGGTATGGACCATGACGTTCCCAGTCCCGCAGACGCCCATCACGCTCGACCGGCGCGAGGGTCCCTACGGCGAGGTCGCACTGCGGCGACGCCAGGGCGCCGGGGACGGGGACGGGCCGGTGCACGAGATCATCGCCAACGGCTGTTTCCTCATGGACACGTCCGACGGCCGCTCGGAGCGGCTGCTGATCGACGCCGCGCTCGGCGCCCTCGGGGGCCGCCCGGCAGCGGCCGTACTCATCGGCGGCCTCGGCGTCGGATTCTCGCTGGCCCATGCCGCCGCAAGTCCCGCCTGGGCCCGGATCACCGTCGTCGAGCGTGAGCAGGCGATCATCGACTGGCACCGCTCCGGTCCGCTCGCCGCGATCTCCGGCGCGGCCCTCGCCGACCCGCGGACCGTGGTCGTTCACGCGGATCTCGTCGAGTACCTCCATAACACTTCCGACACATATGACGCGCTCTGCCTGGACATCGACAACGGCCCCGACTGGACCGTCACCGAGGGCAACGAAAGCCTCTACTCACCGGCCGGACTGGCCGCCTGCGCAAGGCGGTTGAGGCCGGGCGGAGTGCTCGCCGTGTGGTCCGCCCAGCCCTCCGCCGATTTCGAGAAGTCAATGCGGAATGCCGGATTCACCGGGGTAAGTACGGAAGAGATCCAAGTTGCCCGAGGCGTACCTGACGTGGTCCATCTCGCTGTTCGCCCTGCGTAGCCGGGAGCCGAGCGATGCCTTTACGCTGACCTGACCTGACACACGGATCTACACGCAGCTCGCAGTGCGCGACAGGGGCGGGGCGATGGAGCAAACACACACCAGCAACAACGGCGCCGCGTCGTATTCGACGGCCAGTGCCCAGCGCCGGGTGCTGGTGGTCGAGGACGACAGCACCATCGTCGAGGCCATCGGCGCGCGACTGCGCGCCGAGGGCTTCCTGGTGCAGACGGCCACGGACGGACCTGCCGCCGTCGACGCGGCGGAGGCGTGGCAGCCGGATCTGATGGTCCTCGACGTGATGCTCCCCGGCTTCGACGGCCTGGAGGTCTGCCGACGGGTCCAGGCGCAGCGTCCGGTGCCTGTGCTGATGCTCACAGCCCGCGACGACGAGACCGACATGCTGGTCGGCCTCGGTGTCGGGGCCGACGACTACATGACCAAGCCGTTCTCGATGCGTGAGCTGGCGGCCCGGGTGCATGTCCTGCTGCGCCGGGTGGAGCGTGCGGCGCTGGCCGCCGTGACGCCCCGCAGCGGCATCATGCGTCTCGGCGAACTGGAGATCGACCACGCCCAGCGCCGGGTCCGCGTCAAGAGTGACGACGTGCATCTCACCCCGACCGAGTTCGACCTGCTCGTCTGCCTCGCGAACACGCCGCGCGCGGTTCTCTCGCGCGAGCAGCTGCTCGCCGAGGTCTGGGACTGGGCCGACGCGTCCGGTACGCGCACGGTGGACAGCCACATCAAGGCGCTGCGCCGCAAGATCGGCGCCGAGCGGATCCGTACCGTCCACGGCGTCGGCTACGCGCTGGAGACCCCGGCCCCATGAGCCGGCTGAGCCGGCTGCGGTCCGAGTTGGGCTCGGTGGAGATCTCGATCAAGACCAAGCTCGGCGCGCTGGTCGTGATGTCGGTGCTGATCACTTCCGGGCTGGCGCTGGTCGCCTTCAGGACCGGGGCCGAGCTGCGCTACATCACCGTCTTCGCGATGATCACGACCCTGCTGATCACGCAGTTCGTGGCGCACGGCCTGACCGCCCCGCTGGACGAGATGAACACCGTGGCGAAGTCGATCTCCCACGGTGACTACACCCGCCGTGTGAGCGGCGCCGACCGCCGGGACGAGCTCGGCGACCTCGCGAACACCATCAACGTGATGGCCGACGATCTCGAGTCGGTGGACCGGCACCGCAAGGAGCTGGTCGCCAATGTCTCCCACGAGCTGCGCACCCCCATCGCGGCGCTGCGCGCGGTCCTGGAGAACGTCGTGGACGGCGTCTCGGCCGCCGACCCGGAGACCATGCGTACGGCGCTGAAGCAGACCGAGCGGCTCGGCCGGCTCGTCGAGACCCTGCTGGATCTGTCCCGGCTCGACAACGGTGTGGTCACGCTCAGGGCGCGGCGTTTCGAGGTGTGGCCGTATCTGTCGGGCGTGCTGAAGGAGGCCAATCTGGCCGCCGGGCGGCGCGGCCTCTCCTCCGGCTCGGGCAGCCACACCCGCAAGGACGTCCATCTGCACCTGGATGTGCACCCGCCTGAGCTCACCGCACACGCGGACGCCGAGCGGCTGCACCAGGTGGTGGCCAATCTGATCGACAACGCGGTGAAGCACTCCCCGCCGCACGGCCGGGTCACCGTACGGGCCCGTCGGGGCCCGCACGCGGAGTCGCTGGACCTCGAGGTGCAGGACGAGGGTCCCGGCATCCCCCGGTCGGAGTGGCACAAGGTGTTCGAGCGCTTCAACCGCGGCAGCGTCCCGTCTCCGCACGGGCCGGGCAGCGACGGCGGTACCGGCCTGGGGCTGGCGATCGCCCGCTGGGCCGTGGAACTGCACGGAGGACGTATCGGCGTGGCCGAATCGGCGCGCGGTTGCCGCATACAGGTCACCCTTCCGGGAATTCCTCAGCGGCGCGGTTGACGTAGGGTTCGAACCGGAAGCCGGCATTCACTAGGCGTCGGCCGCTTCGGTTCCTGCTGAACCGGTGCGGGCACGGGAGTGCGTGCGGCCGGAGGTGCGGGCCCACGGGGCCGCGGCCACGCTCACTCGTACCCTTCTCGAAGGGGAACCACGCTTGTTTCCCGCCATTTCCTGCACCGAAACCGGCTGTCCGGTGTGACTTAGGCGACGATGACCATGCCCCGCCTGCACCTCCCGGCCAGGGAGGCGTAGCCTTGTTTTCCGCTGTCCATCACCTTGTGAAGCGGAAGAGGGCGGTTGCCGCCGTGTCGTCTCAGTCCCCCAGTAACTCGAGCACTTCGACCGACCCAGACGGGCAGGGGAAGAACCCCGCTGCCGCGTTCGGTCCCAATGAGTGGCTCGTCGACGAGATCTACCAGCAGTACCTCCAGGACCCGAATTCGGTCGACCGTGCCTGGTGGGACTTCTTCGCCGACTACAAGCCGGGCGGTACCACCACCGCCACCACCGGCACCGCTGCCGCGGGGGCAGCGGAGGCCACGCCCACCGCGGGCACCCAGGCGCCGGGCACCGCACAAGCTCCGGCGCCGGCGGCTCCCGCGGCACCGGCTGCTCCGGCTGCTCCGGCCCAGCCCGCCGCCGCACCGGCCGCCGCCGCACCTGCTCCGGCCCCGGTGAAGCCCGCCGCTGCCGCTCCTGAGCCGGCCAAGGCGAAGCCGGCGGCCGTGGCGCCCGCGAAGCCCGCCAAGGCCGCAGAGCCGGCCAAGGAGGCCGCGGAACCCAAGGAGGGGCCCGAGCTGGTGCCCCTGCGCGGTCCCTCCGCCGCCGTCGCGAAGAACATGAACGCCTCGCTGGAGCTGCCCACGGCCACGTCCGTTCGCGCGGTCCCGGTGAAGCTGCTCTTCGACAACCGGATCGTCATCAACAACCACCTCAAGCGCGCCCGGGGCGGGAAGATCTCCTTCACCCACCTCATCGGGTACGCGATGGTGCAGGCCATCAAGGCCATGCCGTCGATGAACTGGTCCTACGGGGAGAAGGACGGCAAGCCGGTCCTGGTCAAGCCGCCGCACGTGAACTTCGGCCTCGCCATCGACCTGGTGAAGCCGAACGGCGACCGCCAGCTCGTCGTCGCGGGCATCAAGAAGGCCGAGACGCTGAGCTTCTTCGAGTTCTGGCAGGCCTACGAGGACATCGTCCGCCGCGCCCGCAACAACAAGCTGACGATGGACGACTTCACGGGCGTCACCGTCTCCCTGACCAACCCCGGCGGCCTCGGCACCGTCCACTCCGTGCCGCGTCTGATGCCCGGCCAGTCGGTGATCATGGGCGTCGGCTCCATGGACTACCCGGCGGAGTTCCAGGGCACCTCCCAGGACACCCTGAACAAGCTCGGCATCTCCAAGGTCATGACGCTGACCTCGACGTACGACCACCGGGTGATCCAGGGCGCCGCCTCCGGCGAGTTCCTGCGGATCGTCGCGGGCCTCCTCCTCGGTGAGAACGGCTTCTACGACGACGTCTTCGAGTCGCTGCGCATCCCCTACGAGCCGGTCCGCTGGCTCAAGGACATCGACGCCTCGCACGACGACGACGTCACCAAGGCCGCCCGTGTCTTCGAGCTGATCCACTCCTACCGGGTCCGCGGCCATGTCATGGCCGACACCGACCCGCTCGAGTACCGCCAGCGCAAGCACCCCGACCTGGACATCACCGAGCACGGCCTCACCCTGTGGGACCTCGAGCGCGAGTTCGCGGTCGGCGGCTTCGGCGGCAAGTCGATGATGAAGCTGCGCGACATCCTCGGCGTGCTGCGCGACTCGTACTGCCGCACCACCGGCATCGAGTTCATGCACATCCAGGACCCGAAGCAGCGCAAGTGGATCCAGGACCGCGTCGAGCGCCCGCACGCCAAGCCGGAGCGCGAGGAGCAGCTGCGGATCCTGCGCCGCCTCAACGCGGCGGAGGCGTTCGAGACCTTCCTGCAGACGAAGTACGTCGGCCAGAAGCGGTTCTCGCTGGAGGGCGGCGAGTCCGTCATCCCGCTGCTCGACGCGGTCATCGACTCCGCTGCCGAGTCCCGCCTGGACGAGGTCGTCATCGGCATGGCCCACCGCGGCCGCCTGAACGTCCTCGCGAACATCGTCGGCAAGTCGTACGCGCAGATCTTCCGCGAGTTCGAGGGCAACCTCGACCCGAAGTCGATGCACGGCTCCGGCGACGTGAAGTACCACCTGGGCGCCGAGGGCACCTTCACCGGCCTGGACGGCGAGCAGATCAAGGTCTCGCTGGCCGCCAACCCCTCGCACCTGGAGGCGGTCGACCCGGTCCTCGAGGGCATCGTCCGCGCCAAGCAGGACATCATCAACAAGGGCGGCACGGACTTCACCGTCCTGCCGGTCGCCCTCCACGGCGATGCGGCCTTCGCCGGCCAGGGCGTCGTCGCCGAGACGCTCAACATGTCGCAGCTGCGCGGCTACCGCACCGGCGGCACCGTGCACGTGGTGATCAACAACCAGGTCGGCTTCACCGCCGCCCCGGAGTCGTCGCGCTCCTCCATGTACGCGACCGACGTGGCCCGCATGATCGAGGCGCCGATCTTCCATGTGAACGGCGACGACCCGGAGGCCGTGGTCCGCGTGGCGCGCCTGGCCTTCGAGTTCCGCCAGACGTTCAACAAGGACGTCGTGATCGACCTCATCTGCTACCGCCGCCGCGGTCACAACGAGGGCGACAACCCGCAGTTCACCAACCCGCAGATGTACAACCTGATCGACAAGAAGCGCTCGGTGCGCAAGCTCTACACCGAGTCGCTCATCGGTCGTGGCGACATCACGCTGGAAGAGGCCGAGCAGGCGCTCCAGGACTTCCAGGGCCAGCTGGAGAAGGTCTTCGCCGAAGTCCGCGAGGCCACCTCCCAGCCGGCTCCGCCGCATGTCCCGGACGCCCAGCCCGAGTTCCCGGTGGCCGTCACCACCGCGATCTCCCAGGAGGTCGTGAAGCGGATCGCCGAGTCCCAGGTCAACGTCCCCGACCACGTCACCGTCCACCCGCGTCTGATGCCGCAGCTGCAGCGCCGCGCGGCCTCGGTCGAGGAAGGCACGATCGACTGGGGCATGGGCGAGACCCTGGCCATCGGCTCGCTGCTGATGGAGGGCACCCCGGTCCGGCTCGCCGGCCAGGACACCCGCCGCGGCACCTTCGGCCAGCGCCACGGCGTCCTCGTCGACCAGGAGACCGGCGAGGACTACACCCCGCTGCTCTACCTCAGCGATGACCAGGCCCGCTACAACGTCTACGACTCGCTGCTCAGCGAGTACGCGGCGATGGGCTTCGAGTACGGCTACTCGCTGGCCCGCGCGGACGCGCTGGTCATGTGGGAGGCCCAGTTCGGTGACTTCGTCAACGGCGCGCAGACCGTCGTCGACGAGTTCATCTCCTCGGCCGAGCAGAAGTGGGGCCAGACCTCCGGCGTCACACTGCTCCTGCCGCACGGCTACGAGGGCCAGGGGCCGGACCACTCGTCCGCCCGCCCGGAGCGCTTCCTCCAGCTGTGCGCGCAGAACAACATGACGGTCGCCATGCCGACCCTGCCGTCGAACTACTTCCACCTGCTGCGCTGGCAGGTCCACAACCCGCACCACAAGCCGCTCATCGTCTTCACCCCGAAGTCGATGCTGCGTCTGAAGGCGGCGGCGTCGAAGGCGGAGGAGTTCCTCACCGGCGGTTTCCGCCCGGTGATCGGCGACGACTCGGTGGACCCGGCCGCGGTCCGCAAGGTGGTCTTCACGTCCGGCAAGGTCTACTACGACCTCGAGGCCGAGCGTCAGAAGCGCGGCGTCAAGGACACCGCGATCATCCGTCTGGAGCGTCTGTACCCGCTGCCGGGTGCCGAACTCCAGGAGGAGATCGCCAAGTTCCCGAACGCCGACAAGTACCTGTGGGCCCAGGAGGAGCCGGCGAACCAGGGTGCCTGGCCGTTCATCGCGCTCAACCTGATCGACCACCTGGACCTGGCGGTCGGTGCGGACGTCCCGCACGGTGAGCGTCTGCGCCGCATCTCCCGCCCGCACTCGTCGTCCCCGGCCGTGGGTTCGGCGAAGCGGCACCAGGCGGAGCAGCAGCAGCTGGTGAACGAGGTCTTCGAGGCCTGATCCGGCCGACCGCTCGCGGTTGTCACGGGCCGGCCCCCACCGAAGTGATCGGTGGGGGCCGGCCCTTTCGCGTCCCGTCGTTCAGATGATCTGTGGTTCGAAGTCCCAGTAGGGCCGGTTCCTCGACCGGGCCGAGACCGTGTGGACGTGCTGGGCGCCGAGGGTGTCCTCGAGGTCGCCGAGCGCCTCCGTCTCGATCTTGTCCGCGCGCTGCCGCTCCCGCAGACCCCGCAGATCCGCCGCGTGGGCGATCCGGGAGGAGAGGGTCAGCGGATGTGTCCGGCCCAGGACCTCGATCGCGCGCGCCATCGTGGCCTCGGTCAGTTCGGCGGCGCTTTCCGGGTCACCCACGAGATTGCGGAGCGCGGACGCGTTGACGGCACAGCCGAGCGTCCAGGGGTGGTGCTCCCCCACGGCCCGGCTCATGTCGGCGAGGGCCTCCTCGACCAGCGCATGGGCCTGCTCCCGGTCTCCGACATTGCGCAGGATCAGGGCGTGGTTCCCCTTGGTTCCCGCGGTGTACGGATGCGTCTCGCCGAGCATGTCCGTGTATCCGCCGACGACATGCTCGCTTATGTCGCGTGCGCGGTCGATGTCACCGTGCTCGCGCGCGAAGCAGCACTGGCTGGCGGCGAACCTCATGGTGAGCGGATCGCCCTCGCCGAGCACCCGTTCGCTGCGTTCCAGTACGCGGGTGAACAGCTCCTTGGCCTTGTCCCATTCGCCCATGCGGTACTGGCACAGGGCGAGGCTGTGCTCGGCCTGGAGGGTCTGCGGGTTGTCGCGGCCCATGACGATGCGGTGCACACGGACACTCTGGACCTGCAGCGACTCGGCGTCGCCGTAGCGGCCGAGCAGTCGCAGATCGGTCGCGTAGTTGATCTCCGAGAAGAGAGTCCACGCGTGCCGGTGCCGCAGCAACTGCCTGCGAGCCTCCAGCGTGCGCCGGTTGAGTTCCAGCGACTCCGTGTACCGCCCGAGAAGGCGGAGCGAAATGGCCAGATTGTTCTGGGCGTTGAGCGTGCGCGAGTCCTGCTCGCCGAGGAGCTCCCGGTACGCCGTGAGGATCCAGCCGGAGAGTTCCAGGGCCTCCTCGTACCGCCCCAGTCCGCGCAGATCGGCCGCGAGACCGCCGGCCGCGCGCAGATGCTCCAGGTCCTGAGGGCCGCGCTCGACACGCAGATGGTCGACGGCGGCACGCTCGATGGCCTCGGTGCCCGCGTAGTCGCCCACGGCCCGCAGCAGATTGGCGTAGTGGTAGCTGAGGTCCCAGACCCGGGGGTGGGTCTCGCCGAGGAGGGTCTTCCAGGCAGCCATGGCCCGTTCGCCGAGCTTGATGCCCGTCTTGTACTCACCCGAGAGATACATGTAGCGCAGGCAGTTGAGGACCAACGCCTGGACCGCCGGGTCGGTGCTCTGGAGGACGTCCGCGTACTTGAGGTGCGGGGTGATCTCCGCGTACCGCGGCCACAGGCGGGTGTCGGTGGGGCGGCCGGGCTCGGCGGCGGCGAGGGCCCGGCGGACGACGTCGACGAACTCCTTGCCGTCCCGCTCCGGGATGTCCTTGCGGACGATCTGGTGGACCATGCGGTGCAGATAGAGCGACTCGCCAGAGGACGCGGCCTCGTCGGAGATCGATTCGTGGGACTCCAGCCGTACGACCGAGTACTGCCGCAGCTGCCCGATCGCCCTGTTCCACAGCAGCGGGTCGTTCATCAGCCCCGTCAGCTGTTCGGGCAGCACACCGGGCGGCATCTCCTTCAGCAGCCGTACGGGCACGGAGCCCGGAGCGAAGAAGGTGCACAGACGCAGCAGGTCGACGGACTCGGGGACCGTCTCCCGAAGCTTGTTGAGCAGTATCGACCAGGCGGTCTGGAAGGCGAGCGGGAAGTCGGCGGAGACCTTGACGACGTCCTGGTCGATGCCGCCTTCGAGGAGCTCGATGTACTCCTCGACCGACATGTCCGAGTCGTTGAGCCAGCCCGCCGTCTGGTCGAGCAGCAGCGGCAGGTCCTCCAGCGCCTCCGCGAGCTGGTCCGCCTCGGGATGGGTGAGGCGGGGAGCACGGCGGCGGATGAAGGCCACCGACTCGACCCGCTCGTACACCGGCACTTCGAGCAGATTGCTGTTGTGCTCGCTCCACTCCGGGTTGCGCGACGTGATCAGCACATGTCCTGGCCCGGTCGGCACCAGGTCCCAGATGTGCTCGGGCTCGTCGGCCCCGTCGAGGACCAGCAGCCAGCGCGAGTACGGATCGCCGCGCCGCAGGGCGTCGCGGGCGGCGCGCAGCCGCTCCCCGTACTCCGCGCCGGTCGACAGGCCGAGCGCCGGGGCGAGTTCGGCGAGCTTCTGCCGGTAGGTGACGCGCTTCTCGGCGGAGACCCACCACACGACGTCGTACTCGGAGCCGAAGCGGTAGACGTACTCGGCTGCCAGCTGTGTCTTGCCGACGCCGGACATGCCGTGAAGGGTCACCACGCCGGCACCCGCACCTGCCTCCTGGAGGGCGTGGTACGCGTCGTTGAGCAGGCTCTCCCGGCCGGTGAAGCGGGTGTTGCGGCGGGGGACCCCGCCCCACACCTCGGGGGTGTCGGCGGGATAGCGGGGACCGTGGCGGTCGTCCGCGGCCCCGGGCAGCGGCTCGGTGGGCAGCTCGAGACGGGCGAGGAGCCGCCGCTCGGCCTCCTCCGCACCGACGTTCGTCAGGTCCGCGGCGGCGAGGGCAGTGGTGGCGGTGGGGATCCGGGACGTGGTGATGCACACGGCCGCGAACCGCTCGGGCTCCGGGGCCACCACCTCGCGCAGTGCCCTGTTCCACTCGTCGTGGCTGCGCGGGCCGAGCTGGAAGTACCAGTCGCTGAGCAGGACCAGGATGCGGCCGGGGGCGAGCATCAGATCCCGGAGCGTCTCCTCCAGCGGGACCTCGACGGGCGGGTCCCAGCGCTGGAAGACGACACGCATCCCGCGGCGTTCGAGACGGTCCCCGATCCAGGCCGCCCAGGCCCGGTTGAAACCGGCGAAACTGATGGTGACGGTCTGCGTCCCGGTCGCTCCAACTTGCTTACGTGCTCCGGGCATTGAACCGTCTCCCTGCCTCGTGACAAGCCTTACGAACATACACCCGCGTCCCCCGGTCCGGCCTGGTTCTGCGGCTTCGCCGCGCCCGCTCCCACCCGCTCACGTCCCTGGCGATCCGTTCCGCTGGCACCAGATCACGCGCGCGGTACTGACATATGCCACTGCGCGTGCCCGGTGCCCCGAAGGGGGCGGATGATCAGCCAATTGGTCGTAGAGCCCGATCATGCCGTTGACGAGGATCCGCCCTTCGCGGGTCAGCGCCGCGGAGCCGGCCAGCACGGGCAGGACCGCCCCTACCTGTTCGCGGCAGCGGGCGTGCTCGGCCCAGGACAGGTCCCGGTGCCGGGCACTGCCGGCGCCCAGCGCGAAGCGCTGCCAGTAGTCGGCGAGCGCGAGGTGCGAGTACGCCCCTTGGAGCAGCCCGTCGAACGGGCGGGGGTCGGACCGCCAGGGCGCGAAGTGCCGTGGTTCGCCGTCCTCGTGATGCAGTGGCACGAGCTCGCCGAGCGCGGCCAGCTTCGTGTGCTGGAGTTCGTGGACCAGGGTCGAGGCGATGAAGGCGGGGGTGGACGGCTTGCTGCTGAGGACGGCGCCGAAGGCCTCGCGCCGGGTGCCGCTGCAGTGCGCGGCGCCGTCCCCCGCGACCGTCGAACCGGGTGGCGGAGCGAGCGGGACCAGACAGCGGAGCAGGGCGGCCGCTTCGGCCGGCCGGTGTTCACCACCGAGCCGGAGCAGCGGCTCCACTCCTGCCCAGGACTCCGCCCAGCCCTTGCGCTCGCCCTCGTCGAGGCCGGCCGCGGCGCTCAGTCCGTGCCTCTCCAGGCCGCTGCCCGCCGTGCGGTACGGGTGGAGGTCGTCGAGGGGAACGGGGGCGCCGTCCGGCAGGACGGCCGGCAGCATGATCGCGGGCACCCAGCGCGGGTCGTCGGCGTGGGCGCCATCGGCCCCGACCCGCACCCTGACCGGCGTGTCCGCGCGCTGTCGTACGGTCAGTTCACCGCCGTCGAAGGAGAGGTCGACCGGACCGGTCCGGACGCGCAGCGCGCCCAGGAGCGGAAGCGCGAGCAGTCCCTCCCGGGCGCAGACGCGGGCCGTGAACGGCAACCCCGCACGGAGCGCGCCCGTCGTGGCGAGCGCCGCGAAGTGATCGAGATCGGCGCGCAGTCCGGATGTCGGCGCGGCTGCGGTGAGTCCGTGGAGACAGCGCTGCGCCCATGGTCCGACGAGCGGGTAGAGGAGCAGTTCGCGCACCGCGGCCCGGTCGGCGCGCTCCGCGGCCTCCAGCAGCGCCCAGTCGTCGTGCAGGCGCCGCAGTGCCTTGGGCGGGCAGACCGCCGCGGGGGCGTCCTGCGCCGCGTCCAGGAGGGCACGCAGCAGCACGAGCCGGCGGATGTGCTGGTCGCGTACGAGCAGGCCGAGCGTCTCGGTGCTGCCTTCGGTGCGGCCGAGTTCGCGCAGCGCCCCGTCCGGGAGCGTGGCGACGCGGAGACTCGCGGCGCTCATGGGAGGGCTCCGACGGCCGTCGTGGGCGCCGTCCCGGTCGCAGCAGGCGTGGCGGTCGCAGCAGGCATGGCGGTCGCAGCAGGCGTGGCAGGCATCTCGTTCGTCGCAGGCGTCTCGTTCGTGGCAGGCGTGGCAGGCGTCCTGGTCGCCTCTGCCAGCCGGCCTGCCACATGACGAATGAAACGGTCGAGGTCGCCGCAGTACACGGAACGGTCGGTGAAGCCGTGCCCCGCGCGGAAGCGATGGGCGTAGTGGCCGCCGCCGCAGACCGTGAGCAGCGGGCAGGCACGGCATACGGCGGCGAGGGCCGCGGCCCCGGCATGCCGGGCGGCGATCCCCGGGTGCTCGAGGGCCTCGTCGAAGCTGTGCCGGAAGACGTCGAGCCCGGTCGCGGCGGCCGTGTCGTACGCGGACTTCAGGGAGTCGACCTGTTCGATGGCGCCGTCGGTCTCCACGACGACGGCGTTGACGGGGTCGAGGCCGAGGGATTCGGTGGCACCGGGGAGGCCGAGGAGCAGCGCGAGGCACTCCTCGAAGAGCCGGACCCTGGTCTCCCTGCGCCCCGCGGGCCACCAGCGGTCGAAGACCGTGCACAGCCAGTCCCCGTACGGAGTGTCCGGGCCCTCCGTGTCGAGGCCCGGTGGCGGACTGGTCCAGTTGCCGTGCGGGAGCAGCAGATCGACGGCGGGCGGCCGCAGGGCCAGGAGCGACTCGTACATCTCGACCGGGTCGGTGCGCGGGTCGACGACGGTGAGAATGCCGGCGTAGGCGTCCGGATGCCTCTCGGCGAGCAGCCTGGCGCCGCGGTAGGCCGCGGGCCAGGACGGCCGCCCCGCGTGGTCGGTGCGCAGCGCGTTGTGGGCGGCGAGACCCCCGTCGAGGCTGAGGCCGATGCGGATGCCGTGCCGCGCGAGGGTGGCGACGCGCGCATCGGTGAGCAGGGTGGCGTTGGTCTGCACGGTCGCGTGAACGGTGCAGACGGAGGGCACCCGTTCGCGTACGAGTGCGGTGAAGGCCGCGAGCCGGTCCACGCCCGCGAGCAGCGGTTCGCCGCCGTGCAGGACGAGGGCGATGTCGCTCAGGGCATGCGTGGCCGCGTGCTCGGCGATCCGGGCCGCGGTGCGGTCGAGGACGTCCGGCGGCGCGGCGGCGGGACGGGCGCGCCAGGTCCGGTCGGGGCCCGCGTAGAGGTAGCAGTAGCGGCAGGCCAGATTGCAGCGGCCGTGCACCTTGACGATGAACTGGCAGAAGGGCACGGGGGCGACCGTGTTTCGAGACACTCCGGCACCCCCATGCTGTCCGGCCCCTGCCATCTCTTCCGGGGCGGCCCCCGCTGCCGGTCCGAGGCGAGTATCCCTGGTGCGTCCGCCGGGCAAACATCGCGTCGGGAAGGTTGTCCTGTTCGGCGGACTCACGGTCCGAAACCCTGCGGGAACCCGGCCGCACAGGGGCTCAGAACGCGTTGTTGAAACCCCACAGCATCTCCCGCGGCTGTTCCGCCCTGCCGCGCAGATCCGCAAGCACCTCGGAAAGCACCGGGTGGTCCAGGGTCCGCAGCGCCTCCAGATCGAGCCCCAGCAGATCGGGCAGTCCGGCCCGGCCGTCCGCCGGGCCCGCCGCCTCTTCAGTCACCGACTCGTCCATCTTGTCTCCCCGTTGCCGTCGAGCTCATCGCTCGCGTCATCACTCGTCGCCACTTGTCACTCGTCGCCGCTCGTCGCCGCTCGTCGATCTGGTCACGTCCGTCGGACTACCGCTCGAGCTCGGCCAGCCGCTCGGCGGTGGCTTCGCCCTCGGCGCCGCCGTGGTCCGGCAGTTTGCGCCACACCTGGGCGGCCGCCCGGTACGCCTCGCGTGCGGCCCTGGGGCGGCCCGCGTCCTCATAGGTCCTACCCCGCCAGTGGTTGGCCCTAGCATTCAACTCGGCGGCATGCTGGAGCTGTTGTGGATTGTCCAGCTCCGCTTCGGCCTCTCTTGCGGATTCCGCCGCATCACGGAACGCCTCGGCCGCTTCGTCGAGCCTGGCCGGCCGGCCGAGGCTCCGGTACGCGGCCAGATGGGCCTTGCCGAGCTCCAGCCAGCATTCCGCCGCGGTCAGCCGATCCTTCGCCTCCCGTGCCGCGAGGCCGAAAAGATGCTCGGCCTCCCGCAGATCCACCCGGTCCTCCGTGGCCCCGTGCCGCAGCATCAGTGCCCGTCCCAGCATCAGCAGCCGCCCGGCCTGACGGGCGCTGCCGGCCGCCGTCTCCGTGCGGCAGTCGCGGAGCACCCGGACGGCGCCGCCTATGTGGGGCCGCCCGTCGGGGAGTTCGGCGCGGCGGAGCAGGGCGCTTCCCCACTCGGCGAGCAGATCGGCGTGCGCCCGCGAGTCACGGGGCACGCCACGCGAGGCGGCGCCGAACCATTCCGCGGCCCGCTCCAGCTCGAGCGGATCGCCGGAGTGTTCATGACGCGCGACGCACACCCTTCCCGCCCTCGTCTGCAACGACGCGCGCAGACGAGGCTCGCGAGCGGTCTCCAGTGCCTGCTCCACGAGGGTGCCGGCCTCGTCGGTCCCGTCGCCGGAACGCAGCAGGGCGTCCACCAGGTCGAGCAGAATCCGCAGCTGACCGCCGCCGGTCCTGCCGGCCGGTCCGCCGTCCTCGTCCACGAACGCCTTGCGCAGCGAACGCGCCGCCTGCCCCGCGTACACCCGGGACTGCTCGGTGTCGCTGGTCGCACCGGAGAGTCTGAGCAGGGTCCTCCCGTGCGCCAGGGGCAGACTGAGCGGCCGGTTCTCCTGGTCGGGCCAGACGTCGGCGAACGCCTCCAGCATCCCGACGGCGCCCTGCAGCAACGCACTGTCGCCGCCCAGACGCCACTGTGCCTCCAGGGCGCGCACCCGTTCCAGGGTGAGCCGCAGGGCCTCGGCCGGATCGAGACCGGGGGCCGCGCAGGCCGCGGTGTATTCACGGTCGGCGCGGCTCAGCAGTTCCAGGGCGCCGCGCCGGTCGCCGCGTCGCCACCGGTCGTCGGCGGCGGCATGAAGCACCTTGGCGAGTACGGCCCTTTCCCGTACGGCCCCGCGGTGCGCGGAAGCCCGTTCGGCGGCCCGCTCGGCCTCGCGCAGCAGCTCACCGCCGCCCTGGACCTCCCAGAGCCGCAGGAGACAGCGGGCGAACTCCGCCCACAGCTCCTTGCCGGGGCCCGGACCGGTCCGCTGCTCGCGCTCGACGGCGCCGCGCAGCACCTGCACCGCGTCCATCAGGTACTGCACCATGCCGTCCGACTCGAACTGCCGCAGCAGGCTCCGGGCGCTCTCCACCGAGGCGTCCGACGTCCGGTCGGAGGTTCCTGCCGGACCGCCGGGCAGCGTGCCGTGCCCCGCGAACTGTTCCGGAAGCGGCAGGAAACGCTCCAGCACCTTCGCTGCGACCTCGGCGAAGGGATGCGGTACCCGGCGGGTCCCCGTGCCGTTCCCGCCGTTCTCACCGCTCTCGCCGCTGTCTTCCGGGTCGTCGGCCGGTGCGCCCTCAGGCATGTACGGGAAGCGGTGCCGGCCGTCGTCCAGCTGGGCGAGGGCGAGGGCAGGGAAGTTCGGCCCACCCCTGCCGAACCGCTGCTCGACGTACTCCGAGCAGTGCTTGAGCACGAGCAGCGCCTCGTCCCTCCCCAGCGGCCCGAGCAGAGCTTCCTGGACCCCTGGCGCGAACTCGTACCACTGCCCCTCGTCCCTGCCGTCGCCGCCCCCGCCGCGTGTCAGCAGCCCGCTCAGCAGGACCTCGGCGAGCTCGGAAGGGCCCGAGGCGGGCAGCATCGTGCGCTGAACCAGCTGCATCACCGGCAGACAGAGCGGAGCCGCGGCCAGATACACGGCCAGCTGACCGGCAGCCGGAGAGGCCGCCGACCGGAAGTTGCTGACGAGTTGGAGCGGGGAGGGCCGACGGCCCCGGCCGGCTGCCTGCAGCGCGGGATGGTCCGAACGCACCCAGCCGACCGCACCGGAGACGCGCCCCGCGCCGGTCCCCGACAGCAGCCTGGCCCAGGCGCCGAGCGCTCCCGCCACCGGCGGCAGCACGGGGATCGGCAGCTCGCCGCGTCGCGTCCGCCCGGGAGCGGCACCGGCCTCGTCGGTCGCGACCTTCAGCACGGCCGCTCCCGTGACGCCTTCACCGCGGGACAGCACACCGTAGGTGACCGGCATCCGGGTGCGGTTCCACATGCGCTGCGGCAGCGGCTGCACCACGGCGGCGGGCGCCTGCCGGGCCAGCTGGTGCAGCAGCCGGTGGGCGCGCCCGCTGCGCCACAGTGGTCCCGCACAGTCGCTGAGCACCACCGTGACCCTGCGTCCGGTCGGATCGCTGAGCCGGTCGGAGGAGTGCAGCGGGGCGGCGGCGGGGTCGATACTGCGGCTGACGACGGGCACACCGTCGGGGCCCTGGTGGAGATAGCGCGCCCTGACATCCCTGAAGGCGCCCAACTGCCCGAAGATCTGAAGGAGTTCTCCGAAGAGGCGGTCCCACACCGTCATCGACGACGAGGCGTCCATGACGAACTGCAGAAGCGCCTCGGCCCGAGGGACCGCCCGGAACACGGGGATGATCAGTCCGCCCGCACGGGCGCTCAGCTCGGCGGTCTCCGCCTCGTCCAGGGTGCGGCGCAGTGCGGGCGCGGGGGGCCGGTAGCGCTGCAACGGCCGCAGCGCGCGCTGCAGTTCGAGCGGCGCAGGGAGGGTGGGGGCGGCGGGTACGCCGACGGTGAGCCCCGCGGTCTCGCGCCGTCCGGAGGCCCCGGGTCCGGAGCGGGGCGGTAAGGGGTAGAGGGGCACCCGCCGGTCGTCGCCCACGGCGGTGGGCAGTGGCACCGGGTCTTCCTCACGCGGGGTCACGGGATCCGGCGGCCCGGTCCGCGGAGGTCCGGCCGGGCTCTGCGTACGCTCCTCGGAGGGCCCTTGTCCGTCCCCGGACCCTGGGCCGGTCGCCGGCTGCGGCTCCGGGCGCCTGGTCCACCGGGCGAGCCAGAGGGCGTCGCAGAGCTGTTCGGCGTCCGGATCGAGGCCGAGTTCGCGCAGCCGGGCGACGAAGGCGGGCAGCAGGCCGCTGCCATGGCGCCCTGGCACACCGCCGTCGTGGTTCCTCGGCCCGCCGCCGTCGTGACGGTCCGGCCCGCCGTCGCCGGGCCGGTCGGGCGGCAGGTCATCCGGTCCGTGCCGTGCCACGGCATCGGGCATCAGCGCATCACCTCGGCCGGTCGAGTCGCTGGATGAGCAGTTCGGCGAGGCGGTCCCGGCCGGCGGGCGCGGCGGCGTCGGTGAGGTAGATCGCGTTCAGCAACTGGTCGGTGGCGAGGAGTTCACTGCGCGACCGCTCCAGGAAGTGGGTGATGAGGTCCTCGCCGGAGCGCGCCGCCTCGTCGCCGAGATGTGCGCGTACGAACGTCGCGAGCCGCTGGTGGTCCGGCCGCCCCAGCTCCAGATGGATGCAGCGGCGCATCAGGGGCGCGGGGAAATCCCGCTCCCCGTTGCTGGTGAGGACGACGAACGGGAAGGCCCGGCACTGCACCCGGCCACCCTTCACGGTCACCTTGGCGCCGTCGTGGGTGAGGACCCGGGCCTCGCCGCCGGGCAGCCGGTCGGCGATCCGCTCCAGCTCGGGGATCTCGAACTCCCCCTCCTCCAGCACGTTGAGAAGGTCGTTCGGCAGGTCGATGTCACTCTTGTCGAGCTCGTCGATGAGCAGGACCCGGGGGCGGTCGGACGGCAGCAGCGCGGTGCCCAGCGGGCCCAGCCGGACATAGCTGCCGATGTCGTCGGCGGGCCCCTCGCCCGGGGTCCGGGCACTGTGCGCGGCGATCTGTACGTCCTGCAGCCTGGCGATCGCGTCGTAGCGGTACAGGCCGTCCTGGAGAGTGGTCCGGCTGACGACGGGCCAGCGCAGCACCCGCCCGAGTCCCAGCTCATGGGCGACGGAGTGGGCGAGCGTGCTCTTGCCCGCACCAGGGCTTCCGGTGACCAGCAGCGGGCGTCGCAGATAGAGCGCCGCATTGATCATTTCGAGCTCTTCCGCGCCCGGCCGGTGGAGTTCGGCCTCGTGCCGGTATCCGCCGAGGCGACGGTCGGCGGAGCCGTCCGTCTGCTCGCCGGGCTCCTCGTCCGTGGAGGTGCCGGCGGCGTGCCGGCTCGTGAAGTCCCGCCAGGGCGGCGGCGGCGGCAGTTGCTCGATGCCGTCGTGAGGTTCGCCCGCGCCTCGGTAGATGAGCCACTCACTGGGTTCGCTCATTGCGTGTTCCTCGTCGTCGCTCGCGTCACAGGGCGTCACTCGCGTCACCGGCGTCATTCGTCCGCGGCAGCAGCGGCCGATCGTGCTTCACGGTAGCCATCCGTTGTACGGGCCGTAAGGGGCGGACGGGCCCGCCGCCGGACCGGCCGCTCACGGTGCCTCCAGCAACTGGCCCGCACCGGGCAGCGGATGGTGCGGGTCGTCGTAGAACAGCGCGACCCCGTCCGACCAGAACGTCTCCGCACGGCCGGCGAGCAGACCCCGTCTCAGCTCGTGCACCTTCCGGGGCAGCCGGTCGGCGGTGCCGGCTTCCGTGAGCGTGTCGGCGGCCCTCCGGTGGAACTCCGAGCAGACCGCGTCGGACCCGTCCGTACCGCGCCGCCACAGAGCGACACCGAAGCCGCCCTCGAGCACCCGTACGAGTCCGGCGGCGGACTGCGGTTCCGGCGGTGCGCCGTAGCGGCAGAGCACCGGCACCGTCTCGTGCGCCAGCGCGCGCAGCTCCGCCACCTCCGGAACGGATACCCGCAATCCGTCCTCGCAGTCCACGACAGCGGCCCGCATCACGGCGGTTCGCGTACGGTTCCAGCGCGCGAGGCGCTCCTGCGCCGCATCGTCCGCCGACGGCGGATCGAGGTCGGAGCAGCGGACGACCACAGGACGCACGGCCCCCAGCGGGGGCCCGTCCGGAGGGACGCGCCAGCTGTCGACGTCCAGTCCGAGCAGCGCCCGCACCACCGCCACCTGGAGCACCGCCGGGTGTCCGGGCTCGTCGCACCTGCGGAACGCCTCGATGAGCGGGGTGGCGATCCTGGCCGGAAGCGCGACGAGGGCGGTTCCGTGGCTGTCCTCCGCGACGGGCAGGACCTCCCCGGTGTGGCCGACGACCCCGATCCGCCAGTCGTAGCGGTCCCGCTCCCAGCCACGGGGTTCCAGCTCCAGCAGGATGCAGGGGCGCTCAGCGGGCGGAGCGTGATCGTTCCCCGTCCCCGGGCCCGGCCCCGGGGCCCGATGGTGCTCGTGGTCCGCGCGGTGGGTGTGCCAGTCGAGCGCGAGCTCGTGCCGGAACTCACGGGAGAGCCGGTCGTCGGCGACCCGCTTCACCCATTCCCAGAGGGTCTTCTCCGCAGTCAGGGCGGACGGCGCGGCGTAGGGCCGCTCGGCCGCGATGACCCTCATGCAGTAGCGCAGGATCAGTTCCAGAGCGCCGTCTCCGCTCATCGCCTCGTAGAGGGCGCCGAGTCCGTCCCGCCAGCCTCGCGGGGCGGACCCGTGGTCGAGCTGCCGACTGCCGGGCAGGTCCGACAGCAGCCCGAGGAGGCTGTGGGTGCTGACCGGCGGCGGGAATTCGGCCAGCCGGCCCAGGAGGTCGATGCGCTGCTGGGGGCTGAGCGCACGGCCGCCGGAGCCGTCGCGCAGTTCGCTCTGCACATCGGCCCACGTCCGCTCGGTGCCGACGGGGCTGGTGTGCCGGTCCGCGTGATACCGGTCATGGGCGTGGAAGAGGGCCTGGTAGACGTCGTCCGTCTCGGCCGTGAGCGCTCCGGCGGGGACGGGCAGCGAGCGGAGGCGCTCGACGCCGATGGAGGTGCCGCCCTTGCCGCTGTCGAGGCGTGACTTGAGCACGCCGACGACCTCACCGCGCGCCAGGTCAACGGCGGGCCCGCCGGAGACGCCCGGAACCAGCCAGTCCCCGTCGAGCCGTATCTGCTCGTCGGCGTCGGCCCAGCCACCGAAGGTGCCCATCACCTCGCACCGGCCTGTGAGCCGCTTCGGCCGTCCGTCCGCGACGGTCCACCCGGCGTAGAGGACGGTGCCGCCGGCGAAGAGAGCACCCGGCCGTTCGGTGACGTACACACAGGCGTGCTCGACGGGCCGCAGCAACTGGACGAGCGCGAGGTCGGGAGCGGGCCAGCCGCCGGACCGTAGGGCGGACGGGTCAGGGACGGCGTGGGGGCCGTGGGCGGCGTAGGGGTCGTACGGATCTCCGGGCGCGGAGCGGCTGCTCTCGGGCAGCGTCGCGACGACCGTGCCGCGGACGGTCGTCTCACCACGGCCGGGGGCGGTCTCGAAGACGATGTCCACCTCGCGCCCCTCCCCCTGCATCACGACGTGTGCGCACGTCAGGACCCAGCTGGGTGCGACGAAGAACCCGCTCCCCAGGAATCCTCCGCCGCATCCGCGAGGAGCATGCCCCGGCTCCGTCGCATGGATACGTACGGTCGCGGCCATCACGAGGTTCATGAGCGCACGGCGCGTCCGCTCCGGGACGCCCCCTGCGCCCCCGTCCCGCCCTCCGTTCATGATCCGTCGCCGCCGGACGGCGGCGTGCCGTCCGGATGCCCCGGTGCGCCCGGTGCCGCCCCGCCCGTGAGGGGTGGATCGGTCGGCATCGGCGGCACGGGCCGGGCCGTCGCCTGCGAGGTCGTCGACTGCGCGGGCACCGGAGGCGTGGCCGGGGTGTCGACGGGCGGACCGCCGCCGTTCCAGGTGAGCGTGACCTTGATGGCACCCTTGGCCTCACCGTCCGCGAGCAGCCCGACGACCTTGCCCGCCTTCGCGGTGAGCTCGATCCCGAACTCCACGCTGACCTCGTCCGGCCGCACCGAGCGCAAGGGTTCGGCGAGCGACCGCGCGACGCCGGTCACGATCCCCTGCAGACTCTCGACCCTGGCCTGCACCTGCTCGGCGAACCCGGTGTCGCTGTACGACAGACCCCCGGACCCGGACGGAAGCGGGCGCTCGAGCGCCTCGGCGCCGGAGATCCGGGCCCAGACCGGCGTGCCGTCCGGCAGCACGATGCGCGTGATACGAGCCTCACTGTCCCCCATGGCATCCCCCGTTCCCCCAACTCCCCGCAGATTAACGCCGGGACGAGGGCGATGTGGGGATCATCGGGAAGGACCTCCGAAGTGGCCACGTCCGGTCCGGACAGGGTCCGCGCCGAGGGACATTAGGCTGTTTGCCATGTACTTCACCGACCGTGGCATCGAGGAACTGGAGAAGCGGCGCGGCGAGGAGGAGATCACCTTCGAGTGGCTCGCCGAACAGCTGCGCACGTTCGTCGATCTCAATCCGGACTTCGAGGTCCCCGTCGAGCGTCTCGCCACCTGGCTGGCACGGCTCGACGACGAGGACGACGAGGAGTAGCCACCGCGGAGGGCACGGTCACCGCGCGCCGGCGCGTGTGCGGAGGCGGGCCTCTGCCAGGCCGAGGATGCCGTGGGCGAGCAGGATCGCGCCTGCGGTGGCCCAGCCCCGGCTTCGACGGGTGAGACCCCAGAGCGTGAGGGGGAGGCCCGCGGCCAGCTGGACGGCGGAGAACGGGCGGGCGGCCGGTCCGCGAAGACAGGAGCCGGGAGGCCCGGCCGGGACCGCATCGGGGCCGGACGGGACCGCATGGGACCGGTCGGCGTGCGGTCCGGCACGGTCCTCGTCGGGACCGGACCGGACCGCGTCCCGTCGGCCGCGCCACTCCACCGTCTCGGCGTCCGGCAGTGCGCGCACAGCCGCGCGGAGCCGGTCGGCGGGTTCACCGGGGGCGAGGCCTGCGGGCAGGTCGAGGCCTGTGAGGCCCATGACCGCGACGAGGCCGGCAAGGCGTGCTCGGCCGTCCGCAGCCGGGTCGGGGCGGGTGAGGGACTCCAGGGCCTGCCCGTCGCGGACGGGATCGAGACCGAGGCGGCCCGCGAACGTACGCATCGCCTCGTCCTCGCCGACCGGGGTGCCGTCCGCGAGCCAGATGTATCCGACGGGGCGACGGAAGCCGGCGGCGAGGACGCAGCCGAACCGATCGGCGTCCCACCACAGGGCACGACAGGTGCGTCCACGCCGACGGTGAGGGCCGTGGCCCAGCCGGTGACGACCCGGTCGACGGGATCCGGACCGGCCCGCCACGGCCTGCCCTCCGGGAAGAGCACGCTCCAGTCGCCGCCCGCCGCGGCGAGAAGGAGCTGCTCCCGCAGGAGCTGGGCCGCGGGACGCACGGCGGCCGGCTCGGCCCGGCAGAGGAGCAGAGCACCCATGGATGTCGCGACCATGCCCATACGCTAAGGCACTTTGCCCCTGTTTGATGCGTATGGCATCGACGCCCTTGACTTCCCCTGCTCGCGATATATCGTATTCATCGGAAGACGCGATATGTTGCGTCCGGACCGCCGGGAGGTCAGCACCATGCCAGAGTCGACGTGGACAGTCGCCGAGCCCCAGAAGCTCGCGTTCGACGAACCCGTGACGTCCCTCGATGTGCGCATCGTCAACGGAACGGTGAACGTCGTCGGCACCGACGAGGACTCCGCCCGCCTGGAGGTCTCCGAGATCGAGGGGCCGCCCCTGATCGTGACGCGGACCGGCTCCGCGCTCACGGTCGCGTACGAGGACGTGCCCTGGAAGGGCTTCCTCAAGCTGCTCGACCGCAAGGGCTGGCACCGCAACGTGGTCGTGTCCCTCGCCGTGCCGTCCGGGGCGGCCGTGGAGGTCGGCGTCGTCGGCGCCGCGGCCGTCGTCTCCGGGATCCGGGGACGCACGGACATACACGGAGTCAGTGGCGACACCACGCTCGTCCGGCTTGCCGGCAAAGTACGGGCGGAGACCGTCTCCGGCAGTCTCGAGGCCCAGGCCGTCACCGGCGATCTGCGGTTCAACTCCGTCTCCGGCGATCTGACCGTGATCGACGGAGCCGGTTCGTCCGTACGTGCGGACTCGGTCAGCGGCGACATGGTGGTCGACCTCGACGGGACGCCCACGGACATCCGGCTCAACAGCGTCTCCGGCGAGGTCGCGATCCGGCTGCCGCACCCGGCGGACGCCCGCGTCGAGGCCAACACCGCGAGCGGGGCCGTCTCCAACGCCTTCGAGGACCTGCGGGTCAGCGGGCAGTGGGGCGCGAAGAAGATCACCGGCACGCTGGGCGCGGGCAACGGCACGCTGCGGGCAACGACCGTCTCCGGCTCCATCGCACTGCTGCGGCGTCCACCCACGGACGAACCGGGCGACGAAGGGCCCGGCGCCGCACCGGGCGACGGCGCACCCGGCGACGCGCCCACCGGGAAGGTGCTCTGACATGCCACCCGTCTTCGCCCATGGCCGACTTCGCCTCTACCTGCTGAAGCTCCTCGACGAGGCACCGCGCCACGGCTACGAGGTGATCCGCCTGCTGGAGGAGCGCTTCCAGGGGCTTTACGCGCCGTCCGCCGGCACCGTGTACCCGAGGCTCGCCAAGCTGGAGGCCGAGGGGCTCGTCACGCACGCCACCGAAGGCGGCCGCAAGGTGTACTCGATCACCGATGCCGGGCGCGCGGAGCTGGCGGGGCGGAGCGGGGAACTGGCCGACCTGGAGCTGGAGATCCGCGAGTCCGTCTCGGAACTTGCCGCGGAGATCCGCGACGACGTCCGGGGTGCGGCGGGGAAGCTCCGCAGCGAGATGCGGGCGGCGGCGACGGAGAACCGGCGCGGCGGCCCGCCTGCCGACGACGGCGAGACATGGCGCTCGGCCAAGGAGGAGATGCGGCGGGCCAAGCAGGAGTGGAAGGAACAGGCCCGCCGGGCCAAGGACGAGTCGCGGCGCGCCCGTGAGGACGCACAGGCCGCGCGCCGCCAGGCCAAGGAGGCGCAGGAGCGGGCCCGCGAGGAGGTCCAGCGCATCGCACGCCAGGTCCAGGACCAGGTGCAGGGCCACTTCGCGCGGGGCGACTGGCCTACGGGGGTGCGGGAAGGTCTCTCCGAACTCACCACCCAGCTGGGGAACATGGCGCGGGGGGCGGCGTCGCAGCCGCGGGCGGAGACGTCGGCGGGGACGTCGGCGGAAACGGCCGGGTCCGACTGGGCGAAGGACACGGCGGAGACCGGGGACGCGGCGCGCGACCTGGAGCGTCTCCTGGACCGCTTCCGCGACGACATCCGCGACGCGGCCCGCGACCACGGCGTGACACCACCTCAGCTCGCAGAGACCCGCCGCCACCTCGCGAGGGCGGCAACCGAAATCGTGGCGCTGCTGCGGGGCACGCCTACGGCGTGAGGGTGCCGGGGGTCGTTGTCGGTGTTGGCCGGTGCCGTGGTGTTGGCCGGGGTGTCCGTCCTCAATCTCCCCCAGACTTCGTCCGGGGGGACCCCCAACGGGCTCAGGTGTACGGGGTCGGCCCGGACCGGGTCGTTGACGTCGGGGCCAGGGGTGGGGGCCGCTCGCCGATCTCCGTGTGTCTGTTGCCCACCCACCGGGCGGCAGTCGGCAACGCGCCAGGGGCGGGGCCGTGCAGGGTCGGCCCCGCAGGGGACGGCGGGACTACTGGCTGCCTGCGAGGTGGGCGGTACGCCGCCGTCCCCGAGGAGTCGAGCCCGGAGGGGCCCCGCCCCACCACCCACAGCCTGTTGGGGGTCCCCCCGGACGAAGTCTGGGGGAGTTTGAGGACGGACACCCCGGCCGCCGTCACGGCACTGGCCAACCCCGTACACCAAGCCTGTCCGGCGTTTGAGGACGGACACACCGGCCAACCGTCACGGCACCGCCCACCACGACAACCTGAGCCCGTCCGGCGCTTGAGGACGGACACCCCGGCCCCCGTCACGGCACCGGCCAACCCCGAACCGCACCCGCACCCGCACCCGCACCGCGGCCGACCCGGACAACCACACGCGCGCCCGGCCGGGCGTACACCCGGTCGCCCAGCAGCGTGCCGCCGGACACCGTCACCCGCCAGCCCCGTGGGTGCGGCGGCAGCGACAGCTCCGTAACACCCCCGCGCGCGTCGTACGTGAGCCGGTACACCCCCGCCACCGGATCCCACGCCTCCGCCCGCACCACCCCCGCGACCGCCGGAGCGTAGGGCGCCGCGGTCCGGTCCTTGTTCTTGTGGAGGCGGCCGTCGCCGTCCATCGCGCAGTAGCCGCCCCCGTAGCACCACACATAGCCCGCCCACCCCGAGCTGTAGCGGCTCAGCGAGGCGAGTGCGTCCCGGTAGAAGCGGCCCATGTTCGGCAGTGAGCTGTTGAGCGGGCCCCACTCCCCCACGACCACCGGGACCCGGTACCGCTTCGGGTACGCGGTGACGGCGGCCTCGTACGACTCGATCCAGCCGGCCGCGGGGTCGTAGTCCGCACCGGCCTCCATCGCCGCGTTGTAGAAGTGCGGGGCGTAGACGACCTTGGGGTCCTTGATCTTTCCGAGGCCGGTCGGGACGCCCTCACCGACGATCGGGGTCGGCTCCACGAAGATCCAGTTGTCCTGGTCGACCGAACGCACGGCGTCCGCGAGCCGGTTGTACATCGCCGTGAGCTGGTCGCGCTCGATGCGGCGGGCGGCGGACGGCAGATCCTCGCCCTCCCTCATCTCTCCCATCGGCTCGTTGATGAGGTCGTAGCCCAGGACCGCCGGATGCGCCTCGAAGCGGTCGGCGAGCGTCCGCCACATCCGCGCCTGCGCGCGCCGCAGATCGGGATCCTCGTACAAGTGGGTGAAGGCCCGTTGCACGGCCGGCTCGAAGTACTCGGCGAACCAGTCGTCCGGATGGGGCGTGAACGGCAGTCCGTCCGTCCGGGTCGCCCACTCCGGGATACCGCGATGGCCGAAAGCGGGCCCGAAGACGTCCTGGTGGGCGTCGATCAGGACCTGGACGTCGTACTTCGCCGCCCAGTCCAGTACTCGTTCGATCTTGTGCAGATACGCCTCGCTGTACCGGCCGCGCACCGGTTCCAGGTCGTCCCAGAAGACCAGCAGCCGGGCGAAGTCGAAGCCCTGGGCGCGCAGGTCCCGGAAGTGCCCCTCCGTGATGGCCGAGAGGGCCTGCTCGCCGCGGTGGGTCTTGTCCTCGACGTTCCAGCCGCGCAGGGTGAGGACCCGTCCTCGGTCGTCGGTCAGCCGGGGCACGTCCGACGGGCCGGTGTCCGCAAGGGCGGGCGACCCCCCGGCCAGGACGACGGAGCAGGCGGCAACGGCAAGCAGGCGGTGCATGGCGACCTCCGGCACGGCACGACGGCAGTGCCGGAGATCCCATCAAGGAATCTGACGAACCATCAAGAGTTGGTCAGGACAATCTTTCCGAACAGCTCACCGGACGCCATCTTCTCGAAGCCCTCCCGCGCGCGGTCCAGCGGCAGCACCTCGTCGATCACCGGGCGCACGCCGGTGGCCGCGCAGAAGGACAGCAGGTCCTCCAGCTCGTCCTTGGACCCCATGGTGGAGCCGACGACCTTCAGCTCGAGGAAGAAGATCCGGGTGAGCTCGGCGTGCGAGGGCCGGTCGCCGCTGGTCGCGCCCGAGATCACCAGCGTGCCGCCGGGTCGGAGCGACTTGATCGAGTGCGACCAGGTGGCGGCGCCGACGGTCTCGATGACCGCGTCCACGCGCTGCGGCAGTCGTGCGCCGGGCTCGAACGCGTCGACGGCTCCCAGCTCGACGGCCCGCTTCCGCTTGGCCTCGTCACGGCTGGTGGCGAAGACGCGCAGTCCGGCCGCCTTTCCGAGCGCGATCGCGGCGGTCGCGACACCACCGCCCGCGCCCTGGACCAGGACGGAGTCGCCGGGGCGCACGCCCGCGTTGGTGAAGAGCATGCGGTAGGCCGTCAGCCAGGCGGTCGGGAGGCACGCGGCCTCTTCGAAGGAAAGCTCCTTCGGCTTGGGCAGCACGTTCCACGCGGGCACGGCGACCTGTTCGGCGAAGGTGCCCTGGTAACGCTCGGTCAGGATGGAGCGGGGCTCGTCCGGGCCGACGCCGTGGCCGGTCTGGCCGATGACCGAGTGGATCACCACCTCGTTCCCGTCCGCGTCGATGCCCGCGGCGTCGCAGCCGAGGATCATCGGAAGCTTGTCCTCGGAGAGGCCCACGCCCCGCAGCGACCACAGGTCGTGGTGGTTGAGGGACGCGGCCTTGACATTCACGGTCGTCCAGCCCGGAGGCGCCTCGGGAGCAGGGCGTTCACCCAGCTCGAGTCCGGTCAGCGGCTGGTCACGGTCGATGCGGGCGGCGTAGGCAGCGAACATGACCTTGACGATAGGACGGGCCGGTGCGCGGCGGAACCGCGCACCGGTGTGACACACGCCCTCTTTACAGTGACCGGATCGGGGATCAGTCCCGGCGGTACTGCGCCGGCGAGTTCTTCGTCGCCGGGTCCTCGTACGAGCCGGCCCTCCCGCGGTCCACGTGGAACGTGGTCAGCGTGGTGACGGGCGAGGCCGGATCGCGGCGGTCGGCGATCACCCGCATGTGCGCGCTGAAGCGCCGCGGCGTGACCTCGTAGACGTCGTAGCCGTAGCGGTTGCCCTCGAAATACTTCAGATGCGGATTGGCCGCGCCCATGACCGGGCCGTTGGTCCTGTTCCAGTCCGGGGAGTAGGCGCCCGAGGTGACGGAGTGCGCGGTGAACTCCGTACCGACGACCGGCGACGAGGTGTCGTCGTAGTCGGGCCGGATGTCGTCGACGAAGGCAGAGTGCCAGTCGCCGGTGACGACGACGAGGTCCTCCATCCCGCTGTTGCGGACGTGGTTCAGGACTTCTTTGCGTTCGGCGAGGAAGCCGTCCCACTGGTCGGTGAACATGTACGGCCCCCCGGGGCGGCCGCGCAGTTGGCTGAGCATGATCGAGTTGGCCCAGACGTGCCAGGAGCCGGGGGCGCGGTCGATGTTCTGCTTGAGCCAGGACTTCTGGCCGGCGCCCAGGATCGTTCCGTCGGCGAGGTTCTGCGCCGAGCGGTACGAGCGCAGATCGAGCACGGTGAGCTCCAGCAGGTTGCCCCAGCGGCGGACCCGGTGGATCTCGGGATCGGGCAGGGCGGAGGAACCGGCGTCACGGTGGGGCATGTTCTCGTACCAGGCCTGGTACGCGGCGGCGCGGCGTTGCATGAAGGGGGCGCCGCCGCCCGTGCCGGAGTAGTCGTTGGCGACCTCGTGGTCGTCCCAGGTGAGGAACCAGGGGTGGGCGCCGTGGGCCTCGCGCAGCGAGGCGTCCCCCTTGTACAGGGCGTGGCGGCGGCGGTAGTCGGCGACGGTGAAGACCGAAGGGCCTTCGTGGTCGCGGACATGGTCGGCCGGGACGCCGCCGACCTGGCCGTGCTCGTAGATGTAGTCGCCGAGGTGGACGACGAAGTCGACGTTCTCGCGGGCGATGCCGCGGTGGGCGGCGTAGAAGCCGTCGTGGAAGGCCTGGCAGTTGGCGGCGGCGAAGCGGACCGAGGTCACGTCGCCGAGAGGTGCGGTCTTCGTGCGGCCTGTGCGGCTGGTCCTGCCGAGGGCCTTGAACGCGTACCAGTAGTGGGTGCCCGCACGCAGACCGGAGACGGGGACGTGCACGCTGTGGCCGAGCGTGGCGGAGGCGGGAGCGGTGCCGCGGGCGACGACGCGGCGCAGCCGGGGGTCCGTGGCGACGACCCAGTCGACCTCGACGATCTCGGGCAGCTGTTGCTCTGCGGCGAGGGGCTCGGGTGCGAGACGGGTCCACAGCAGGACGCCCCCGGGCCCCGGGTCGCCGGAGGCGACGCCCAGGGTGAACGGCGCGGGGTCGTAGTCCGCGCCGAGCGCCTCTGCCGCCTCTAGGGCCTGCGCGGGCGAGAGGCCCGCGCTCAGCGGCCAGGCGACGCCCAGGGCTCCGGCGGCGCCCGCGGCCTTGAGCAGATCACGACGGTTGAGCCTGGTCATATGCGTCCCCCGGTGGCGGTCAAGGTGAGCGATATCGCGTCGGCGTAGCCGTCGTTGGACGTCCCGCCGCCGCTGCGGGTGAAGACGAGCAGCACGCGCGCGGTGCGGGCCCCTGGCGGCACCGTGGCGGACGCGGTGCGTTCCACCAGCGCGGTGCGTGAGAGTCGTTCGGCGGCCGTCACGGGGCCGAGGACGGACAGGGCGACGGGGGTGCCCCTGGCGTCCCGGAACTCCACGGAGAGCCGGGCGCCGTCCTCCTGCGTGGCGTATCCGCCGAGCCACCCGGCGAGGGTGTATCTCACCCGTCCCGTGTCGACGGCCGCGCGTCCGGTGGCGCCCTGTGCGGGCAGGGCGATGTCCTGGACGAGGGCGGTGCGGGGGCTGTTCCCGCCGGAGAAGAACCGGCTGCCCCGGGTGGCAGGCCCGGGATCGGCGGGCGTCGGGTATCCGCCCCCGAAGCTGTACGCGACGAGTGCGGGCGCCCCTTCCCGCACCTCCCACCCGGTCACGCTGCTGACCGGATCGGCGGACCCTCCGGGCCCGCTCTCGGCATCACCGTTCACTACAAGATTCACTCACGCCTCCCGAGTTGAGATCGGCGTGCGAATCCCAGCAGGTGGTGATGAACCGGGGAAGACGGCCTGCGGAACAACCGCCCAGACTTGTTCAGACAACTCCCGGGTAACGTACGGGCGTTACGTCCACGCTCGGCACAGGGTGCGGTCATCCCTCCGGAAGCGGTCAGAACCGGTGGCCCCGCGAGGGGACGCAAAGAGTGTGCCGGGAGCTGGAACGTCAGATGGGGCGCGCACCGGTCCGCGGCGTCTCGCGGCCGGGGGACGTGCCGTCGGTCATGCCTTCCCGGCCCTGTGCGCAGACGGCGGCCCCGGGACTGCGGCCACCTCTCGGCGCCCGCCACGGGAAACGGGCCGCGTCGCCCACCCCGAAGGGTGTGCGACGCGGCCCGTCCACAGCGTGGGACCCCGCCCGAGGCGGATCAGCGGCGGGCGACGCCCTCCGCGCGGGCGGCGGCCGCGACGGCTGCCGTGACCGCCGGGGCGACCCGCTCGTCGAACGGTGACGGAATCACATAGTCCGCGGCGAGCTCGTCGCCCACCACGTCCGCCAGCGCGTTCGCCGCCGCGATCTTCATGCCCTCGGTGATCCGGGACGCCCGCACCTGGAGCGCGCCCGCGAAGATGCCCGGGAAGGCGAGCACGTTGTTGATCTGGTTCGGGTAGTCGCTGCGGCCCGTCGCCACGACCGCGGCGTACTTGTGCGCGATGTCGGGGTGGACCTCGGGGTTCGGGTTGGCCATGGCGAAGACGAAGGCTCCCGGCGCCATCGAGGCGACCGCGGGCTCCGGCACCGTACCGCCGGACACGCCGATGAAGACGTCCGCGCCCGCCAGCGCGGTCTCCAGCGACCCGGACAGACCCGCACGGTTGGTGATCTCGGCGAGCTCCCGCTTGACCGGGGTGAGGTCGTCCCGGTCGCGGCTCACGATGCCCTTGCGGTCGGCGACGGCGACATCGCCGAGACCGGCTTCGAGCAGGAACTTGGCGATGGCGACACCGGCCGCACCCGCTCCGGAGATGACCGCGCGCAGGTCACCGAGACCGCGCCCGGTCAGCTTCGCCGCGTTCCGCAGGGCTGCCAGGGTGACGACCGCCGTACCGTGCTGGTCGTCGTGGAAGACGGGGATGTCGAGCCGCTCCTGCAGCTTGCGCTCGATCTCGAAGCACCGCGGTGCCGAGATGTCCTCCAGATTCACGCCGCCGAACGAGGGAGCGAGCCGCACGACGGTGTCCACGATCTCGTCCGTGTCGGTGGTCGCGAGCGCGATCGGCACCGCGTCCACGCCGCCGAACTGCTTGAAC
Organism: Streptomyces sp. NPDC057445; assembly: GCF_042802855.1. Lineage (NCBI taxonomy): Bacteria > Bacillati > Actinomycetota > Actinomycetes > Kitasatosporales > Streptomycetaceae > Streptomyces > Streptomyces sp. NPDC057445. Next base: position 84,946 of record NZ_JBHVDH010000018.1, on the reverse strand, counting down.
AGGATCGCCTTGCCCTCCATCACCGGAAGCGAGGCCTCCGGACCGATGTCACCGAGGCCGAGGACGGCCGTACCGTCCGTGACCACGGCGACCACCTGCGATTTCCAGGTGTAGTCGTGGACGAGCTCGGGCTGCTCCGCGATGGCGGTGCACACCCTGGCGACGCCGGGCGTGTACGCGAGGGACAAGTCGTCCTTGTCCCGGATGGGCACGGTGGCCTGGACGGCCATCTTGCCGCCGCGGTGAAGGGCGAAGGCCGGATCGAAGGGTTCGCCGGATTCTCCGGCGGCGCTCTCCGCGTCCGAACCGCTCTCGCTGTGGGGATTGACGATCTCGGCTGCCATGTTTGGTTGACCCCTTAAGTCTTCATCAGTTGAGGGTGGCCACTCCTGGTTGAGGAGGGGTGGGCGGGCACCGCGTCCGTCCCCTGCGCTGGGCGGTTGGCCCGCCCGCCAGGGGGAGGTACGTACGCGCGGGCGCGCCGCACAACGCGCCCTGAGCCCCGGATGAGGGGTGTAAGGATCCTTCTTACCTGACGGACGGCACCGCCGACGAGTCCATTACCCGCTCAGTGACCGGTCGGTGACGCGGGCCATACGGGACGCCGCGACAAGTCGGGAACCGTTGGCGGAACCGGCATGAATCGCACTCGCACGCGAAAGATCGGCCTGAAGATTTTCCGGCCTGCAGAAGGAAAAACCGCAGATGATGCGGTGTGTCGAGGCCGGATGTACCGGCCTGTGGCAGTTCGGGGGGTCACCCGTTATCCGATTTTGACATGCGGAGAGAGCTGAATGGGCGGATCCGAATGGCAAGATGCCGGAAACACACGGGATGGCGACACTCGAAGATGAGTACGCACCCGTCTGGCAACTCCCTTCACATGCCGGAGGACCACGATCATGACCGCAAGCACCACCCGTCGTACGACCGCCGCCAGGTCCCGGATCGCCGCGGTCGGCGCGATCGCGGTCGCCGGCTCGCTGATGCTCACTGCGTGTGGTGACCAGACGAACTCGGGATCGGGCACCGCCAAGGAGAGCACCGCGGGCAGCAGCGCCCCGCTCTTCGACAAGCTCCCGAAGAAGTACCAGGACGCCGGCGTCGTCAAGGTCGGCACGGACGCCGCGTACGCCCCGATGGAGTACGAGGAGGGCGGCAAGATCGTCGGAATCGACCCCGACATCGCCGCCGCGCTGGGCAAGGAGCTCGGCGTGAAGTTCGAGTTCACCAGCGGCACCTTCGACGGTCTGATCTCCTCGCTCAACACCGGCCGCCAGGATGTCGTCATGTCCGCCATGAGCGACACCAAGGCCCGCCAGGAGGGCCTGGACGACAAGGGCAAGAAGACCGGTAAGGGCGTCGACTTCGTCGACTACTTCACCTCCGGTGTCTCGCTGCTGGTCAAGAAGGGCAACCCGCAGAAGATCACCTCGCTCGACGACCTGTGCGGCAAGAAGGTCGCCGTCCAGCGCGGCACGATCTACGAGGACACCTTCAAGGCCCAGGCCACGAAGTGCGAGAAGGACGACAAGGGCAAGCTCACGATCGAGGCGTTCGACACCGACGCCGAGGCCCAGACCCGGGTGAAGTCCGGCGGCGCCGTGGCCGACCTCAACGACTACCCGGTCGCCGCGCACATCGCGAAGACCGCGGGCGGCGGCAACGACTTCGAGGTCGCGGGCGGCCAGACCGACGCCGGTCCGTTCGGTATCGCTGTCAACAAGGACAACACTCAGCTGCGTGACGCGCTGAAGGAAGCCCTGGACGCGATCATCAAGAACGGCGAGTACGCCAAGGTCCTGGAAAAGTGGGACGTCAAGAACAGCGCTGTCACCGAGGCGACCGTCAACGCCGGCAAGTAAGTCCTGGCGTACCTCGCCTCAAGCGTTCCACTGAAGGGCAGTCACTGTGACTGACAAGTTCGACAAGACGCCCGCCGACGAGCCGCCAGCAGGCTCGTCGGTGAGCAAGGAAGACGCCGTCGCGGCTCACCCCGAGCAGATCAAGGCGATCCCGGTACGGCACTACGGCCGCTGGGTCTCCGGTGTGATCGTTCTCGGGCTGCTGGGCTGGCTCGCGTATGCGTTCTCCCAGGGCGACATCCGATGGGCCACCATCGGCGACTACCTGTTCGACGACCGGATCATCCAGGGTGCGCTGAACACGATCCTGATCAGCGTCCTGTCGATGGCGATCGGCCTGGTGCTGGGCATCGTCTTCGCGGTCATGCGGCTGTCGAAGAACCCGGTCACCGGCGCGGTGGCCTGGCTGTACATCTGGTTCTTCCGCGGCACCCCGGTGTATGTGCAGCTTCTGCTGTGGTTCAACCTGGCGCTGATCTTCCCGATTCTGAACATCGGGTTCTACAAGGACGAGATGGTCGATGTCATGACCCCGTTCCTTGTGGCCCTGCTGGGTCTGGGACTCAACGAGGGCGCCTACATGGCCGAGATCGTCCGGGCCGGCATCCAGTCGGTCGACGAGGGCCAGACCGAGGCGTCGCACGCGCTGGGCATGCCGACCGGCAAGACCATGCGCAGGGTCGTGCTGCCGCAGGCGATGCGGGTGATCGTGCCGCCCACCGGCAACGAGTTCATCAACCTGCTCAAGACGTCCTCCCTGGTCTCGGCGGTTCAGTACACCGATCTGCTCCGGGCGGCGACGAACATCGGCTCCACCTCCTTCGCCATCATGGAGATGCTGATCGTCGCCTCGATCTGGTACCTGGCCCTGACCAGCGTCTTCAGCGTCGGCCAGTACTACGTCGAGCGGTACTACGCCCGCGGTTCGCTGCGCCAGCTGCCGCCCACTCCGTGGCAGCGCGTCAAGGCGAACCTGCTTTCCCTTCAGAGCCCCAGGGGGGTGTGACATGACCGCCATGGTGAAGGCCGAGGGCGTACACAAGTCCTACGGCGCAGCCCACATCCTCAAGGGCATCGACCTGGAGGTCGCCCCGCGTGAGGTGTTCTGCCTCATCGGTCCCTCGGGTTCCGGCAAGTCGACCTTCCTGCGGTGCATCAACCACCTCGAGAAGATCAACGCCGGCCGGCTGTCCGTCGACGGCCAGCTCGTCGGCTACCGCCAGAAGGGCGACAAGCTCTACGAGCTGAAGGACAGCGAGGTCGCCCTCCAGCGCCGTGACATCGGCATGGTGTTCCAGCGCTTCAACCTGTTCCCGCACATGACCGCCCTCGAGAACGTCATGGAGGCCCCGGTCCAGGTCAAGGGCGAGACCAAGTCGGTGGCCCGGGAGCGGGCCGCCCGCCTGCTGGACCGGGTCGGGCTGGCCGACAAGGCCAACAACTACCCCTCCCAGCTCTCCGGCGGCCAGCAGCAGCGTGTCGCCATCGCCCGTGCCCTGGCGATGGAGCCGAAGCTGATGCTCTTCGACGAGCCCACCTCCGCTCTGGACCCGGAGCTGGTCGGCGACGTCCTCGACGTCATGCGCGGCCTTGCCGAGGAGGGCATGACCATGGTCGTGGTCACCCACGAGATGGGCTTCGCGCGTGAGGTCGGCGACTCCCTCGTCTTCATGGACGGCGGCGTCGTGGTCGAGTCCGGAAACCCCCGCGATGTGCTGACCAACCCGCAGCACGACCGCACCAAGGCGTTCCTTTCCAAGGTGTTGTAGCAAGCAGGGACCGCAAGGGCGGGTACGGGCGCGCGATGCGCCCGTACCCGCCCTTTGCCGTGCCCGGGGCCCCCGGGGGCTACCTGACCGCGAGGACGAGGGAGTCGGACGGCGATGCCCAGACCGCCCGGGCCTCGGCGAAGCCGGCGGCGCGCAGGGTGCTCGCATGCCAGTCCACCGAAGGCGTGTCGCCCTCCGCGTGCTCGCCGTAGATCTCGAAGCGGCGGGCGGTGGGGGCGGCCAGTACGGGGTCCTTGGCGGCGAGGGCCCACCATTCGGCCCAGTCGAGCGCCCCGCCGGCCCTGGCGCGGTCCATGCCGGCGTGCCGGTGGGCACGCTCGGCGGCGTTGATGCGGGGCGTGGTGCCGTCCTTCATGTGGTCGGCGTTCATGAAGACGCCGCCGTCCGCGACGAGTCCGGCGATCTGCCCGTAGAGGGTGGCGAGCGGCTCGGTGCGGATCCAGTGCAGCGCCGTGGCGGTGAGGACGGCGTCGTACGCGTCGTGCGGCAGGGCCGCGGTCCATTCGGGGTCGGTGAGGTCGGCGGTCACGAAGGTGACGCGGTCGTCGCCGGCGAAGTAACCCCGGGCGATGGCCAGCAGCGCGGGGTCGAGGTCCACTCCGACACTGACCGCTTTCGGGAACCGCTTCAGCAGCCGGTCCGTGATACTTCCCGTACCGCACGCGAGGTCCAGGACTCTCGGCTCGGGGCCCACGACGGCCTCGACCATGTCGAGCATGACCCGGAAGCGTTCTTCGCGGTCGGGCATGTACCACTCCTGCTGGCGGTCCCAGCTCTCCTGCCAGGCCGCCCAGTCCGTACCGGTCACCGCAGTCTCCGTCATGGAACTTCCTCCACTTCGTAATACCCTCGAAGTGAGAGCATCTGTTACCCCATCCGTCGGCGACACTAGACCCCATCCGTAAGGACTACAAGTGGAACTGGCCTCTTACTCGGATTACGCCGTGCGTCTGGTCAACACCGAGGAGCCGGCTCGCAACAAGGACACCCTCACGTCCGTCGAGGCGGTCCGCGAGCTCTTCGGGCCGTCCGCCCAGGCCGCCCGCCGCGCGACGGACGCGGATGTGACCCGTTTCCGCTCGGTACGTGCGAGGCTCCGCGCGGTGTTCGGCGCGGCCGACTCCGGTGACCAGACCCAGGCCGTGGACCTGCTGAACTCGCTGCTGCTGGAATTCCCGGTCAGCCCGCAGATCTCCGGTCACGACCACCTCGACGACGAGGGCAGGCCCCGCTGGCACATGCACCTCGCCGACCACCCCTCCAACGCGACAGCCGGCTACGCGGCGATCGCCGCGATGGGACTCGCCATCCACCTCACCGAATTCGGCGTCGACCGGCTCGGCCTCTGCCAGGCCGCACCCTGCCGCAACGCCTACCTCGACACCTCCACCAACCGCTCCCGCCGCTACTGCTCGGACCGCTGCGCGACGCGTGCGAACGTCGCCGCCTACCGGGCCCGCAAGCGCCTGGAGAGCGAGCGGTCGGACAGCACCGGCCGCACGGCCGAGACCAGCCAGACCACGATGGAGCGCACCGAGCGCTGATCCTCGCCACGGGGCCGGTACCGGGCCCTCACCCGCCCCAGGAGCAGCTCGTCGGGCACCGTGCCGAACACCCGGCTGTCCCCCTCGGCGTGCGGGTTGTCCCCCAGCACCCACCATCCGCCGTCACGCCGCTCGACCAGGCGCTTCACGATCAGCAGGTCCTGCTGCAGGGGGTGCCGCAGCACGGCCACGTCCCCGGCCCTGAGCACCGCCGCATAGTGCACGAGCAGCTGGTCCCCGTGCACCAGCGTCGGATACATGGAGGGGCCCGTCACCTCCGCGATCCCGAAGGGCGCTGTGGGCTCCCGCCCCAGTTCCGTCATCGTCCACCTCCCGGTCCCGCCGACCGCTCCCACGGTACGTTCCGACGGCGGTCCCATACCCGCCCCGGACTTTTGGACCAAGCCTCAGGGGGCACTCGGGAAATCACGCCTCTCACGGAGTAATGTCCCACCTGAGAAGACGATCACGAGGAAGGACAGCTCAATGCTCTCCCGCCTGTTTGCCCCCAAGGTGAAGGTCAGCGCGCACTGCGACCTCCCCTGCGGTGTCTACGACCCGGCCCAGGCCCGCATCGAGGCCGAGTCGGTCAAGGCCGTCCAGGAGAAGATGGCCGCCAACGACGACCCGCACTTCCAGGCCCGCGCCACGGTCATCAAGGAGCAGCGCGCGGAGCTCGCCAAGCACCACGTGTCGGTGCTGTGGAGCGACTACTTCAAGCCTCCGCACTTCGAGAAGTACCCGGAGCTGCACCAGCTGGTCAACGACGCCCTGAAGGCGCTGTCGGCGGCGAAGGCGTCCACGGACCCGGCGACGGGTCAGAAGGCGCTGGACTACATCGCCCAGATCGACAAGATCTTCTGGGAGACCAAGAAGGCGTGACTCGCCCTTCTGCCTGCACTACCCGCACCCGGTCCGCAGTCGTCCGCCGCACATCCGGCGGCGAGCGGCCGGGTGCGGTCTTCTCTTCTTCACGCTCCGGCCGGCCGCTGCGGCGGGACCCTTCGAGCCGCTGACCGGCCGCCCCCTGGCCGACCGCCCTGCTGCACCGCGGGCGGTCGCTTCCGCCCGGCGGCCCCGGCGGCCTGCTCCGCGCGGGGTCAGGCCGCCGGGGCGGTCAGCAGCGGGCTCTTGTTGCGGAGCAGCCACTGGCGGTACGGCTCCGCGCGGAGGGCCGCCTCGCGGTAGGCGGCGATGAGGTCGCGGTGGACGAGTTCGTACGTCTCCGTACACGCTCCGCGCCGCCAGTACAGAAGCAGCCGCACCGCCAGCGGGTCGCCCCGCAGGGGGCGGATGGCCATGTCGTCGCGGGGGCCGGAGGTGGGCTGGCAAGGGGCGACCGCCTCGCCTGCCACGATGAGGGAGGCGGCCGTGTGGTAGTCCGCGTGCAGGACGGGCGGGTCGACACCGGCCGCGGCCAGGACGCGGCGCAGGCCGGCCCATTCGCCGTCGACGGTCGGATCCACCATCCATCGGTCGCCCGCCAGTTCCCTCAGGTCGACGACGGAGGCCGCGGCGGACGGGTGGTCGCGGGCCATGGAGATGAACTGCGGTTCGCGTTCGAGTAGGACCCGGCGTTCCAGCCCCTCCGGCACGAGCAGCGGACAGCCCTCCACCTCGTGGACGAAGGCGACGTCGAGCTGTCCGGCGGCGGTCATGCGCAACAGGGTGTTGGCCGAGACGTTCATCTGGAGGGAGAGGTCCCTGCCCTCGGGCAGCCGCTGCCTCAGGCGCCGCAGCCAGCCCGCGAGGGCACGGCTGGCCGTGGAGCCGATACGCAGACGGCAGTCGTCGGCGCGTGCGACGGCTGCCCTCGTCTCGATGACCAGCGCGGACATCTCGGCGACGAGCGGGCGTGCCCGGCTCAGCACCACACGGCCCAGGGGGGTGGGCCGGCAGCCGCTGCGTTCGCGTGAGAACAGCTCCGCTCCGAGGGTGTTCTCGATACGCCGCAGCTGGGTCGTCAAGGAGGGCTGGCTCATTCCCAGCTGCCGGGCGGCTTTGCGCAGACTGCCTGTGTCGGCGATCGCGCACAGGACGCGCAGGTGCCTCACCTCCAGCTCCATGCACTGAGCGTAAGACGGCACCTTCAGTCACACCAGACACCTGTGTCGCAGTAATTCCCCACGATTTCAGGGTAGTTGGGGCAGATCAATGGCGTGATGCCGTTGTGCTATCGCCTGTTGACATCATCCCGGCCGAGCGAGGCTCCCTGAAACTCTCCCCAACCGATCCCCACTCGGACGAGGAGAACCCCCCATGAGACACCCCGCGAGACACCCCAAGGCGTTACTCTCCGCCGCCCTCGGTCTCGGACTCGCCGCCGCGCTGACCGCCGCCGTCCCCGCCGCCGCGAGTCCCTCGGCCGGCGACACCGCCGCCGGCGCCGCCGCCGGTAGGAGCACCAAGGCCGCCGCCTACGCCGGCTCGGCGGAGGACGCCAAGGCGACCAGGGCCTTCTTCGACGCCGTTCTGAAGTCGGTGGCCGAGAAGCGCGCCAAGAGCCCCGGCGCCCAGGCCGTCACCGTGATCTACAGCGCGAGCAACGCCCCCAGCTTCCGCTCGCAGATATCGAGCAGCACCCAGATCTGGAACAGCTCCGTCTCCAACGTGCGGCTGCAGGAAGGCAGCAACCCCGACTTCCGGTACTACGAGGGCAACGACTCGCGCGGCTCGTACGCCAGCACCGACGGTCACGGCCGCGGCTACATCTTCCTCGACTACCGGCAGAACCAGCAGTACAACTCCACCCGGGTCACCGCTCATGAGACCGGCCATGTGCTCGGGCTGCCCGACCACTACTCCGGCCCGTGCAGCGAGCTGATGTCGGGCGGCGGCCCGGGCACCTCCTGCCAGAACGCCTACCCCAACGCGGCCGAGCGCGCCCGGGTCAACCAGCTCTGGGCCAACGGGCTCGCCGCGGCCCTCGCCAAGGTCTCCTAGCCGGTCCCCGCGAAGGATCCCGAGCCGGTCCCGGGTCCGCGAGGCCCGGGCCCGCAACCCGGCTCCGCCCCGATGTCGCCTCGCGCCCAGGTCAGCCGCACCTGGGCGCGGGGCGTCCGCATGCCGGCCGGCTCCTGCGGCGGGATCGCGGCGGCCCCGGGCTCAGGCGCTCTCCAGCAGCCTCCGCCCGAACTCCGCGCCCGCGGGCAGTTGCCGCCGGATGCGCCCGAGTGCCTCGTAGAAGTCCCCGCCCGCGATCCCGGACTCGTACGCCGCCCCGCCGAAGTGCAGGGTCAGACTCAGGTCCACCCGGTCCGGCCGGCCGTCCGCCGCGCGCTCGCCGAGCGCGAGCAGACAGCCGAGAGTGGCCTGCTGGACCGCCCCGTCCAGGGCGACGGGGAGCGGCATGTCCCATTCCATTACGCAGCCGGAGAGGGCTTCGCCCGAGTCCGCCGCGCTCAGGCCCGAGAAACTCGGGCCCACGTACTCAACACCCCTGATGCGGGTGTGCACTCCCCGCCCGCTCACGGCAACAGCGATCACGATCGCTTCCGCACCCCGGCGGTCCCGGTACCAGCCGGTCCAGACTTCCGTCGACTCCGATGACATGGCGCGGACTGTAGCGGTATGACCGGCTCCGCCGAACAGCCGGTCACCCCTTCGAATGCATCGAACGCCCGAACGGCCCTGTCGGAGGGTCGGTCAGGGGGCGGAACCGGGTGCCGAGCCCGCGGCCGGCTCTCCGTTCGCATCGCCCTCGGCGCTGGTGGGGTCTTCCCCTGCATCCGCCGTCCGCGTGGCGTCGGCCTGCTCGGCGCCGACCTTACAAGCGGGGTTGTGACAGGGTCCAGGAACCCATTCGGGGACGAACGCCCCCAGGATCTTGCGTCGTCTGATGGCGGTACCGACAGGCTGTCCGCAAGCGGGGCACGCATACCCGCTCTGCGGGCGGCGGACGGTCCGGCGTCCTTCGCTGCCCATGGGTCAAGGATAGGGCGGCACGCCCAGGACGCACAGCGCACGGGCGACCGTCCGTCCGTCCGGCTCGCGATCCGCTACCGCTTCCTGCTGTACTTCCGTACGAGCACGCCGTTGTCGAAGGTGCGCACCCAGTCCAGCGCGAAGTCCGTGACGGCGAAATCGGTGCCGAACATCGGCATGCCGGCGCCGTACACCTGCGGATAGGTCTTGATCACCAGTTCGTCGATCTCGTCGAGCAGCTCACCGGCGATCTGCGAACCACCGCAGAGGTAGATGCCGAGTTCGCTGTCCTCGTCCTTGAGCTCGCGGACCTTGCCGACCACGTCGTCGGAGATGATCTCGACATGGGGATCGGGGGACTTCTCAAGGGTGCGCGAGGTGACGTACTCACGCAGCTGTGCGTACGGGCTGGTGATACCGGCGTCCAGCGCCAGCTGATAGCTGGCGCGCCCCTGGATCAGCGTGTCGAAGTGCTTGTTCCCCGCGTCCTGGACACCCATCGCCTGACGGCCCTGGACCGGAATCGTCTCCGGGTACTCGGTCTTCAGGAACTCCAGATAGTCCGCGTCCACGAAACCGAACATGGACGAGGCGTCTCCGCTCGGGTCTCCGATGAAGCCGTCGATGGAGCAAGCGATGAAGTAGGTGAGCTTGCGCAAACCGGTCCCCTGTTTCTGTTGGCGATCTGTGGGAGTCGGACACGTCCGCCCGCTTCTCCCGGTCGAACCACTGCAGCTATAGTGCTTCACATGTAGTGGTTGCGCAAGAGCCTTTTTCGGAAGGCGAGTCGAGGAGGTACGCGAAGAGATGGCCAGAAACCCGGAACGCAGGATCGCCCTGGTGGACGCCGCCATCGAGGTGCTCGCCCACGAAGGGGCCCGTGGCCTCACTTTTCGCGCCGTCGACAGCCGGGCGGGCGTGCCCGCGGGAACGGCGTCCAACTACTTCGCGAACCGCGACGACCTGTTCACCCAGGCGGGCGCCCGGATCCATGTACGGATGGCCCCCGCCCCGGACCCGACCGACGAGGCGATGCGGCCCGCGCCCACCCGTGAGCTGTACGTCGAGCTGATGCGCCGGCTGGTGCGGCGCATGGCCGCCGAGCGCACCGGCTATCTCGCCATGCTGGAACTGCGACTGGAGGCCACGCGCCGCCCGGCGCTGCAGGCCGAGCTCAACCGGGCGATCAGGGCCGAGCTCGACGCCAACCGGCGCCTCCACCTCGACACCGGTCTGCCGGGCGACGCGGATGCCTTCCTTGCTCTCTATCTCGCCATGACGGGCCTGCTGCTGGAGCACTTCACGCTGCCCGGCGTGCTCGCCGACCGGGACCTCGACGAACTGGTGGAGACCGTCGTCACCCGGATCATCCCTGAGAAGTGACCGGCTGTGCGTTCGGCTCCGCGGCCGGTCGTGCGGTTCGCCCGGCGACCGGCTCCCGCCACATGGGCCACATGTGCGGCCCGTCGGGCAGATCGACCGTACGGCTCGTGAAGGCGAAGCCGAGCTGCTCGTACAGCCTGCTGCTGCGAGCGCTGCTGGCCTCCAGATAGGCGGGCACACCGTCCCGGTCGCAGCGCTCCAGCACCGGTGCGATCAGCGCGGTGCCGAGGCCCTCCCCCTGCCGTTCCGGGGTGACGGCGATGAGCACCAGATATTCGTGCGCCCTGTCGTGCGGGTGGACCGCACCGGTGAGCCGTCCGACGAGCTCGGCGCGCTCGTTGTCCGGGTCGGCGATCTCACGCATGCGGGCAGGGGTGTCGTCCTCTTCCTCGGGCGGACCGGCCGGCACCTGGAGCCACAGAGCCGCGGCCGCCCCGTCCTCGGTCATGTCGACCCGGCCACCGGCGAGCACCAGGTCCAGAAACACCCCCATGAAGATGCCGTGCACCTTGCGGCGGTGGTTCTCGTCGGGGAACACCCAGCTGCTCACCGGGTCGTGCATGAACGCCTCGTCGAGCAGCCGCACCACCGTCCCGCGGTCGCTCTCCCCCGCCTGCCGTATTCGTACGCCCACGCCCGGCCCCTCTCTCGGAACACCATCGGAACACCAACTGATCGTTGTGATCCTAGAGTTGGGGACCGGGCTCCCGCACCGGCCGGATCAGCGCGTGCGGCGTGTGACGAACTCGGCGAGGGACAGCAGATCCCCGGCGGCCTCCAGATCCGGCACGGCCCGGGACAGCTGCTGAACCGCCCGCGCCATCCGGTCCGCCGCCTGCAGCTGTGCCCAGTCCCGGCCGCCCGCGCGGTCCACGGCCTCGGCGGCCCGGCGGACGGCCCGGTCGTCCATCGGCCGTGTGTACAGCCCGGCCAGCTCCGTCCCCGCCGGAGTGCCCGAGCTCAGCGCGGCGACGACCGGGAGGGACTTCTTGTGTGCGACGAGGTCGGCGCCGACCGGTTTGCCCGTACGCTCCGGGTCGCCCCAGATCCCGATCAGATCGTCGATGAGCTGGAACGCCAGCCCCGCCTCCCGCCCGAAGGCGTCCATGGCGGCGATCTCCTCCTCGCCCGCCCCCGCGTAGAGCGCGCCGAGGGCACAGGCGCACCCCAGCAGCGCGCCCGTCTTCGCCGTTGCCATGGCGATGCATTCGTCGAGCGAGACCTCATGCGGGTCGAGCTGCTCGAAGGCGCAGTCCGCCTGCTGTCCGGCGCACAGCTCGATGACGCAGGCAGCGAGGCGGGCGGAGGCCCGGGCGGACGCCGGGTGGCGGTCCTCCGCGAGCAGCCGCAGGGCGAGGGCGAGCATGGCGTCGCCCGCGACGATGGCGTCCGGGGTGCCGAACACCGTCCAGGCGGTCGGCCGGTGTCTGCGGGTCGGGTCCTCGTCGATCACATCGTCGTGCAGGAGCGTGAAGTTGTGCGCGAGCTCGACCGCGGCCGCGGCCCGCACGGCCTGCAGCGGGTCACCGCCGAGCGCCTGTGCCGCGGCGAGCACCAGCGCGGGCCGGATCGCCTTGCCCGCGCCGCCGGCGGCCGGGGTGCCGTCCGCGTGCTCCCAGCCGAAGTGGTACATCGCGACACGGCGTATGGATCCGGGCAACGACTCGACGGTGTCCCGCAGCCGGGGGTCGACGGCGATCCGGGTGCGCTCCAGGAGTGCCGCGGCCTCGTGGCCATCGGTGGCGGTGTCCGTGCTGGTCATGGTCACGGGTCTCTTCCTCTGTGGAGGGGTGGGGGCGGGGACGGCGGCAAGCGGCACCGTCCCCGCCGGTCAGAGGGTCAACTGGTGGTCAACCGGTCAGCGCCAGCGGCTCACTTCGACGTTCTCCAGCACACCGAGGGCGTCGGGCACGAGGATCGCCGCGGAGTAGTAGGCCGTGACGAGGTACGAGATGATCGCCTGCTCGTCGATGCCCATGAAGCGGACCGACAGGCTCGGCTCGATCTCGTCGGGAATGCCGCTCTGCTGCAGCCCGATGACGCCCTGGTCGTCCTCGCCCGTTCGCATGCACAGAATGGATGTGGTCCTGGCGTCCGAGATCGGGATCTTGTTGCAGGGGAAGATGGGCACTCCGCGCCAGGCCGGGATGCGGCTCCCCCCGAAGTCCACGGTGTCCGGGTAGATGCCCCGCTTGCTGCACTCGCGTCCGAACGCGGCGATGGCGCGCGGGTGGGCGAGGAAGAGCTTGGAGCCGCGCCGCCGCGAGAGCAGCTCGTCCATGTCGTCCGGGCCGGGCACACCGTCGTGCGGTTGCATCCGCTGCCCGTAGTCGCAGTTGGCCAGGAGCCCGAACTCCCGGTTGTTGATGAGCTCGTCCTCCTGGCGCTCACGCAGCGCCTCGACCGTCAGCCGCAACTGCTGCTCGGTCTGGTTCATCGGCTGGTTGTAGAGGTCCGCGACCCGGCTGTGCACCTTCAGGACGGTCTGGGCCACGCTCAGTTCGTACTCACGAGGGGCCGCGTCGTAGTCCACGTACGTATGCGGGACGAGAGCTTCGCCGACGTGCCCCGCGGAGAGGTCGATGGCGGCCTCGCCGTACTTGTTGGTCCGCTGATGGGGGATCGACACCACGGAGAGGAGATGGGCGCCGAGCGACTCCGCGCGGTCCGCGAGGGTGAGCACGTCCTGCCGGGAGAGCTCCAGCGCGACGCACGCGGTCGCCGCGCGGGCCGTGTACTCCCATACGGCATCCCCGTCGACCAGCGACCGGTCGCCGAAGTACGCCCCGTCGGCGAGGACCCCGAGCACCGCCTCGTCGCCATAGGGGCCGGTGCCGATCTGCTCCACCCGGCCGTGCGCCAGGAGGAACACCCGGTCCGCCGCCTCGCCCTTCGCGGCCAGCACATCGCCGGGCGCGAACCGCACCTGCCGGCAGCGCTGTGCCAGCTCACCCAGCACCGCCTCGTCGCCGAACCCCCGCAACGGCGGCAACTCGCCGAGCTCGGCCGGAATGACCTCGACCTGGCTGCCGGTCTGGATGAAGGTCACACGGCCGTCGCCCACCGAATAGCTGAGCCGGCGGTTGACGCGGTACGTACCGCCCTGGACCTGGACCCACGGCAGCATCCGCAGGAGCCACCGGGAGGTGATTTCCTGCATCTGCGGTGCCGACTTGGTGGTGGTCGCCAGGTTCCGCGCGGCGGCCGTACCGAGACTCTGCTGCGGTACCGCCTGGTCCTCACGGCCCTCACGGACCTCGCGCACCTCGTCACCAACCGAACCAACCGACATGAGACTCCCTCACATTCATGGGTTGACCTGCGAGGAGGAGCCTTCCAGCACGGAGAGTCGGCACGCCATTACACAAATGAGTGGGACTAACCGGACATGGTCGGGGCACGACGCGCGCTTTCCACCCTCCCGGCCCAGCGACCCGTGGCCGAATGCCGAGCGGCACGGATGCGTGTGACCGCGCCGCGGCGCGGTTGTCCGAATTGGTTCGCATCCTGAGCGAAACGGGAGCCCTGCCAACGGTGTTGGGGTAATAGACCGTTGCGAGTGCGGTACGAGTGACTCGTTCCGCTCACCGACGCTCCCCCATGGCGTAAATGCGCAAGCAAGCGAAAACAGAGCCGCAAATTCAAGAAGGAGACGGTCATGGCCCCACCCATGTCCGCGAGCAGCTTCCTCGACGCCCTGCGCGACGAGGGGCTGACGGTCGTCCAGGTCGGCGACTGGCGCACCCACAACCGCAACCACAAAGGTCCCTGGGGCCCTGTGAACGGCGTGATGATCCATCACACGGTCACCAAGGGAACCGCGAACACCGTCCGTATCTGCCGCAACGGATATCCGTCCCTCCCCGGACCGCTCTGCCACGGTGTCATCGCCAAGGACGGCAGGGTCCATCTGGTCGGCTACGGCCGCGCCAACCACGCGGGACCCGGCGACGACGACGTCCTGCGCGCCGTCATCGCCGAGCGGGGCCTGCCGCCGGACAACGAGGCGAACACCGACGGGAACCGGCACTTCTACGGCTTCGAGTGCGAGAACCTCGGCAACGGCAAGGACCCCTGGCCCGCGGTCCAGCTGGAAGCCGTGGAGAAGGCAGCGGCGGCGATCTGCCGGCGCCACGGCTGGACGGCGCGGTCGGTGATCGGCCATCTGGAGTGGCAGCCGGGGAAGGTCGACCCATGTGGCTTCACCATGAAGTCCATGCGCACACGCATCGAGGAACGGCTGAAGTGAGGAGGCTCATCCGGGCGCGGTGCTTCACGGACGACCGCAGCGCCACGGGCGGCGGGGAGACACGGGCGGTCGCTGTGACGCGGGCGGCCCCGCCCGGGACGCGCCCGTTATGACGCGCGCGTGACAATGGCCGGGTGAATGCGCTCGGCCTCGGTGCCCTCCGTCCCCGGCTCCCGTCCCCCCTGGAGCCGGTCGAGGACGAGCGCTTCGCCCGGCACGGTGTACGGCTGCTGCTCAAGCGCGACGATCTGATCCACCCGGACCTCCCCGGCAACAAGTGGCGCAAGCTCGCCCCGAACCTGCTCGCCGCGTCCGGGCGGCCGGTCCTGACCTTCGGCGGGGCGTACTCCAACCATCTGCGTGCCACCGCCGCGGCAGGCCGGCTCCTCGGCTTCCCCACCGTCGGAGTGGTACGAGGCGACGAACTCGCCGGCCTTCCCCTCAACCACTCGCTCGCCCGGTGCGCCGAGGACGGGATGCGGCTGCACTTCGTGGACCGGGCGACCTACCGCCGCAAGGCCGACCCGCAGACGCTGGCCACGATCCTCGCCCGGCTCGGGGAGGGCGAGGAGCCCGATGCGTTCTACGTCGTCCCCGAGGGCGGGAGCAACGCTCTCGCCGCGCACGGCTGCCGCGACCTCGGGCGCGAGCTGCACGCGGTGGCCGACGTGGTGGCCGTGCCGTGCGGAACGGGCGGGACGCTCGCGGGCCTGGCCGCCGGGCTCGCCCCCGGCCGGAGGGCGCTCGGCATACCCGTACTGAAAGGCGGCTTCCTGGGCAGGGAGATCGAGGAACTCCAGCGGGCCGCCTTCGGGGGCCCGGCGGGCGACTGGTCGCTGGACGAGCGCTTCCATTTCGGTGGTTACGCCCGCACCGCCCCGGCGCTCGACGCCTTCGCAGAGGACTTCGGGGCGAGGCACGGGATGCCCGTCGAACGTCTCTACGTCGCCAAGATGCTGTACGGGCTCGTCACCCTCGCAGAGGAGGGCGCGTTCGCACCCGGAACGACCGTGGCCGCCGTGATCACGGGACGCCCGGACACGGCCCCACCGGCCCTTCGCCCCTCAGGGACCCCCCGGTCTCCTCAGTCCGACTCTTCCCGGTAGAGGGCCGCCTCCTCCAGGTCCAGCCGACGCAGCAGCGTCCGCATCATCTCGTCGTCGATGCGCCGCTCGTCGCGCAGCCGTACGAAGACCTCGCGCTCGGAGTCGATCACCTTGCGTGCGAGCCGCCGGTAGGTGTCGTCCGTGGACTCACCGGTGACCGGGTTGCCCGCCCCGAGCCGCTCCCACACGGCGTTCCTGCGGCGCTCCAGAACGGAGCGCAGCCGGTCCGCGAGCGGTTCCGGCAGGGCGTTGCGCTCATCGCGGAGCAGTTCCTCCAGGCGCGCCTCCGCCTCCCGGGACGCCTCGCTCTGCGCCTGGGCCTCGGCCAGGGTCAGGGTCTGAGGGTCGCGCTCGGGCAGCTTCAGGGCACGGATGAGCACCGGGAGGGTCAGGCCCTGCACGACCAGCGTGCCGATCACGGTGGTGAAGGTCAGGAACAGCACCAGGTTGCGCGCGGGGAAGGGTTCCGTCCCGCCGTGCACGGTCATCGGGATGGAGAAGGCGATCGCCAGTGAGACCACACCGCGCATCCCGGCCCAGCCGACGATCACGGGTGTCTTCCAGTCCACCTCCGGTTCCCGCTCCCTGATCCGCCTCGACAGCAGCCGGGGCACAAAGGTCGCAGGGAAGACCCAGACGAAGCGGACCACGACGACGGCGACGAAGACCAGGACGGCGTACCAGGCCGCCTCGCCCACCCCGTAGTCGCCGAGTCCCTGGATCACGTAAGGCAGCTGCAGCCCGATCAGCGCGAAGACAGAGGATTCCAGGAGGAAGGCGACCATCCTCCAGACGGCCTCCTCCTGGAGGCGGGTCGCGAAGTCCACCTGCCAGGCGCGGTGCCCGAGGAAGAGGCCTACGACCACGACGGCCAGCACACCGGAGGCCCCGACCTGCTCGGCGGCGGCGTAGGCGACGAAGGGGATGAGCAGGGACAGGGTGTTCTGGAGGAGGACTTCCTTCAGGTGAGTACGCAGCCAGTGGATCGGCACCATCAGGACCAGGCCGATACCGACCCCGCCGACCGCCGCCAGCAGGAACTCGCCGACGGCGCCCGTCCAGGTCAAGCCCTCACCCACGGCCGCGGCCAGCGCCACCTTGTAGGCGGTGATCGCGGTGGCGTCGTTCACCAGGGACTCGCCCTGGAGGATCGTCGTGATGCGGTGCGGCAGGCCGAGGCGGCGGGCGATGGCGGTGGCGGCCACGGCGTCCGGCGGTGCCACCACCGCCCCGAGCACCATCGCGGCGGCCAGCGGCAGCCCTGCCAGCCAATGGGCGAGGTAGCCGACGACGACCGTCGCGAAGAGCACATAGCCGACCGAGAGCAGGGCGATCGGCCGGAGATTGGCCCGCAGATCCAGGTACGAGCTCTCCACGGCGGTCGTGTGCAGCAGTGGGGGCAGGAGCAGCGGCAGCACGACATGCGGGTCCAGGGTGTAGGCGGGCACCCCCGGCACGTACGAGGCCGCCAGCCCGACGGCCACCAGCAGCAGTGGTGCCGGCACGGGTGTCCTCCGGGCCGCCGCGGCGATCACCGCGCTCGCCGCGATCAGCGCCACCAGTGGCAGTGCGTCCATCTCACCGACCTCATGTCCGTCACGCCCGTCGTAACCTGGCAATCATGAGTGAGTGCCCGCACGTTCTCGACCTGCCGCGCCCCGAGCCCGCACAGTTGAGCGACACTTGTCGCGAATGTCTGGCGGACGGCACGCACCCGGTTCAGCTGCGACTCTGTCTGACATGCGGACACGTCGGATGCTGCGACTCCTCGGCCAGCCGGCACGCCACCCGGCACTCCGAAGGGTCGGGACATCCTGTGATGCGGACCCTGGAGCCCGGGGAGAGCTGGCGGTGGTGTTTCACGGACGGTTCGATCGTCTGACGCCTGGGTACGTCAACCCTCCACCAGTTCTTCTCAATTGGGCCCGCACACCACTAGCCACTGTGCGTACCCATGTGCTTACCATGAGTGACAGCGTCGGGTAGGGGTCCCGGCGACACGGCACCATGGATCGCGATAGCGTCGCCAGTCCAGGTACTGGCTGCGCACCGACGCGCAGCACTCGGCTCCGGGACCGTCCTCCCGGGGCCTCGATCGACCTTGTGCCACCTTGGAGGTGAGGGTGTCCCAGATCGCAGGCGAGCCCGGGACTCAGGACTTCGTGGAAGTCCGGCTGCCCGCTGCGGGTGCCTACCTTTCCGTGCTGCGTACGGCCACAGCCGGCCTCGCGGCGCGCTTGGACTTCACCCTCGACGAGATCGAGGACCTGCGCATCGCGGTCGACGAGGCCTGCGCGATCCTCCTGCAGCAGGCCGTTCCGGGGTCCGTCCTCAGCTGTGTGTTCCGGCTCGTCGACGATTCCCTGGAGGTCACGGTCTCGGCCCCCACGACCGACGGCCGCGCACCGGAGCGCGACACCTTCGCCTGGACGGTGCTCTCGGCACTGGCGGGGAAGGTCGACTCCTCCGTCGCGGACGACCGAACGGTCTCCATCAGCCTGTACAAACAGCGCGGCGCGGGGCCCGGGCCGGCGTGAGGAACGGGGACGGTCCGGTGCGGGACGAGGAGCGCGTTCCCGGAGTGCCGAACGGTGGGCGTGCGGCTCCGGCCGATCCGGTGTACGCACCGGCGGGCATCCCGGAGCAGCAGGCCAGGCCGCACCCGGCGGTGGATGGACGTGACGGCCTTACGGCCGCGGCGGAGCAGGCGCAGGCGCAGGCAGAGCGGGCGGCCCATATGAGCGAGCAGCACGAGCACCACTCCAAGAATCATGGGCACCACGATCCGAACGACCGGAGCGAGGCGCGGTCGATGTTCATCGAGCTGCGCAAACTTCCGGAGGGGTCGCCCGAGCGCGCCGAGCTGCGGAACAAACTGGTCCGGATGCATCTGCCGCTGGTCGAGCATCTGGCACGGCGGTTCCGCAACCGCGGTGAACCGCTGGACGATCTGACGCAGGTCGCGACGATCGGGCTGATCAAGTCGGTGGACCGGTTCGACCCGGAGCGGGGTGTCGAGTTCTCGACGTACGCGACGCCCACGGTCGTCGGCGAGATCAAGCGTCACTTCCGCGACAAGGGCTGGGCGGTCCGGGTGCCGCGGCGGCTGCAGGAACTGCGGCTCGCGCTCACGACGGCGACGGCGGAGCTCTCCCAGCAGCACGGCCGCTCGCCGACGGTGCACGAGCTGGCCGAGCGCCTCGGGATCTCCGAGGAGGAGGTCCTGGAGGGCCTGGAGTCGGCCAACGCGTACTCGACCCTCTCCCTGGACGTCCCCGACACGGACGACGAGTCCCCGGCGGTCGCGGACACGCTGGGCGCGGAGGACGAGGCGCTCGAGGGCGTCGAGTACCGGGAGTCACTGAAGCCACTGCTCGAGGACCTGCCGCCGCGGGAGAAGCGGATCCTGCTGCTTCGCTTCTTCGGGAACATGACGCAGTCGCAGATCGCGCAGGAGGTCGGCATCTCGCAGATGCATGTGTCGCGTCTCTTGGCGCGGACGTTGGCGCAGCTGCGGGAGAAGCTGCTGGTCGAGGAGTAACGGGGCGCGTGCGCGGGCGGTTCGGGTGTGGTTGTCGTGGTGGGCGGTGCCGTGTTGTTGGCCGGTGTGTCCGTCCTCAATCGCCGGACGGGCTTACGTGTACGGGGTCGGCCGGTACCGGGTGGTGGCCGGTGTGTCCGTCCTCAAGTGCCGGACGGGCTGGGTTGTCGGGGTCGGCCCGGACCGGGTCGTGGGCGTTGGGGGCCGTTCCGGGGCTCGCATCCGGGACGGCATGATTTACGGCGCGCCGACCGGCACCTCAATGACCACGTCCGCGCCGCGCCACAAATCACGCTTTAGTGTCCCGGACACGACCCCTCCACGGCCCCCCTCGGGGCGGGAGGTGGTGGGCCGATCGCCGTGTGTCGGGTGAACCATCCACCGGGGCCGCGGTCGGCAACGCGCCAGGGGCGGGGCCGTGCAGGGTCGGCCCCGCAGGGGACGGCGGAACTACTGGCTGCCTGCGAGGTGGGCGGTAACCCGCCGTCCCCGAGGAGTCGAGCCCGGAGGGGCCCCGCCCCACCACCCACCGACAGCAGCCGCATTGAGCCCGTTGGGGGTCCCCCCGGACGAAGTCTGGGGGAGATTGAGGACGGACACCCCGGCCGCAGTCACGGCACAGGCCAACCCCGACCACCTGAGCCTGTCCGGCGCTTGAGGACGGACACCCCGGCCGCAGTCACGGTCCCGGCCAACCCCGACAACCACACCCGCACCGCCCGCGCAGCGGACCCGTACCGGTCAACCAGGACAACCGCCGGAGGCTACCCGCGGCGGATGCCCAGGGCCTCCGTCGTCGCCGGGTTGAAGAGGAGGACCAGGCCGGTCACCGCCACCGCCGCGAGGGCGATCCCCGCGGGGATCAGCGCGCCCGAGGAGCGCAGGAGGGTCCACGCGACCGGGAGGGCCATGAGCTGGGTGATGATCGCCGGGCCGCGGCTCCAGCCACGGCGGAGAATCAGCCCCCGCGCGGCCAGCAGCGGAATGATGCCGAGGGCGATCAGGGTGGCGCCGCCCGTTTCGGCCTGGGAGGTGCTGTCGGGATCGCCCGTGAGTCCGGTCACCAGCATGTAGATGCCCCCCACGATGAGGGCCAGGGCCTCGAGACCGCAGACGGCCGCCGCGGCGTTCGGACGGGTCGGGCGGGCCCCGGAGGCCGGGGTGGGGGTCGGGTCGGGAGTCTGCTCAGCACTGCTCACCCATGCAGGGTAGCCGTCGGCACCAGAGGCGCAGGGCCCGGTCAGGGGCGGACGCCAGACTGGGCCGGGCTGGGCCCGGTACCACCCGGTAGGTACTCTGGCGGCCATGCGCGCACTCCTCGTGGTCAACCCGGCAGCAACCACCACCAGTGCCCGCACCCGTGACGTTCTGATCCACGCGCTCGCCAGCGAGATGAAGCTGGAGGCCGTGACCACGGAGTACCGCGGCCACGCCCGTGACCTCGGCCGTCGCGCGGCCGAGTCCGACGACATAGACCTGGTCGTCGCCCTCGGCGGCGACGGCACCGTCAACGAGGTCGTGAACGGCCTGCTGCACGCGGGACCCGACCCGGACGCCCTCCCGCGTCTCGCGGTCGTCCCCGGCGGCTCCACCAATGTCTTCGCCCGCGCGCTCGGCCTCCCGAACGACGCCGTCGAGGCGACCGGCGCGATCCTGGACGCACTCAGCCTCCGCAGTGAGCGGACCGTCGGCCTGGGGCGGGCGTCCGGCACGCCGGGTACGGACGACGAGGGAGTGCCGGCCCGCTGGTTCACTTTCTGTGCCGGATTCGGCTTCGACGCCGGGGTGGTCGGCCGGGTCGAACAGCAGCGGGAACGCGGCAGGCGATCGACGCACGCGCTCTACGTACGTCAGGCGGCCCGCCAGTTCTTCGGCGACCCCTACCGCCGGCGCGGCGCGATCACGCTGGAGCGGCCGGGTGCGGCACCGGTCGAGGACCTGGTGCTGTCCATAGTCTGCAACACCTCCCCCTGGACCTACCTGGGCAATCGTCCGGTGTACGCGTCCCCAGAGGCCTCCTTCGACAAGGCCTTGGACGTTCTGGCACTGAGCCGTCTTTCGCCCCCGGCGCTGGCCCGCTACGCGACCCAGTTGCTCACTTCGACCCCCGAGCGGGGTCCGCGGGGCAAGCACGCCGTCACGCTCCACGACCTGACGGACTTCACCTTGCATTCGAAGGCTCCGCTCCCCTTCCAGATGGACGGAGACCACCTCGGCCTGCGTACCAGCGTGACGTTCACAGGCGTACGCCGTGCACTGCGTGTGATTGTGTGAGTAGAAGGGGCCAAAGTCCTTCCACTCGAACGTTTAGGCGCGGGTCCACCCCATGGAAGTACGGCTGTGATCTAGTCGACACCAAGGAATCAAAAAAAACTTTCCGGAAGGGGTTGTATCCGCAGCCGAGGTTTGCGAATCTCTACGTGGCGCTCGGGACGGCCCGCAAGACCGGCCTCTCTGAAAGCCAGAACCCCTCCTCAACCCAGGACCGCAACCAGTTCATCTGGGCGTCGGCCCTTCCCTTGCGGGGGGATTCGTGAAAGCGTTCACATTCACAAGCAACCTGCACGTAATACCAAGAGAGGTAGCAGCCATGGACTGGCGTCACAACGCCGTTTGCCGCGAGGAAGACCCCGAGCTGTTCTTCCCCATCGGCAACACCGGTCCTGCGCTGCTGCAGATCGAGGAAGCCAAGGCCGTCTGCCGCCGCTGCCCCGTCATGGAGCAGTGCCTGCAGTGGGCGCTCGAGTCCGGCCAGGACTCCGGCGTCTGGGGTGGCCTCAGCGAGGACGAGCGCCGCGCTATGAAGCGCCGCGCCGCTCGTAACCGGGCGCGCAACGTCAGCGCCTGATACCACCTGGAGCCTGAGCCCGGCGGCCCGCGTACGGCGAGTACGCATTCACCGCCCCCGAGCCGCAGCGCGCAGCAGTAACTCAAAGTGTTCGAGCCCCGGACCGTGTCGAAACGGTCCGGGGCTCGCTGCTGCATTGCCCGCCCACCGACCGCTTCGGGGTCTACTTGCGGCTCCGAACGGGGATGTCGAGGACCACCCGCGTGCCGCGCTCCGGAGCAGGCTGCATGTCGAAGGAACCTCCCAGCTCGCCTTCCACCAGGGTCCTGACGATCTGCAGACCCAGATTGCCTGCCCGCTGCGGATCGAAGCCCTCGGGCAGGCCGCGGCCGTCGTCCTGGACGGTGATCAGCAGGCGCTCGTCGGCCCCTCCTGCCTCCTCCCGCTGCGCGGGGGTGACCCTGATGCGCTTGGCCGCGACCTCGACCGTGCCGTGCTCACCCGGTGCGAAGGCGTGCTCGAGGGCGTTCTGCAGCACCTCGGTGAGGACCATGGAGAGCGGGGTCGCGACCTCGGCGTCGAGGATTCCGCAGCGGCCGGTGCGGCGGCAGACGACCTTGCCCGGGGAGATCTCGGCCACCATCGCGACGACACGGTCGGCGATCTCGTCGAACTCGACGCGCTCGTCCAGGTTCTGGGACAGCGTCTCATGGACGATCGCGATGGAGCCGACGCGGCGCACGGCCTCGTTGAGCGCCTCCCGGCCGCGCACCGAGTCCATCCGGCGAGCCTGGAGCCGGAGCAGCGCGGCGACCGTCTGGAGATTGTTCTTCACCCGGTGGTGGATCTCCCGGATGGTCGCGTCCTTGGTGATCAACTCGCGTTCACGCCGGCGGAGTTCGGTGACGTCGCGCAGGAGCACGAGGGAGCCGATCCGGGGGCCCTTGGGCTTGAGCGGGATGGCGCGCAGCTGGATGACGCCGCCGTTCCCCTCGACCTCGGCCTCGCGGGGCGCGTATCCGCTGGCGAGCTTGACCAGCGCCTCGTCCACAGGGCCGCGGGACGGGGCGAGTTCGGCGGTGATCTGGCCGAGGTGCTGCCCGACCAGATCGGCGGCGAGGCCGAGGCGGTGGTACGCGGAAAGGGCGTTCGGGGACGCGTACTGCACGACGCCGTCGGCGTCGAGACGGATCAGTCCGTCGCCGGCTCGCGGTGAGGCGTCCATGTCGACCTGCTGGCCGGGGAACGGGAACGCACCGGCGGCGATCATCTGCGCGAGATCCGACGCGGACTGCAGATAAGTGAGTTCAAGGCGGCTCGGGGTCCGCACGGTCAGCAGATTGGTGTTGCGGGCGATCACTCCGAGTACGCGGCCCTCACGGCGGACGGGGATCGACTCGACCCGTACCGGCACCTCCTCGCGCCACTCCGGGTCGCCCTCACGCACGATCCGTCCCTCGTCGAGGGCGGCGTCGAGAAGCGGACGGCGGCCGCGGGGAACCAAATGGCCGACCATGTCGTCCTGATAGGAGGTGGGACCGGTGTTCGGCCGCATCTGTGCCACGGAGACATAGCGCGTGCCGTCGAGGGTGGGTACCCACAGGACGAGATCGGCGAAGGAGAGGTCGGAGAGCAGCTGCCACTCCGAGACCAGCAGATGCAGCCACTCGAGGTCGGACTCACTGAGGGCGGTGTGCTGGCGTACGAGGTCGTTCATGGAGGGCACGCTGTGAGCGTACCTTCGGTATGAACCTGACGGGACGGGGCTCCGTGGTGGAGGATGAGCCCGGAACCGGCTCGAACGTGTCGATGGACAGATCGGAATGGTCTAGTCCAGAATGATTTTGACAGTAGCCGATTTTGGCAGGACCATCCGGAGGACTCCTATCCGGACCCCAATACCTCCACCCTCCCCGCACAGGAGGGTGGACCGAGGCACCCGGCGCTCTCTGCCCTGACTGCGCCGCTGCCTCCCACGGCCGCGCGGGCCGCACACCCGTCGGCCGAGCAACTCCGGGCTGCGGTGCCGGACGGGCTGAGGGTCCCGTCCCGGCGCCGCGGCCCGCGGGTGTTTCCAGGGGCATGCCGGAGAGCGGGGTCAGCGCGTCTCCGTCACTTTCGCCAGGGCCCGCGGGGCGTCCGGGTCCTGACCGCGGGCGATCGTGACCTCGTAGGCCAGCATCTGGAGCGGAAGGATCTCCAGAATGGGCTGGACCTCTTCCGCGACGCCTTCCGTCGGAAGCGCGAAGCCCGCGGACGCCGCTTCGACCTGACCCTTCGGGCCGACCACACAGAGGTCGGCCCCGCGTCCGCGGAGCCGGTCGAGTACGGGCTGGAGTGCCTCGCCGCCGCGGCCGTCCGTGACCACCGCGATCACCGGGGAGATGTTGTCGACCATGGCCAGCGGTCCGTGCAGCAGATCGGCACCGGAGTAGGCGAGAGCGGGGATGTAGCTCGTCTCCATCAGTTTGAGGGCCGCCTCCTTGGCGGTCGGGTGCCCGTAGCCCCTCGACGTGATGACCATGCGCTCGGCGAAGCGGTACCGGGAGGCCAGCGCCCTCACCTCGTCCTGGCGCGCCAGGATCTGTTCCGCGAGGCGGGGCAGGACCCGCGCCGCCGAACCGTCCTCGCCCCGCAGCCCCTCGACGAAGAGATACAAGGCGAGCAGGGACGCGGTGTACGTCTTGGTGGCGGGGAGCGCCTTCTCCGGTCCCGCCTGGATGTCGATGTGGAACTCGGAGACCGCGGCGAGCGGCGAGTCCGGGTTGTTCGTCACCGCGAGGGTGATCGCCCCCGCTTCCCGGGCGGCCTTCGTGGAGGCCACGAGATCGGGCGAGCCGCCGGACTGGCTGACGGTGACGACGAGGACATCGGTGAGGTCGGGCTTCGCGCCGTATGCCGTCGTGGTGGACATGGACGTGAGACCACAGGGCAGACCGAGCCGGATCTCCAGCAGGTACTTGGCGTAAAGGGCGGCGTTGTCGGACGTACCACGCGCTGTGAGGAGCACGAAGCGGGGGGCGCGCTCGGCGATCGCGGCGGCGACCTCGCGGATCCTCGGGGCCCCCTGGTCGAGAATCCGCCGCAGGACGGCGGGCTGCTCCGCCATCTCGCCGGACATGATCCGTCCCCGCTGCTCGTCGTACTCGTCGTGCCCGGCGGACGTCGTGGCGGACATGCTGAGTGCCTCCCAAACGCGTGACGGCCTGGCGTCGGCGCCAGGCCCAGTCGACCACGGGGCAGCACACCCCCGCCAGCCGGGATTCACCGTGGCGCCACCCCGTTCTGCTAGATTGGTCTATACCACATTTCGTCGACCGATCGGCAGGCCCAGCGTGGAAGTTGTCATCGTCCCGGACGCCAAGGCCGGCGGAGAGCTCATCGCCCAGGGCATCACGGACCTGCTCCGCCGCAAGCCCGACGCGCTGCTCGGAGTGGCCACCGGATCGACCCCGCTGCCGGTCTACGAGGCCCTGACGGCGAAGGTGCGGGCGGGCGAGGTGGACGCGTCGCGCGCGCGGATAGCGCAGCTGGACGAGTACGTGGGACTGCCCGCCGGGCACCCCGAGTCGTACCGCTCGGTCGTGCTGCGCGAGGTCGTCGAGCCGCTCGGGCTGAGCGCGGACGCCTTCCTGGGCCCCGACGGATCGGCGCACGACGTGCAGAGCGCGTGCGAGGCGTACGACGCGGCGCTGGCCACGGCGGGCGGGGTGGACCTGCAGCTGCTCGGGGTCGGGACGGACGGGCACATCGGGTTCAACGAACCGTGCTCGTCGCTCGCCTCGCGCACGCGGATCAAGACGCTGACGGAGCAGACCCGGGCGGACAACGCGCGCTTCTTCGGGGGCGACATCGAGCAGGTGCCGCACCACGTGATCACGCAGGGGATCGGGACGATTCTGGAGGCGCGGCACCTGGTGCTGCTGGCGACGGGCGAGGGGAAGGCGGAGGCGGTGGCCGCGACCGTGGAGGGGCCGGTTGCCGCGGTGTGCCCCGCGTCGGCGCTCCAGCTGCATCCGCACGCGACGGTGGTCGTGGACGAGGCGGCGGCCTCGAAGCTCAAGCTTGCGGACTACTTCAGGCACACGTACGCGAACAAGCCGGGGTGGCAGGGGCTGTAAGAGCGCCCGGCGGCGCGGGGCCGGGCTGCCCGGCCCCGTGTCGCCGACGGGTTCGCACCCGCCCGGCCGCCCCGGGGCCGGTCACACCCGTCCCGGCCGGAGCGCGTACGAACGGCCTGCCGGGGAGCCCGACCCCGCCGAAGCGCCAAGAGACCGCAGGACCGTCGGCGCCCCGGCCGCTCAACCGGCGCTCCCACGCGCCCGAACCAGCGGAACACGAGGTCCCGAACGGCCCCCGGGGCCGCACCCCGGTTGTCGCACCCGTCCGGCCGGACAGGCGGGGCCTCGCCTACCCGGGCGAACGGCCGCAGATGACCTCGGCCGCAGCCACCCCGCACACCCGGGCCGCGCCCAGCGTCGCCACGTGGAGGGCGCCGCGCGGTGGGGCCTGGTCGAGGCCCATCTCCACCACGATCGTGTCGGGTCGGGCCGCGAGGAGCGCGTCCAGGGCCTCGGCCATCCACGCATGGCGGTGGACGTCACGGACGACCGCGACCAGGGGGCGGGAGCCTGCCGCGCGGAGGATGTCGTCGGCCGGCGAGGCGTCCGTGTATGTGCCTGTCTCCGTGCCCGGGAGCAGCCGGGCCAGCTCCGCCGCGACACCCCACGGCGTCTCGTCACCGACGGCGATGTTCGCGACAGCGGTGAACGCGGCGACGTACGGCGCCGAGGTCAGCGGCGCGAAGGGCCGCTCCCCCGGTGTGACACGCACGGCGCGCCGCGCGGCGATCAGACCGATCTCGGTGCCGGGCGCGGTCCCCTCCTGTGAAGCCGCGCCCGGCTCCGATGCCGCCCCCCTGGCCCTGGCCCCCCTGGTCCAGTCCGCGAGCGCGCGCACGCGCGCGGCCGCGTCGGCCAGTCGTTCCTCGGGCAGCTCGCCCTTGTGCACCGCGGCGACCAGCGCGTCGCGGAGCCGCAGCACGGTGTCCTCGTCGGCCAGGCCGCCGCCGACACAGATCGCGTCGGCACCGGCGGCGATCGCGAGGACACTGCCGCGCTCGATTCCGTACGTCGCGGCGATGGCCTGCATCTCCATGCCGTCCGTGACGATCAGGCCGTCGAAGCCCAGCTCCTGGCGCAGCAGACCGGTGAGGATCTGCGGGCTCAGGGTCGCCGGGCGGTCCGGGTCGAGCGCGGGTAGCAGGATATGCGCGCTCATGACCGACTTGGAACCCGTTGCGATCGCCGAGTGAAAAGGCAGCAGCTCACGGGCATGCAACGTGTCCAACTCCACATCGATCCGTGGCAGGGCATGGTGCGAATCGACAGCGGTGTCGCCATGTCCCGGGAAGTGCTTGGTACATGCAGCCACACCTGCGGACTGCAGCCCCTCGACATACGCCGCGGTGTGCCGGGCGACCAGCTGCGGGTCGGAGCCGAAGGAACGAACCCCGATGACCGGATTGTTCGGATTTGAATTGACGTCGGCGGAGGGGGCCCAGTTCAGGTCCACTCCGCACGCGGCGAGCCGCCTCCCGAGCTCCGCCGCAACGGCCCGCGTCAGCTCGGCGTCGTCCACGGACCCGAGGGCGTGGTTGCCGGGGAAGGAGGAGCCGGTACGGACCTCCAGGCGGGTGACGTCCCCGCCCTCCTCGTCGACGGCCACGAGCACGTCGTCCCGTTCGGCACGCAACTGGGACGTGAGCGATGCCAGTTGACCGGGCGAGGAGATGTTGCGGCCGAACAGGCCCACGGACGAGAGCCCTTCGCCGATGCGGCGCAGCAGCCAGTCGGGCGCGGTGGTGCCGACGAAGCCGGGCTGGAGAACGGCGAGTGCGTCACGCGTGAGCGTGTCGGTGCGGTGTGCGAGTGTCGTCATGGGGCGGCGTCATCCCTTCACTGCGCCGGCCGTCAGACCTGCGGCCATCTTGCGCTGGACGAGGAGGAAGAGGATCACGATGGGGACGGCCATCATCGTGGCGCCGGCCATCATTGGTGCGTATTCGGTGCCGTGCTTGGTGGTGAAGTTGCCGAGCCACACGGTGGCGGTCTGGTTCTGCTGGCTCATCAGCATGAGTGCGTACAGGTACTCGTTCCACGCCTGGATGAATCCGTACACGGACGTCGCCACCATGCCCGGGGCGAGCAGCGGGAAGACCACACGCATGAAGGCGCCGGTGCGGGTGCAGCCGTCGACCATCGCCGCCTCCTCCAGCTCGCGGGGGATGTTGACGATGAATCCGCGCAGCGTCCACACCGTGAAGGGCAGGATGAAGGTCAGGTACGTGATGATCAGGCCGGTGAGCCTGTCGTACTGGCCGAGGTCGTTCAGCAGCAGGAACACCGGGATGATCATGGCGACCAGCGGGACCATCTGGACGGCCAGGATGCCCACGATCACGAGCTTCCGGCCGCGGAAGGCGAAACGGGAGATGGCGAGCGCGGCCAGCATGCCGACCACGATGCCGATGACGACCACGACGAGGGAGACGACGAGGCTGCGCCCCACCGGGCCCCAGAAGTCGGCGACGTCGAAGGCGCGGGAGAAGTTCTCCAGGGTGAACGTCCTGGGGAAGAAGTGCGGGTCCGGGTCGATGGCGTCCTTGGCCGGCTTGAAGGCCGTGTTGAGCATCCAGTAGACGGGGAAGCCCGCCGTGACGAACACCAGCAGGCCGAGCAGGTTCCAGCCCGCCCTGCTCCTCCTGGGCCCGACCGGACGGCGTCCGACGCCTTGCGTCACAGCGCTCACTCGACTTCTCCGATCTTGAGCATCTGGCGCATGTAGACCGCGACCACGCCGAGCAGCAGGAGCACGGTGACAAGGGCGATGGCCGAGCCGCCGCCGTAGTCGTTGACCACGAAGGCCTTGTCGTACGAGTACGTCGTCAGCAGCTGGAACTCCGCCTCGGGATGCCCGTTCCGCATGACGAAGACCTGCGGGAAGACCCCCATGTCCCAGATCACCGAGAGCGTCGCGAGCATCACGATGAGGGGCTTGAGGATCGGCAGCGTCACGTAGCGGAAGACCCCCCACGCGCCGGCACCGTCGAGGCGGGCGGCCTCCTCGAGCTCCTTGGGCACCTGGGTGAGTCCGGCACTGAGCGTGATCACCACGAAGGGCACGGCGCCCCAGACGACCAGCAGCATGATGACGGCGAGGCCCTGCGGACCGCTGGCGAACCAGTTGTGCCCGGTCGTGTCGACCCCGGGCAGCCGGCTGAACAGCCAGTTCAGCACGCCGTAGTCGGTGTCGAAGAGCCACTTGAAGATGGCGGTGGCGACGATGATCGGCATGCCCCAGCTCGCCACCAGCGCGATGTTGACAAGGGTCTTCACCCAGCCGGAGACGCGCTGCAGCAGCAGGGCGATCAGCATGCCGAGGACCATCGTGAGGACGACGGCGCCGCCCGCGAAGATCACCGTCCTGACGACGACGGACCAGAACTCACCGTCGCCGAGGATCTTGGTGAAGTTGGCGAAGCCGACCGACTCCGGCTCCTGGAAGCCCCACAGCTGCGACTGTCCGAACTTCTGGAAGGAGAGGGTGACCAGCCGGACCAGCGGATAGCCGAGGACCAGCAGCAGGATGAGCAGGCAGGGCGCGAGAAGCGCCCAGGGCAGTCCCGCCCCGCCGCCCGTGCGCCGCTGCTTTCCCGGCTTTCCGGCTCCCCGGGTCCCGGCCCCGGCGTCCGGGGCCGGGACTTTCGACGGCCGCGTCGGCGGCACCTTGGCAGTGGTTGTCTCTGCGGCACTCATCGGGCGCTCCTCAGCGGTCCCTCTCCTGGTACGGGAGCAGGGCCCCGTCGTCGCCCGACGGGGCCCTGCGGAAGGTCACTTGGTGTTGATGACCTTGTCGATCGCGGCGTCCGCGGCCTTCGCGGCCTCCTCGACCGACTTCTTGCCGGTGCCGATCTCCTGGAGCATCGTCTTGAGGGTCTGGGCCTTCTCGACCTGGCCCCAGCCCGGTGCCATGGGCACGAACCAGTTCGACTCGGCCGCGGTGGCCGGGACGACCGTCTTCGGGTCGTTCTTCAGGGTCGCCAGGTCGGTCTTGTTGTTGGGCAGGTTGCCCTTGGCGAGCAGACCCTTCTGGCCCTGGGCGCCGGTGAAGGCGTTGATCCATTCGGCCGCGACGCCCTGCGCACGGGACTTGACCGGCACGGCCAGGTCGGAGCCGCCGAGGAAGACGGGCATGTTCTTGCCGGACGGTCCGGGCATCACGAAGTTCTCGAGGTTGCCCTTGAGCTTGCCGGTCTTGTCGTTCTTCGGGTCCTCCGCGGTGGCGCCCTCCCAGGCCGCGCCGAAGATCATGCCGGCGTTGCCCTGGCCGTAGACGATGTAGCGGTCCGACTCGTCCTTGGTCTTGTCGGCCTTCATGTACGAGTCGAGGACCTTCTTGTACTCGTTCAGGCCCTTGACGGACTCGGGCGAGGAGAGGGCGGCCTTCCACTGGTCGCCCTCCTTCTTGGCGATGGCGCCGCCCGCGTCGTACACGAACGACATCGCGGCGTACCAGTCCGGCGAAGGCTGGTACCAGGCGCTGAACTTGCCGCCCTTCTTCTTCTGGATCCTGTCCAGGGCCGCGGTCAGCTCGGCGTAGGTCTTCGGAGGGGCCTTCACGCCGGCCTCGGCGGCGACGTCCTTGCGCCAGTTGCCCACGCGGCCACCGGCGTAGTAGGGGACACCGTAGGTCCTGCCCTCGTACGTGACGGACTCCTTGAGGCCGTCCAGCCAGGCGTCGGACTGCTCGAACTGCTTCGGGTCGACCTCGGCGAAGGCGCCCTTGACCATGTAGCCGAGCATCTCGGTGTTGCCCATCTCGACGACGTCGGGGGCCTTGTCCGTGGCGAGGACGGCGTCGAGCTTGGCGTTCTTGTCCGGCCAGCCGTAGTACTCGTGCTTGATCTTGATGCCGGGGTGCTTCTTGACGACGGCGTCGTCGGCCGCCTTGACCAGCTCGGGCCAGTTGTTCTGGGCGTCGACCGTCAGCCAGACGGTGAGCTCCTTGGCGTCAGCACCGGCCTTGTCCCCGCCCTTGTCGCTGTCGGTGCCGCATGCGGCAATGCCGACCACCATGCCCGCGACGCCGATCGCCGCGATGAGCTTGCGCTTCACGCCACCCTCCTCAGGGATGCTGCAACCCCCCGCCCACCGCAAGGACATACGGAGACCTACGCCGAGTACTGCTCGTGGGGCTGGGACCCGGTCTCAAATGGTTTAGACCAGTAACCGGGAGCTTGGCCTAGACCTTTAGGGGTGTCAAGGGTGTATAAGAAGGGCTGTCGCGTCCGTTATCGGACCGACACCTGAGGGAGGGCGACGACCCGTGGCCGGACCGTGTCACCATGTGAGCCGCAACAGACGGAGGAGCCGGTGACGGCAGCAGCACACGAGTCGGGAAGGCGGACCATGGCCACGGACGGGGGCAGCACGGAGGAGAACGGGACGGCGACCCGCACGGCCCGCGTGCCCAAGTACTACCGGCTCAAGAAGCACTTGCTCGACATGACGGAGACGCTGCCGCCCGGCACACCCGTACCGCCCGAGCGCACGCTCGCCGCCGAGTTCGACACCTCGCGCACCACGGTGCGCCAGGCACTGCAGGAGCTGGTCGTCGAGGGCCGGCTGGAGCGCATCCAGGGCAAGGGAACGTTCGTCGCGAAGCCCAAGGTCTCGCAGGCGCTCCAGCTCACCTCGTACACCGAGGACATGAGGGCGCAGGGCCTGGAACCCACCTCCCAGCTGCTGGACATCGGGTACGTCACGGCCGACGACACCCTCGCCGGGCTGCTGGACATCTCACCGGGCGGACGCGTGCTGCGCATCGAGCGGCTGCGGCTGGCCAGCGGCGAGCCGATGGCGATCGAGACGACGCATCTGTCGGCGAAGCGCTTCCCCGCGCTGCGGAGGTCGCTCGTCAAGTACACCTCGCTGTACACGGCACTGGCGGAGGTCTACGACGTCCACCTCGCGGAGGCCGAGGAGACGATCGAGACCTCACTGGCGACGCCGCGCGAGGCGGGGCTGCTGGGAACGGACGTGGGCCTTCCGATGCTGATGCTGTCCCGGCACTCCCTGGACAGGAACGGCGAACCGGTCGAGTGGGTGCGCTCGGTGTACCGCGGCGACCGCTACAAGTTCGTTGCGAGGCTGCAGCGTCCGGAGGCGGACTGACGCACCGACCGACGACTGGGGGTCCGGGGGTCACCCCCCGGGACAACACAGCGTTGCGAGGCTGCAGCGTCCGGAGGCGGACTGACGCACCGACCGACGACTGGGGGTCCGGGGGTCACCCCCCGGGACAACACAGCGTCGCGAGACTGCAGCGTCCGAAGACGGACCAACACGCCGACCGACGGCTGAAGGTCCGGGAGTCCCGCCAGGACAACACAGCGTCGCGACGCCCCAGTGCCCGAAGACGGACCCGTGCCGAACCGGCGGCCGTACATCCCGGGTGTCCCCGCAGCCGGGCCGAATGGTCCGGGTGAGTGGCCGAGCGGTAGGAATCAGCCGTTGAGCGGTCGAATTCGGCCGCCGAACGGTCGGCGACCGCTGGCCGATTGCCTCGTTCGTGATCCGAACCGGGGTTCCATCAAGCGGAACCGTCGCTTAGATTTCGTGCGCATTTACATCAGCGCAGCTGATCAGCGAGGGGACGGAGCCGCACATGCCCGAAGTACCCGCAGAGAGAAAACCGGTCCTCACCCCGGTACGGGTGGTGGTGGCCCTCTGCCTGATCGCGCCGTTCGTGGCGATGCTCTGGGTCAGTTCGTACGCGAAGGTCGAGCCGACGTTCGTCGGGATCCCGTTCTTCTACTGGTACCAGATGCTCTGGGTCATCGTCTCGACCACGCTGACGGTGATCGCGTACCAGCTGTGGCAGCGTGACCAGCGCGCCCGCAAGGAAGGGGCGTCGAAGTGAAGGACGGCGTGAACGGCGTCGCACTCGCCGTATTCATCTTCTTCTTCCTGGCCGTCACGGTCATGGGCTTCCTGGCCTCCCGCTGGCGCAGGGCCGAGAACGAGCACAGCCTGGACGAATGGGGCCTGGGCGGGCGGTCGTTCGGCACCTGGGTGACCTGGTTCCTGCTCGGCGGTGACCTCTATACGGCCTACACCTTCGTCGCCGTACCCGCGGCGATCTACGCGGCGGGCGCGGCGGGCTTCTTCGCGGTGCCGTACACGATCCTCGTCTATCCGCTGATCTTCACCTTCCTGCCCCGGCTGTGGTCGGTGTCGCACAAGCACGGCTATGTGACGACATCGGACTTCGTCCGCGGGCGGTTCGGTTCCAAGGGGCTGTCGCTGGCGGTCGCCGTCACCGGCATCCTGGCGACGATGCCGTACATCGCGCTGCAGCTCGTCGGCATCCAGGCGGTGCTCGACGTCATGGGCGTCGGCGGCGGCGAGACCACGAACTGGTTCATCAAGGACCTGCCGCTGCTGATCGCCTTCGGTGTGCTCGCGGCGTACACGTACTCGTCCGGTCTGCGAGCGCCGGCGCTGATCGCCTTCGTCAAGGACACGCTGATCTACATCGTGATCGCCGTCGCGATCATCTACATCCCGATCAAGCTCGGCGGCTTCGACGAAGTCTTCGCCAAGGCGGGCGACGCGTACGCGCAGATCAACCCGGCGACCGACAAGCCCCGGGGCGCGCTGGTGCCCGGGGAACTGGGCCAGTGGGGTTACGCAACGCTCGCGCTCGGCTCGGCGCTCGCGCTGTTCATGTACCCGCACTCGGTCACGGCCACGCTGTCCTCGCGCAGCCGTGACGTGATCCGGCGCAACACCACCATCCTGCCGCTGTACTCGCTGATGCTGGGGCTGCTGGCACTGCTCGGGTTCATGGCGATCGCGGCCGGGGTGAAGGTGACCAACGGTCAGCTGGCCATCCCGCAGCTGTTCGAGAACATGTTCCCCGACTGGTTCGCGGGTGTGGCCTTCGCGGCCATCGGCATCGGCGCGCTGGTCCCGGCGGCGATCATGTCGATCGCGGCTGCCAACCTGTTCACGCGGAACATCTACAAGGACTTCCTGAAGCCCGACGCGACCCCGGCGCAGGAGACCAAGGTGTCGAAGCTCGTGTCGCTGCTGGTGAAGGTGGGTGCGCTGGTCTTCGTCCTGACGATGGACAAGACGGTCGCCATCAACTTCCAGCTGCTGGGCGGCATCTGGATCCTCCAGACCTTCCCGGCGCTCGTCGGCGGCCTCTTCACCCGCTGGTTCCACCGCTGGGCGCTGCTCGCGGGCTGGGCCGTCGGCATGCTCTACGGCACGGTCGCGGCGTACGGGGTCGCGAGCCCGACGCAGAAGCACTTCGGCGGATCGTCGGCGGAGATCCCCGGGATCGGGGAGATCGGCTACATCGGTCTGACGGCCTTCGTGCTCAACGTGGTGGTGACGGTCGTCCTCACCTTCGTGCTCAAGGCACTGAATGCTCCCGACGGCGTGGACGAGACCTCCCCGGAGGACTACACGGCGGACGCGGGCGATCCGGGCGTCGCCCCCGAACTCCCGAAGGTGACCGCCGCCACCCACTGACCCGCGAGGTGTCGACGCCGGCCGGCGCAGGCTCATCGAGTCCGCGCCGGCCGGAGTTTGTTCGTACATCGGGCCGGATCGGGCCCTAGCCGAAGCGGCCCTCCACGTAGTCCGCCGTACGCGGGTCCCCGGGCGCCGAGAACATCGCCTGCGTGGGGCCGTGCTCGACGATCACACCCGGGGTGCCCTGCTCCGCGAGGAAGAAGGCGCACTGGTCGGAGACGCGGGCCGCCTGCTGCATGTTGTGGGTGACGATCACGATCGTCACCTCGTGGGCGAGTTCGCGGATCGTCTCCTCGATCCGGCGGGTGGAGGTGGGGTCCAGGGCCGAGCACGGCTCGTCCATCAGCAGGACCTCCGGGCGTACCGCGAGGGAGCGGGCGATGCACAGACGCTGTTGCTGGCCGCCGGAGAGCGCTCCGCCTGGCTGACGGAGGCGGTCCCTGACCTCCTTCCAGAGTCCCGCCTTGGTCAGGCACTCCTCGACGAGATCGTCCTTCGACGCGCCGCCCATCCGTGTTCCGGTGAGTTTCAGACCGGCGGTGACGTTCTCGTAGAGGGACATCGCCGGGAACGGGTTGGGCTTCTGGAAGACCATGCCGATCCGTCGCCGGGCCTCGGTCAGCCGCTGCCCTGTCGCATAGATGTCCTGGCCGTCGATCAGCACCTCCCCGGCCAGCGAGGCGGACGGGACGAGTTCGTGCATGCGGTTGAGGATCCGCAGGAACGTCGACTTGCCGCATCCGGACGGGCCGATGAGGGCCGTGACGAGGCTCGCCGGCATGGTCAGCGACACACGGTCGAGGACCTTGTGGTCGCTGAACCACGCGGAGACCCGGCGGGCGTCGAGGGTGGCCCCGGTGCCTCCGGGCGCATCGGCGTGCACCGGTAGCGGCAGGGTCTCGGTCTGGGTGCTCTGTTCGGTCACGGCATGTCCCTACTCAGGATGTCCTTGGTCGGCGGAAACGGTCGGTCACAGCAGATTCGGGAGGAGCAGCGCCGCCTGGTCGGCGACCGTCAGGCCGAGGGCGCCCAGCAGCGGCACACCCACCACCCATGTGTGCGGCCGTCCCCACCGCGCATGCGCCCAGGCGAGGGCCGCGGCGGCCAGCACCAGGGCCTGTCCCCACAGCACCAACGGCAGCCAGGCCGTCTGCTGCACGGCCATCGGCTTCTCCTCCTCCGGCAGGGCGCCCGGCGCGACGGCCGCCGGCGGAGCGGCCTGGACGTCCGACACCAGGTCCGCGTCCACCCGCAGAATCCCGCGCGGCATGAACGGCGTGCCCTCCGCGGTGACGAGGGTGAGGCGGCCCCGGCCCGCGGCGAGGGCCGGGGGCTGCGGGTCCCCGGCCCGGCGCGGGCCGATGACGGAGTACGTGTGCTTCCCCTGGCCCGTGGTCACGGTGAGCCTGTCCCCGGTGCTCAGTTCGGCGACATGCCGGAAGGGCCCCCCGTAGGCGGCCTGACGGCCCATGACGACGCTGACTCCGGCCTGGCCCGGCAGGGGGGTGTCCCGGCGGTGGCCGGAGCCCCTGGCCAGGTCCTGGGCGGTGGTGCCCTCGCGGACGACCTCGCGCAGGTGGAGTGCGGGGATCTCCAGCAGCGCCACCGGCTCGCCGGCCTCCGGTGCCGTACCGCCGCCGGCGGATCTGCCGACCGGTGCGACACCGTTGGCCAGGGCGGACCGGAAGTCCGCGTAGTCGACCTGCCGGTCGCGGGCGTGCCGGAGGTCGCCCACGAACCCGACGTCCACGACGAATCCGAGAAGCAGCGCGGCAAGAATGCTCAGGGCCGCACCGAGGACGCGCAGTCCGGGGCCGGGGGCCGGGCGCGGTCGATGCGCCCGGCCGGGCTCCGGGGGTGACGAACGGTCAGGTGGCCCGTCGCCGGAAGGCGGCCTGTCGTTCCGCGCCAGGGCGTCCGCCACGGCACCCGGTGCTGTCATCCGATCCTCCGCGACACGGAGGTGGCGTAACCGGGGGCGTAGCCGGGGCGCTTCGCCGTGACGGTGACGGTGACGAGATGGCGCCGGTCGGCCGCGGTGGGGTAGTAGGTGGCCCGCGTGGCACCGCGGATCACCCTTCCGTCACGCTTCCAGACGTAGCTGTACGAAGTGGCCGCCGGGGTCCAGGTGCCGGGTTTGGCGGTCTGGCGGTAGCCCACCTTGGCCGTACCGGTGATCGAGGGCTTCGTCCCGTTCCGGAGAGCGGGGCCGAGGCCCACGGACACGGCAGGGCTGCTGGAGGTCGTGGTGCCCGTGCTGTTGGCCGCAGTCGCCCGGCAGGCCGTCCTGTGCGGGTGGTCGGCGGCAACGAGCGCACGGGTGCGCGTGGTCGCGCCGCTGATGACGGTGTTGTCGCGCAGCCATGCGTACTTGACGGAGGCCGCCCCGCTGAAGGTCACGGCGCAGGTGACCGTCGAGCCGACCTTGGCGGTACCGGTCACCTTCGCGGCGGTGGTGACCGCCGGGGGCTTGATCCTGACCGTGTACGGCAGGGCGGCGGAGGAGGAAGCGGCGTAGGCCGCCGGATCGGCCGGCGTGAACACCGCCTTCACCGGGTGCGTGCCGACGGTCAGGGTGCTGGTGGTGAGCGTGGCCTTCCCCGCGGCGACGGCGACAGGGGTGCCGAGCTGGGCCGTCCCGTCCAGGAAGCGCACCGTGCCCGCGGCGTCGGCCGGGGTGACCGTCGCGGTCAGCTTCACGGACGTGCCCTGGACGACCGGGCTCGCCGGCGCCCCCGCGAGGGTGGTCGCGGTCGCGGTGGCGGGCGCGGTGCTCTGGTACGAGGTGTTGGACGTGAACCAGACGGGCGCGGTGAAGTCGCCGTACGTCGACGAGCCGAACGCGGGCCGGCAGGTCAGCGTGAAGTCGTAACGGCCCTGCAGTGTGGTGAAGCCGGCCGTGCTGGCGTAGTCCCGCATCGTCTGCGTCAGCGGCACCACGATGCCGCCGGCGGGGGTGGACGCGTAGGTGTCGACGGGCGAGTTGCTCACCACGATCTGGCCTTCGGCCGGGAAGCCGGAACCCTTCACCGAGACGATCAGGTTGGTCGCCTCTGCGGGGCACGGAGCCGGGGTGGTCAGGGTGATGCCGCTGGTGTCGGTGCCGGTGGCCGGGGCCACCTCCAGCGAACCGAGGACATCGGCGCGGGCGCCGCCCGAACCCAGCGTGATCGCGCCGGCGGTCAGCAGCGACACGAGGGCGGCCGACAGGGTACGGCGTGCAGTCGTGAACTTCATCGGTGCCTCTTCCCGGCTCAGATGTTCGGGGTGTCGGTGACGGGGAACTCCTCGCGCCTGCGGGCCCGCCGGACGACGAGGACGCCCGCCGCGACCAGGGCTGCCGAGACGGCGCCCAGCACGGCCGCGTCGGCGCCGGTGGCCGCCAGCGAGCCCTTGCCTCCGCCCGAGCCTCTCGAACCTCCGGCGACGTCGGTGGTGATGCCCTGGGAGCTGCCGCCCGTGGTCGTGGTGTCGGTCGGCGGCGCGGTGTCCGTCGGGCTCGCCGTGTCCGTGGGCGACGCCGTGTCGGTGGGCGACGCGGTGTCCGTCGGGCTCGCCGTGTCGGTCGGTGACGCGGTGTCGGTCGGCGACGCCGTGTCCGTCGGCGACGCGGTTCCGGTCGGCGAGGTGGTCGCGGTGCCGGACGGCGTCGGACCGGGGCCCGCGGGGTCGGTGTTGCGGTACTCGGTGTTGGAGGTGAACCAGATCGGAGCGCCGAAGTCGCCCAGGCTGGCGCCGTTGAAGGCGGTACGGCAGGTCAGTGTGAAGTCGTAGCGTCCCTCCAGCTTGGAGAAGCCGGCCGTGTTGGCGTAGTCGCGCATCGTCTGCGTCAGCGGCACGACGATGCCCCCGCTCGGCGCGCTCGAGTACGTGCTGATCGGTGAGTTGCTCACGACGTTCTGGCCCTCGGCCGGGAAGCCCGAGCCCTTCACCGTGACGATGATGTTGGTCGCCGTCTCCGGGCATGCCTTCGAGGTGGTCAGCTGCATCCCGCTGACATCCGTGCCGGTGGCAGGGGTCACCTCGAGCGAACCGGCGGCCTCGGCGTACGCGGAGGTCGTCGCGAGCAGTCCCGCGGCGCCGCACGCCGCGACAAGCGCTCCGACCCGGACGGCGGTGGCCCGGGCCATCGGGATGCGGGCCTTGAGTGTGAAGGACACGGTGTTCTCTCCTTGGCAGTGGATCAAGCAGTGGATCGAGGGGTGGCGGTGGTGTTCAGTCGCCCGGACCGGACCCGTCCGCGGCGGTGCGTGACCTGCGGCCGCGTGCCCACTGGGCGACGCCGGTGAGCAGCGCCAGGAGAGCGAGGCCGAATCCCGCCGCCGACCAGGCGATGAGGGAGGTGCTGGAGCTCCGCGTCGCGTCACCGGCCGCCGCGGCAGCGGGCTCGGCCGGGCCCTGCGTGGATGTGCCGGAGCCGTCGGCCGGGGCGGTGGGCGCGGCGGCGCCGCCCGCACCCGCCGCGCTTCCCGGTCCTGCGCCCGTACCGCCCCCCGACGCGCTCGGCGGTACGGGCTGCTTGGGCTGCCCCGGCGCCTGCGCGCCCGGGGCCTTCTCCACGGCGGCGACCCGCGTGCCGTCCCGGTAGGCGTCCTTCACGGTGAACCGCAGCGATCCCGTGAAGTCCCGCAGGCCGGTCAGGTCGAAGGCGCTCTCGAGACAGCTGACCGTGAAGGTGTAGGTGCCGCGCAGCGTGGTGAATCCCGCGGTGGCGGCATAGTCCCGCATCGTGTACGTCAGCGGGATCGCGAGGCCACCGCCCGGTGCCTTCTGATAGGTGGCGAGGGGCGCGTTGCCGACGACGATCTGCCCGTCACTGGGGAAGCCCGCTCCGAGGACGCGGGCGATGACATGGGAGGTCCCTGCGGGGCAGGGCCCGGCGGCGGTGAGCGTGATGGGTTCGGTGTCGCTGCCCTTGGCCGGGGTGACCGCGAGCGCCCCCGTCCTCTGCGCCCGCCCGTCGGCGGCGACGGCGTCGGCCGGTGTCCGCGCCACGGCGGCGGCGACGGCGTCGGCCGGTGTCCCCGCCACGGCGGCGCCCGCGGCCAGCAGGACCGCCGCCAGGCCGACGGCCTGCTTCGACCGGGAGACCGTCGGGAGCCGGTCCGCCCGGCCCCTGTCCGGTCGCGGTCCACGCCGGCGGCGCCGGCGTACCAGCAGCAGGGCCACCGTCGCGGCGGTGGCCGACAGGAGGACGAGCAGCGCCCAGGGCACGGCCCGGAACGCTTCGGTCCGGGTGACCCGGGGCAGGATGCGGTGGTTGACGTCGCCGCGTACGGGCCGGGGGTCGACCGTCACCGTGGTGGTGTCCCGCACGGCCGGGAGGACGTCGGTGGCCGGGGCCGTGATCTTCAGGGAGGCGCCGGGCAGCAGCTCGGTGATGTCACGGGGCTTCGCCACCTCGGCCCTGCCGCCGAACAGATCGCGCACGCTCACCGTCTGACGGGCAGCCAGCCGGACGTTGCCGGTGTTGCGCAGGGTGTACGTCACCGTCGCGGAGCCGCTGCCGAAGGGGTTGGCGGTGCCGTCGTACGCCGTGCTCAGATCTTCCACCGCGAGTCGGGCCTTGAGTTCCCCGGCGATCCGGAGATAGATCCGCGCCCCCACCCGCTGGTCGACCGCGACCTTGTTGCCCTTCTTGTCGGTTCTCACCGCGGACAGCGACGCGACGATGCCACCCACGTGGTCACCGGGGGTGACGTTGCGCGGGACGGTCATGGTGAAGGGGACGATCACATGGGACCGGCGGGGCACGCTCAGCACGTTCTTGCCGAGCTTCACCCAGGCGCCCACATCGGTCGGCCTGTGGCCCGCCGCGAACAGGTCGAAGCCCCCGTCGGCGGTGGTGAAGGCGTCACCGGCGTACACGCGCAGAGTCAGCGGCCGGTTGGCGTAGTTGAAGACGGCGATGTGGTCCTTGACGACGACGCCCGGGGTCGCCCCGTACGAGAAGTTCGGTCGCGCGTCGGCCTTCCTGGCCGCCGACGGCTGGACACCGAACGTGGTACGGCCCTGTCCGCCGTCGCTCTGCCGGCCGGCCGGGGCCGGGGCGGCGGCCGGCGCGGCCACGGCTGCGCCCGGGAGGACGGCGAGGAGGCAGGCGGCGAGGACGGCGGCGATACGGGAGGCCGAGGTGGTGATCATGTCAGGTCGTCCGATCGGGCGCGGGCAGGACGGGCGGGGCGGGAGGCCGGGACGGGCATCGCTGCCCGTCCCGGCCCGGAGCGGCGGTACCGGGGGTGGTGCCGCCCCAGGACCATCCGACGGGGTCAGATGGCGGTGAGGGTGAGCGTGGCGGTGTAGGTGCCGGCCACGGTCGAGGTCGGTGCGTTGAGGGCCAGGTCCGCCCCGACATGGGCGGTGCCCAGACCGGTACCGGTGGCGAGGGAACGGGAGGACTTGAGTCCGGCCGTGCCCGCGTCGGCGGGGGCGACACCGCCGGCCGCGGCGACCGCCGCACCGGCGTTGACGGTCTGGGACGCACCCTTGTCGATCACCTTCGGCGTCCAGCCGAGGTTCTGACCGTTGATCTTGTGCGTACCGCCGTCGGAGAAGTCGGTCACCTGGCCGCTGACCGACCAGCCGGGGTTTCCGGCGCGGGTGTCGGTGAGGGTGACCGGGTTGATCGCACCGCTGGTGGCCAGCAGGTCACCGTTGGCGTTGAGCACCGGGGAGGGCAGGGTGACATGCGGGTTGTCGACGCTGATGACCAGCGCACCCGCCTCGACGGTGGTGGTGATGTCCTGCGAGGCGGTGACACCGGCGAAGGCACCGATCACGTACGGGACGGCACCGGAGTCGGAGCCGAGGTACGCGGCGGAGTCCGACGGGACGAAGGTTGCCGAGAAGGAGTGGTCACCGGCCGCCAGGCTGCTGGTGGTGAACGCGGCCTGACCGGCGGCGACCGGCACCGTGGCCAGCGTCGTGGTCGTACCGCCCACGGTGTCCTGGAACTTGACGGAACCGGCCGCCGATGCAGGCGACACCGATGCCGTCATGCTGACCGGGCTGAACTGCGCCGCAGTGCCTGCCGGGGAGACGGCCAGCGCGGTCGTGGTCGCGGTCGCCGGAGCGACGTTGACCGTGTAGGCGACGGCGGTGGACGTGGAGCCGTTGTAGGCGGCGCCGGACGGCGTGAAGACGGCCGTCAGCGAGTGGTCGCCCTTGCCCAGGCCGGCGGTGGTGAGCGCGGCCTGGCCGCCGGAGACGTTCACCGGGTTGCCGAGCGCCGCGCCATTGTCGCGGAACTGCACCGTGCCCGCTGCCGCGGCGGGAGCCACGGTCGCGGTCAGCGTCACCGGGGTGCCCTGGGTGGCCGGGGCGGCCGGGGACACCGCGAGCGAGGTGGTGGTGTCGGTCTTCACGGCCGGGTCGGTGTTCTGGTAGGCCGTGTTGGACGTGAACCAGACCGCGGCCGGGAAGTCGCCGAGGCTCGTGCCGTTGAAGGCCGTACGGCAGGTGACGAGGAAGCTGTACTTGCCCGTCAGATTGCTGAATCCGGCCGTGTTGGCGTAGTCACGCATGGTCTGGGACAGCGGGATGACGAGCCCGCCCTCCGGCGTCGATCCATAGGTGCCGATCGGCGAGTTGCCGACGACGTTCTGGCCCTCGGCCGGGAAGCCCGAGCCCTTGACCGAGACGATGATGTTGGTGGCGCTGTCCGGGCAGGCGCCCGAGGTGGTCAGCGTCATGCTGGAGGTGTCGGTGCCCGTCGCCGGGGTGACCGCGGCGGTGCCGATGTCGGCGGCGTGCGCCGCGGGGGCCAGCACCAGGCTGCCCGCCAGCACGGCCACCAGGCCCGCGAGCCCACCCGCCAGGGTCCGCGGGAGCGTGTTCTTCCACACAGTCGTGCTCTCCTTCTTGGAAGGATTCGAAAGTGACGAAAGCGATGGATCAGAAGTGGGGGGTCGAAGCACTACAAGGCGTCAGGCGCGGCGTCAGGGCGTCTGCTTGCTGGTGTCACCGCAGTTGGCGTTGGCCGCGAAGCCGTAGGTGTTGATCACGGCCTCCTGCTTGCAGATGAGGGCGTCGGGCCCGACGAAGACGGTGCTGTACGGCGCCGTCGCGATCTTGCTGGTCGGAATGACGTTGTAGACATCGCGCTTCACACCGAACTTGCTGTTGAGCGTGGTCGGCGCGAGACCGTCGATCGTGCCGAGGATC
The DNA here is from genome assembly GCF_042802855.1 of Streptomyces sp. NPDC057445. Classification (NCBI taxonomy): domain Bacteria; kingdom Bacillati; phylum Actinomycetota; class Actinomycetes; order Kitasatosporales; family Streptomycetaceae; genus Streptomyces; species Streptomyces sp. NPDC057445. Next base: position 41,985 of record NZ_JBHVDH010000018.1, on the reverse strand, counting down.
GCGCGGCCGCGCAGGTCGGCGATCGTCTGCGTGGACTGCGAGTTGTACTGCGCGATGGAGAAGGGGACGATCGACTTGTCGTCCAGGACACGGCCGTCGTGCTCCTGCACGGGTGCGCCGCCCTTGGCGTCCTTGATGCACGGGTAGACGCCCGCGACCACGTCGGCATCGGTGATGCCCATCGTGGACTCCCAGAAGCTGCGCGTACCGGAGCCGGCCTGCGGCAGGTACACGTTCAGGCTGAAGTTGGGAGCGGTGCCCACGTAGTTGGGGTCGCAGTGGTAGATCGACTTGAGGTCGTTCAGGGAGAGCTTGCGCGGAACGGTGCTGGTCGGCGTGATCGCGTAGCTCACCGCGTCCACGGCGAACGGGACATAGGTCAGCCCGGGGTTCGCGGCGCCCAGATTGAGGCTGGAGGAGCGGGCGAAGTCCAGACAGCCGTTGTTCGCCTGCAGCGAGTTCAGCAGCGCGGTACGGCCGGCGCCCGACCCGTTCGGGCGGTTGATGGTGCAGCCCGGGGTGGCGGCGGGGTCCTTGGTGGTGATCTGGGCCGAGCCGGTGGCGTCGTAGGAACCGATGACCTTGGTGCCGTTGATGGTGATCGCGTTGGCGAGGCCGTTCATCACGTCCTGCGTGGTGTCGGAACCCACGCCGGACAGCTGACGGTAGGGCGGCGGGCCGGAGGGCTCGGCAACTGCCTGGCTGACGCTGACCGTTCCGGTGATCAGACCGGCGATACCGGCGACGGCGACGGCTGTCTTCCTCTTGTTCATGTGCGTTACCTCTCGGATAGGCTTTCGCCGGGTGGTGCCCGGCGCGTTGTTCGGACAGTTCGTTGGCGCGGACCTGTCGACGATTCGGCTTCGGGCATCACCCCCCTTGGTTTCGTGACGACTTGCTCCCGGCGCGCCAGGCCGACAGGCCTGCCGACAGCCGCGGCACCACCCTCGGCAGCAGGGGGCCGCCGGCCGCGGCGGCCAGCCCGACGACGAGGGCGATCAGGAGGGCGTAGCGCACAGCGCCGAGCGCCCAGGCCGGAGTGCGGGGCAGCGGCCCGTCGGAGGCCGCGGGTGCCGCCGCGGACGGTGAGCCGGACGGCCGCGCGGTCGTGGACGGGGACGCTCCGTCGCCGCCGGCCGGACCGTCCGACCGGCCTCCTGCCGCGGTGCCACCGCCGCTCGCGTCCGCGCCGCCCGCTGCCGCGCCGCCGGAGGTTTCCGGGCCCGCGCCCGCGGTCGAACCGCCCTGGGCGCCGCCGGGGCCCGGCCCGGCCGGCGAACCGCCCGCGCGGGACTCGATGGCGTCTGCCGCCGCACGGGTACGGGCCCGGAGGCTCTGCGGCAGCGGGGCGTAACCCTCCGGCAGGGTTCCGGCGGCCACGCCCGGCTGCTGCCCGGCGCCCGCCGCATACCTCAGCAGTGCCGCGTAGTCCTGGCCTTCCTGCTCGGTCAGCTGCTCGGGCACGGTGGCGGCATAGGTGAGCAGGGCGAGCGGATAGGCGCCGCCGGCCGTGGCCGCCGGGTCGGCGGCGACCACCCCGGCGACGCCGGTGGGCTTCATCGCCGCTTGGCCGGCGAGTAGACCGGGCGTGTCCGGGGCGACGAAGCGGCCCGCGGCGTTCCGGAGCTTCGCCGTCACCAGCCCGTAGCGGCTCGCCGTCGCGGTGTCGGTCAGGGCGAGGACGGCCCGCCTGCCCGTGGGCTGCGGGGAGTTCTTCTTGTAGCCGGGCGGCGTGGCCGTGTTGTCCCAGGTGGCCCGGGCGAGCGTGTCACCTCGGGCGGCCGCGCGCGCGGCGGCGTGCATGTCGCCGGCGTAGGGGTGCTTGTCCTGGATGCACAGCGGGTGGTCGGGGTGGTCGTCGAACTGCTGGCAGAACGGGTCGCTCTTCGGGAAGTCGTGCCGCGGCAGCTTGACGTTCCGGTAGTGCGGGTTGACCTTCATCCCGGAGAAGGCGGCGCTGCCGTGGCGGCCCTGGTTGTCGGCGGTGCCGTTCAGGAACTCGCGGGCGGCCGGGTCCTGGTTCACCCAGTTCCACAGCTGCCAGGCCGCGTCGGAGAGCGCCTCGGGCACGAGCGCGTCGCCGAGGTTTCCGGCGAAGTCGAGGTCCCGGTAGTCAGGGTTGACGGCGCGGAACTCCGGGTCGCGGGCCAGGTTGAACGGATTCCGGGCGGTGCTGGGAGCGAAGCGTGAATTGCCGTCCTGGTACGACTCGGTGAGCAGCTTGGCGACCAGCCTCGGGGTGAGGTCGAGCGAGGTGAGCCGCGCCCCGTCACGTGCCTTGACCTCGGGTGGTGCGCTGAAGCCCGACTGGCTCTCGATGAAGAACCCGAGGGTGAGACCGGACAGTGCCACGGGCGCGTACACCGGGTCCGTACCGGCGGGGACCTGGCTGCCCGTGGCCGGGCGGCCCAGGAAGACCATTCCGGGCCTGCCAGAGACGAGCTTGGCGCGGGCGGTGTCATCGGTGACCTGCGCATAGCCGTAGATGGTCCTGGCGGCGGACTGGCACAGGGCCGGCTGCCAGCGGGCGACGGCCTCGGCGACGAGCTCGTTGCCGAGCGTGCTCCGCTCGTCGGCGCCGATCGGGCAGAAGCGGCCCATCGGTTCGAAGCGCAGCGGCACCACGAGCCGGTGCTGCCAGTTGCTCGCGCTGAGGGGCGAGGACTCCAGCAGCCCGCTCGGCCGGGAGGTGTACGAGGTGCCGTTCACCTCGGTCTCGCCGCGCGGCACGACCACCAGCCAGCAGGCCCGGCCCGCGGTCGCGCCCGACGCCCCTCTCGGCACTTCGCCGCACCCCAGACCGGGCGCCTCGAGCGCGGTCTGGGTCTCGAAGTACACCTCGCCCCTGCCGTCGGGACCGCTGCGGGCGTAGGGGACCTCGTTGGTGGTGTTCACGTCGTAGAACTCGTTCCAGTTCCCCTTCGTGATCACATCACCGGTGGCCGACCTGAACGGCATGTAGGAGATGCCGGTGGGGGTCGGCCCGGGCAGTGTCTGGTGTTCGTCCTTCAGGGTGGCGCCGTAGTTGAGCTGCCGGGTGTTGGTGTACGCGCCGGCGGCCTGGCTGCCGGCGCCCGCGCCCAGCGCGGACGTGCCGCCGAACTGGCACTGTTCCGGGTCCGGTCCGCCGGCCTCGTCCCCCCAGCACTGCATGACCTGCAGGTAGTTGGCCGCATAGGTGGTGTCCGAGACCGTGGGGGCGCCGCCCGTCCAGGAGACCTTGACCACTTGGTTGACCAGGTTGCGGGTCTGGCTGACGGTCACCTTCAGGCCCGCGTAGGGCCCCTTGCCCGAGACGGTCGCCGCCGACCCCGCTCCGGAGGCGCTCCGGTCGGCGGCGTCGGCCGGCCGGGGAGCCAGGGCCAGGGCCGCGGCGCCGATCACCGCGAGCAGGACGACCGCGACGACGGACGACGCCCGGACGAACCGGCGGAGTGCGGCGATCATGACCGGCCCCGCTTCAGCCGCCTGTTGAGCAGCGGGGGTCCGACGGTCACGGCGAGCAGCAGCAAGGCCGAGACGGCCATCAGCGCGGTCCGCGTACCGCTGCCGATGCTCTGCGAGGTCGTGACGGGTACGGCGAACGCGTCGACGTTGCCGCCTCCGCCCGCCGCGTCGCCCGCCCCGACGACCTGCCCGGTGTCCGGGTCGACCGTGGCGCCGCCTGGACCGCCCGTGGCTCCGGCAGAGCCCGCGCCGGCCGGCGTCCCGCCCGCACCCTTGCCGCCCGTGCCCGCGTTCGGTCCGCCGGATCCGCCGCCACCGGTGGCGCCCTGGGCGGAACCGGACGAGCCGCCGGAACCGCCCGAACCACCCGAAGCCGAGCCGCCGCCACCGCCGTTGACGGTGGTCGGGGTCTTGGCGCCGCCCGTGCCGGTCGAGCACTGCGCCGTGCCCTTCTTGTCACAGGCGGGCGGATAGGGGGCGGTCTTGACCAGGGTGTTGGTGCCGTCGGCGGAGAAGGTGGGGTTGCGGCAGTCCTTGATGTCGACCGACTCGACGTCCACACCGGGAATCCGGCGGACCTGCTTGAGTCCGGCCTGCACCAGGTTGATCGGCAGCGGTGAGTAGCCGAGGTTGTCCACGTGCTGCTGCCCCTGGCAGAGGAAGTAGTACGCGAAGGCGCCGAGCGTCTTGCCCTTCTGGGCGTTGAAGTTGGACTCCGTCTTCGTCGGGATGATCATGTAGCTGTAGCTCGACAGCGGATAGCTCCGCGGGTCACGGTCGTTGTAGACGCGGTCGAGCTTCTGGGTGAGATAGGCGGGTGAGGAGGCGTTCTCCTCGATCTCCGCCTTCGTGAGCGCCACGGCCACGTTCTTCGCGGTCGGCTCGGTGTAGTACCCGGCCTCGTTCAGCACCTTGGCCACCGGGAACCCGGTGGTGTACACGGCGTAGGAGTACTCGACGTAGGTGATGGTGCCGACGTTGCCCGCCTGGGCGACGTAGCCGGACACGCCGTTCGAGCCCGACTGGCCGACGAAGCCGCTCCCCGGTACGAGCGGGTAGTTCGACGTCGCCCCGCAGGGTGTGCCCCGGCCCGCCCTGCGGCAGTAGGCGTCCCACAGCCCCGGGTGCTTCTTGCTCAGCCAGGTCGTGAACTGCGCCGTGGTGCCGGAGCCGTCGGAGCGCACCACGGGCACCACCCGGCGGGCGGGCAGTGCGGCGGCGAGCGCGGGGTTGTCGGCCTTGATGGCAGGGTCGTTCCAGGTCTTGATCTGCCCTGTGAAGATCCTGGCGACGACCTCGCCGGACAGCCGGAGGTTGGTCACCCGCCTGTTGCCGATCGTGAGGTTGTACATGAACGACGTGCCGCCGGCGACGATCGGCATGTAGGCGTACTTGCGCGACGGCGGTGAGTCGACGACGCCCGAGTCCTTGATGCCGTACGGGATCTCGGAGACGCCGTAGTCCACGGTGCCGTTGCGGAACTGGTTGCGGCCGTCGGAGGAACCGGTGCCGTTGTAGTTCACCGTCATCCCGTACTGCTTGACGTTGGCCCGCCACTGGTCGAGGGCGTTCTGGCTCCAGGTGGATCCGGCACCCGAGATCGGGACGTAGGTCGCGGCGGCTGCGGGCTCGGCGCCCGGCATCGTGGCGCCGAGCAGGAGGGCGGCCAGCAGGGCGATGACGGTCACGACCCTCGGGCGGATACGTGCTGTGGGTGCCGGAGGCGATCCGGGCATGGCAGAGACTCCTGGTCGGTTCGATCGGTACGGGGCGGGGCGGATTCCGTGGCGCGGACGGGCGCGGGCCCGCGGGGAGCGGCGTGCGGTCACTCCGACGGCCGGACCGGGACATCGGGCGGGCCGTCCGACGGTGTGCCGGTCGTCGCGGCCCGCCCCTCGGGCGCTTGTGGCCTGAGCCGCGCGCGCCTGCTCATGCGCTCGGCGTCCCGGCGCGACGCCAGTACGCGGCGGTGCTGCTGGTTGCGGGTGAGCTCACCGGGAGCACGCCCGCCGATCACGCGCGCCACGACGAACAGCAGCAGCACGAGCGCCATCAGCAGGGCGGCCGATCCGAATCCGCGGGCGATGAGGCTGGGCTGGGGGGAGCCCACCAGCTGGAAGGTGGCCAGCGGAAGCGAGACCTGGGGACCGCTGAGCGCGTTGGCGTTCAGATCGGCCGTGAAGCCGGAGGTGAGCAGCACCGGCGAGGTCTCGCCGATCCCCCGGGCGGTGCCGAGGATCACGGCGGTGGTGAGACCGGAGCGCGCGGTGGGCAGCACCACGGTCCACACCGTGCGCCACTGGCTCGCGCCCAGGGCGTACGAGGCCTCGCGCAGCGAGCCCGGCACCAGCCTGATGACCACATCGGCGGCGCGGATGATGATGGGCAGCATCATCACGCCGAGCGCCAGGGCGGCGGCGAACCCGGACTTGTCGAAACCGAGGATGAGGATCACCGTGGCGTAGATGAACAGCCCCGCGACGATGGACGGCAGCGCCGTCATCGCCTCGACGATGGTCCGTACGAACCGGGCGTAACGTCCCGGCACTTCGTTGAGGAACACCGCGCAGGCCAGCCCGAGCGGCACCGTGATCGCCAGCGAGATGGCGATCTGCTCCAGCGTTCCGACGATCGCGTGGACGACTCCGCCGTCGCTGAGCGGCTGGAGCGGGCCGGTGCGCGACATGTCCTCGGTGAAGAAGTTGAGGTGCACGAGGGCAGAACGGCCCCGCCACAGGGTGTACACCACCACCATGACCAGCGCCGCGAGCAGCAGCACGGCAAGGCTCTGCCACAGCACGGCCGCGACCTTGTCCCGTACCGCCACGCCGCTCTCGTCGAAGGAGACGAGCACCGCGTACACGCCGAGGAAGAGCAGACAGGCGACGACGACGAAGCCCAGGACGGAGTCGAACGGGGCGATCCACACGAACAGCAGCACCGTCAGGGCGAGCGAGCCGACGGCCGCGCCCGTCAGGGCGAGCAGGTCGGAGGCGTGCACGGACGAGGTGTTGCGGCGGACTTCCGGGGAGCCGTCCCGGTCCCCGGCCACCGGCCGTACGGTCCCCGTCTGCCCGGCAGTGCTCTTGTGCAGCGGGTGTTGCTCGACGAGCTCGGTCATCTCAGGCCTCCGCCCCGCTGCCCGAGCGGCTGCGGGCCGCGATCGAGGAGGCGATGAAGTTCACGACGAGGGTCATCAGGAAGAGCGCGAGTCCTGCGGCCATGAGGGCCGACATGCCGAACGCGCTCGCGGAGCCGTAGCGCAGTGCGATCAGCGCAGAGACGGAGTTGGCACCGTTCTGCAGGATGTGCGGCTGCACGGCGAAGACCGGCGAGATGATCATGTAGACGGCGATCGTCTCGCCGAGCGCCCGGCCCAGGCCGAGCATGGTGCCGCCGATCACGCCGCCCCAGCCGAACGGCAGGACGACGGCGCGGATCATTCCCCACCGGGTCGCCCCGAGGGCGAACGCGCCCTCGCGCTCGCCCGGAGGTGCTTGCGAGAAGGTCTCCCGCATCACCGAGCAGGCGATCGGCGTGACCATCAGCGCCACGACGATCCCGGCGATGAAGGTGGACGACGTGTAGACGGTCGTCGTCTCCAGCGGGTCGTGGGGGTCGGTTCCGTCGACCCTGAAGAACGGGATCCATGAGAAGTACGTCGCGATCCAGCGGGACAGCCCGACCACATGGCCCTGCAGGAAGAAGGCGCCCCACAGGCCGTAGACCACGCTCGGTACGGCGGCCATCAGGTCCACGAGGCTGACGAGCGTCCGCTTCAGCCTGCGCGGCGCGTACTCCGCGATGTACAGGGCGGTGCCCAGCGCCAGTGGCAGCGCGATGCTGATCGCCACCAGGCCGATGAGCACGGTCCCGGTGAGCACCGCGGCGATGCCGAAGTGGCGGGAGTCCGGCTCCCACGCAGATGTGGTGAGGAACGAGCCGCCCGCGACGCCGAGCGCCTGGTACGCGCGATAGGTGAGGAAGACGCCGACCAGCAGCATGACGGCCAGGACCACGGCACCGCTGCCACGTGCCGCCCCGCGGAAGAGGCGGTCCCCCGGCTCACCTCTGCCCCGCACCGCACGTGGCGCGTCGACGCCTTCCGGCCCCTGCCACGACGAGCGCCCTGGGCCGGGCATGACAGCCGTCATCGCGCACCCGCCCCGGCCGTGACGCCGGCGGTACGCGGGAGGGCGTGGCCTTCGTCGTCCGGCTCCGCACCCGTGGAAGAGGGCCGCGCGGGCCCGCGCAGTGGCACACCCCGCGGCCGGGGCCGCCGGTTGGGCATGCCTTCCGCCAGCTGGGCCACGGGAACCGCGGCGAGGAACTGGCCCAGGTTGTACTGGCACTCCCGATGGCGCAGATAGGAGCGTCCGGCGACCGCCACGGTCCGCCCCTCGATCTCCAGGCGCCAGGTCCAACTGCCCGCCGTGTCCGCCATCGTGAGAAGTACCCGGGCCTCCGCGGCTTCGGCGCGGAACCGGACAACCGCGGCCCGGCACTCCGCGAGGCCGCTGAACGTGTCGGCGCTGCGTCCGAGTTCACGGTTGTTCGCGCCGACAAGTCGCCACCCGACCGGTTTCTCCTCTCCCTCCGGTCTCTGTGGCGATACGCGCACTACGTAAAGGAACCGCGGCCGAACCATCAGAACCACCCCCACTCGTCTTCCGTCCTTGCGTTTGTGGCGTGCGGCGGAAAGACATCCCCAAGCGCCCCTGACGGTCGCGGGTTGTGTGGGGGCTGTGTGCACGGCGAGGTGAAGGCCGAACGGAGAGCAAATGAATGGGAATCTCCGATGAACCGTAGGTAATCGTGATCAAGATCCCGGTGACGCTGCGCGTCCCCTGTGACGACAGGAGGCCCCGCGCCCCTGGTTGCCTCTGTGACCCGCGGGAGCGCAGGTCACAGCACGGACGGAGGACCGCGTCACCCGCACTCGTCCGCGCCGGGGGACACTTCCCGGTATGGACATCCTCATCAGACGGGCCGAGACGCGGGAGTACGAGGCTCTGGGAGAGCTCACCGCGCTGACGTATCTCCGTGACGGTCTACTGGAATTCGGGGAGGCCGACCCCTATCTCGAGGTCCTTCGGGACGTCGCCACGCGCGCCGGACAGGCCGAGGTACTGGTCGCCGTGGACGAGGCGGGGCAGGTGCTCGGCGGCGTGACCTTCGCCCCCGGCGGCACGCCGTGGGCCGACATCGCGCGGACCGACGAGACCGAGTTCCGGATGCTCGCGGTCGCCGCGCCGGCCCGCGGACGCGGAGCCGGGGAGGCGCTCGTGAGGGCCTGCATCGAGCGTGCGAGGAGCACCGAAGGGTGCCTGCGGCTCCTGCTGTCGACGACTTCCGCCATGCGTGCCGCGCACCGCATCTACGAGCGCCTGGGCTTCGTGAGGACCCCTGAGCGGGACTGGGAACCCATCCCCGGACTCGGTCTGCTCACCTACGGCCTGGAGCTCTGAACACCACGGCGACACAACATGTGGGGGGTGCCGCAAGCCGTCGCCCCCACATGTATGCTCATGCTCGCTGTCGCTGCAGGGGAATCCGGTGCGAATCCGGAACTGTCCCGCAACGGTGTGTTGGTGTGCCTTTGCGCTCTCGCGCAGGCAGACAACCGCGAGTCCGAGGACCTGCCGACGGTGCGCCCGGACCGACCGGCCCGGGTGCCGACGACGTCCGGGCCTCGCGGAAACAGGCCGGTGGACGCGGCGTACCTGCCCCCGGGTGAGTGCGCCCGTGCCCCGTGCCCCCGCCGGCCCCGAGCCGAGCGAGGGAGAGCACCCAGTGACCATCGCGCCGCCAGATCCTGCATCTACGCAGACACAGCTCGCCGATGGGCCAGGCACCGCGCTGCTGCGCATCCTGACCGACCTCACCGCCGATCTCCCCGACACCGACCCCGGCCGCGTCGCCGCCGCCGCCCTCCGAGGGCGCCACGCGGGCTCCGACGAGGCCGAGTTGCGCGAACTGGCCACTGAGGCCGCCGCCGGTCTGATCTCCGAGGACCCGGCGTACTCACGGCTCGCCGCCCGGCTGCTGACTCGCACGATCGCGAAGGAGGCGGCCTCACAGGGTGCGGCCGCGTTCTCCGATTCCATCGCCGTCGGCCACCGCGAGGGCCTGATCGCGGACCGCACAGCCGCGTTCGTGGAGACGCACGCCTCCCGGCTCGACGCGCTGATCGACCCCACGGCCGACGACCGCTTCGGCTACTTCGGCCTGCGCACCCTCTACAGCCGCTACCTCCTGCGCCACCCGATCAGCCGCAAGGTCGTCGAGACCCCGCAGCAGTTCATGCTGCGCGTGGCCGCCGGCCTCGCAGAGGACGACTCCGTACGCTCCCTCGACGAGGTCGCCGCGCTGTACGCGCTGATGAGCCGGCTCGACTATCTGCCGTCGTCCCCGACCCTGTTCAACTCCGGTACCCGGCACCCCCAGATGTCGTCCTGCTATCTGCTGGACTCCCCGCTGGACGAGCTGGACTCGATCTACGACCGCTACCACCAGGTGGCGCGGCTCTCGAAGCACGCGGGCGGCATCGGCCTGTCGTACTCCCGCATCCGCTCCCGCGGTTCGCTGATCCGCGGCACCAACGGCCACTCCAACGGGATCGTGCCGTTCCTGCGGACCCTCGACTCCTCCGTCGCCGCCGTGAACCAGGGCGGCCGGCGCAAGGGCGCCGCCTGCGTCTACCTCGAGACCTGGCACGCGGACATCGAGGAGTTCCTCGAGCTGCGCGACAACACGGGTGAGGAGGCGCGGCGTACGCACAACCTCAACCTGGCGCACTGGATCCCGGACGAGTTCATGCGCCGGGTGAACGAGGACGCCGACTGGTCGCTCTTCTCCCCCGCCGACGTCCCCGAGCTGGTCGACCTCTGGGGCGACGAGTTCGACGCCGCCTACCGCAAGGCCGAGGAGGCGGGCCTGGCCCGCAGGACCATCCCGGCGCGCGACCTGTACGGCCGCATGATGCGTACGCTCGCCCAGACCGGCAACGGCTGGATGACCTTCAAGGACGCCTCGAACCGCACCGCGAACCAGACCGCGGAGCCCGGCACCGTGGTGCACTCCTCCAACCTGTGCACCGAGATCATCGAGGTGACGAACGACGGCGAGACCGCGGTCTGCAACCTCGGTTCCGTCAACCTCGGCGCGTTCGTCAGGAACGAGGCCGGCGACGCGGGCGACGTCATCGACTGGGAGCGGCTCGACGCCACTGTCCGTACGGCCGTCACCTTCCTCGACCGGGTCGTCGACATCAACTTCTACCCGACCGAGCAGGCCGGCCGCTCCAACGCCAAGTGGCGCCCGGTGGGTCTCGGGGCGATGGGCCTCCAGGACGTCTTCTTCCAGCTGCGCCTGCCCTTCGACTCCGCCGAGGCGAAAGCCCTGTCGACGCGCATCGCCGAGCGCATCATGCTGGCGGCCTACGAGGCGTCCTGCGACCTCGCAGAGCGGAGCGGCCCGCTGCCCGCCTGGGAGCAGACCCGCGCGGCGCGCGGTGTGCTGCACCCCGATCACTACGACGTGGAGCTCAACTGGCCCGAGCGGTGGGAGGCGCTGCGCGCCCGGATCGCCACGACCGGCATGCGCAACTCCCTGCTGCTCGCCATCGCGCCGACCGCCACCATCGCGTCGATCGCGGGCGTGTACGAGTGCATCGAGCCGCAGGTCTCGAACCTGTTCAAGCGCGAGACGCTGTCCGGCGAGTTCCTCCAGGTCAACTCCTACCTGGTGAACGACCTGAAGAAGCTGGGCGTGTGGGACGCACAGACCCGTGAGGCGCTGCGCGACTCCAGCGGCTCGGTGCAGGGCCTCAACTGGATCCCGGCGGACGTGCGGGCGCTGTACCGCACGGCGTGGGAGATCCCGCAGCGCGGCCTCATCGACATGGCCGCGGCCCGCACCCCGTTCCTCGACCAGTCGCAGTCGCTGAACCTCTTCCTGGAGACGCCGACCATCGGCAAGCTCAGCTCGATGTACGCGTACGCCTGGAAGCAGGGCCTGAAGACGACCTACTACCTGCGTTCCCGTCCGGCGACCCGCATCGCGCGCGCCGCATCCGGCAGCGCGGCTGCCACTGCCCCCGTTCCCGCACAGCAGGCGGCCCCCGACGCCGAAGCGATCGCCTGCTCGCTCGAGAACCCCGAGTCCTGCGAGGCCTGCCAGTAATGCCCACCGAAGCCAAGAGCGCCAAGACCGCTCACCACAAGAACCTGCTCGACCCCGGCTTCGAGCTGACGCTCCGCCCGATGCGCTACCCCGACTTCTACGAGCGCTACCGGGACGCGATCAAGAACACCTGGACGGTGGAGGAGGTCGACCTCCACTCGGACGTCGCCGATCTCGCCAAGCTCTCCCCCGGTGAGCAGCACCTGATCGGCCGTCTGGTCGCCTTCTTCGCGACCGGCGACTCGATCGTGGCGAACAACCTGGTGCTGACGCTCTACAAGCACATCAACTCACCCGAGGCGCGGCTCTATCTCTCCCGCCAGCTCTTCGAGGAGGCCGTACATGTCCAGTTCTATCTGACGCTGCTGGACACCTACCTCCCGAACCCGGATGACCGCGCCGCCGCCTTCGACGCGGTCGAGAACATTCCGTCGATCCGCGAGAAGGCAGAGTTCTGCTTCAAGTGGATGGACTCGGTCGAGAAGATCGACCGCCTGGAGACCAGGGCCGACCGCCGCCGCTTCGTGCTGAATCTGATCTGCTTCGCGGCGTGCATCGAGGGCCTGTTCTTCTACGGGGCGTTCGCGTACGTCTACTGGTTCCGCTCGCGCGGGCTGCTGCACGGACTGGCGACCGGGACGAACTGGGTCTTCCGGGACGAAACCATGCACATGAACTTCGCCTTCGAGGTCGTGGACACGGTCCGCAAGGAGGAGCCCGACCTCTTCGACGACGAACTCCAGCAGCAGGTCACCGACATGCTGAAGGAGGCCGTGGCGGCTGAGCTGCAGTTCGGTCGCGACCTGTGCGGCGAGGGCCTCCCGGGAATGAACACCGAGTCGATGCGCGAGTACCTGGAGTGTGTCGCCGACCAGCGGCTGACCCGGCTCGGGTTCGCTCCGGTCTACGGCTCGCAGAACCCCTTCTCCTTCATGGAGCTGCAGGGCGTCCAGGAGCTGACGAACTTCTTCGAGCGCCGCCCGTCGGCGTATCAGGTCGCCGTCGAGGGCTCCGTGGACCTGGACGAGGACTTCTGACCGTTCGGCCGTTCGCACGCGGGTCGGGGCCCGGACCGGATGACGGTCCGGGCCCCGGCCCGTTGCGCGTTGCGCAGCCGGCCGCCGAGTTCCGCGCCGGCCGTGGCCACGACCCCGGCGAACACGGCAACCATGGGCATGACGAACGACCAGCAGGAGTCGTGCGGTGCGTCCGGGCATCGGCCGCCATGAGGAGTTGACGGGTCCGCCGGTTGCGGGAGCTGCCGGGGTGTGCACGCCAGAGACCGACCGGGTGGTCGACGCACGTCAACAGGGCCGGGACAGCCGTCGTTCGTCCGCCCGTCGGCGGTAACGCGCGCGCCCCGCACCGGTCCACGGTGCGGGGCGCGCAAACGGCGGAAGGGCCGCCGCCGTCAGTCGTTCGGCACGGTCTCGTAGCGGGGCGTACCCTCGGCCATCTGCTTCAGCGCGTCCTTGCGGTCGCGCTTCGACAGCCGGTCGATGTACAGGTAGCCGTACAGATGGTCCGTCTCGTGCTGCAGGCAGCGGGCGAAGTAGCCGGTGCCACGCACCTTGATCGGGTTGCCCTGGGCGTCCTGCCCGTGCACCTCGGCGTAGTCCGGACGGGCCAGCGACGCGTACGCGGTCGGGACGGACAGGCAGCCCTCGTTCGAGTCGTCGAGCACACGACGCTCCGGCGGCAGCTCCTGGAGCACCGGGTTGCAGACCACACCGGTGTGACGTGCACCCTCGTCGTCCGGGCAGTCGTAGACGAAGACCTTCAGGTCCACCCCGATCTGGTTGGCGGCCAGGCCAACGCCCTCCGCCGCCCGCTGGCTGGCGAACATGTCGTCGATCAGCGCCGCGAGCTTGTCGTCGAACTCGGTGACGTCCTTGCACTCCTTGTGGAGCACCGGGTTGCCCACGACGGTGATCGGACGGGCCGTGCCGCGCTCGCGGTACGCCCGCTCGCGCTCCTCGCAGTCCTCCGTGTCGACGACGAAGCCGTCGTTGATCTGCTCGTCCGTCTCCTGCTGCGCCATTCCGCCGTAAGCCTTCCTGAAAAACCCGGTCTCGATGTCCGGTACAGCCTACGGCCCTGCCGGAGTGGTCAGCAGACTTCCTCGAGATCTCGCCACTCACGGCTGTCCGGGCTGTCCGCGACCCAGCCGTCGAGCAGGCCGCGCACCAGCCCGGCGGGAGCCGCGATACCGCACTCGCGCTCCGGCACCCACAGGTCCCCGGCCGTGCGGTGGCCCAGCGGTCCGGGGTGGCCGGGCTCACTGTGGTCGTGCGGATCGAGGTGCTCGCCGTCACCCTCGGCGCTCGGCATCACGCCTTCGGAACAGGCCCGGCACAGCAGCCGCACCGAAGAGGACCAGTCCTCGGCGGCGAAACCGGCGTCGGCGGCGAGCTGCTCCAGCGCGTCCCGGTCCTCCTCGGTGGCGGCCTCCAGCAGCACCACCCAGGTGGGGACGGGCGAGGGCGCCCAGAGCTCGATCTCGTCGAAGACGGGGAAGCTGTGGCCGGCGGCGGTGGTGCGCTCGCCGTGCGGTACGCCGTCGTGCAGAACGACCTCGCCCCAGCGGCGGCCGGACGACGGCAGCGGGATGGAGAGCACCTCTATCCGGGCCGGGTCGAGCCTGCGGCCCCACACGACCTCGGCCTCGCCCTCCGGCGACAGCCTCACGGCGGCGCTGCCCAGCTCCATGCCGAGCGGCTCGCCGTTGGCCGCGGCCTCGCCGGGGACCTTGAGCCCGTACGCCTGCCAGGAGCGGCGGGCCAGCGGCCAGTCCTGCAGGGCGGTGGCGGCGATGCCCACGTTCCACCAGTCCGGGGCGCCGGTCTCCTTGTCGAGCAGCGCCACGGCGCGCAGGCCCGCGGCGCGCGCCTGCTCCCAGTCGTGCCGGAACTTGTGCAGCAGCGCCAGGTTGAACCAGGACTCCGAGAGCCAGGGCTCCAGGTCCGCCGCGCGGGTCAGCAGTGCTCCCGCGTCCTCGTACCGGCCGTCGCCGATCAGCGTGAACGCGCGGTCGGTGGCCTGCCGCCAAGAGGCGGAGGGCCGATGCCGTACCTTCCCGAAGATCCTCACGATTCCTGCCTGCCGGTCGCTCGGGTCACTTCCCCCGGACACATTGCCTGTCTGTGTCGCTGTCGTCCGTGTCGCTGTCGTCCGTCGTCTGTCTCTTGTACCTGCCTTCATTCGCATCCAACCATGCCCGGTCCGACGCTCGCTCATTACCCATGGGTTACCCGGACAGGCAGGAGGTCAGACAGCCGACCCGCCTCCCGCCACCACGGGTCAGCGCAGGACCGGGCCCTGCGGACCGCGCCCCTGTCGGCCCAGCACACGGGCGAGCGACTCCACGACTTCCGGCTGATGGTCGTGGGCGGTCGCGAGACGGAGCTGTTCGAGGGCGCTGAGCACGCCTTTGGCACTTTCACCGGTGAGATCGTCGTACGCGTTGACGGTACGGACGATCCGGGCGGGCAGCGGCTGCTCACGGTAGGGGTCGGCCTGCCGCTCGACAATGACGGCGACGTACGCAGGCACGCCGGTCTGGCGGACCACCGCGCCCCCCAGCATGGCTATTCGGCGCTGCTCGGCCGCGGGAAGCAAAGCGGTTGCCCCTTCCGGTACGGGGTCCACCAGCGAGAGCTGCCCGATGTCGTGCATGAGCGCCGCGTACTCCAGAACGGTCAGCTCGGCCGCGGACAGACCCAGATCCCGCCCCACGGCGGTGCTGAGCGCCGCGACCCGGCGGGCGTGACCGTGGGGGGTGTACCCGGCGATCTCGGTGGCCCGGGCCAGCGAGGCGATGGTCTGGCGGCAGGTCGTCCGTATCGCCGCGTAACGGCGGAACGAGAGCTGGGTGAGGAGCAGCGGTACGCAGAGCACGGGCAGCGCCCAGAGCCCCGTGACGGCGACGGCGAGCGCCATCACGGCGCCGGTCGCGCAGACCGCAGAGCCGATGCCGAGGAGCGAGCGCAGCTCGTCGCGCAGGAGTGGGCCGTACGGATAACGGGTGCGGGCCCGCAGCATCAGGGCCGCGAGCACGGCGTCGCAGAGCGCGGTGAGGAGAAGGACCAGCACCAGGCAGAGTGCATAGTAGGGGCCCTTGCCGACCTGTCCGGCCAACTCTCCCGAGTCGCGCAGCGGTTGGAAGCACACCGCGGCGAATGCGACGGTGATCACCCGGCGGACCGCCTGGTCCGGTGCGGGGCCACGGCCGCGGGCGAGATGGGGTACGGCGCCGGCGAGCGCTCCCGCGACGCAGACCGCGACGACCTGGAGGACGCCGTGCGTCGTGGACCGTCCGGCACTCTCGGCGAGCAGCGCGTACGCCAGCGCCCCCGCGGATCCGACGGGCGCGGGCTCACGCTCCCCCGGCGGCGCGTCCCTGCGTGCGAGCTCCCCGACGGCGATGAGCACCCCGAACGCGAGCGCGATCTCGGGGTCCTCGATCCCGTTCCACAGGGTCCGGGCCAGTCCGGCCCCCGTGAGCGCCGCGGCGGTGCCGTACACGCCCACGACGGTGAGCGGGACGCTGCGCCTCATCCGTCCCGCCTGTCGGGGATGCCACGCGCCGCCCGGGCCGTGGCCACGGCCTCCACCACCCGCCGCACCCTTCCGGCCGCGCCTGCGTATGCGCCGGGGGCTCCGGATGCGGTCACGCCGGCCGCCGGTCCGGCGCCGTACCCGCCGGGCCCGCGGCGGCCACGGTCGTCGGCCATGAACCCGGCCGCGTCCGTGCCGCCGCGCGGCGGCTGCGGCCGGTACGTCCCGGCGCCCGACACCGGACCCGCGGCCGACGGCGGAGCCGCGACCGGCTGCGCGCCCGCGCCCGGCAGGGGCGGCGTGTCCACGGTGACCTCCGGCTGCCAGCCGTGGCGGGTCAGGGCACGGTCGAGGGCACGCACCATCCGTGGGTCGAACTGGGTGCCGGCGCACCGCTTCAGTTCCTCGACCGCCGTGGCGACCGGCCGGGCCCGCCGGTAGGAGCGGGTCGAGGTCATCGCGTCGAACGCGTCGGCGACGGCCACGACGCGCGCGAACTCGGGGATCTGCCGTCCGGCGAGACCGTACGGATAGCCGCTGCCGTCGAGCCGTTCGTGGTGGTGCAGGATCGCCGCCCTGGCCTCGCCGAGGAAGCCGATGCCGCGGACCATCTCGTGCCCGTACTCCGGGTGGAGTTCGATCACGCGCCGCTCCTCCGGCGTGAGGGGCCCGTCCTTGCGCAGCACACGCGTGGGCACGCCGAGCTTGCCGAGGTCGTGCAGGACACCGGCGAAACGGAGGGCCGCCTGACGTTCCTCGTCCATGCCCAGCTCCCGCGCGATCAGCACGGACGCCCGTCCCACCCGCTCGCTGTGGCCGCGGGTGTACCGGTCCTTGATGTCGACGGCCTGCACGAGCGCGCGGATGGTGGACTCGTGCGCGTGCTGCTCACGGTGGTACTGCGCGAAAACCCAGCAGGAGATGTACATCGGCAGCAGGACGAGCGTGGCGGAGACCGGGCCGTACGGGCTTCGCCACAGGAGGGCCATCATCAGTCCGGCCGGCCCGTGAACGGCGTGCGGCGCGAGCGAGCGCGGCAGCAGCCCACGCCAGGCCGCGCCCAACGGCAGGCATTCGGCCATGGCCAGGATGGCCCCGTCCAGCGCGGCGAGCACCACGGAGAACGCCAGCACCGCCGCCCCCGCGGGCAGCAGCGCGATCGGAGCGCCGGGCGCGTTGCCGAGCCCGCCGCACAGGACGGCCGCCCACGACGCGGCCCACGCGGCCAGGGCGAGTTGGGCGGCGCGCCACGCCCTCCGTATGCCCTCGGGCTCCTGTTCCACATGGGCGACGACCGCGCCGGGCACCGCGACCAGCGCCGCCGCGGCGGGCGGCAGCAGCAACGCGGCCGCCAGCAGGACGGGAAAGAACGATCCGGCACCCAGCGGTACCGGACCGCCCGGTAACCGTCCGGCGAGCGTACGGCCGCCCGGGGCCTCGCAGAGCGCGTAGATCGCGGCGAGCAGCGCAACCTCGCCCCAGGAGACATCCGCACCCGGCAGCAGCGCGGGAAAAGCACATGCGCCGGCACACAACACGGCACAGAGAACCAGCGCGCGTACCCCGCCCGGAATGCCTCTCACCAGCCGTCAGCCCTCCTCAGCCGCCCCCAGGGCCCTTCAAGGCCCCCCAAGTCCCCCAAATCGAGCGTCAGGCTAACGAGTTGAACGTTGGACTGTGGCTGGGAACGGGCGATTAGCACCATCGGGTGACACAGCGGCATCCACGGGCCTCTGCCGGGGCCACACCCATGCACCGGGTACCTCGGTACTCCACCGGAGCACGGCCGACCCTCGCCGGCTTCCCGGACGTTGCGGCCGGCGGGCCGCCGGGGCAGACAGAAGGGGCGCACCTTCCGGTGCGCCCCTCTCGTCCCGTCCGGCTCGCGGTCCCCGCTACTCCGCCGTCGCGTTCGGCAGATCCGCCACCGTCGCCGTCACATCGTGCTCCGGCACCGCCTCGCCCGCCCTGATCAGCTCGATCCGGCCCATGACCTTGGCCCGCAGGTCGACCGGCACGTCGTCATGGCCGCAGCAGCGCTTGACGAGCTTCTTCACCGCCTGCTCCAGGCCGTACTTCTCCAGGCAGGGTGAGCACTCCTCGAAGTGCACCTCAAACTTGGTGCAGTCGGCATCGGGCATCTCACGGTCGAGGAACTCGTAGAGATGATCGAGTACCTCCGCGCAATCCGTCTCGTGCGGCTCTCCGCAGCTCATGAGCCCGAGCCTTTCCGATCGTTCGTCGACTCCCCGGCGCCGGCCGGCACCAGCCCGCGCTCACGGGCGTAGTCCTCGAGCATTTCGCGCAACTGGCGGCGGCCCCGGTGCAGTCGGGACATCACCGTCCCGATGGGCGTTCCCATGATGTCCGCGATCTCCTTGTAGGCAAAGCCCTCCACGTCCGCCAGATAGACGGCGATGCGGAACTCCTCGGGGATCGCCTGCAGGGCTTCCTTCACGTCCGAGTCCGGCAGATGGTCGAGCGCCTGCGACTCGGCGGAGCGCAGGCCCGTCGACATGTGCGACTCGGCGCGCGCGAGCTGCCAGTCCTCGATCTCCTCGGCGGCACTGCGCTGCGGCTCTCGCTGCTTCTTGCGGTACGAGTTGATGAAGGTGTTCGTGAGGATGCGGTACAGCCAGGCCTTGAGGTTGGTGCCTTCGCGGAACTGGTGGAAGGAGCCGTACGCCTTCGCGTACGTCTCCTGTACGAGATCCTCGGCGTCGGCCGGATTGCGCGTCATGCGCAGCGCGGCCGAGTACATCTGGTCGAGGTAGCCGAGCGCGTCCCGCTCGAATCGTGCGTTGCGCTCGGCGGCCGTCTCGTCCGTGCGATCGTCCGTGCGGCCGTCGTCGGTCCCAGTGACCGGACCCACCTCCTCCAACGCTGTGGCGAGACCGAAACCGGACCCGCTCGAATCGGAGGATAGACGACCAACCGCTCCGCCCGCCGCCCGAACGGGGGTCGCCTTGGGCGCAGGCAGCACCGTCCAGTCCAGGTCAGCGGCCTGCGACCTGCTCGGGCAGATGGTCGAACCCATGCGACGGACTCCCTCTCCACGTACGTGTGCTGACGTCCGGCTCAACAGAGGTCGCGCCCGTAGCTATTCCCGGCCCGTCACCGCCCGGCCGGGCGGAGGCCGGTGATCCACTTCCGTACTCCGTCGACCACCACCGCCAGCGCCTCCTCCTGGGTCAGCGCCGCCCGCTTGGGCACGGAGAGTCCGTGATCGGCCGACTCGACCTCGATCAGCTCGTACCCCCCTTCGGGAAACTCCTCCGGCTTGCCGAAGGGGTCGTTGCCGCCCTGCACGACGAGTACGGGCACTCCCGCGCCGAGCAGCTCATCGGCCCGTGACCTCTCCGGCCTTCCCGGGGGATGCAGGGGAAAGCTCAGCGCGAGCACGGCTCGGGCGCCCAGCTCGCGCGCGGTACGGCAGGCCACACGCGCCCCGGCACTGCGCCCGCCCGCGACGATCGGCAGCCCCTCCTTCTCCAGCGCCGGCCACAGGCCCCGCCAGCCGGTGTCCAGGGTGCTGGGCGCGGGCGCGACCTTCTTGCCCGCCAGCCGCCACGGCTGTTCCACCAGGGCGACGGTCACCCCGGCGGCGGGCAGCCCGGCGGCGAGCGCCTGCAGGTCGCGCGCCCCGATGCCGCCGCCCGCCCCATGGCTGACGGCGAGCACGTGCCGGGCCTTGCCCGTGGCCGGGTGCCAGGTGATGCGCGCGTCACCGGCGGGCGTCTCGACGATCTCGCTCCGTGTCACGTCAGCAGTGTCACATCACGCGTTCCCGAAGTCTCAGAACAGCGTGCCGACCTCGGGAGCCGCCAGCTCCTCCAGCAGCTCCGGCCCGTTGTTGCGGACGTTGCTGACCGCCGTCGTCACCGGATACGCCCGCATCAGCCCGGCCGGCGGCGGAGCGAGCAACTCACGCAGCTCGTCGACGTCGGTGCGCGAGGGGTCGAGCCATGCGTCCCAGCGGTCCTCGGTGAGCATCAGCGGCATCCGCGGGTGAATGTCCGACAGCGAGTGCGGGCCTTCGGCGGGCGCGACGGCCAGGGGGCCGGTCTCCGCCTCCGTCGTGATAACCGAGCAGGTGACCCACCAGGACTGCGGATGGTCGTCGGGCAGTGTCCGGTCGCGCCAGAACTCGTACAGACCTGCCATCGCGAAGACCGAGCCGTCGGCGGGGGTGACGAAGTACGGCTGCTTGCGCGGCCTCTTCTTCCTGCCCTGCACCTCCAGCTCCCGCTCCTCGGTGCCGGTGACCCACTCGTAGTAGCCGTCGGCGGGCAGGATGCACCGACGGGCCAGGAAGGGCCTGCGGTACGACGGCTTCTCGTGCACGGTCTCCGCGCGGGCGTTGATCATCCGGGCCGCGCCCTCGGGGTTCTTGGCGAAGGACGGGACGAGTCCCCACTTGAGTGTGCGCAGCTGGCGAACCGGACGGGGGTCGTCCGCGTCCTTCAGAGGACGTTCGAGGACCGCGTGGACCTCTTTCGTGGGGGCGACGTTCCAGTCGGGGGCCAGGGTCTCCGCCGGCTCCCACTTCTCGACCTGAAAGAGTCCCGTCAGGTCCTCGGGCCTGCGACTCGCTGCATACCGTCCGCACATAACTGCCACACTGCCACGACCCCGACTCTCCCGAGGAGCCACCCCGGAAATGGCCACCACCGATGTTCTCGGCACCCAGCCGGCACCTGACCAGTGGCTGGTCATAGGAACGGCCGTACTCGCCCTCGTCGCGGTCGTGCCGCACTCGCTGTGGCGGCTGTCCCGCAACGCGATCACGATCGCCCACGAGGGCGGGCACGGCCTGATCGCCCTGGTCACCGGCCGCCGCCTCGACGGCATCCGGCTCCACTCCGACACCAGCGGCCTCACCGTCAGCCGGGGCAGGCCGACCGGTCCCGGCATGATCCTCACCGCGGCCGCGGGCTACACCGCCCCGCCGCTGCTCGGCCTCGGCGGGGCCTGGCTGCTCGCCGCGCACCGCATCACGCTGCTGCTGTGGGTGGCGACGGCCCTGCTGATCGTGATGCTGGTCATGATCCGCAACGCGTACGGGGCGCTGACGGTGATCCTCACCGGTGCGGCCTTCCTGCTGGTGTCCTGGCTGACCGGCCCGGCGGTGCAGGCGGCGTTCGCCTATGCCGCGGTGTGGTTCCTGCTTCTCGGCGGTGTACGGCCCGCCTTCGAGCTGCAGTCGAAGCGGCGGCAGGGAGGGGCGCCCGACTCGGACGCGGACCAGCTCTCCCGGCTGACCCATGTGCCGCCCGCGATGTGGCTCTTCCTCTTCCACGCCGTGGCGCTGTGCTCGCTGATCGGCGGCGGCCGCTGGCTGCTCGGCCTGTGACCGGCCGCCGGCGGCTCGGCCCCTGACCGGCGGGCGAGTGGCTGGGCCGCGTTCTCGAACCGGCGCCGCCCGCCGGGCGGGGCTCGCGGCGTCCGGTGCGTGCAGTCGCAAGGCGGTGGGGCACCGCCCAGCGGTGGCTGGGGGAGATCGCCCTCGTACCGGACGTACGCGGACGACTCCGACGACGCAACGCGTGTGCGTGTGCGTGTGCGTGCCGGGGGTATCTCCCCGGCGAAGCTCCGGGAGAGTCGCGAGCCGGGCGGCAGTCCGAAAGCACGGCCCGGGCCCGTGCCGGACCGTGGAACAGCCCGGGTCCTCGCGGCCCACTAAAGTGATGGCCATGACCGACAGCCCCGTGCACCCCGCCCTCTGGCCCGCCCCTCACGCGAGCGGGCCCGTCGACGCGACGGTCACCGTGCCCGGATCCAAGTCGGTCACCAACCGCGGACTGGTGCTCGCGGCGCTGGCCGCCGAGCCGGGCTGGCTGCGCCGCCCGCTGCGCTCCCGTGACACCCTGCTGATGGCCGAGGCGCTGCGGACGATGGGCGTGGGCATCGAGGAGCAGGTCTCCTCCAGCTCGACCTCTACGGGCGGCGCCGACAGCGGCGAGGCCTGGCGGATCATTCCGGCCGGGCTGCACGGCCCCGCCACCGTCGACGTGGGCAACGCCGGCACCGTGATGCGCTTCCTGCCGCCGGTCGCCGCCCTCGCCGACGGCCCCGTCCGCTTCGACGGCGACCCTCGCTCGTACGAGCGACCGCTCGGCGGAGTGATCAACGGTCTGCGCGCGCTGGGCGCCCGGATCGACGACGACGGCCGCGGTGCGCTCCCGATGACCGTGCACGGCGGCGGCGCGCTGGACGGCGGACCGGTCGAGATCGACGCCTCCTCGTCGTCGCAGTTCGTGTCCGCCCTGCTGCTCTCCGCGCCACGCTTCAACCAGGGCGTCGAGGTGCGGCACGTGGGCTCCAAGCTCCCCTCGATGCCGCACATCCGGATGACCGTCGACATGCTGCGTACGGTCGGCGCGCAGGTCGACGAGCCGGAGACCGGCGGTGAGCGGAACGTGTGGCGGGTGCGCAGCGGCGCACTGCTCGGCCGTGATCTGACCGTCGAGCCGGATCTGTCCAACGCCCAGCCCTTCCTCGCCGCGGCGCTGGTGACCGGCGGCCGGGTCACGATTCCGGACTGGCCGGAGCACACCACCCAGCCCGGTGACGCACTGCGCGAGATCTTCACCGAGATGGGCGGTTCGTGCGAGCTCGGTGACACCGGTCTGACGTTCACCGGCACCGGCCGGATCCACGGCATCGATGTCGACCTGGGCGAGGTGGGTGAGCTGACTCCCGGCATCGCGGCGGTCGCCGCTCTCGCCGACTCCCCCTCGACGCTGCGCGGCGTCGCGCATCTGCGGCTCCACGAGACCGACCGCCTGGCCGCGCTCACCAAGGAGATCAACGAGCTGGGCGGCGATGTGACCGAGACCGAGGACGGGTTGCACATCCGGCCGCGCCCGCTGCACGGCGGGGTGTTCCACACCTACGACGACCACCGGATGGCCACGGCCGGCTCGATCATCGGTCTTGCCGTCGCGGGTGTGGAGATCGAGAACGTGGCGACGACCGCCAAGACCCTGCCCGACTTCCCCAGGATGTGGACCGACATGCTCGCGGGCAACTGAGCGGGGACGGCAAGAAATGCGCCGCTACGGCAAGCACACCGACGAGGACGACATCCGCCAGCGCCCCAACCCGAAGGGCAACCGTCCCCGTACGTCCATCCGCCCCAAACACGAGGACGCCGCGGAGGGCATGGTCCTGACCGTGGACCGCGGCCGGCTCACCTGCCTCGTCGACGGCCGTACGGTCATGGCGATGAAGGCCCGCGAGCTGGGCCGCAAGGCGGCCGTGGTCGGTGACCGGGTCGAGCTGGTCGGAGACATGACGGGCAGGAAGGACACCCTGGCCCGCATCGTCCGTATCGGGAAGCGCTCGTCCGTCCTGCGCCGCACGGCCGACGACGACGATCCGTACGAGCGTGTTGTCGTCGCCAACGCCGACCAGCTGGCCATCGTGACGGCTCTCGCCGATCCGGAACCACGGCCCCGGCTGATCGACCGTTGTCTGGTCGCCGCGTTCGACGGTGGTCTGGAGCCGCTGCTGGTGCTGACCAAGTCGGATCTCGCGCCGCCCGAGACGCTTCTGGAGCTGTACGGCGCGCTGGACATCCCCTATGTCGTGACCTCCCGCGAGGACCTGTACGACGGGGACGCCGCCGACCGGGTGCGCGAGTACATCGACGGCCGGATCACCGCCTTTGTGGGGCACTCGGGCGTCGGCAAGACGACCCTGGTCAACGCGCTCGTGCCGGAGGACCGACGGCGCAGCACGGGCCGTGTCAACGCGGTCACGGGCCGCGGCCGGCACACCACGACGTCGGCGCTGGCGCTGCCGCTCGCGGACGAGGGGGGCTGGGTGATCGACACCCCCGGTGTGCGGTCCTTCGGGCTGCACCATGTCGATCCGTCGCGGGTGATCCAGGCCTTCCCCGATCTGGTGCCGGGCACGGAGAGCTGCCCGCGCGCGTGTTCCCACGACGAGCGCGACTGCGCGCTGGACGAATGGGTGGCTCAGGGAAACGCCGATCCTGCGCGTCTCTATTCACTGAGGCGGCTGCTTGCCACGCGTGAGCGTCGCGAAGGCGACTGAGCGGGGGCCTGCCGGAAACCGGCCGGGCCCTCGAGTCCGGACGGGGTGAAGCGCGGGGCGACGCGCGGGCGACGCACGGGTGACGCGCGGACGACGCGCAGAGCCGGCGGCCGATGCGCGTTTGCAGGCGACCGCGGTTGGTAAGTGCATAATCGCACCAAGTGAGACGAAGCAGTCACCGACGCGGGAGGCACTGACGATGGCGTGGCTGCTCGTAGTGGTCGCCGGGCTCCTGGAGACCGGATTCGCGGTCTGCCTGAAGCTGTCGCACGGCTTCACCCGCCTCTGGCCGACGATCGCGTTCTGCGTCTTCGCGCTCGGCAGCTTCGGCCTGCTCACGCTGTCGCTGCGAAAGCTCGACGTGGGCCCCGCGTATGCGGTGTGGACGGGCATCGGCGCCGCGGGCACCGCGATCTACGGAATGATCTTCCTCGACGAGGTCGTCTCCACCCTGAAGCTCGTCTCGATCACTCTGGTGATCGCCGGGGTCATCGGCCTGCAGCTCTCGGGCTCGAGCCACTGACGGCGTTGCGGACCAGCTGACCGACCCCCTCGGGCGCGGGCGCGACGACGCACGAGAGTGCGAGCCGAACGGCCAGCTCACAGCGCTGGGCGAGGTCGGCCGCCTCCTCCTTCGTACGGCTCCGGGCGCCCTGTTCGAACGCGGCGAACGAGCGGTCGCGTACCGCCGCCGCCAGATCGGCGGGCGCGGGATGCCCGGCGTCCGCGCGCCGCTGTGCGGGAACCCCGACCACGCGCGCGGCCGGGTGGGCGGCGCGCGGTGCGGGGAGCCGCTCACCCCAGCAGCCGGTGAGCAGGGCACGCAGGAGCGGTCTGGCGCGGGCCTCGCCGACGGTCCACTCGGCGACCGCGACCAGCCGCTCGGCGCTGCTCGCGGAACGGTCCCCGAGCAACAGCCGGTCCACACCGTGCAGATACGCGTCGGCCTCGCGCCGCAGGAGCGCGCGGGCGAGACCGTCCTTGCTGCCGAATTCGTTGTAGAGGGTCTGCCGTGAGACTCCGGCGGCGAAGGCGACGTCGACCATCCGGATCCCGGACCAGGGCAGGTCGGTGAGCGCGGTGAGAGCGGCGTTCAGAAGTGCTTCTCGCGCAGTGGGCATCGTCGCCTCCTGGGCAGGCCACCCGGGCCCTGCGGCTCTGTGCTCAGAGTTGACGGACGGCCACGCGCTGTCAAGAGGCCCTGCGGTACGCCCCGTTCCGCAGCCCGGGCAGCGCGGGCGGCCACCCGCGGGTCCCCGGCCTCCGGCCCCGGCCGGGAAACCCACGGACAACCCGGCGATGCCCCAGCACCCCGGGGGCCCACCCCCGGACCCCCGGCCCGGAAACCCACGGACAACCCGGCGATAGAGTTCGACCATGGCCGACTATCACGATGATCTGCGTCTCGCCCATGTCCTCGCGGACGCCGCCGACGCGGCGACGATGGACCGGTTCAAGGCGCTCGACCTCAAGGTCGAGACCAAGCCGGACATGACCCCGGTGAGCGAGGCCGACAAGGCG
This sequence comes from Streptomyces sp. NPDC057445, assembly GCF_042802855.1. Lineage (NCBI taxonomy): Bacteria > Bacillati > Actinomycetota > Actinomycetes > Kitasatosporales > Streptomycetaceae > Streptomyces > Streptomyces sp. NPDC057445. The sequence goes on along the minus strand of NZ_JBHVDH010000018.1, from coordinate 16,215 downwards.
GCCGAGGAGCTGATCCGGTCCCAGCTCCAGCGCGCCAGGCCGCGTGACGCGATCATCGGCGAGGAGTACGGCATCGAGGGCACCGGGCCGCGGCGATGGGTGATCGACCCGATCGACGGCACGAAGAACTACGTCCGGGGCGTCCCCGTCTGGGCGACCCTGATCTCCCTCATGGAGGCCGGGGAGGGTGGCTACCAGCCGGTCGTCGGCGTGGTCTCCGCGCCCGCCCTGGGCCGCCGCTGGTGGGCGGCGAAGGACAGGGGCGCCTACACGGGACGCAGCCTCTCCTCCGCCACCAGGATGCACGTCTCCAACGTCGGTGAACTCTCCGACGCATCGTTCGCGTACTCCTCGCTCAGCGGCTGGGAGGAGCGGGGGCGTCTCGACGGCTTCCTGGATCTGACCAAGGAGGTCTGGCGTACGCGTGCGTACGGCGACTTCTGGCCGTACATGATGGTCGCCGAGGGCTCTGTGGACATCTGTGCCGAGCCGGAGCTCTCCCTGTGGGACATGGCCGCGAACGCGATCATCGTGCAGGAGGCGGGCGGCGTCTTCACCGGTCTTGACGGCACTCCCGGACCGCACAGCGGCAATGCGGCGGCCTCGAACGGCCTGCTGCACGAGGAGCTGCTGGGCTATCTCAACCAGCGCTACTGACGCCGCCTGCGGCGTGACCTGCGCGCTTCAGAATTCGACATGAGGGACGTCGAGGCCCATCGCACCCGTCTGCCGGTCCTCCGGGACCGCGTGTCCGTCGCCGCGCCACGGACCCGGTGAGCGAGGACACCATGGACTCGCCCGTGAGGACGCCACGGACCGGCTGAGGAAGGGGCGCGCGGGCCGGACTCGGAACAGCGATCCGGACCGCCTTCGCTGCCTCCGGCCCCGCATGGTCCGGCCCTCGGCGCCTGCAACGCCTGACGGACCGACGGCCGGGCGCGACCTGGCCCGACAGCGATTCCGGCGGCGCCCCGGACCAACAGCGCACCCGGCGGAAGGGCCGTTCAATACCAGCGCCGCTGATCCGGTACGCCTCGGGCGCCCTCGGCGAACCACGCGCTCCCCCTTGTTCGCTTCGCGAATCACTGCGACTCTGAGAGTCCCCCTACTTGTGAACTTGTGAATCGGTTCTCGTTGAACCGTTCACCAAGGAGGTGGCTCCATCCATGCTCGTCCGTGACGCCATGAGCACGGTGGTCCTCACCATCGGCCCGGCACACACTCTCCGGCAGGCGGCCCGGCTGATGTCCGCACGCCGCGTCGGAGCGGCCGTCGTGCACGATCCGGAGACCAGCGGCCTCGGGATTCTCACCGAGCGCGACATCCTGAACTCGCTCGGCGCCGGTCAGGACCCGGACCGGGAAACCGCAGGCACCCACACCACGACCGACGTCGTCTTCGCCGCGCCCGCCTGGACGCTGGAGGAGGCAGCGGAGGCCATGACGCACGGCGGCTTCCGCCATCTCATCGTGCTCGACAGCGGCGGCGCCATCGGCGTCGTCTCCGTACGCGACATCATCAGGTGCTGGGCACCGGCCCGGCATCGCGCGACGGCCGCCACGGTCGCGGGATAGAAGGCACAGCGCACGCGAGAGGGCCGGAACCCTGAACGGGTTCCGGCCCTCTCTTCGCCGACAAGCGGTTCCAGTGCTGGTGGATCAGCCGCGCAGGGCCTGGACCGCGGCTCCCAGCCGCTTGCCGAAGTCACCGTCCGCCTGACGGAAGTTGTCCACCGCCCGCTCGGCGATGTCGTCGCGCGAGACCTTGGCGATGAAGCCCGCCAGATTGTCGACGAGGCGGCCCTTCTCGTCCTCGGGCATCAGGCGGTAGAGGTTGCCCGCCTGGACGAAGTCGTCGTCCTCGGAGTGCGAAGGGGCCGCGTGGTCACCGGTCACCCCGGAAACCGGAGTCGGCCGCCAGAGCGCACTGTCCGTCTGGAACGGGCCGCCGAAGCTGTTCGGCTCGTAGTTCTTGGCACCCTTGTGGCGGCCGTCGTACAGGAAGCCGTCACGGGAGTTCGTACGCGCCTCGGCGGCGTGCGGACGGTTCACCGGGAGGTGGTCGGCGTTGATGCCGACGCGATAACGGTGCGCGTCGCCGTACGCGAAGAGCCGGCCCTGGAGCATCTTGTCCGGGGACGGGCCGATGCCCGGCACGAAGTGGGCGGGGCTGAAGATCGACTGCTCGACCTCGGCGAAGATGTTCTCCGGGTTGCGGTTGAGCTCCAGCTTGCCGATCTCGATCGGCGGGTAGTCCTCGTGCGGCCACACCTTGGTGAGGTCGAACGGGTTGAAGCGGTAGGCCGCCGCCTCGGCCGCCGGCATGATCTGCACCTGCACGGTCCAGCTCGGGAAGTCACCGCGCTCGATGGACTCACGCAGGTCGCGCTGGTGGCTGTCGGGGTCGACACCGGAGAGGCGGTTGGCCTCGTCCGTGGTGAGATTCTCGATGCCCTGGTCGGTCTTGAAGTGGTACTTGACCCAGAAGACCTCGCCGGCCTCGTTGTTCCACTGGTACGTGTGCGAGCCGTAGCCGTTCATGTGACGGTACGAGGCCGGGATTCCGCGGTCGCCGAACAGCCACGTCACCTGGTGGGTGGACTCGGGCGACAGGCCCCAGAAGTCCCAGACGTTGTCGGCCTCCTGGCTGCCCGTGTACGGGTCGCGCTTCTGGGTGTGGATGAAGTCCGGGAACTTGATGGCGTCCTTGATGAAGAACACCGGGGTGTTGTTGCCGACGAGGTCGTAGTTCCCCTCCTCGGTGTAGAACTTCAGCGCGAAACCGCGCGGGTCGCGGACCGCGTCGGCCGAGCCGAGATTGCCCGCGACGGTGGAGAAGCGCAGGAAGGTCTCGGTCCGCTTGCCCACCTCGGAGAGGAACTTCGCGCGGGTGTACCTCGTGACGTCCGCGGTCACCGTGAACGTGCCGTAGGCAGCGGCACCACGCGCATGGACGACGCGCTCCGGGATGCGCTCACGGTTGAAGTGCGCGAGCTTCTCGAGCAGCAGCTGGTCCTGTACGAGGACCGGACCGCCGGCTCCCGCGGTCTCGCTGTTCTGATTGTCGGCGACCGGCGCGCCGGCCTCCGTGGTGAGCGGTCCCTGGGTCATGTGCGCCTCCTGCATGTGCTGCGTGTCCTGCGTCATCGACGGCAAATCCCGTCCCTCGGCGATGCCGGTTCCGATCCTATATTAGACATTGTCTAGGTCAAGGTGGCATCCAAAGTCACACCTGTTCGGGACCTGGTTCCACCGACTGTTAGGCTTGTCTGTATGAGTGACCTGTTGGGACGACTGCGCGGACGCGGCTGGCGTATGACCGCGCAGCGGCGCGTCGTGGCCGAGGTCCTCGACGGCGACCACGTACACCTGACCGCCGACGAGGTGCATGCGCGCGCCGTCGAGCGACTGCCGGAGATCTCCCGGGCGACCGTGTACAACACGCTGGGTGAGCTGGTGTCGCTGGGCGAGGTCCTGGAAGTCACGACGGACCGCCGCGCCAAGCGGTACGACCCGAACGCGCACCGTCCGCATCAGCATCTGGTCTGCGCCCGCTGCGGCGCGATCCGCGACGTCCACCCGACGGGAAACCCGCTCTCGGACCTGCCGGACGCGGAGCGTTTCGGCTTCACGGTCTCCGACGTCGAGGTCACCTACAGGGGCGTCTGCCCGAACTGCGCCGGCGCATAAGCGGCCCGGGGGCGCGCCCTGCGCACCCCCGGCGCGGCGCCGAAGCGGTAATGCGGAAGCGGTAATACAGCCCGGAAACACGGAAAACACCGGAGCCGGGATCCTTCTCAGGATCCCGGCTCCGGTTTCAGTAGCGGGGACAGGATTTGAACCTGCGACCTCTGGGTTATGAGCCCAGCGAGCTACCGAGCTGCTCCACCCCGCGTCGGTGAACCCAACAGTACGTCACCGTGCGGACCAGAGCAAATTGATAACCGTTCGCCTGTTCGCCATACGCACGCTCGCCCCGCAGCGGTGCCACTGCGGGACCGCCAGGGCCTCTCCTTCGGAACTTGCCGGGCTCGCGTGCCCTGGCGCCGCACCTCGCTGCCTTGTCGTCGGTCGCCCACGCCCCTCGGCTACCGCTGGGAGGTGCCCCCACCGCGTGGACTCCCTCCTCCGCCTTGCGATGCACGCCGCCGGACCCCGCTCACGGCCTGATCCAGCGAAAGACCCTAGGCCGTGAGCTCCTGGTGGAGCGCCTGGCGCAGCGCCTCCGCCCGCTTCGCGACCTCCGCCGGCCCCAGCTCGACGGCCTGCGCACACCACCGCTGCCCCTCGGCGAGCTCCCCCCGCCGAGCGGCGAGCAGCGCGAGCCGCAGTGCGGCCCGGCCGTGCCCGGCACGGGCGGCGCGCGTCCACCACAGAGCCGCCTCGCGCTCGTTGCCCTCACGCGCGAGCAGCAACCCGAGGTTGAACGCGCCGTTACGGCTGCCCGCCTCCGCGGCCTCCCGGTACCACCGCGCCGCATCCGCGAGGTCACCGCGCGCCGCCGCCAGCATGCCGACCCTCACCTGCGCCCGCCGGTGGCCCTGCTGAGCGGCCCGCTCGTACCACTCCTCGCACTCGCTCTTCTCGTGCACCGGCTCCCCGAGCGCCGGTGCCCCCTGCGAGGGCTGGCGTGCGTCGAGCACGGTCGCGAGCCGGAACGCCGCCTCGGCACTGCCGCTCCCTGCCGCGCAGCGCAGATGCCGCTCCGCCTCCCGCTCCTCACCGTCGCGCAGGCACGCCATGCCGACCTGGAGCGCGGCCTCGGTGTGCCCGGCCGCGGCGGCGCGCTCGTACCAGCACAGGGCCGTACGGTCGTCGTCCCGGCCGGCGTACAGGATGCCGAGGTTGAACGCGGCGTCCACGCTGCCCGCCTCTGCGGCCTTGGAGAACCAGGGCTCCGCACCCGTCGCGTCACCGGACTGCAGCAGCAGCACCGCGAGCGCGTTGGCGGCCTCGCGGTGGCCGGCGTACGCGGCACGGCGGTACCACTGCTCGGCCTGGGCCGTACGGTCCTGGGCGGCGCAGAGCAGGCCGAGGTTGTACGCGCCGTTCACGTCGCCCGCGTCCATCGCCGCGCGATACCAGCGCTCGGCCGTCTGCTGCTCACCGCGTGCAGCGTGCAGAGCACCGAGCGCATTGGCAGCGTTGCCATCGCCGTCCTGCGCGGCCCGCAACCACCACACGGCCGCGCTCTCCTCGTCACCCGCGTCCCTCAGCAGGAATCCCAGCGCGCACGCGGCCCGGGCCTCGCCCTCCTTGGCGGCCGTGAGGTACCAGCGCCCCGCCTCCTTCATCTCGCCACGGCGCTCCAGGATGACCCCGAGATGCAGCGCGGCCCGCCGGTGGCCCCGTGCGGCGGCCTGCCGGTACCACTGCTCGGCCTCCAGCCGGGCTCCGGCCGCTCGGGTGCCGGTGACGGGGCCCTTGGCCCGGCCTGTGCCGGTGGCGGGGTTCTTGTCGCTCTCCCCGACCGCGGCGGTCCCGCCGGGTCCGGAGCGCGGGACGGAGGGCACCCCACGCCCGGAGGCACCACCGCCCGCTTCCCGTCCGGCACCTGGGCCGAGTCCCTCGGACGCGGGCCGGGCCGCACGGACACCGGAGGAGGACGCGTCGCGCTCCAGCGCCCGCGCGAGGCGGTACGCCGCCTCCCGGTGGCCCTGTTCCGCAGCGGCGCGCAGCCAGCGCTCCGCGCCCGGCTCGCTGCGGTGCTCCAGCAGGTCGGCCAGTGCGTACGCCCCCAGGGCGTGGCCCTGCTCTGCGGACTGGCGCAGCCAGTACTCCGCGGCCGGCTCGTCGCCACGCTCCCGGAAGTGCCTGCCGAGCGCGTGCGCCGCTGCCGCCGAGCCCGCGACGGCGGCGATGCGCCACCAGCCCGCCGCCTCGTCGGCGTAGCCGCGCTGATGGAGCAGTACCCCCAGATTGTTCGCGGCGGCCCGGTCGCCCTCCGCCGTCGCGCCGCGCAGATAGGGCTCAGCGCCGTCGAGGTCTCCTCGGCGCAGCAGCATGGCCCCAAGGACGCTCATGGACGCGATGTCCCCGGCATCGGCCGCGCGACGGTGCCTGGCCTCGGCCTCCGCCTCTGCCGACTCGACGGTGTCACCCGCGCCTGCGGACTCGACGGACTCCACGGAGTCGACGGCCTCGGCCGGTCCGGCGGCCGCGGTGAGTTCAGCGGTCACGGCGGACGCCAGGGCCTCGACGGGCTCGGCAAGCCCCAGGGCGCCTGCCGCAGCCACGGCATCGATCCCGACCGCTTCCCTCTCGGTCCCGGTATGCCGCTGCGCAAAACGCCCTGTCTCCAACAGAGTTGCCCTGTCCCCCATAAATTCCATCGTCGCACCACCTGCAACCCGCGTACACCTGGTATACCGCAGCCAGTGAGGTCACTTCAGCGTTTTGTCGACATGCCCACAGAGAGACAAGTCAAACACGTCTCGCCCCAACTCCCCCTGTCCGGCACGCGGTTCTCGCGATCGCACATGAAGAAGGCCCGGATCCTGATGGATCCGGGCCCTCGACTTCAGTAGCGGGGACAGGATTTGAACCTGCGACCTCTGGGTTATGAGCCCAGCGAGCTACCGAGCTGCTCCACCCCGCGTCGTTGTGGAACAACCTTACCACGGCGCGTGACGGGTCCTGCCCGGCGTCCCTACGGCCGCCGGGCAGCCCCTCGGGCGGCTACCTGCCCGGCCTCCCTACGGCGTCGGCTGCGGCTGTGCCGCGGCCGCCCGCTCCAGCGCCGCCTGCAGGTCCGCCTGGGCCCTGCCGTACGCCGTCCAGTCGTTCTTCTTGAGCGCGGCCTGGCCCTCCTCGTACGCCTTCTGGGCGTCCGCGATGGCCTGCTTGAGCGCCGCGTCACCGGTGGCCGGCGGCTTCGTCGTATCGCTCGGCGGCGGTGGTGTCGTGGGCGGCTGCTCGGCGCCGTCGACACCGAAGACCGCGTTCAGCGCCTCCGCCAGGCTGTCCTTGAAGACCGGCTTGCCGCCGTACGACACGGCCACCTTCTTGAGCAGCGGATAGTTCGCGCTGCCGCCGCGCGCGTACACCGGCTCGATGTAGAGGAACCCGCCGTCGAGCGGAACCGTGAGCAGGTTGCCGTACTCGATGTCCGAGTCCGTACCCCTGAGGTCACGGACGAACGTCGCGACCTCCGGCACACCGTTCAGCTCGGACTGCACCTGCTGCGGCCCCTGGACGGTCGACGTGACTCTCAACAGCCTTATCGATCCGTACTTGCCACTGGTCGCGTCGGCGTCGACCGCCATGAACGCGCCCAGGTTGGGACGGCCACTCGGTGTGAACGTCGTCGTCAGCGAGAACCTCTGGTCGGAGTCACCGGGCATCTTGAGGCTCAGGTAGTACGGCGGGACCGTCCTGCCGTCCTTGTTCGTCGGGTCGTCCGGCACCTGCCACGCGTCGCTGCCGCTGTAGAACTGCTCCGGATCGGTCACGTGGTAACGGGTGAGCAGCTCACGCTGGACCTTGAACATGTCCTGCGGGTAGCGCAGATGGGCCTTCAGGTCCGGCGCGATGTCGCTCTTCGGCTTCACCGTGCCGGGGAACGCCTTCATCCAGGTCTTGAGGACCGGGTCCTCGGTGTCCCACTCGTACAGGTCGACCGTGCCGTCGTAGGCGTCGACGGTCGCCTTCACCGAGTTGCGGATGTAGTTGACCTGGTTCTGCTGCGCGACGACGGCACGCTGGCTGTCGGTCAGCGAGTCGGCCGTCGTGTCGCCCAGCGTCGTACGCGATGCGTAGGGGTAGCCGTTCGTCGTCGTGTAGGCGTCGACGATCCACTTGATCCGGCCGTCGACCACGGCCGGGTAGGCGTCGCCGTCGATGGTGAGCCAGGGGGCCACCGCCTCGACGCGCTCCTTCGGCGTGCGGTTGTAGAGGATCCGCGAACCCTCGCCGATCGCTCCGGAGTAGAGGATCTGCGGCTCGCTGAACGCCACCGCGTAGGCCGCGCGGTTGAACGCGTTGGAGAGGTTGACCCCGCTCTTGCCCTTGTAGCTGGTGGTCTCCTCACCGTTCTTCTCGTAGTCGAGCTCCTTCTGCGGACCGCCCACGATCGAGTACTGCTCGGTCTTCTCGCCGTAGTAGATCCGCTGCTCGTACTTGCCGAACAGGCCCTTCGTCGGCAGTCCGGACTCGATGAAGTCGGGCGAGCCGACCGTCCCCTGGTCCTCGTCCGTGATCGTGTTGGTGCCCTTGGCCGCGATCGCGCCGTAGCCGTGGGTGTACGTGAAGTGGTCGTTGATCCAGTTGCGCTTCGGGATGCCCTTGATGTTGAGCTCGCGCAGACCGATGACTGTGTCCTGCGGCTTCCCGTCCGGGCGGTTGTACCGGTCCACGTCCAGGGTCGCGGGGAACTGGTAGTACTTCCGCTCCTGCTGGAGCTGCTGGAAGGCGGGCGAGACGACGTTGGAGTCGACCAGCCGGTAGCTGGCGGCCGAGTCGGCCTGCTCGCGCTGCTGCGCCTTGCGCTTCGGGTCGCCCTTGCCCGAATAGTCCTCGGCCTTGGCCCGGTCGATGCCGTACGCCTTGCGCGTGGCATCGATGTTCTTCTGGATGTACGGGGCTTCCTTGGCCTGCTCGTTCGGCTGGACCTGGAACTTCTGCACGATGGCCGGGTACAGACCGCCGATCAGGATCGCCGACAGCACCATGAGGCCGAAGCCGATCACGGGCAGCTGCCAGGTGCGGCGCCACAGCGTCGCGAAGAACAGCACGGCGCAGATCACGGCGATGCAGAAGAGAATCGTCTTCGCCGGCAGATACGCGTTGGCGTCGACGTACCGCAGACCCGTCCAGTTGCCGGCCGCCTTGAAGTCACTGGACTTCACTGCCAGTCCGTACCGGTCCAGCCAATAGGCGACGGCCTTGAGAGCGACGAAGAAACCGAGCAGGACCGAGAGATGGCCGGTGGCAGCGGCGGTCGCCCGCGCTCCCGGGCTGGTGATACGCAGTCCGCCGTACAGATAGTGGGTGAGCGCGGCGGCGATCAGCGAGAGCACGGCGGCCGCGAATCCGAACCCGAGCAGGAAGCGGTACCAGGGCAGATCGAACGCGTAGAACGACACGTCCATCCGGAACTGAGGGTCCTTCTGCCCGAACGGCACGCCGTTGACCCACATCAGCCAGGTGCGCCACTGGGAGGAGGCGGAGGCTCCGGCGATCAGTCCGACGAGCGCGGTGATCGCGAGGAGCACCCACTTCTTGTACGGAGCGATGCCCATCCGGTAGCGGTCGAGGCTCTGCTGCTCCAGGGACATGGCGCTCAGCGGCGGGCGCAGCCGGTGCGCGAGCCAGATGTTCACCCCGACCGCGGCGGCCATGAGCAGGCCGAAGACCGCGAAGAGACCGATCTTGGTCCAGAGGGTGGTGGTGAACACCGACGAGTACTTCACCGAGCGATACCACAGCCAGTCGGTCCAGAACCCGGCGAACATGACGAATGCCATGGCCAGGATGGCCAGCACACCCAGTGTCATGAGCAGGGTCCGGACGCGCCGGGACGGCCGACCGACTCTGATCCGTGGCCCGCTAGGGCCTCCGCCGCGGTCCGGCATCTGGAAAGCCAACGTGCGCCCCTCGAGTTCGCGGTTTTGTGTAACGCCTGCGGACGCAGGTGCGCCGCGGGTGAATCAGGCCCACGCGATCGTAGGGCCCACTCCTGCAACTTACTGAGGCTTTACCTAGTTCCCGACTCCGGGTCCGGAGGAGGCAGGATATTGACCATGTCCAACGTTTCCCCCTCAGGCCCTCCGATGGCCGCGAGCCCGCTCACACGAGCGGTGCTCGAGATCGACGAATACGCGTCCGGCCTCGGCTGGGACCAGCCGGCGAGACTCTTCGCCCTCGTCGACACCGCACAGCTGCGCACCCAGGAGCCGGGCCTCGCGGCCCAGCTCGGTCTCGACGAAGGGGACACGGCCGCTCCGCTGACCCCGGTCGAGCAGGACGAGGTTCCGTCCGACACCCCCTTGGACGAGTTCCTCGCGACGATCGCATGGCCCGACGCGGTGGCGGGGTGTGCCCTGACCGTGGAGCGGCTGATGCTGCCGCCGTCCGCCGAGGCTTCCGTACCCGAGGGTCTCGACGAGGCCGGTCTGGCGAAGTGGGTCGCCGGTCATCCGGACCGGCAGGAGGTCCGGATGACGGTCGCGGTGCTGCGCGACGGCGCGCGCGAGTCGGCGCTGCGGCTGCGCGAGAAGGACTCCCCGAATGAGGTGCTCACCGGGTCGGACCTGGTCCCGGGGCTGGCCGAGGCCCTGTCGGCGACATTCGAGGTGTAGTCGCGGCTGGGGGCGCGCCCGGCACGGGGTGCGCCCCCCCTGCGCGAGGCCGGAGGTCAGCCCTTCGAGCAGCTCGGCAGGCCCGCGGTGTCGCCGCTGCGGATCTTCTCCAGGGACTTTGTGGCGTCGTCGATCGTCTTGACCCTGACCAGGGTGAGCCCGTCGGGGGTGTCGGAGGCCGCGGCCCGGCAGTTGTCGCTGGGCGTCAGGAAGTACTCCGCGCCCGCGTTCCGCGCGCCGACCAGCTTCATCTCGATACCGCCGATCGGGCCGACCACGCCCTTCTCGTCGATCGTGCCGGTGCCCGCGATGAACTTGCCGCCGGTCAGATCGGCGGGGGTGAGCTTGTCGACGATGCCGAGCGCGAACATGAGCCCGGCACTCGGGCCACCCACATCGGCGAGCTTGATGTCGACGGTGAACGGGAACGTGTGGTCCGTGCCTGCCGCGATGCCGACGATGGCCCGGTCCCCCTCGTCCGACTTCGCGGTGGTCATCGAGACGTCCTGTGTCGCGGGCAGCTCCTTGCCCGCCTTCTCCGCCGCGGTCGCCTCGTCGGCCGGAACGACGGAGAAGACCACCTTGTCGCCCGGCCGGTGCTTGGTGACCAGCTTGGCGACATCGTCCGGCCCCTTCACCGGGGTGCCGTCCACCGCCTTGATCACATCACCGGCGTGCAGCGCGCCCTGGGCAGGGGTCGCCTTGCGGACGGAGGCGACAACCACCCGGGTGCTGACCGGGATCCCCAGCTCCCGCAGCGCTGCCACCTTCGCGCTTTCCTGGGACTGGCTGAACTCCTCGGCGTTCTCCTGGTTGGACTGCTCCTCCGTCTTTCCGTTCGGATAGAGAGTCTCGTGCGGCACCACGACGTTGTCGTGGGCCAGCCAGCCGTAGACGACCTCTGCGATGTTCATCCGGTATTCGGCGCCGGTGACCCGAACAGTTGTCATGTTCAGATGCCCGGACGTCGGGTACGACCGGCGGCCGGAGATCTGCAGAACCGGCTCCCCGCCGGAGTTGCCGAGGGTATTGACCGTCGGCCCGGGTGTCATCTCGGAGTAGGGCGGCGTCAGGAACACGCCGACACAGAGCAGCACAATGAGGACGAGGGTGGAGGCGAGCATCGTCGCTGTGCGGCGTGGCATGGAACGACAGTACGGGACCGGTGCGTCAGTCCACCCGTCGGCCCGGTCCGTACGGGGCGTGCGACGGCGGCGTCGTCAGGCGGCGTCCGAACCGGCGTCGGGCTTCTCCATCGCGTCCCGGAACCGGGCGTAGCCCGCGAGCTCGGCGACGTCCCCGGTGGACCGGTTGCGAGAGGCCCAGCCTCCCCATATCGCCGCACCGACGGCAGCGACAAGCGGAATCAGCAACCAGGCAAGTGCCGCCATCCTGACCTCCCGACCCCATGAGCTGGACTCCACTGCACAGCTGACCGATCAGCAGATTAACCATCCGTCGGTTCAACGCTGGTGCCAGGGGGGCGGTTACGCAAATCGGCCCTTCCGACCGCCAACCGGGTTGCCCGCTCGCAGAGCGCCGACGCCGGGCTTCCGGCGCCGGCCCCTGTCCGCCGATCGGGTTACGCGGCGGGCCTGCCGGAGTCGCCGCCGAAGCCACGGCCCGTCCCCCGGCCTCGGTACGGAACCTCATTCGTGCCGTCCGGGAACCATCGGTGCTTCCCGCGCGTGGACCGGGCCTCAGCAGGATCCGACCCACTCCTCCGTACCGTCCGAGAACCGCTGGTGCTTCCAGATCGGAACCTCGTGCTTCAGGTCGTCGATCAGCTTCCGGCAGGCCTCGAACGCCTCCCCCCGATGCGGACACGAGACCGCGACGACCACGGCGAGGTCCCCGACCTCCAGGTCACCCACACGGTGGACGGCCGCCAGGGCGCGGACCGGGTACTGCGCGGCGACCTTCTCCGCGATGCGGCGCATCTCCGCCTCTGCGGTGGGATGGCACGAATAGCCGAGCCTGTCCACGTCCGCGCCGCCGTCGTGGTTGCGCACGGTGCCGACGAACAGCGCCGTGCCGCCGGCCGCCTCGTCGCCGACCGCGCGGAAGACCTCGTCGACGGAGAGCGGGGCGTCGCGGATCTCCAGCAGCCTGATGGGGTCCGCCGCGGCCTGCTCGCCGGGGTGCTCGTTCGTGCGTGCCATGGCCCCATCGTGCCGCACCCCACTGACAACGGGAAATGGCGCTTTCGCCCGGGCGGACCGGGCAGCGGTTGGAGCCTCCTACAGGCCGGGCGAGGAGCTCGCTCGGCCGGGCAGCGTCGTCGACGGCCGCGTCGCTACAGGGACCCCGCTACAGGCCGCGTCGCTTGCGAGCCCGCCGCACCAGAGCCGCGGTGCCCAGCAGCGCGACGGTCGCGCCCGCGGCACCGGCGGCGGCCGTGGCGTCCTTGCGGCCGAGACGGCGGCCCGCGACGGTGTGCCGGCCCTCCACCTCCTCCAGGAGCGTGGCGAGCACCTCTTCGTTGGTCCACTGTGGCCGCCAGCCCGCGTCGTGCAGCCTGCCGACACTGACCACCCAGGGGTGCATCGTGTAGGCGAGGTCCCCCGCCGGTGAGGGCGTGAGGCCGATCCGGTGCAGCCGGGCCGCGGCGCCGAGCGCCACCGCAGAGGGCAGCTCCATGCGACGGATGCCGCTGAGCTCCTCCACCTCCTCCTGCTCCAGCCAGCCGTCGCAGCCGACCGCGAACTCCCCGTCGGCCTTCTCCAGGGCCGCGTACTCCAGGGCGCTCACCAGGTCGTCGACATGGCAGAACTGCCACGTGGGGCGGGAGCCCGCGACCACGAGCAGGCGCGGCGACTCGAAGTACCGGGTGAGGGCCGTGTCGGTACCGCCCACCAGGACGGCGGGCCTCACCACCGTGACGTTGAGGCCGGGGTGCGCGCGGGGCGCGCGGCGGCCCAGTCGCTCGATCTCCAGCAGGTCGCCGACGCCGGTGGCCTCGGCCGTGGCCCGCAGCTCCGCGTCCTCGGACAGCGGGATGTCGTTGTCGGGCAGCGCCCCGTAGACCATGGTCGAGGTGCACAGGACGACCCGGTGGACGCCCGCGGCGGCGGCCGCGGTGAGCACGGTCTGGGTGCCGCGGACGTTGTAGGCGGTGCGGGCCGCCGGGTCGGTCTCCAGGTCCAGATCGAGCGCCAGGTGTACGACGACGTCGGCGCCGCGCAGCTTCTCGGCGATCGCCGGGTCGCGGACGTCGAGGATGTGCCAATGGGCCTCCGGGACGTCGCCGCGTCTCTCGTCGATGGCGACGACCTGCTTGATCTCTTCCGAGGCGGCGAGGCGCCTGGTCAGCAGGTCGCCGACGCCCGACGCGGCGCCGGTGACCGCGACCACGGGGCCGCGCCCCGCGGCCGGGGTTGAGTGGTTTCGCGCTGCGCGAACCTGCGGATCTGGGGAACTCACCAGGCGTCTCCAGCGGTTGTCTTCAGTACGTACGCGAAACACGCGCACGCACCAGGTGGCGTCCATCCTGCCGCAGGCCGCGGGCCCGCGGAGCACTGAGCCCTCATCCGGCTCGGATGTCCGGCCGGCAGCGGCCGGCCGGGACGGGAGAAGGAGCGGGCCGGGGGCGGTGCCCGGCAAGGCGGAGCGAGAAGTCGGCGCGGTGACGACACCGCCCGGGCCCACGGGGGCCACGGGAGCGCCGGCGACTGGTGAAACCGCAGCCGGGCGTCAGCCGACGGCCCGCGACACCACCACCGCCGGCCGGGCCCCGCTTAGGCTGGTGGTGTTGTCGGGCAGTCGCCGCCGGCAGAAAGCCGGCGGCCCTACGAGCCGAGGAAACCCGTGAGTGACACCCCATTCGGATTCGGCCTTCCGCCGGAGGAGCCGGAGAACGGCGACGAAGGCAAGAAGAAGGACCCCGCCGGAGGTGGGCAGGGTTCCGGCGGCGGCCAGGGCCCGGCCAACCCCTTCGGGTTCCCGGGCGCCGGAGCGGGCGGTCCGGGCGGCGGGGACAATCCGTTCGCCGCGATGTTCGGTTCGCTGAACCCGAACGACCTCGGCGCGGCCTTCCAGCAGCTCGGCCAGATGCTGAGCTACGAGGGCGGCCCGGTGAACTGGGACATGGCGAAGCAGATCGCCCGCCAGACGGTCTCGCAGGGCACTCAGGACGGCACGAAGGACGCGAGCGTCGGCCCTGCCGAGCGCTCCGCCGTCGAGGAGGCCCTGCGGCTGGCCGACCTGTGGCTGGACGGCGCGACCTCGCTTCCTTCCGGAGTCGGCACCGCAGTGGCGTGGAGCCGCGCGGAGTGGGTCGAGGCGACCCTTCCCGCGTGGCAGCAGCTCGTCGACCCGGTCGCCGAGCGTGTGGGGCTCGCCATGGGCGATGTGCTGCCCGAGGAGATGCAGGCGATGGCCGGCCCGCTGATCGGCATGATGCGCTCCATGGGCGGCGCCATGTTCGGCCAGCAGATCGGTCAGGCCATCGGAGTGCTCGCGGGCGAGGTCGTGGGCTCGACGGACATCGGTCTGCCGCTCGGCCCGGCCGGCAAGGGCGCGCTGCTTCCCCTGAACGTCGAGACGTTCGGCAAGGACCTCGGAGTCCCCAGGGACGAGGTGCGCCTGTACCTGGCCCTGCGCGAGGCGGCCCATCAGCGGCTCTTCGCCCATGTGCCGTGGCTGCGCTCCCACCTCTTCGGCGCCGTCGAGGGGTACGCGCGCGGGATCAAGGTCGACACGACCAAGCTGGAGGACGTGGTCGGCCAGTTCGACGCGGCGCATCCCGAGCAGTTGCAGGAGGCCCTCCAGCAGGGCATGTTCCAGCCGGAGGACACCGCGGAGCAGAAGGCGGCGCTCGCCCGGCTGGAGACGGCGCTCGCACTGGTCGAGGGCTGGGTGGACGCGGTTGTGCACGATGCCGCCAAGAACCGGCTGACCTCCGCGGACGCCCTGCGCGAGACCTTGCGCCGGCGCCGTGCCACGGGCGGGCCCGCCGAGCAGACGTTCGCCACGCTGATCGGTCTCCAGCTGCGTCCGCGCCAGCTGCGGGACGCTTCCCGGCTGTGGGCATCGCTCACCGATGCGCGCGGGCTCGACGCCCGTGACGGCCTGTGGGCGCACCCGGACATGCTGCCCACCGCGTCCGACCTGGACGACCCGGACGGCTTCGTCCACCGTGAGCAGCTCGACTTCTCCGAGCTCGACAAGATGCTCGGCGAGGCCGCCAGGGGCCGGGGTGAGGACGGCAAGGGCCAGGGTGAGCCCGGCCGCCAGGACGAGCCCGGTGAGGACCAGCCAGGACACGGCGGCAAGGACGACGGCGACAAGTGAGCCTGTACGACGACGCGGTCCGCGTGCTGAAGGAGTACGAGGACCAGGAGCCGCTGCGCCAGGCGTACCTGGATCATCTGGCCGCGCACCCGGACGGGATGTGGAAGGCGTGCGGGGCCGGGCATCTGACGGCCAGTGCACTGGTGGTCGACCCCTCGCGCGGCCGTGTACTGCTGACGCTGCACAGGAAGCTCGGCATGTGGCTGCAGATGGGCGGCCACTGCGAGCCCGGTGACGTCTCGCTGGCGGACGCGGCCCTGCGCGAGGCGACCGAGGAGTCCGGCATCCGCACACTGACGCTGCTGCCCGGCGGTCCGGTCGCGCTGGACAGCCACCCGATCCCGGCGCCCTGTCACCGGCATCTCGATGTGCAGTACGCGGCGGTCGCGGCGCCGGACGCGGTGGAGGCGATCAGCGACGAGTCGCTGGACCTGCGCTGGTTCGCGTACGACGAGGTGGCGGCCGTGGCCGACACCTCCGTCGTGCAGTTGCTGGACCGCACCCGCGCCCGGCTGAGCGGCACGCGCTAGTTGTATTGCCCTGTGAGGTTGGGGACGCGGCTGGCGGGTGGTTTGCCTGCGAGCGCGGTGTGTCCGCGGTGGTGATTGTAGGTGTGCAGCCATTGC
>NZ_JBHVDH010000017.1:33584-167800 GCF_042802855.1 Streptomyces sp. NPDC057445 | reverse complement strand
TGAACGTGGAACGCGACACAGACGGCACCACGAGGGTGCGGGCGGCGGCCAGCAGCCGCATCTCGGCGGCCAGCAGCGTGCGGGTGGTGTAGGTGCGGGAGCCGATGGGCCGGTAGATGCTCGAGCCGTCCGGGCGCACCAGGTCGGGATGGGCAGGGTTGAGTTCGGGCGGGGTGATGTCCAGACAGTCGCTGCCCGCGAGGACCTCATCGGCGATCCGGTCCGCCAGCTGGGGATCCGCGGTGGCTCCGGCCAGGGTGCGCATCAGGTAGCGGCGGGCCTCGGCCACCACGTGCCGTCGGCGGAAAGTGGTGCGGCGCTCGGCCACCGCCGCGAGCACCGCCGCGGCCGCCGTGGCCGGATCGATCCCGGCGGCGGCGGGCTGCTCGCGGGCCGCCTGCTGCGCGTGAGCGAGCAACTGGTCGACCGTGAACCGGTCGGTCGCGGCGATGGCCCGGGTGCGCCAGGTGGCCAGCAGCTCGTCCAACGAGCGGGCGGTGCGTCTGGCCGGGCGGGTCATCAAAGTCGCCCGCTGCTGCAGACGGGTGCGCACGCCCGGTGCGGGCTCGCGGCCGTGACGGCGCCGGTAGTCCTCGAACAGGGTGCCCGCCATCGTGCGGACTGCTTGGGCGCGCTGCGCGAACTCGGCACGGATCCGCCGGTCGATGCCCACGATGTGCATCACCGGCCGCCGCCCGGGAGTGACCTCGACCGGTTCGGTGGCCAGCCCGAGACGGGCGCAGACCAGCTCCAGGGCCCGCTGGTTGAACAGCTCACTGGCCGCGACCACTTCACGCATCAGCAGCCTCGTGTCCAGGTTGCGCCAGCGCCCGTCAGGGCCCTTCACGCGCGGGCTGATGACGACGTGCTCATGCAGCATCGGGTCCCCGGCCCGTGATTCGTAGTGCAGGTAGACCGCCGCCAGCAGACCCGGCTCGGCGCGCTGCTGGGCCACACCGGCCGGGCCGGTACGCACCGCGAGCGCATGCCGCTCCAGCCACGCCACCGTCTCCGTGCGGGCCTGGGCCAGCACGTCGAGAACAACGCCCCGTACCTCGGGGCCGCCCAGGGCGAACAGCAGCGACAGCTCCTCACAGGAGAACGTCAGGTCATAACCGGTACGGGCCCTGCGCTGCGAGCCGGTACGGGCAGCCAGATACCGGACCAGCTCGCCGCCATCACCCGGAGCACGGTGGTACTCGGCCTGAAAGGCACGGGCAGCGGTACGCATCCGCAGGTCCCTGGTCTCCGCCTTCGTCAAAGGGCGGCACACCTGCCCGGCCACATACTCAAGGACCTGCTCAATCTCCTTCTGAAGCGGGGAGAGTTCAGACAGCCGCGGCACCGCCGGTCCGAGCTTGGCCGCCCTGAGCGCCTGCCGTGGCGTGCGCCCGGCAGCCAGCTCGCGGGCGGCGATCGCTTCGGCATCGGGGTGCATACCCAGCCCGAACAGAGCCCGCATCTGCGGCTCGCTCACCACACCGGAAAGGCCAAGCGCCCGGGCCGCCTGCCCGTGCCAGTACCCCGGCGGCACCCCCGGCACATCGCTGGACACCGTCGCCACGCCACCCACCGCGCCGTCACCGGCCGCGATACTGCGCCGGTAGTAGCGCCAGCCATCGGCCGTGATGCCCTTCGCCGTCATCCCCACCAGACCAGTCGAACAGCCCACAACCCGACCACGCCGGCCACGCCAGCACACGGCGCCCGGACCTCCCACGCCCTGAGAAACGACCCACGAAAGCGTCCCGCCGGCCGGGAAAGACGCCCGCACGCCACGGCGGCCGTCAAAAGTGCTAGAGGTGTGCGGCGCACCGGACTTCACCGCCCAAGGGCACCACCCACCCCACCACAGGCATCCGGGCAACCGGCCATCCGGGCATCCGGGCATCCGGGCACACCGTCGGCAGAGCACCACGGCCATCCGGGCATCCGTACTGGCAAGGCTCGCCTCCCGGAGGGGCGCGTCCCGTGAGCGGGACCCTGTGCCGTGACGGGTGTGCTACGGCGTGGGACGCGGGCGGCCGGGGCGGGGTGGCGGGGGTGCGGGGGGCTGACACTGGCGCGGCACGGGGTCCGCATCCGGGTGGGTCCTTGGTGGTTGGAAGGTGGTGGCCGTGGTGGCGAGTCGGGGCCGGGGCGGGAAGGAACTGGCGCGGCGGAAGGCGGCGCTTGCGCGGGCGGCCGGGCGGATGGCCCAGGAGCGGCAGGCGGCGCAGAGGGCGGAGGCTGAGCGGCTGCGTCGGGAGGCGCGGTTCGATGAGCTGGCGGCCGACTTCGAGCTGGCGCGTGAGGACGAAGAGGCGGTAGCGGCGGAGGTGGAGGAGGAGGTTCGTCGGGTCCGGGAGCGGGGGCAGGTGCGGATACGGGCGGCGCGGCTGGTGGGGGCGCGGGTGGTGGTGGCGATGGGTGAGGCCGGGGAGACGGCGGCGGGGTGCTCGCGTCGGCTGGGTGTGGGGGCGGAGCGGGTCAAGGAGTTGCGGCGTCTGGCACGGGAGGCAGACGCGGGCGCGGACGGGGGCGGGGACGGGGGCGCTGCGGGGGGTGGGAAGTCGGGGCCGGGTGAGAGCGGTTCGGGCCTGGTGCGGGACGCGGGGCCGGGGCGGGTGGAGCGGGGTGCGGCTGCGGACGCGGGGCCGGGGCGGGTGGAGCGGGGGGAGGTGTCGGCGGCTGTGGGGGCGTCGGTCGCTTCGGTCGCTACGCCGTTGCCGGTGCCTGGTGGGGCGGTGGAGTGGCCGGGGCGTCCGGCCGGCTGAGCTGAAGGAAGGGGGCGGGCATGGGTCGGCCCCGGTCGCCGCGGGCGGGTCGCGGGGGCCGGGGCCGGTCGGTTTCGGTTGGTGCCCGGGGTGGGTTAGTTCTGGGGGCGTGGGGTCCAGGGTGCGGCGGGCCGCTGGGGCGTAGCGGCCGGTTGTGGGGCCGGGTAATGCCCCGGGGCGGGGGCCTGGTGGGCGGGGGCCTGGTGGGCGGGGGCCTGGTGGGCGGGGGCGGGCTGCTGCTGCTGCCATGCGGTCGGCGCTGGCGGTGCCTGTTGGGGAGCCGCCTGCTGGGGTGGGTGGGGGCTGGTGAAGCGGCCGGGGTCGACGTCGCGGTAGTAGACGGTGACGGGGGCCTGGTCGGCGACGAAGATGCGTTCGTGGATGCCGGGGGGTGTGAGGACCCATACGACGGTGGCGTCGCGGCGGACGGTGCGGCGGATCAGGGGCGGGGGGAGGATGACCTCCTCGCAGGTGCCGGTGTTGGGGTCGGTCTCGGGGACCTTGATGTGGTCGACGGTGCTGAACAGGCCCTGCATGTTGAAGAGTTCGTTGATCGTGGTCTGGTGCTGCACAGTGCATGTCCCCCTTCTTCTTGTGCTGTTGGTGCGGGCCGGCGGGCTGGCGGGCTGTGGGCTGTGGGCTGTGGGCTGTGGGGGACGGTACGGGCAGGCCGGGCGTGCCGGGGGCGGGGTGCGGGGCGGGGTGTCAGGGGGCGGGAGGTGATCTGTGGTGGCGGCGGCACCGGGCGGGACAGCCAGTGGGAGGGGCACATGGGTGCGGCCCCGCGCCCTGCCGGGTGGCTGGCGGGGCGCGGGGCCAACGAAGCCGGGGGGCTACTCGGCGTAGGCGGGCGGCCGGTGGTGGTCAGCCGGTCGTGGTGCGCGGGGCCCGTCTGCGGCGACGTGCCGGGGCGGGGCGCGGCGGGATGGACTGTGTGGGTGCCGGGGGGCCGGTGAGGCGCGGCAGGCGTACGCGGGCCGGCCCCGTCCCTTGGTGCAGGGGCGGGGTCGGGGGGTGGGGGGTCAGTGGCGGCTGGTGGCGCGGGTACCGGCGAGGGCGGTCAGGTTGGTGGGCTCGGGGACGGCGGAGAAGCCGGTGGGGTCGACGCTGAGGTGGATGATCCAGTGGCCGGGTCCGGTGACCTTGATGACGTCGCCGACGGAGACGGAGCGGATGTCGGTGGGCCACCTCTGGCCGTTGTCGTCGGGGCGCTGGTGGTTGCCGACGGTGAAGGCGGCGTCGGCGGCGTCCTCGTGGTTGCGGATGCGGGTGCTGGCGTGGAAGACCAGGCGCAGGGGGCTGTCGTCGGGTCGGGTGGCCTCTGCGAGCGGGTGGTGGTGCTGGTGGCCGTCGAAGCTGTGGCGGGCGGTGTTCATGTAGACGGTGGCGGTGTACACGGCCGGGGCGGGGGTGCTGTCGGGAGAGTCGATGCGGGCGGTGACAGTGTGGGGGCGGGTCACGGTGGTCGTCACAGGGGAACTCCCATCGGGGCGCGGCTGGTTGATGGGGGTGAGGGTGTGGTGGCAGGTGGTTATGGGGGCAAGGCGCAGCCGGGCGCGGTGTGCGGGTAGGCGGGCGGCCCCGCGCCCGGGACGTGCTGTCCTGGGGGCGGGGCCGGGCCGTGGGCGGTTGGCGGGTGCGGGGGTCAGTCGGACCAGGTGGCCTGGGTGGGGCCGTAGCTGTCGCCGGGCTGGCCGGCTGCCTGAGGGCCACCGTCGCCGTGGCTGAGGACGGGCCAGCCGCGGACCGGGTAGTAGCCGGTGCAGTCCGGGTGGCACGGCGCTTCCTCGTGGCCGAGGAAGTTGCCGCCGCAGGCACAGGATTCGGACCACTCGGTGACGATGAACTGGCCCGGGCGGGGGCGCTGCGCGGCGGCGAGACTGCGCAGGATGCGGCCAACCGGTATGTGCGTGGAGCGGGTGCTTGCAGGCATGGGCTCTCCGAAAAGGACTTGGTTGGGTGTGGGGGCGCCGGGTGGGGCTGGCGCGGTGCGTGAGCGGAGAGGGTGCGGGTTGCTGGGGCTAGCGTGGCCAGTTTGTTGGGCAGGGTGGCGGGTGGTGCGTCATCGGTTCCCCCTCCCCCGGGAGGGCGGTCAGTTGCTGTCGTCGTCCTGGGCGGTCCAGTCCTGCCATGGCCACAGGCCGCCGATCCGGTAGCGGCCGTCGGCGTCGGGTCGGATGAGGCGGCCCGGGCGGCCCGGTTCGGTGCGTAGGCGGGGGTCGGAGGCGATGAGCAGCGCGTCGTGCAGCCAGTGGCAGGTGAGGTGGCGGCCGGCGTGGCTCGTGGTGAGGTCGGTGGTGATCTGCTCGGCCGTGGCCCGGGTGACGCTGATGGCCTCCCACGGGCCCCAGGTGCGGGAGACGGGCAGCGCCTCGTACGGGCCGTGTTCGTTGTCGAGGGTGAACAGGTCCGGCAGTGGTGGGGTGGAGGCTAGGGGCGGGAAGCGGGCTGCGATGGGGGCGGGGATGATCGCGACGGGGGTGTTGCGGAAGACGATGACGCAGTCCTCTCGGTCGTCGGAGGGGGCCAGGCAGATGTAGCGGTCTGGGGTGACGCCGTAGGCGGCACGGTTCTCGCACGTGTCGCAGCCCTGGCAGGGGCAGGCGCGGTCATCGTGTGGGTCGGCGGTGAATGCCTCCTCGAGGTGTTCCGCGTATCGGGTGCCGGGGCCGTCGGTGAAGTAGGCGGCGACGATGTCGCCGGTGCGTATCTGGTGGGCGGGGACGACGGTGAGGTGGGTGTGGTTCATGCCGTCGGGCAGGGGCTGGTAGCGGTGGGTGAGGGTGGGTGCGGGGCGGTCGGTGACGATGAACTGGTCGGTGCTGTGGGGCATGGTCAGGATTCGCTCGGGCACGGGCAGGACCCTCTCTTCTGGGGGGAGTTGCGGGCGGTGACGGGGTACGGCGCCCGGCCGCGGCTGGCGCGGCGCGGGCGCGGGCGGGCGGGCGGTGACGGGTACGGCCGCGGTTGGGGCGGCGCGGGACGGGCGGGACGGGGCGCTGCTGGGGTGCGGGCGGGGTGCCGGGCCGCCCCCGGGGGGTGAGGGCGGCCGGCGGCCGGGGCTCGACCGCACATCGGGCGGGGCGGTGCGGGAGCGTTTCGGCAGCACCGGAGACTGCCCCAGGCAAAGGCAAGCCGTGCAAGGCCCGACAGCCGGGCCGTACGGGACGTGCAGCGGCCCCGTACCCCTGCCAGGTGGCGTGGCGTGGCAGGGGTGCGGGGCCATGGTGTGACGCTGGGCGGTCAGTCGGTGGAGCGTCCGGCTCGCGCGGGGTCGGTGCGCGTGCGGGCGGTGAGCCGGGCGAGAGCGGTGAGGTAGCCGTGTTCGGGAGCTGCGTTGAGCTGGTCGGCGAGGTCGATGGCTTCCTGGTAGCTGAGGGCGGCGGCGGGGAGAACGGCTGTGCACTGCGGCAAGCGGCGCAGGTAGATGCTGCCGTGCTCGCTGGTCAGGGTGGAGGGGGGTGCGAGGAGGACGCCGCCCAGGGTGGGGTCGTCGGGGTCAGGGGTGCGGTCGTTGATGAGCCACAGGCAGCCGTGGACCGGGCCCGTGTTGTCGGGCGCCTGGGTGGAGGTGAGGAGCACGAGGGTGCAGGGCTGGTTGTCGGGGTCGCCACCGTCCGAGACGCGGGTGAGGACGTCGGGGGTGAGGGGTGTGGTCTGTTGGGGAAGGAGGGCGCGGACGGCAGCCAGGCGGGTGGTGAGGTGGCTGAGGGCGGTGGGGCCCCATCCAGGGGTGGCGTCGATGAGGGTGCTGGTGGTGAGGGGGATGCCGCGGGTGCGGCGGCCCTTGAGGAGCAGGGCGAGCGGGCCGGCCGTGGTGGCGGTGACGATGCGGCCCTCGAGGACGATGAGTTGCGGGACCCGCCAGGCGTTGCCGCTGCTGAGCACCAGAGCGGTGTATTTCTCTCCGTCGTGGGCCATCAGGTCGGTGACGGTGGCGGGGGGTTGGCTGGTGTGGGCGAGGGGGTAGAGCGTGTGCATGGTGTTGCAAACGGCGGCCTGGTCCAGGGCGGGGGAAAGCCGGGTGAACGACACACCCTCCGACGACGAGGAGGTGGGTGTGGTGGTGATGGACGACATCAGTGTGTGGGGCTTGTAAGCAGGCACGCAGGATCTCCTCGTGGATAGGGGGGATGGATGGCCGGGAGAGGTGCCCCGGGCCGGATGATTGATGGGGATTGACCGTGTCCGGGAGCGGGGCAAGGGATGCAACCCCCGGAGGGCAGGTGGGTTGGCCGGGGGGCTGTCAGTGCCGGGGACGGCCGCGTTCCTCGCGGGGGAGCAGGGAGCGGACGAGGGGCGGGAAGGGCGCGGGGCGTCCGTACGCGCCGGAGCGCCATACCGTCGCGGCGGCCGTGCCCCCGCGGTGGATCGCGGCCTGCTGCACGCTGTGCCGCCACTCCCCCCGCGTCACGCGCGTCTTGAGCCACGATGCAGCCCGGACGGCTGCGAGCGGGCGAGACGGGAGCGGATGGCGCCGACGGTGTGACTCGTCGACCGCGGGCCGGCCGGGCGGCGACGGCGGTCGGCGTAGCGGGGCGAGCGGGCTTTGCGGGCATGGTGGGCGCGGAGCGTGGCAGCAGCGGCCCCGCCCCCTGCCAGGTGACTGGCGTGGCAGGGGTGCGGGGCCAAGGGTCGCGGGTGGGGGCGGGGGCGTGCGGGCCAGGGGCGGGAGTGCGGCCGGGGGTGCTGCCCCTGCAGGGCTGGTCGGTCAGGGGCGGGGCTGCGGGCATCCGGCGGCGGTGCAGCGGTCGTTGATGAGGTAGCCGTCGCAGTCGGGGTGCGGGCAGGTCTCGACGGGCTCCTCCCCGTCGACCCGGTACAGCTCGGGTGTGGTGTCCTCCAGGGTCAGGTCGTCGAGCTGGTGACCGGCCGCGGTGGTGAAGTCGACGGCGAACTCCTGGGTGTTGATGTCCTCGTAGGCGGTGCGGGCGGCCTGCTCGGTGGGGGCCTTGAGGGTGACGAGGACAGCTGCGGTTGCGAGGAAGGTGAACGTGCGGTCGCTGTCGGGGCTGGTAGGCGTCACGGACACGGGGGGCTCCTCGGGGTGTGATGTGAAGGGGGGCTCACACTCTGCGAGGAGCGGGGGTTAGCGAAGCAAGCACACCCAACGACGCACAGCGGTGGCCGGAGACACGGCGCGGGCACGGGCGTCCGGGCTGCGGGACACGGCCGAGACCGCACCGGGCACGCGGCCCCGCGCCAGCGAGTACAAGGGGGGCGGGCCAAGAAGGGGGGCGGCGCGCGGGCTGGGCGGTGGGACCCCCGGCGCCCGGCCGGGCTGGGCGTGAGCAGCCGCGTGGCATGGGCACGGCCCCCGCGTCGAGCGCTGACACGGCACGGACGCGAGGGGCCAGGGGGCGAGGCGGAGGCCGCCCCCGGCGCCGCGAGGGGGTACAGCCGCCGGGGGTCGTGGGCCGGATACGTGGGAGCGGTCAGGCGGTGGTGGGGTGCTCCGGCTGTGCGGCGGCGTCGACGGGCCTTCTTCCAGCCCCTGCTGGGTCGCTGCGGCCTGACGGAAGCAGTCGGTGGTGCTGATGCGGCATGCAGCGCGCGATAACCCTGGACGCAGGGAGAGTTGGCGAAGACCAGGTTTCAAAGGGTCCTGTCCGATCGGACAGGACCCCTCGTGACGGCGTCCGGGACAGATTGCGTTATCGGCGGACCTTCGTCAGGGCAACCTGGACAAGGCGCAGCGCAGCCTGAACCGCTTCCTCGTCGCGCAGCGGGCAGTTGACGACGTACTGGTGGCCGGCGCGGACCCCCCGGAAACTGACAGGCTCATCCAGATCGGCCACGTCCTCACGGGTCAGGCGCAGGGTCAGTCCGCCGTTAGTGGCCTTGACGTAGGCGACGGCGCCGAAGCGGCGGACACCTGCGTCGCGGACCATGATGTAGTCGGTGCGGCCGTCCCGGGTCCGCTCGGACTCCCCCGGGCCGATCTCGACGTTACCAAGCGCCACAGCCCCCTCAAGGAAGCCGAGCACACGCTTGGCGATCTCCGCACTGCGCGCGCGACCGCGAACCAGATCCGTGATCTGGGCCCAGTCCAGTTCCCCGCCAAGCCCGCTGACTGGTGCATCCAGCTCTGCCTCAACAGGCGCGCCGGCATCCGCATCGTCCTCCGGCGCAGTCAGCCGCAAAAACTCGGCGATCTCCTGCGGCGTGCCCTCGATCAAGCGCATACGCCCTCCCCCTTGACTGCAAGCGCAGCTTCTCTGCGCATGGACATGCATTCCCTTACTCACACAGACTCACGCTTGTGTCAGGTTGAGCAAGTTGAAGAAGCGTGAGTAAGAAGCCACGCGAGGGCCAACGTGCCGCACTGGCGACGCCAGCGGTGACTCACCCAGACACAATGACCCGGTGACCTGGAGCGTGCGCAAGCGGCGGGCCGCTGCCGCCTGGCTGCTCACCGACATGGTCGACGGGCCCGCGGCGGTGGCGCAGGGGCGTTGGCCTGTTGAGGCGGAGGACGGCGAGGTCGGCGCCGGACAGTCGGTAGAACAGAAGCATCGCCTTCCGTCCGTCACGCCGCACAAGATGCCGATGAGCCGCACAAGTACGAGGATGGTCGAAGAGGCGCAGAGCACTGCTGACCGTCCGGGGAGAACGCGCCATCTCGTTCGAAAACGTGCTAGTGGGGCTGGGAATTCGTCGAAGGATGCAGCCGGTTTGTGCAACCCACTCGGTGATTGAGTAATGTCCCTTTGCGGAGATGATCATCATGGGTGTTGGCGATCCCCTGAGCGCACAAATGCTCTCGATCACCAAGACGGCAGTACAGAAGTACGCCGCGGCGGGTGAACCGATCAAGGAGGCAGCAGCCCGGACCGAGGTCGGACGGCTCCTGTTCCAGATGGGACGGGGAGACGATGCCTTTGCCGAGCTCCGTCAGGCTGCACAGATCTTCGAGGATCACGAGGCTGATCCCCCCGCTGCCCATGCCCTCCTCGGCTGCGCGCACGCACTCACCATCCAGAACCGGCTGGAGGAAAGCCTGCCATGGTTCGACAGGGCGATCAGAAAATTCAGGGAGATCGGGTACGAACCCGGTGAACTGGAGGCCTCGGCGGCCAAGCTGGAAGCTCTTGGTGACCTAGAGCGCTGGGATGCCGTTGATCTGAGTGCGCGGATCGTCGCGCGCACGGAAGCGGCTGAGGACGGGCAGTTGCGTGTGCTGCGCCTGGTGGCCCTTAAATATCTGGCGAAGGCGCTTCTGGCGGCTGGCGACCCGAGAGGTTCTCTCAGCCCGGTGATGCAGGCGGCGGACATCGCACACGATGTCGGGGACCGGGGTGAAGAGGCAACACTTCGGCTTTTCGTTGCCGAGGACCTCCGCCTGTTGCAGGATTTCCCGAGAGCCGTCGATCAGTACAAGCAGGTGATGGGCCTTGCGCGGGGCTTGCCCAACGCGGCCGATCTAATGACAGCGGCGACCGCTGGGCTAGGGAAGGCCCTCCGTGCCTAATCCTATGGGCGCAGCGATGTTTGCGGAGCTCGTGGAGCAGTACGCTGCCAGCGGCGAGACCCACCTGGAAGCACTTTGCCGATACCAGAGGGCACAGTGTATGAAGCCCGCCCCCGCGTCCAGCCACGCAGAGATGATCGAACTTCAGAAAGAACGCGGGGCTGAATTCGAGCGAGCCGCCAAACTCTTCGACAGCATCGGCGACGTCAAGGATGCTGGGAGATCCTGGTACTGCGCGGCCTCCGAATACAACGTCCTCGGCCTGGTCCTTACCGACTATCGGGGGATCTGTTACCACGCATGCAAAGAAGCAGCCGCCCGCATGGAGGCTTCCGGGGACTGGTGGGGTAAGGGCCTGTCCGAGTCCCTCGCCGGCCAAACGTTTCGGCAAGAAATCGGCCAGCCGCCGGATCCGCGAAACCTGCCCAGTCTGCAAGCAGCGGTAGAGTCCTTCACCGTCGCTGGTCGCCCGCTCGAAACAGCAGCGGCGCTCATGACAGTGGCAGTGGAGCAGACCAGGTCCCCAAGCGATGACGAATGGATGGCCAGTGCAGTGCGGGCGTTGCATTCGTATGAGAAAGCGCGGCCCGGATTGCAACTTCCTCATGAGCGGGAACGGTGGGACACTGTCATCATAAACAGTGGCGTCCGTCCTCTCGCCAGCAAGGTACGCAAGGCTGTCGACGACATCAGCGATAATCCCCGGTGGGATGAACTGATCTGGCTGCTAGTCGAGGCCCCCAAAGCGCGATCCTTTCAGGACCAGCAAATGCAGAACGAAGCCTGGACTGGCCTCGTATCCAGCGATTCAGAACTCTCTGCCATTGTGGGAGAAAAAGAGCAGGCGGAGCGAGACAAAGCAAGGATTGAGCGCGAAATCGGAGCGCTGCTGGTAGCGGGGATGCCGGACCTCATCCCCGCCGAGGAAGAGACTTTCCGAGACGCAGAAGAACGCTTCCAGAAGGCAAATATAGCACTTGTGAAGCGCCTTGATGGAATCTCTCGCGAGAGCCCCGAGCAAGCCGACATCGTCAGCATACCCCCAGTCTCCTATAAAGAGCTCCAACGATCTCTGAACCCGGGCGAGGCATACATCACCTATCGCTGGAATGGCGGCGCTCCACTGCGGTCAACTGTCACTCGTACCAGCTACTCCGCCGATGTCGCCGAGGGCATTTCTGTTCCTTTCGCCCGTCGGGCTGCCGCTGACGCGATCGCCGGGAGAGTTCCGTACTACGCCACACCATCCGATACAGACCAGCTTATCGGCCAAATCCCGGACAGCGTGGACACCCTGATCATCTCTCCTGACGCACTCCTGCATGGAATGCCCTGGAATGATCTGCCCACATCAGGTGGAGACCAGAGCAGCGGCACGCTAGGGGATCACTTCCCGCTCGCGGTTGTGCCAGCGGCAGGTTTTCTGCACCAACTGCGCAGTGAGCACTTGAGACGAGGACCGATCCCCCGAGATCGGACCTACACGGGAGTAGCCTGCCGGGGAGGAGGAGGCGAGCAGCCTCTAGAGTACGCGGATTGGGAAGTCAAGGCAGCCAAAGAGAACTATTTTGCAAACGATTCCAATTCGATCGCTCTGACAACAGACGAAAGCTCAGAGTTTCTCGCTGAGGGATGCAACACCAGCCTGCTCCACCTGGCTTGCCACGCGGAACGCCACGGACTGCTTCTGTCGCAGAACGGCACGTGGACGACCCCAGTAGACCTACTGAAAGCTCCGAAGCGAACCTTCGGAGCAGACATCCTCCTGCTAACCGGATGCTACGCGGGAGACTTCTCCAAGGAAGATAGCAACGAGTTTCTCGGAATACTGCGCCAGTTGATGATAATAACCGGTGCGCGAGCCGCTGTCACCAGCGTCGCTCCGGTCGATGACGCCGCTGGTCCGCTATTTTCGGATATGCTGCTCTCCGCCCTGACAGGTGCCCAACCGGAACGCCTTTGGTCCACGCCCTCGCACCCGTTCACAATCGGCAAGGCGGTCGGATGGGTCCGTCGGACGATGCGCAAACTAGACCCACCCCCAGGTGGGCTTGATGACATCGCTCCCGGGTACGAAGACCCGACTCCGTTTGACCCCTCGTGGTGGGCTCCCTGGTTCATAGTCGGTGACCCGAGTGTGAACCTAATTCAGTGACATGCTGCTAATCGGAGAGCGAAAATGCAGATGACCGTAAACCTGGACTTGGCCAGGACCGAAGAGGCCACCCTGCGCTCTGAATTCTTCGGCAGTACGGATCCCGACAAAGGAGAGGTGGTCCTGCCGGGCGATATAGTCCTCAGGTACCCGAAAAAGCGCACACGCGGGGGGTCGTCCGCGGACATCCTTACTGCGGCACAGCTAGTTGCGAGCATCCCGGCTGGGGTATTGGCCAATTTGGCCACGGATCACATTAGAAGGTACCTGCAAGGCAAGAACACCACAGGTAGCATCAGGAGAGCCACAATTTCTTACATCGACCCCAATGGTAACCCCGTGACACTGCACCTGGAGTTCGCAGACTCCTGACTGCCGCGTGTCGGCCTGCCGGATAGGCCGCATTCCCCTAAATTCCCGGCGGAGCCGGGTCCGTGAGCAGCCGGCTGTTCTCCACCATCAAGCGCTGGTTGAGGTTTCGGAGGGCGGTTAGGTCGGATTCTGCGCGTTGGCTTGCGGCGATAGCCGCGTCCCGTTGCTTCCGCAGTTCTTCCATCCCGGCGTCCCGTGCGGCCGGCAGTCCCAGGACGTCGCGGGCACGGGCACCGAGTTCTTGGATGCGTAGCGCACGGAGCTGAGCCCGCACCTCCTCAAGGGTTCGCTGAAGGACGGCGTTCTGTTCGAGGAGTATGGGGTTCTCGACTTCCAGCGCGGCCTCTTTGCGGGCTGAGGCTGCTGCGGCGGCTCGCGGCCGATCGCCAGCGAGATGGGCGCGTACTGCCTCGGCGTCGGCCTTGAGGTCGCGGTGGCGCTGCGCAAACCCGGGGGCCCAAGACAGGACTGGCCCCACCCGGGGGCCGGGGGGATCAGAGCCGCCAACCCGACCGGAACGCGGCAGCAGGCAGGCAGCCGATGCGCCGTTCGGCCCCGCAGCGGCCCGGCCATGCGGGCGGGGTCGGGGTCGGGGGCGGGTGTGATCCGGGCAGCGGTCGGCGGGGATCAGGGCGTGGGCGGTTGTGGCTTGATGGCTGGAGCGGTGACGGTCGTCTCGGCAGTGAGGTGCTGTCCACATGCCCTGAGTCACATGAATGCCGTAGGTACGTCGGTCCGCAACCGAGAACTCACACTCTGTCGTCCCCAGGGGCATGACGTCGCCCGCACCTTCCCCCAGCCCTCCGCCGTGGCCGCACTGCGCCGAGGGCGCGGACCCGGTCCTTGACCCCGTGGGGTGCCGGGGAGTCCACGTCCGCGGCCACGCGCGGTGTCTGGCACATCTCGCCCTTGACGACCGGGCCGCCTATCTGGCGACTCTGTCCCCGGGGGACGACGTTGACCACCGCGGCACGACTTTCAGCCGTCCGCTTTTGGACGACCTTCGGGCGGCCCTGCATGACACGACTATCTTGAGCCCCCGCTTCGGCAGGGCCTGGTTCACCGGTGCGACGTTCGCTGCCGATGCCGGGTTCGGTAACGCGACGTTCTCCGGCGACGCCGGGTTCGGCAACGCGACGTTCTTGGGCGATGCCTGGTTCACCAGCGCGACATTCTCTGGCGACGCTAGCTTCGGCGGCGCGACGTTCTCCGGCGACGCCTGGTTCACCAGCGTGACGTTCTCCGCCAAGGCCTGGTTCGGCGGCGCGACGTTCTCCACCGATGTCGGGTTCACCCGCGCGAGATTCTCCGGCGCCGCCAGCTTCGGCGGCGCGACGTTCTCCGCCAAGGCCTGGTTCGGCGGCGCGACGTTCTCCGCCGACGCCAGATTCGACAGCGCAACGTTCTCCGGCGCACCGCTGTTGGGACCTTTGGTTTGCCTAGCACGTCTGGATCTATCGGGCGCAGTGTTCGCGGTTCCGGTGGTCATCGAGGTGGCAGCGGAGAGCGTGGTGTGCACGCGCACACGCTGGGAGTCGACAGCCACCTTGCGCCTGCGCTACGCGAGCGTGGACTTATCCGACGCGGTGGTCACACAACCGATCGCGGTCACTGCCCACTTGGCCCCTTTCGTCACGTCTGGGAGCGCAGTTGACGAGAGTGTCCTGACCGGTGACGCCGATGTACGCATCACTTCGCTTCGCGGAGTCGACGCCGCCCACCTGGTCCTGACCAACACCGACCTGACCGAGTGCCGATTCTTCGGCGCCTTCCATCTCGACCAGCTCCGGCTGGAGGGCGAGACGATCTTCGCCCGTACCCCGCCCGGGGCCGATGTCCGCCGAGGGATCCCCGTGCGCTGGACCGACCGGCTGACCCTCGCCGAGGAACATCACTGGCGGGCCCTGCCAACCCAGCGCCCTCGACTGCGCTCCGGATGGACCTCCGCCCCGCCGCAATCCGGCCCCGCTGTGTGCCCACCCGGCCCACCCGCGCTGGCCGCGCTCTACCGCCAACTCCGCAAAGCCTTCGAGGACGGTAAGGACGAACCCGGCGCCGCCGACTTCTACTACGCAGAAATGGACATGCGCCGCCTCGACCGACGCACCCGCCGCAACGAGGCCGAACGCTGGCTCTTGACCGCCTACTGGGCCCTGTCCGGCTATGGACTGCGCGCTTCGCGAGCACTGACCTGGCTCGGTCTCTCCATGACCGCCACCGTGTTGGCGATGATGCTCTGGGGCCTGCCCACCAGCGACCCCAAACCGATAACCACGGGCACCCAGGCCCCACCGGGGCAACCCGTCCGACTCGTCACCGACAACCCCGACCCGATCCTGACCGGATCACCGCACGAACGACTGACCGGCAAACGCGCAGAAAAGGCGACACGAGTCGTCCTCAACTCCGTGGTCTTCCGCTCCAGCGGACAGAACCTCACGACCACGGGCGCCTACATCGAGATGACGTCCCGCATTGTTGAACCAGTCCTCCTGGGCCTAGCTGCCCTCGCTATCCGAGGACGCGTCAAGCGCTGAGGGTGTTCTGGTGGGTCAGGCGAGGTAATGCCGACGAATCACGGTTGCGATGGCCTCGCCCCACTCGGCGAGCGCTTCGGGGGTGCGCGGCGCGCAGTCGGGAAGGTCGACCGTACGGATCCAGTGCCGTTCCGTGGACGGCATGACGTCGTCGTGGATCTCGACGCACAGGTCGCCCTCGGCGTCTACATACAGGCGCAGGGAGCGCCCGTGGGTGGAGGCCAGCGCGGGCTCCTCGGTGCGGAAGATGAGGCCCCAGGCGCCGAGGAATCCGGATTCCGCACCCCAGCCGGATCCCAGGGCGCGGGCGGCGGCGCGGGCATAGTCGGACAGGACGTAGATGTACTCCGTACCCGGGACGGGGTCGTACAGGTCGGTCGTGGTCGTCATGGCCAGGTCTGCCTTTCAATGGTTGTGTGAGGGCTCTGACCGTGTCGGTTGCGGCACTTAGCCGGGCAAGAGCCCTGGGAGTGGTTGATTGGCGGCGGGTGGCCGGAGTACGGCCCGGGTGAGCGCACGGGGGCGCGACGGGCAGCGGTCGGCGGCAGTGGGCCGACCGGGCCGGACGGGACGACGAGCTGGGAGTTGACGGGAATGCAGCCGGGCCCGCCCCTGCGGTGACCGTAGGGGCGGGCCTGGTGATGAGGGGTCAGGAGCGGCGGTTCGCACCAGTCCCTGTGGTGGTCAGGGTTGGGGGGTGTCGAAGGTGAACGTGGTGCCGCCGGGGATGCGCAGCGGTTTGTCGGCGGGTCCCTTGACGGTGAACGGCACGATGTCCTCGCGGTGTTCGTGGTGTTCGAGCCGGTCGTCGCTGAGTTTGTGGTGGAGGTAGGTATTGAGGCAGGTGTTGCGGCGGTAGGGCGGGACGGGCCAGCGGCAGGACCACTGGACGGTGCGGCGGCCGTCGGAGGCGGCGGCGTCCTGCTCGGCGGCCGTGCTGGTGGGGCGGACGGGCGCGGCGAGGTCGATGACGCGGACGGTGCCGTCTCCGGTGGTGCCGCTTCGGCCGGTGTTGTGGGTCTTCGCCTTGGTCTTGGCTTTCTTGCGGGCGGCGGGCGGCAGCGTGGTCCGGGTGGTTTCCGTGAGTTGGCTTTTGCCGGTCTGCTGGATGATCTGCCAGGTGGTGTAGACGGTGGCGGCCCAGTGCTGGACGGTGCCGGGCTCCGGGTGTGGTTCGAAGGTTCCGCCTTCGGGCAGGACGACTTCGTTGTGCCAGGCCAGCGGTCCCCACACTTCGGGGTTGCGCCTGCGGAAGGCTGTCTCGGCTGCGGCGGACTCGGCGGCGGTGACCGGTGTGCCGTCGGGGCCGACGGAGACGGTGGCGTTCGGGTCCACGCCGGTGGTGTCGCCGGTCCGGGGGGCGTAGAACGTCATCCAGATCCCGTGCTGATCGGACGGGGAGGGGATGAGGCCGCGCTGTCGGCTCTGGCGGATCCAGGTAAGGGGATGCTCCTGGCCGAGTATGTGGGTCTGGCTGCCGTCCCACAGGGACCAGGACACGGCGACGATGGGTGTGTGGATCTCGACCCGGTTCCCGCTGTGGGTGAGGTGGTGCTCGACGTCGGAGCCGATCGGGTCGGCGAAGACCATCAGTCCGGTCGGTGACGGTGGTCGGGTGGTGCTGATCCGCTCCTGTGGTGCGGAGCCTGCGGCGGCGGCGACTGCAAGTCCGGTGGCGTTCGCCCCGATGCTGTAGGTGCGGGCCTGGTGGAGCCGGTCCGCTTCGGTGATCATCAGGATCCGTACCGCGAGAGCGAGGGGATCCATTACAGGTGCGGGGGCGGTGGGCATGATCGTCCAGCTGCCGCTCTCCAGCGCCATCGCGAGCATCTGCGCGTTCAGGTTGGTGCGGGTGTATGCCTCCTGGCGGCGCTGCCAGTCCAGGACGGTCAGCGGAGCGGGTGCCTTCCAGCCGGTGGGTGCGGTACGGGATATGGGCACGACAAGACTCCTCAAAGGGAAAGGGGCTTAGTGGGGAGCCAGGCCCGAGAAGAGGAAGGGGCGGTGGTGTGGTCACCGCCAACGCCCGGGCTGGCAGACGGCACCATGACCGGGCGGCCGTCTAGCGGCGCAACCCCGGCGAGCAGCCTGTGTTGCGCAGGTGAAGGGCCGCATCGGAGTGTGCTGTCGTGCCTGGTGAACGTGCCGGCCCCGGACCAACGCGCGGCCCCGAGCACGGAGCGGGCGCGGACGGCGCCGCGAACCGACGGGCCGGGGGCCGGGAACATGAGCGGGGCCCGCCTGGCCGGTGACGGTCGGGCGGGCCCAGGAGCCAGGGGCGGGTCAGGCTATGAGGCAAGGGAATGAGTCCCAGACCAGACCGGAAGGACCCGGCCATGACCGCCCGCCGCGGTGGGGAGGTTCGTGCAAAGCGCTGGACGTTGTCCGCCACGGCTGCATGACCACGTGGAGAGCCACTCCGTACGGGACTGTCCAGGGCGACGAGGCCGCGTCAGACCCCTGAAAGCGCAGAACCGACGACCATCCGCCCAGA
The DNA here is from genome assembly GCF_042802855.1 of Streptomyces sp. NPDC057445. Lineage (NCBI taxonomy): Bacteria > Bacillati > Actinomycetota > Actinomycetes > Kitasatosporales > Streptomycetaceae > Streptomyces > Streptomyces sp. NPDC057445. Next base: position 150,015 of record NZ_JBHVDH010000017.1, on the reverse strand, counting down.
GGCGGCCCCGAAGGGGCGAGCAAGGCATGGTCGCCGGTTCCTCACACGCACACCAACCGAAAGAGATCTGATCCCGCAGACCACCCGGAAGGTGTAGCGAAGCCTCCACTCTACCGACATGAGGCCGGACGGCGACGGCGATCGCCTTGCTTCCAGTTGGGGGGCGTGGCCGGCGCTGCGGCAGGCGGACGCTCGCCACCCCAACGCCGGGCAACCCTCGGGCGGGAAAGGCCTGGTGTTCGGTCGGGTGCCGGCGGGAGAGACGCCGTGCCCCCGCACGCAGCGGGGCCCGCCTCCTGACCGGCGAGGGTGGAGGACTGGCCCGGGTATGGGTGTTCGTCCGTCAGAGCGAGCGCTCACCATTCGGGTTGAAGAGAGGCTCGCTGCGGGGGTCGGGGCGGCACGAGGCAGGTGGTGGCGTCAGTGCTGGATGAGGCCGCCGACCGAGACGGGAGGGACGTGGCCGGTTGCCGGAAGAGTCCGCGCCAGAGCGAGGCCAATGTCGAGCAGCGACGACCGGCGCAGGCCAGCCACGTCGGGGATCGGAGTCCAGACGGACTCGGCGCTTTCGCCGTTCGGCTCAGGCCGGAGTTGGCCGCCGGTGATGCGGACCCGGTAGAAGATGCCGACATTCTGGTGCTCTGGTCCCCCGGGGACGGCGCGTTCGGCGGCGGGGATCACCCTTGAGTCCACACCCAGCAGGCGTTCGACCATCGCGTCGCAACCTGTCTCCTCGGCAACCTCCCGGATCACCGCATCGAACGGATCCTCCCCGTGCTCGACCCTGCCGCCCGGAAAAGTCCAGTTCTTTGAGACGTGATGGGCGAGCAGGACCCGCCCGTCCTCGATGCACACGGCGTACGCCGCCAGCCGAAAACTCATGCCCGTACCTCCCACCGGACGCTATCCCAACGTGCAAGATCCGCGCATCGCTAGGCATCGGCAGGACGCGGACGCCCTAGTTCGGGGATGTGAACGCTCACGTAATTCCCCAGGCGCCCGGTCCGGTCCAGGCGTCTCGGGCGGCTGACGCCGCCGATCGTTAGAGTGCCTGCGTGCCGAAGACCAGCGTGAGTAACGAGACAGGCAGCCTGCTCTGCCTCTGGGTGGGCCGTGGGGAACTGATCACTGGATTCGTCCTGGCGAGGAGTTCACCGTCGTGACCGAGACGGAGCCCGAGGAGTCGCCGTTCAACGTCGTCGTTCATGATCAGGGCATCACGGTGTGGGTGAACTCAGGAAGCGACGCCGAGGTCTGCGACGAGAACGGCGATCCGGCGCCTTGCGGGCATCAGCGGCCTGCCGACGCCGGATCCTGACGGGCCGGGTCCTCAGGTGAGTGGCTTGATGGGCCTGTCGGGTTCTTGGGCCGCTTGTTCGGGCGGTAGCTGGGCCCGTTCATGATGACCTGGTGGCTGGTGTTGATGAGTTGGTCCAGGAGCGACTCGGCGACGACAGGATTGGGGAAGAGGGGTTACCAGTCATCGGGGCGCCCGGTTGCTCGTGATGATCAGGGAGCGTCCCTGCCGCTCGGAGACGAGTTCGTAGAGGTCGTCGGCCTGGGCCCGCGGACAGCTGGCGCATCGCGAAGTCGTCGAGGATGAGGACGTCGGGCCGGATGAGTTCGCGGATCCGTTTCTCCCAGGTGCGGTCCGCGTGGCCGCCGGGCGAGGTCGGCGAGGATGCGGCTGGTCTTGGCGAAGCGGACGTGGGCGCCCTGGCGAACGGCGAGGTGGCCGAGTGTCTGGGCGATGTGCGTCTTGCCGACGCCGCCCGTTATCAATGGGTCGTGCGGCACGAGTGGATGACATGCCTGGTCGGATCGTCGATGCGATCTATGCGTCGTGGACTGACAGCGCTGCGGCCCCAGTGTCGGTCGCGGGTGATAGACACGGGACTATGGCGACGTTCATGGTGCTTGTCGACGGTGAAGAGGGTGGCTGGGGCGCCGACCGAGATGCTCTGACAGCTGCGATCCGGGACGGATAGGCCGGAGTCGAGACGGACTCGACGCCCCGCAGCGAGGCACGGAGCTTCTGCCGGTCCTTCGAGTCGGAGGACGGTCCGGGTGAGGCGTATCTGCATGAGGACGGCACCTGCCTGTATCTCGACTCGTCGCAGTCTGACGCGGTGCGCTTGGCGGTTGTGTTCCGGAGGCTCGTTCCGGCGGCCCTTGACGTGGTGTTCTGCGATGAGGGATACAACTTCGACGTCCGGCTCCGGTCGGACGTCACGGACGCCGAGCTGATCGAGCTGATGACTGCGGACTGATCTCAGCAGGGCCCGATGGCTCGGGCTTGTGTCTCCGCCGCGGCGGGCAAGTTCGCGTCGGAGGTCGAGGTTCTCGCCATGGGCCAGTCCGAGTGCGTCCCGCAGGGCCTGTACTTCTTCTCGGTGCTGCTTCTTCAGGCGGGTGATCTGGCTGGTCAGGGCGATATCGAGGGTTCTCTGTTCGTCGGCCGGAGGCGCCGGTGCAGGGACGGGACGGGCCTGGGCCGGCAACAGCGCTGATGCGGAGACGTCTTGGGCCCGCACGGGACTGTCCCGTGCGGTGGGATGGCTGGCCGGATCTGATCCCGTGAGGTGATCTGTTGACGGCAGGGTCGGGGTCGCGTGCTGGGCTGCCCGTAGGGTCGGAGCGGGCGCGCAGCACGCTGGCTGCCCCACCGTCCTAGGGGTGATCATTTTGGCGATGTTCGAGCTGGACCTGGAAGGCGCGGATGTGACTCGTGCCGAGATGGTTGCTGACTTGCGCGGCGTCGGTTCGGTCGACGAAGACATCATTCGCGCACTGTCACAGCCAGGCGTGCCGGACTGGTTTTTGGCCAATCCGATCGAGGCTGTCTCCGGGTTGGACGACCTGCGCGGACCGGAGGGTCTCGTGGATGTGCCGGTGAAGTGGCGAGATGGGTTGCCGGCGCAGGTCAGCGGTGATGACGTGGCGCTTCTCACGCTGCTGTATCAGCGTGTTCTCACCTCTGGCACGTCCGCGGAGCAGTCGGCTCTGATTCACCAGGAGCGCTTGCGGAGTGTCTGGCCGTCGCTCGCTCAGGCTCTGCACCCGGTTGTGGCCTCGGTCTGGGAGCGCCGGTTCCCGCAACTGATCGGGTGATGCTTTGTGATCTCGAACCTGTCCGGCGCGCGAGCGGTTGCTGCGCATGCCATGGCCGCAGCCGCAGGCGAGATGGGCATCTCCTTCCAGTTGGCCGGGAGCCTCGCCCTGGACGTCCACGGGGCCCTGCGCCGGAAGGCGATGGACGTAAACCTCACCACGAGGGACGCCCACGACGGGGACAGAGCTATTGAGCGGATTGCGGGGTCACTGAGACACTCCGGTTGGCAGGTGGACGTGCCGGACCTGGCCCGCCCGGCGCGATCGCTCATGTTTCTCGGCCCTGGGCAGGAAACCGGCATCCGGCTGACGACGGCAGTAATGCCGGAGTACACGCGAGAACCCGAGCACGTCGATGGTTTGACCGTAAGTTCTCTGCCGACGTGTCTCCTGAGGACTGTGCAGGCGGTGCAGGGCAGGCGGGATGCGCGGGACTTCGTCGATCTGGCCGCGCTGGAGGAGCGTCTTGGCCCCGAAAGCTTCGATGGCATAGTCACGCAGTGGCTGCGTCACGTAGCGAGGCAGGCCCCAGGCGACGATCCTGCCAGGCCGTACCAGCGGCTGCACTTCTCACTCGCGCACGTAGTGACCGTGTGTCAGCCAGAGTTCGCCGCTCGCGGCCTCACCCGCGCACAAGCTGAGACGGTCCGCGACCAGGTTGTCACCATCGCCGGCCGCCTCGGAGCGGCCGCACCGTCCACCAACAGCCCAGCCAAGAACGCGCTCCAGCGCCTGCTCACCCTGCCAGACGGAGAGTTGCGGAACATGCAGGCCGCGGCCGAGGCACTCGGCATCGACGCCTCATATGTACGAGCACGACTCGCCTCACCAGACACCATGGCCGCACAGCGCGCCGCAGCCGAACAGCAGCGGGGGGCCGACGTCGGTGTCGTCGCACGGGCCGAGCAACGGCGACGCCGAGCACAGCATGCGCAAGACCCGGCGCACAGCCGTTCACTCGAGCAGCAGACCAGCGGACGCATCGCACCGCGCCCTTGACCTCGGCTTCGGGGAGCCGTGGGAGTGCGACGTGCTGGGGCCCGACAATGCTCCCCGCCCCGCGTTAAGGCGTCGCTTCTTGTGGCGATGAGTTCGTTGAACCGTGTATGACGGATCTGGTTGAGCGCCTAGTGCCGGGTGTCGTTTCGGCGGCTGATGCCGCAGCCGGAGGTGATACTCCCGCAGGGCGGAGGCCGCCGTCGGGCGGGTGACCGCGAGGCCCTGGCGGCGATCATCTTCGTGGCCACCTCGGGCTGTTTGCCGGCGTCTGCACCGCCGCTACGAGCGCAAGGCCGAACACTTCCTCGCGTTCGTCGGCATAGCCGCAGCCCTCATCGGCTACCGCCCATTGGCCAGGGAGAACGGCTGACGCCCTGGCTTGTCACACCCATCGACCATGATCTCAACCATGAACGAAGACGTCTTCTGGCAGCTCATTGAAGAGTGCAGGCCCTCAACTCCCGATCCCGAGGGCGATCGGCTCGCTGCTGCCCTGACTGCACGCCTGGTGAACGGGCCCATGTCCGAGCTGATCGGCTTCGCCGAGCATCTCTCCTGGGCCCTGTACAGGTTGGACCGCAAGGAGTACGGCGAAGGACTGTCAGGCGATGCGTTCCTCTACACCCGGGCTGCCGTCGTCGCCGCCGGCCGTGAGGAATACGAGAACGTACTTCGATACCCGGACCAGTTCGTGCCGTACGCCAGCGATCTCGTCTGTGCCGAGGCACTGCTCTACGTACCCGACAAGGCGTACGAGCACATCACTGGCGAGGAGTGGGACCGCAGCACACGGTACAGCTACGAGTCGTACTCCAACACGGCCGGGTGGGCCGACGCATAGCCACCAGCAGGCCCTCCTGCCTCACCAATAGAAACGACCTCTAGGGCGCGGACCCAGCACTGCCGCAGCATCGGCTTCGGCGCACTCGCCGCCTCGCCCTCCGAGCGCAGCAGCCCCCTGGGACCACGCTCCGGCTTCCAGCCTCGGGATGAACTGCTGGAACTCCCAGTGGACGCGTGAGGAGGTCCCTCTCGATGCGCGCCCTAACGCCCTGTCTGGTCGCATGCAATTCTGCTTGCCGCCGGACTGTCCTCCCGAGATGCGCCAGAGTTGCCTCGGTGGGACTCTGATGGTACGTGGGTTACATCGAATGCTCTCGTCGGCAGCGCTCACCGAGCTGGGCCCGCGATCCGCGAGGTTCTAGGACGGCGTCCTATGTGGTGATCGGTCGTTGGGCTGTTCATGGGGCAGGGGACGTGGAGTTGGATTGTTCCGGACGGCTTGTGGGAGCTCGCCGGGCCGTTGATTCCGGAAAACCCGGTGTGGCCGCAGGGCGGTGGGACACCGAACACGCCTGATGAGACGCTGTTCGCGGCGAACCATCTACGTGCTGGGCAGCGGCTGCGCCTGGTGGGCCCTGCCACCGTGCCATTGGCATATCGAAGTCGACGGCCCACCGCCGGTTCGTGATCTGGTCGAGGGCGGGGGCATGGGGCCGGCTCCACGAAGCGGTGCTCACCAACTCGACGACGCGGGCCTCATCGACGTGTCCCGCGCCGTCCTCGACTGCGCTCACGTACGCGCTAAAACCTTTATCCCACTCTGAAGAATTCGAGATGCGGGAGAGACGGGCTCGAGGGATCCTGAAGTCGTTACGTCAAATCGGAGTAGGTGAACGCGCCCGCAGGCGCGTGAGGAGTCTGATCTACACCAGCGGCCGCGCGGTTTCTCCGAGCGGGGGCGCCACAAATGGCGTCGCCATCGGCATTCTCCCCAGTATGGCTCAGGATGACTGGGAGGAGCAGCGTGGGTCCGCAGCAGACCGATCTAACGCGAGGCCGATGGCTTAGGCCGGCCGCGAGTGGGCCGCACGGCGGTCTACTGCTGGTGCTGACACTATTGGCAGCTGGATCGTCTATCGCAGCATTGTTGCTGTATGCGGCAGGCGTGTTTGGCATGCCGTACTCGGTCAGCTTCCTCACGGCGCCCGGCGTGGTGCTATTGGTCTCGATGGCGGCCTGGGCGCGGCGCAGCCGGAGAGCCTTGCTACTCAATCGAATTATCGTCGGCACGGTCGCCGGTTTGCTGGCCACGGCGGCGTACGACATCGGTCGCTGGGTGATTGTTATGCTCTCTGGCGTCGCGTTCGATCCGTTTGGTCCGATCGTCAGTTTTGGTGTTCTTATCACTGGTCAGCCGCCGACTTCCCCATCGGCGATCGCGGCTGGCTGGGCGTATCACCTTTCCAATGGACTGACTTTCGGTATCGCTTACGCCTTGATAGCTGGACCGGCACGCTGGTGGTGGGGGGTCGCCTGGGGGATGATGCTTGAGTTCGCCACTCTGGCCGTATATCCGGTGTTGTTCTCCATTCCGGCATATGAACCGTTCCTCTACATCAGCCTGGTGGGCCACTTCCTTTATGGCGCCGGGCTGGGGCTGTACTGTCAGCGGTTTGCCATGAAGGGACGATGAACAGTGGCCGTATTTGATCAAGCCTGGCGGAAAGACCTCAAGCGCCGGATAAAGCAAGCATGGTTCCCGCTTACCTTTATCGGACTACTGGCCTGGCTTGATTGGATCATGCACCGAAGTCTTTTGTTTATCCTTGTAGTTGGCGGTGCCACAACTGCTGCATTTCTCTACCGAAAGGAGCTGGCTCAGCATCTCCAGTTGACGGGGCGTCTGCGACAGCTGCCGCCGATAGCACGCGCATTGATCCGAGCAACACCGCCACTGCTGTGGTTTCTGGTCCGCGGTCAGGGGACGTCAGGCGTGGGATGGCTTGTCGTTCTCCTGGTTCTGGGGTCAGTCGCGGCAATGACCCGATGGGGTACCGTCGTGGATCATTATCTTGCTCATTTCTATTCGCTTCGAGATCGCCTGCTGTCCTACCGCACCCGATCCGTTCTCGTCCTTTTTATCCCTCTGGTCACTGCATTCGGAATTATTCACGGCAACCCGCTCGATGTGATTGCGTTGATAGGGGGGCCGACAACCCAGCCGCAAGCTGCACCTGGACTGATAGGGCGATTCATTCTTGGAACGATCGTGGCAATTGCGCTCACGGCTCTGCTCATGCGGAGGGCGGCGACCAGGAGATGAGACGGACGCGAATTCTAGCAACCGGATCCCTGGCAGCAACGCTGGTATTGTCGGTGACAACACCAGCTTATGCCGATAACTGCGACATCTTCATAAATCCCGGCGACTGTCAGAATACCGCATGGACCACAGCGTTGGCAGCTATTCTCGCGGCTATTCTAGCCATGATCGCAGCGATCGCAGGGGCCGCTATGGGCGGGTCCAGGGCGGACCAGAACGGCGATGACGACGAAGAAGAAAAGGAATGCAGCATCCAGAGCGTGAAGGTGTGGCTGAAAGCGTTCATCCCCAAGGACGTGCCAGGATTGACCCTCCCGAGACCCAATCACCCTGGCGAGACCATGGTTGGGGGGCTACCGCTCGTAGGTGATTGTTTCCTGACCGACCAGCGGGGGTTCAGTTCCGACATTACTGCATCGGCACGGATCCATAGCGAGATCGCGCTAGACGTGAAGGCGGGTGGGCTGGTCCTTCACGAGTACAACGACTGCTCCCCCACTCACGAGGTTGACTGCGAGGACGGCGACTTGGACATCGTCGCGCGTGGCGATTCATCGCGTATCTATTTCTTCAGCATCAAGGCTCCGGCCGCTGGCATGGTCACCTTCGAGATGAAAGGGGCAGCGAAGAATCCGTGCATCGAGGAGTCCGCAGATGTCGACTACCAAGGCGCGGTTGCCATCGTGGTGTGGCGAGAACCGAGTGAAGACGGGCAGGAGATGGAGAAGGCACGGATTGACTTCCAAGGATTCATCGATAATTTCCCGGCCTTTGAAATGTATGCCGCAGTCAACGACGGTCCTGGGCAGCAAGTCTTCGCCGTCATGCCCCTACCGGGCAACAGTCCAGCAGCCCTTTACGGTCCACCACGGCGTCCGGTCCGCGGCTCCGTCGTCATCAACTGCCAGGGCCAGCCCTCAACGGGCAGCCCCTCATGGCTGTAAGACCGTCCTACCGTTGAGCGAGCCATTCGTAGGGTCCTACCTTCTTAACCGGGTTGATCAAGGCCACTTGTAGGGTCTGGAGGCCCAGAGACACCGGGTATGGCTTTCGTAGGGTTGCCCGAGATGGTTCAGCCAACCTGGCCGCCCGGTGTCTCACGACGGCCTGACTGCTGATTAGGAGACGCGAGTACCTCGTCGTACATCGCTGAGTAGGACCACGCTGGCAAGGTCGTCCGGAACCGCACCGCACTTCGAACGACCGGAGGAGCCCGTGGCCCAGATCTGGGCGGGTACAGACATCGGCAAAACGCACCACCATTGCGTAGTCCTGGACGCGGAGGGCAAACGGCTACTGTCGCGCCGCGTCCCGAACGACGAGCCGGACCTGCTGGCCCTTCTCGCCGATGTCTTGGCCATCGACGAGGACGTGGTTTGGGCGGTCGATGTCGCCGACGGCATGGCCGCTCTGCTGGTCAACCTGCTGCTCAACCACGGCCAGCAGCTCGTCTACATACCGGGCCTGGCCGTGAACCGGGCAGCCGCCGGCTACCGGGGCACCGGGAAAACGGACGCCAAGGACGCCACCGTCATTGCCGACCAAGCCCGCATGCGCCGGGACCTCACAGTGCTGCGGCCGGACGACGAGCACGCCGTCGAGCTGAGGGTCCTCACTGGCCGCCGATCCGACCTGGTGGCCGACCGCACCCGCGCCGTCAACCGGCTGCGGGCCACACTGACCGGCATCTTCCCGGCCTTGGAACGAGCCCTGGACCTGGGAAACCTCGGCCCTCTGCTCCTGCTGACCAGCTACCAGACGCCTGCCGCCCTGCGACGGGTAGGCCGCAAACGGCTGGTGACGTGGCTGCGCAACCGCAAGGTGCGCGGAGCCCAGGCCCTGGCGGACGCCGCACTCGACGCGGCCGAGCGGCAGCACACCGCCCTACCCGGCGAAAAGATCACCGCGCAGATGGTCCACTCGCTGGCGAAGGCGGTGATCGGCCTCCACGAGCAGGTCACTGAGATCGACAAGCTCATCGAGGCCCGGTTTCGCGAACACGAGCTCGCCGAGGTGATCTCCAGCATGCCGGGCATCGGGCCCCTGCTCGGCGCCGAGTTCCTCGCCGCCACCGCAGGCGACCTCGGCCGCTTCGGCAGCACGGACCGCCTGGCCAGCCTCGCCGGGGTCGCCCCCGTACCCCGAGACTCCGGCACCATCAGCGGCAACCTGCACCGGCCGCGCCGCTACCACCGCGGCCTTCAACGCGTCTTCTACACCTCCGCGCTCGTCAGCGTCCGCACCTGCGAGGAGTCCCGCCGCTTCTACGACCGCAAGCGCGCTGAGGGCAAGCGGCACACCCAAGCCGTTTTGGCCCTGGCACGGCGACGCGTGAACGTCTTGTGGGCTCTGATTCGTGACCGACAGTGCTACCACCGGCCCCTCCCCGTTACGACTGCGGCTTGACAAACGGCATTAGGAGGTTGGCTCGCCCAGGGGTGTCGAGTGTGGCTATGAGACCGTGCCCTCGGTGGCTAGGGACACTTGGATTCCGCGCACACACTCGTTGGTGATTCATGGCGTGGGCCGCGGCGTACTGCCGTCGACGCCGGGTTCTGGGGGCTGGTGACGGTGGTGGTGAGTGGCGCGGTGGTGCTCGGCTGCGGGCGGGGCGAGTGGACTTGCGGCGGGGCGAAGTGTCTCGGCCGTACGCGCTGCGAGGCGGCCCATCGCTTCGACGATCTGGGCGATGCGGTCGTGATCCAGCCCGAGGGGTGCAGTGTCGCTGTGTGATGGATCGAGGGAGGCCAAGGCTGAGTTGAGTCTCACGAGGGAGCACATCCCTGGTGCTGCTGCCTCTACGGTCTTGGCTCGGGCCAGTTCGGGCGTGGTGTTGTGGCTGGCCCAGTCCTGGATGGCGCGGGCCCGGGCGGCCGCGGTGGCCGCGTCGGCGAGCGCCCCTTTCTGGTGAAGTTGGACGAGTCGTTCTTTCATGTCCGCGGCATCTGTGTGGCCCTGGTGGGGAATCAGTGCTGCCAGCGGGGCAAGCAGGGGCTGCGCCTTGATGACGCTGTCGTAGATTTGCGCGGCATGCTGCGCGGCCACGTCCATCCATGCGTGGTCGTCGGATCCCGTCACTCGTGCGGTGAGAAGCTCGAGAACGTCCTGGGCGCGCTCTGCTGCTTCAGGCAGTTCCCGACCGCAGGCGGCAAGCCGGTTCCAGTCAGCGACGAGGACGTGGTCCGGTGCGTGATCGTAGGGGACGAGGAGATCCGCCCGGTTGTACGAGGCAGCAGTGTGCTGGGCATGGACGACGATCTCCTCTGCAGCACGCACCGAGATACCGGTACGTCTTCTCACCTCCGCCAGCACATCATGGGCAGGGAGGGCCTCGGAGTCGGCCGTGACGAGGATGCCCCACGCGCGGCCTGCTTGCTGGGCGCTGTCGAGAGAGGGGTGTTGGTCGTCGGGCATGTGCTGGATCAGCCACCGCGCTTGTGCCTCGACCAGCGCGGGCGCTGTGTCGTGGCCATCGGATCCGAGGAGGCCATCGAGCTGCATCTCGTATCGCGCCGCGGCCAGGAGCTGCCCCGGTGACACAGGGCCCTCCGGGCCGGCAACAGCCTGCCGGGTGCGGGACGTGTCGTTGGTGAACCACTGGATGGCCATCTGGGCGGTGCTGTGGGGTCGGTCCGGTTCGCTGGCCGATAGCTCCTCACGTTCGTCAGCGGACACCGCTGCCCTCCAAGCTGGTGTGCTGCCTCACCCGACGCCGGCTCGGTGTGTGGCGTATCGGGAGGGATCCGGGACGGACTGTTCGTGGTGGCGCCACGCCTCCTGGGTGGCCTGATGAACCTGCATGCGGCTCTTCTTGATCAGCTGCCGCGGGTCGATCCTGGTTTGCTGGGCAGATGCCTCGATGACGGTGCTGGCATCACGTGCTACGCGGCGGACGGTCATGATCGCGAGGTGGCCTGCCTCCTGTTCTGCCGGCGCCACCCTGATGGTTCTCGCGGCGTGGGCGATGCTGTTGACCTCATCCAGGTTGAGGGCGGGTGCCCCCTCATACCGGGCCAGTCGTACGGCTTGATTGGCCAGGATCCAGGGGTCCTGGGCTGCGTGCTCGGGGAGGGACTGGATTGCCTTGAAGAGGTAGGCATGCTCATGCTGAGTGAAGTCTTGTTCGCCCAGGCTCTGGACCCATCCTCCCTCCCGGAGCTGGGCGGGGCGCTGCATCAGCGAGATCAGGACCCTTCGCTCAATGTCCCGGGCCGCATAGGAGGGTCCGTCGTCAGCCCCAGGCTCTGGTGGCTCGGTCTGGTCCTGCATGCTGTCGCCGGCCAGCGTTCGGGGTGCGGCGTCAAGTCGTTCCTGTAGTTGGTCCAGGGCATGCTCGTGAGTGCTGAGCTGCATGGCTACCTGGTAGAGCGAGGCGTCGGCGAGCCCGTCCCGGCGTACTTCTCCCGCAAGGTTCGCAACCGCTGCAGGGATGCTGGGCTCGAGGATGGAATGGACCGCGTACAGCGAGGCGTTGTCGGGGTTCGGGCTGAAGTCCGGCCGACTGGCCTGTGCCAGGTAGGCGGCGATGGCCTGGTTCGTATGGTTGTGCAGGCGGGCTTGGGCCTCGGGGTCGGCCGCGGCGCGGTGGTAGTCGTTGTAGGAGAGCTGGTAGTAGATGTGCTCGATCATGGCCTGGGCACGCTGCTCCGGCGTGAGACGGGGGTCGGTGGCGGCCGGCAGGGCGATAGCAGGATCCGGGCCGGTCACCAGAGCGTCCCAGATTTCTGCGGTGGCGGGGTCACCGAAGTCCTGAGGCTGCAGCCAGTAGGGCGATGCGTCGGGAGACGATGGGGTGTAGAGGAACTGCTCGATGCGTCTGGGGTCGTTGAGGATCGCGCCGATCACTGCAAGCTCCTTGAGCCGCGCCTCGTCGTCGTACGGCCGACCGCGGGTCAGTTCGAAGGGAACGCCCTGAGTGGTCGAGGCGTGTTGCGCGGAGCGCACCACGACGTAGGCCTCGTGCCGTGTGTGGCTCGTCGTGGCGGGCCAAGTGGGTTTCGCGAGCTGTCGGATGATCCTGTGCACGTTGGCCCAGTGATCGGCGTTCCTCAGTTTCTCCTGTGCGCCTGGCACACCCGTGGCTGCCATGGCCTGGTACTGCTCGGCAAGCCTGGCTGTGACGGCATCGGCTATGACCTGGGCCGGATCGGCGTTCGGGTACGCCTGGAGCCGCTGCTCGATGTCGTTGAGGCCCCCTGCCAGCAAAGCTCCATAGATTTCGCCGAGCCAGCTGGTCTTGAAGTGGTCCTGCAGCAACCAGTACTGAGGCTCCCTGCGCCTCCAGTCGACCAGCTGGTCATAGGCAACGCGACGGTCCTGCAACAGGCTGCTGATGACGTTCAGCTCGTGCTGGGGTGCTCGGAACTCCTCGTTGATCACGCTGCTCCCTGTCCGGGCAGGACCGGGAGAGGGGCGCTTCTGGCCTCAGCGGCTGCCTGCTCCGCTACGCCCTCGCCATTCCTGTCCGCCGGGGGTGTCGTGGCTGCTCGGTAGCGTTCTGCGAGGCTATCGAGCTGCGCGCTGGCGTCCTCGTCCAGAGCGACCCACCCGAGATCGCCCTGGCGCCACCACCGGTCGAGATAGAGGACCGGGCTGCTCTCGAAGCGCCCGAGTTCGACGGCCTTGCCGCCCTGGAGCAACTCCTTCATCAACGAAGCCGGCATGGGCGTGGCCAGTACCCGCTGCTGGGCGGAGTCCTTCAAATGCTCCATGCGTTCTGTCCACGGAGCCTTCTGGGCATCGGGCTCAGCCATGGAACGCTCCGTTCAGACGAGGACGGGGACCGCCTGCAGGCTGCGCTGTTCGCACCCATGTCGACAACCCGCATGATCACTGTGTCCCGCGTGGTGAGCGCACCTGCCGCGAGAACTTCACGAGCCGTCCCGCCCGGCGGAACCCGACGATCAGCCGCAGAGCGAACGAACTCCACCGAACGCGCATGTGAAGGCCGCCTGTGCACCCGTCGTCGGCACCTCCCCCGCGGGCGTCGGCAACTCGAGGGTTTGACTTCCAGCGCCAGCGAGTGCTTAATGGGCGTGAGACCAGCCATCTTCCAAGCCCATCCGACGAGTTGGGCATTCAAATCCCGGGCAGTTTGCGGGTATGGCTGGTCTTTTTCACATTTGTTGTGGGATCCCAGATCCCGTGTCCTTTTCCCACCGGCGATGTCCACTGCGTGGCCAATAGGACACGGGGATGGGATTCATGCCCCGTGAGCGAGTAGTTCCCCTCTTCGTGTACAGGACTGTCTCTGGTCGTCTTCCGCGTGCGTGACTAGGGCAGGACCCCAGCGCTTGGCGGCCGACGGCGCCGCTTCGGGAGACATGGGGTCGGTCCGATAAGTGCAGCGTTGGCTACGCCGGTACGGGTGAGCGTCCGGCGGGGTGGCGAGGTCGTGGTGGAGGACCTGGACTGGCAGTCGGTGCCGTTCGGGCTGCTGCAGGAGGCCCGGCCGTGGCGGACGTTTCGCTGGTACAAGGGGCAGCAGCACTACTCAGGCACGTACTGGTCGGCGACCGTGCGGAACCATCTGATCTACGAATCCCGGCTGGAGCTGGGTCGGTTGCTGTTCGCCGACTTCGCCCCGGACGTGAGGCACATCGTCGCCCAGCCGTTCCTGCTCAAGGCCGACATCGATGGCAAGGTCCGCAAACACATCCCGGACTACCTGTTGATGACCGGTGACGGGCCGCTGGTCGTGGACGTCAAGCCTCGCCACCGATTGAAGAAGCCGGAGGTCGCCTTCACGTTCTCCTGGACACGGGAGGCGGTCACTTCGCGGGGGTGGCGGTACGAGGTGTGGAGCGAGCAGGACCCAGCCGTGCTGGAGAACATCAGATTTCTCGCTGGCTACCGCCGCGATTGGCTGTTAGACCCCGAACTGGTCGGCGCTTTGAGGGCCACGGATCTGGATGGGATGTCGTTGGGAGATGCCTTCCGGCTGCTGCCTGACTGCACTCGGCCACTGATGAGGTCGGCGGTGCTGCACCTGCTGTGGTCCAGCCACGTGACGACCGTGTTGAACCGGCCGCTGAGCGCGGGGCACGTGCTGCGGAGGCCTGCATGAGTGGCGCGGGGACGAAGCTGGGGGTCGGGACGCATTTCCGCCTGGACGGCGAGACGGTCGAAGTTGTGGATTTCGCCATCCTGGCCACGGGAATGGAGGTGATTCTCAAGGATGGGCGAGACCGGCTGGCCCCCATGTCAGTGCGTGAACTGCTGACCTCGGATCGCGCCGAACTGATCCATGACAAATCGGGCCCGTCTTCCCCCGATGACGAAGACCTCGAGGCCGTACTGCTGAACCGGCTGGCCAAGCAGGAGAAGAAGGATGTTCTGGAACGTGCCGCGCACGTCCGGGAGATGGCGACGGGATACCGCTCCGGCAGTGAGGATCTCGCGCGGCCGGATGAGCCGCGCCCTCAGTACGCCCCTGTCTTGCCTCTGAAGGCCCGCTATGCGGCCAAGGCCGCGGAACTCGGGGTGACCGAACGGACGGTTCGCCGGTGGGCACGCGCGTTCCGTGAGCTGGGCGAGGCCGGACTGGTGCCGAAGACTGCGCAGGCGAACGACGGACTTGGCGGCGCCGATCCGCGTTGGGTCGAAGCGGCCGTGGAGGTACTGCAGGAGTACGAGGAAGAGTCGCGGCCGTCGGTGAAGGCCGTGCTGGAAGAGGTCGAGGCCCGCGTTAAGACGAAGTTCAAGCTGGTCAAGGTGCCGGTGCCATCGCAGGCGACGGGCTATCGCTGGATGAAGGAACTGGAACGGCGCCATCCGGCCTTCCGGCTCAGTACCCAGCGCAATCGGGATATCTCCTGCCGCCCGAAGGGCGTCTACGGGAAGCTGCGGCCCGACCGGCCCGGCGAGTACGTGCTGATGGACACCACGCGGCTGGACGTGTTCGCGCTCGACCCGGTGACGTTGCGGTGGATGCAGGCGGAGCTGACCGTCGCGATGGACTGGTACACGCGCTGCATCATCGGTCTGCGGGTGACACCGGTGTCGACGAAGGCGATTGACGCGGCGGCCGTGCTCTATCAGGCATTCCGTCCCCAGCCGGTCCCGGAGAGCTGGCCGAGGGAAGCGGTCTGGCCCGAGCACGGGATTCCCCGCGGGGTGCTGGTGGAAGCCGAGGCTGTTCACGGGCCCGCCACTGGGGTCTGGGGGCCGAAGATTGCGCCGGAGACACTGATCGTCGACCACGGCAAGATCTACCTGTCGGCGCATCTGACCAGCGTCTGCCACCGGATGGGGATCTCGGTGCAGCCGGCGAGGCTGCGCACGGGCCGGGACAAGGGCCCGGTGGAGCGGTTCTTCCGGACCTTGCGGGAAGACCTGCTGCAGAGGTTGCCCGGCTACAAAGGACCCAACATCCACTCGCGTGGATTGAACCCGGAGAAGGATGCCTTCTTCTTCCACCACGAGCTCGAGGCGATCATCCGCGAGTGGATCGCGGTGGACTTTACCGACCGTGAGTTGTGCTGCTCGTGATGTCCGTCTGGGCCTGTGACATGGACGTCATGGGCTCGTTTGCCGACCGGGACCGGGACGTCTGTCATGTCCCGGAGTCGGTACGGAGGACGAGTGGTACGGCACATGGTGATCGGGGACTTGAGGGTCCAGCAGATCGAGCGGAAGGACGGACGTCGATCATGGACGATCGTGTGGCCGGAGGGCACGGAACACACCGAGGCGGACCGGTTCCTGCGCGTCCATGACGGCTCGGGGACGCAGAGGACGTACGCATATCTGCTGGTGGATCACCTGCGATGGCTGGAGCGTGAGTGCCTGGCCTTCGACACGGTCCAGTTGCGGGACCTGGAACGGTACATGGGCATCGTCGGCGCCGAGGTCCGCATGCCGCTCGCCGAACCGTGGCGGATCGGCAAGCGTCCCTATGGCCGGTCCGCGCTGTCAGCCGCGGCATCCTGTCTGAAGGGCTTCTACCTGCATCAAGCCTCGCTCGGTGTCGGCGTCGAGCTCGGCGAGAAGCTGGACGGCACCCGACTTCCGTCGCGGGTGGACCGTCGTCGCTCATTCCTCGGTCACGTGAAGTCGGCGATGCCGGCGAACCCGCTCACTCCGAAGGGCCCGCACCGTCGGCACCCGAAGATGCTCCCCGACGGCGCCCGGGAGGGACTGCTGGAGGTCGTGAACGCCGCCCGGGACCGGCTGGTTGTCACCTGGCTCGCCGACGGTGGGCTCCGCATCGGCGAGCGCTGCGGACTCTACCTGGTCGACCTGCACCTGCGGGAGAACGCGGCCTGCGGCGAATGCCGCAGCCCTCACCTGCACGTCTGCCACCGCCCGAGCAACCCGAACCGGGCCGAGGCCAAGACCAAGCACCCCTGGCGGGTCGAGCACGGCACGGTTACCGGCGGGCTGATCAAACGGGTCAGCCCCGCGATGGTGCACGCCTACTTCGAGTACATGCCGACCGAGTACCCGCGCGGCGCCGGGCACGGCATGCTCCTGGTCCAGCTGCACGGCGCCGATGCCGGGCAGCCCTGGGCGCCGGTCGGGGCCCGCCGGATGCTCGGCCGGGCCGGGAAACGTGCCGGTCTGGGGCTGGTAAAACCCCATGCCTTCCGGCACACGTTCACCTCCGCGACCGTTCCGCTCCTGCCGGGCCCGGCGGCCAGGGAAGCCCTCTGGCACCGGAGCCGGCAGCATGCCAGGATCCGGCACATGGGCGGAATCACTAGACCTACAGCATGGGTAGCCGGGGCGATGAGGCTGAAGGTGTCATCGGCTTGAGGATAAGGGCGTGGTGTCTGCGGGCAATGCCTTCACCCCACGGGCAGGATGATCTCCATGGACAAGGGGATCGCTGTGGTCATCTCTGCGGGGATTAGCGTCGCCAGTACGTTGCTGGGTGCCGTCGGCGGCGGCGCACTCACCGGACGGAACATGAGGCGCCAGGTCAAAGACCAGGCTGATGTTGAGCATCGGCATTGGCTACGTCAGCAACGGCAAGACGCCTATGCGGCTTTTCTGACAGCCTGCGACACCGTTCTGGACACATGCCAATCCATCGCGGCCCTGCGAGAGTCCCCGAGGCCACAGACCGATGCGCGGCCGCTTTGGGACGCTTACGGCCAGGCATATAGCACCTCACTCCAGGCGGAGTACACCGTATCGGTAGTGGGCCTAAACGAAATGGAGAGATGGGCCAAAC
Organism: Streptomyces sp. NPDC057445; assembly: GCF_042802855.1. Classification (NCBI taxonomy): domain Bacteria; kingdom Bacillati; phylum Actinomycetota; class Actinomycetes; order Kitasatosporales; family Streptomycetaceae; genus Streptomyces; species Streptomyces sp. NPDC057445. Next base: position 132,622 of record NZ_JBHVDH010000017.1, on the reverse strand, counting down.
ACCTTCGGAGTTTCTTTAGTGAGATGTCTAGGACCTTGCGTGATCCCGAACGTCCAGACAGCGCCTCCTCAAGATTTGAAAGCAGCCTTGCCGAGTACTGGGACAGATACAGCACTTTCATCGCATGGGCCGGGCTAACACTGAACAGCCCAATCGATTCATCTACCGAGAAAGAACTAGCTGAGTTGGAGGAGCTACACAAGAGGTGGGACTCAGACTCCGACCAACTAGCCGAGCTAAGGGTGGGGTGGCGTTTCGACTAAGAGGTTGTCTCACGTGGCAAGTTCCGCGAGCTTCTTGAGTAGCTCGGGGCGGTGGCCATGGCCAGGCTTCGGCTCTGCCGGTCGTTGCGGTCCACGTACTGGATCTTGAGGCCACGAGTAGTCCATGGCAGGCTCATGCCGCATGATCGATGAATTCGCGAAGAACAGCCTGCACGGGAGACTGCGGCGGGACCGCAAGGCGCTGCTCTGGAAACTCGACGGCCTGTCCGAGTACGACGCCCGCCGACCTTTGACAGTGACCGGGACCAACCTCCTCGGCCTGGTCAAACACGTGGCCAGCGTCGAGGCCAGGTACTTCGGCGAGGTCTTCGACCGGCCGTCCCCGGAACCGCTGCCCCGGTGGCAGGACCACGACGGCAGCGATCTGTGGGCGGCTGAGGACGAGGCGCGCGATCAGATCATCGAGTCCTACCGGCGCACGTGGGAACACTCAGACGCGACGATCGACGAGCTTGCCCTCGATGCCCCCGGCCACGTGCCGTGGTGGCCGGAGCCTTACTCCAACACGAACCTGTTCGCCATCCTGGTCCACGTCCTCGGCGAGACCAACCGGCATGCCGGGCACGCCGACATCCTGCGTGAAGGCGTCGACGGCCGAACCGGGATGCGCCCCGAACACGAGATGCAGATCGATGAGGACGCCCGCACCGCCTACTGCGCGAAGATCGAGCAGGCCGCCAGATCGGCCGCATCAGTCAAGGCATAGAAGGCTGTCCCACGTAACTTGATGTTCGAGCGGCATGTTGCCGGCCGTGAGTGCTGATCTGTCGAAGCGTCTGGTTCCTGATGAACTCTGGGAGCTGGTCGCCCCGTTACTGCCGTTGTTCGCGGCTCGACCGCAAGGTGGCGGGACCGCTCCGCGTGACGAGCGGGCCGTGTTCACCGCAGTGGTGTACGTGCTGACCAGCGGCTGTGCCTGGCGGCATCTGCCGCCGACGTTCGGCACATCCTCCGCCACCGCGCATCGCCGCTTCACGGTATGGACCGAGGTCGGCCTGTGGCGTCGGCTGCATCGGGCGGTGCTGGACGAACTCGGGGTCCGGGGCGAGGTGGACTGGACCTCGGCGATCGTCGATGCGGCCTCCGTTCGCGCCAAAAAGGGGGGATCGCTGACGGGGCCGCACCCGGTCGATCGCGGCAAGAAGGGCAGCAAGCTGCACGTGCTGTCCGATGCCCAGGGCATCCCCCTCGCCGTCGCCGTGTCAGGTGCGAACATGCACGACAGTCTCGCCTTCAAGCCGCTCATCCTCGGCATCCCCGCCGTCCGGTCCCGCCGGGGACAACGGCGGCGCCGGCCCGTCAAACTCCGTGCGGACAAGGCGTACTTCTCCGCCGAACACCTCAGCTGGCTGCGCGAGCGTGGGCTCGTCGCGCGCATCGCGCGACCAGGCGTCGAGTCCGGCGAACGCCTTGGTCGGCACCGCTGGAAGATCGAGCGGTCGATCGCTTGGCTCTTCGGCTACCGCCGCCTGACCATCCGATACGAACGAAAGGGCTCGCACTTCCTCGCCTTCCTCGGCCTGGCCGCTGCCCTGACCTGCTACAAGAAGCTCGCGAAACTTGCCACGTGAGACGCCCTCTAAATAAAGGCATAGGTAATCCACTCAGAACTGGAAGCCCACTTCGAGCGCTTAAGCGGTCAGCATTGGTCGCTTCAGCGTCGCTCCAGCGGGTCTCTCGTCGAGCTTACGGTCCTTGCAGCCACTCCTTGGTCGGCGGGGCGGTTAGCACAATCCGCGCCCCGGAGACAAACTTCTTGTGTCGCACGTGGTACACGATGGAGGCCATGTCCCATGGCCAGAGGCTCTCGGGGTCTGGCGGAGCGCGATAAATCTTGCTCAGTTCGGTGAAGTACCTCTGAAGCCTAAACGCTTGTTGTCGCATCGCATCTGGCCCCGCAATATTCACGACTGTCGAGGCTCGAACCACTGTTCTGTATGCCTCGTCATAAGCGTCCCAAAGCAGCCCCATGTCGACCTGTGGATCTGGATTCTCTCGCAGGGCAGCGATGGATTGGAGTGTGTCCAGAACGGTGTCGCAGGCTGTCAGAAATGCCGCATAGGCGTCTTGCCGTTGCTGACGTAGCCAATGCCGATGCTCAACATCAGCCTGGTCTTTGACCTGGCGCCTCATGTTCCGGCTGGTGACTCCGCCGCCGCCGACGGCACCCAACAGCGCGCCACCGATGCCAATCCCCGCAGAGATGACCGCAGCGGTTCCTACATCCATGGAGATCATTCTGTCGCTGGGGTGAACGCATTGCCAGCAGACACCACGACCTCATCCCCAAGTGACAAGACGTCCGCGGATCAGAACTGATGTCGGATCAGAATCGGATGCGACACGGGGCTGAGACTCGCAGGTCGAGACCATCAATCGTCTGGGTGAAGCCTGATGATGTGCCCCGTCAGCGTTTTGGCGAGGGGCTGTGGACGGCAGTCCGCCTTGGCGGTGGGTATCGAGACGGCGGTCAGCTTCCGCAGGCAGGACGGTGAGGTTGAGGACAGACCCTGGAAATTTGTGGCCTGGCATACCTCCAGTCGGCCGTCCCTTGGCGGACTTTCCGCTGGCACAAGGGTCAGAAGCACTACTCCGGCATCTACCGGGCGACGACGGTACGAGATCACGTGCTCTACGAGTCGCGTCTGACTCCGCGACCTTTGAGCAGCAAGCCGTACAGTGGAGCGGAGGGTGAGGGGGATGCGCCGCAGGTGTCCAGCTCTTGCGACACTGTCCTCAGCTTGGCACGTGCTGGACATGGGGACAGGGGGCAGCGAGTGCAGTTCACGGTGCTGGAGTACGAGGAGGCTCCGCCAGCGGACCTCGGCGGAGCGTTTCTGACGAAGGACAATTGGAACGACTTCGGCTTCGTGACCACGTTCGTCCTTGAGGTACGACAGGAACACGGTCCCCTTCTACACATCGGCCATGTCCGGATCGCCCACATGGACATGGAGACCGACGATGGATTCGTCCGGACATCGGATCGTATGCCGACGAGCTTTACTCGCCTGCCGGAGGGCTACTTCAGCCTGGCCCAGGAGGACGACTACTACGAGGCCCTGCGGCTGCTACCTCCCGGAACCGACGGCGCAATCCTGAGCGCTCTGCACGATGTCGGTTACACCGAAGGTCTATGGCGCGCAGTTCACGAACTCCAGGTGTTCAAGAAGTCCCTGAGACGCGGATACACACCGCACGAACTCGACCGCGTGATGAGCATTGCTGCGGGAGAGCGAGCCAGGGTAGTTCCCTTCCACTTGGCCTACATCCCGCCGGCCAACGGGCTCCTTGAACCGCCCACGTTTACGTTCGATGCAGAGCCGGGCAGTCTTCCCTCGACGAATCTGCATGCGCTGATCGGCCGTAACGGTGTCGGCAAGTCATACCTGCTTCATGACATTGCCCAGCAGGTCATGGCCGGGAGCATCCGGGTCACTGACGGTCCCCATGCCTTCAGGAAGCCGCTGAGCGGCTGTGTCGTGGTCTCGTTCAGTCCGTTCGACCAGCCGTACGAAACCGCAGACGATCCTGGGCTCCCTTTCGACTACGTCGGCCTGCGACACGGCGATGAACTGCGTCTGAAGACTGACGACGAGCTCCGGGATGAATTCGTTAGGAGCTTCGATGCTGTACGGGTCGGCGCACGCGGGATTCGCTGGCGCAAAGCAGTCCGCACCCTCAGCTATGCGGCGAGCGGATTTCTCGACAGCTACGAGGACGCGATTGAGAACCTGATGAGGGCTTCGCTGGGGCGGGTTCAGTCCGAGATGGGCCCGATCTTCGAGAGCCTGAGCTCAGGACACAAGGTTGCTCTGCTGACCGTGACGCGACTCGTCGAGGTAGTCGCAGAGCGCACGATCGTCCTGATCGACGAACCCGAGACTCACCTGCACCCTCCACTACTTGCCGCGCTCATGAGGAGCGTGTCCGACCTCCTGACAGACCGCAACGGCATGGCCATCATGGCCACCCACTCGCCGGTCGTCCTCCAGGAGGTTCCAGCCTCGTGCGTCTGGAAGCTGCATCGAAACGGAGCGGAGCTCACCGCGCATCGGCCGGCCCTGGAAACGTACGGCGAGAATATCGGAGAACTCACGCATGAGGTGTTCGGGCTCGAAGTAACGTCTACCGGCTACCACGCAGCAATCGCCGAGCTCGTAGAGCAGGGGCTGTCGTACGAGGAGATTGCCACGCGGTTCACCGCCCTGGGATCGGAAGCCCGTGGACTGCTGCGCGCAATGACCTTTGTCCGGGCCCGGGAGCACAAAGACTGATGCGGTGGCCATCAAGACCCACGATCAGCGTTGAGAACACGCTCTCGGCGTGCACCTCCGGTCTTCGGGATGAAGGTGCCAAGGAAAAGCTCGAGGGCCGCCTAGCCGACATGCAGTCGGCAGAGGAGAAATACAAGCAGGCCGGCGAGGGAGGGACCTTGCTCGCACTGCTTCACTCGCGATCGTTCTCCGCCCAGCGTGCCGACCGGGACAAGGAGCTCCTCATAGATACCTATGAGACCGGGCTCGTCGGCCGCAAGGCAGGGCGCGAGCTCTATGACGTCCTCAAGTCGGCCGCAGTGCATGGGAAGTGCCCTCTGTGCGGAATTGGCCAAGCCCACACCCTCGACCACCATGCACCGAAGACACTCTTCCCGCTACTCGCGCTGGCTCCTCTGAACCTCGTTCCTGCTTGCGGAATATGCAATCAGGGCAAGAGCAACAAGCTCTCGATCCTCACTTCGGAGGAGGTCCTTCACCCCTACTTCGACGACCTCGGCACGGAGCGCTGGCTCTTCGCGGATGTCATACCCGAAGCGGGCGTTGCCGCGTACGCGGCCAAACCTCCCGCCTTCTGGTCTGCCACGAAGCAGTCCCGGGTCCAGAACCACTTCGACAGCCACGATCTGGCTCATCGGTACGCGAAAGAAGCAGCCTGGCTCATGTCGTGCCGACGCCGGACGGATCTCCGCACCTTCGAGAGCGCAGGACCAGACGGGCTTCGGGAAGCCCTGCAGACCGATGCTGAAAGCCACGGTGACCACGACCTCAATGGCTGGGACACTGCCCTCCTGCATGCTCTTGCCGAGAGCGAGTGGTACGTCAACGGTGGGATGAAGACGCTCTGAGTGGGAAGGACATCGTCGGCCGCATAGCACCCGTGACCCAGCGCGCCTGGGCGGAACGGATGGCTGCTGATGCAGGTCTGTGAGGACGCCCAGGTCAGCGGCCCGTTCTGCTGGACGGTCTGAGGAAATGACACGGATCTGAGACAGGCGCCGGACGACATGTCGTGAGACACATGGCGAACGTCCAGGTCACACATGACACCGAAAGTGAGAGCCTACATTTTTGTAGGGTCTCAGATTCACTGCACAGTCTCAGAGCCGACTGCATGTCAGTAGCACATGCAGCAGCCCTGAGACTCGCTGTTCAGGCAGCTACTCTTTCGTGTCAACGCAAGCTGAGACAGCTCAGAAACCCGCCGGTCAGACCTGTCCTCAATGACGCGCTCCGCGAGATCTTACATGTGGGGTCGGCAGGGGCTTCACGGTCGCTGCGCTCCTAATACACGGTTGGAACGGCTCCTGGGTACGGACGATGTTGCCCAGGGAGCGGGCCACGCGTCGAACGTGGTGGCCGGTACGTGGAGCCCGGCTTGCTCGTTGGACCGGCGTGAGCAATAGCGATTCTCTGGGCCTGGTCCGGATCGAGATCACTGCGGACACCTTGGCTGCGGCGGAGTTGGCCGCTCAGGAGATCTGCGGGTTGTGGCTCTCGAGTGCCTCGACGCCCCGCCCTGTGCCTGGTGACGGAGTTCGCGTGACGATCCACGCGGACCTCAGCAGCCGCCCGGAAGAAGGTGGCTACAAGATCCCTACTTGCCCTCATCTTGGCGGCGATGGCTGAGCCTGGGCTGCGTCAGGGCGATCGGACGGGCGTGGTGCCGGGCCACGCCGATCCGATCGACCAGCCGGGGCAAAGCCACCCATACTTATCGTGGCGCGGCCAGCCGCTACTCGGCGCCCTGGGCCGCGGCCCGGCGGTGCGTGTAGCGCCACTGTCGCCTCCTGGGTCCCGGGCGCGCGATAATGGGACGGTGAACACGCGCCATTCCGACTCTGCCGCCGAACCCCGATGGGCTCATGTCGCCGAGCGTCTCCCCGGGAGCATCGACGAGCTCTGCGGCCCCAGGTCAGGCAGCGTACAGCTGCCGCTTCACTTGGCCTGGTCCGGACTGACCCGCTTCGACCTGGATGACGAGCAGCTGTTGCTTGGCCTGTACCGGATCGTGCTGACCAATGGGCTGCACGAAGACCTCGTCGCCTACCTCAACGCCGACCTCCTACTCCAGCACTGGCCCCGGCTGCGGATCGCGCTCGGCAAATCGGTGCGCACCTGCTGGGAAGCACGGTTTCCCCAGCTGGCCTCTGCTGCAGCCGCATGAAGCTTCCCGCGCTGCACCGGCGGCTACTCGACGACGCCCTGGACTGCGGCTGCACCTACGGGCTGGTGCTGGCCGGCGGCTACGCGATCCAGGCCCACCAGCTCATTTCCCGGATCAGCCAGGACCTCGACCTCGCGACCGACGCCCCCGCGGAAATGAGCCAGATCGTCCGCGACCTGACGGTCGGCCTCGAGGAGCGAGGCTGGGCTGTCCGGGTCATCGAGATCGCGCCCCGGATGGCCCGCCTGATCGCCGCTGACGATGCCACCGGCGAGGAATGCGAAGTCGACATCCTCAAGGAGATCTTTTACAAGCCGCCAGAGCGTACCGAGGCCGGGCCCACCCTCGCCCGTGACGACGCTGTCGGTCTGAAGGTCCGTGCGCTCCACGACCGCGGGTTCCCTCGCGACGTCATGGACGTTTTCAGTGCCCGCGAGCTGTACTCCATCGCCGACTTCGAGCACCTCGGCGCCCAGCACGACGAGGAGTTCGACCTTGAGGAACTCCACGACCGGCTGGAGGCCGTGAGCTTCACCTCCGACCGCGAGTTCGAGGCCTACGGTATGAGCACCGAGCTGGTCAGCGAGTTGCGCGTGTGGGTACAGCAGTGGCAGGACGACCTCGGGCTACGGCTCGCAGAGCCCTACGACGACACCGACTGAAACTGGTTCCGGAACACGTCTCTGCTCGCGCATAGGGTCCGCGCAGCCCCAGGGCGCCCAAGGCTGGACAGGATGGTCCGGGCGGCCCTCAGGCCGCTGCCGCGATGTCGTCTTGGTCGATCGTGACGCCCTTGGCGGTCTTCAGGGCCTGTCGCGCGTTCACCACGTCGTCCGGCGCGCAGTGCTGTCGGACTGCGTTCCAGTGAGGGTGGCAGCTCACGTCGATGGCGCGTTCCCGGGCCACCGCCCACAGCCGGTCGTACTCGTCCTTCTGCTCCTTGGTCCAGCCGCCCGTCTCCGCGCGCGCAGTCTCCCTCCACCGCCCGGTCCCGCTGTCATCCCATCCCTCGTGCGGCTCCAGCGCCCACGACAGTTCAGGGTTCGCGCTGAAGGCGTGCAGCTCGGCGTAAGCGTCGGCGAGGTCGCGCTGCTTCTCGATCAGGTCGGGCGGGAAGTCGAAGGGGGCGAACGGCTTCTCCTTGGCGGCGGAGGTGTTGTTCGTCGGGTTCTGCTCGGGAGGGGTGCTGGCCATGGTGCGGATGTTAGTTCGGGACGCTGACATGCGGGGGCACCCCGCCGGGCGTGGGCGGCCGGGTGCCTCGATCGGGGTGGAAGTACTGGTCAGCGCCGCGTCCGGTGCGCGGCCGCCGGTAAGGCTGTTGGCGCTGGACACGGCTCGCGGGCACTGGCTCGGGCCGACGGAGGTGTCCATGCCGGGCGTGAAGTCTGCCGTCAGCGTCGCTGCCAGCGGAACCATCGTCCGGTGGTGAGCCTCTCGGTTACGGACAGCAGGGCGACGCAGCCGATGAGGAGGGCCAGGGCCTTGGCGAGCTCGACGCTGGGTCCGCGATGGGCTACGAGAAGGAGGCCGCTGGCCAGCGTCAGCACGACGACGCCGAGCACGAGCACGAACTGGACGAAAACTGTCAGGCTTCGGAGGCCGCTCATGTTCCCTTCCTTCGTTCTGCTCGTCGACGGCTGCATGCAGATGCTGTTGGGTGTGGTGCCCGTGCTGCGACTGTAGCAGTTGACATGTCCTCGCCCGGGTGTCAAGGCTTGGCGGTGTTTCGTCCCTGCTGTCCTGTCTCACTGAAGGTTGAGCGCGTCTCACCGAATCTTGAGCGGCAACACGCAGATCGTGTGGCCTCCGACAACGAGTACTTTGGCCTCGGAGAACATGGAATCGTGGTTGGCGGTTACCGGAGGGGTGGTGGCTGCCGCAGGTCAGCGGCCTCTCAGACAGTTGGGGCGGGCCCGGCTGCCGTCGCTCTGGCCACCTGCTGCGGCTGCCTATCCTGCGTCCTGACCCCGCTTCGCGCGAGACTGCCGTTGCAGGCGCAGCTCTTGCCTACGGGACGCATACCACTCGCGGAAGCGAATGCGGAGGGACGTCCTGTCTCGGGTCAGGGCGCTCGTCCACAGATCCCGTTTCCACCTTCGTCCATCAGCGTCCGTGAAACTGGTGAGGATGCTGCTGCTCCATGCTGGGACGGTCCCCCAGTCGACGCCGCTCATGCGACAACTGTGGCAGGAGCGACACGAAGATCAGCGGAACGGGGCGAACGCCACGAGCTGCCACTCAGGATTCAGTGAGACGCGTCAACCTTCAGTGAGACAGGACACCTGTTACGTGGTGAGCTGCTGGAGACGGGCTTCGATCTGGCCGCGCATTGTTTCCGTGCGTTCGGGGGCGGTCACTTCGAGGAGCATGTTGACCAGGTCGGTTGCTGAGACGATTGCCTCAGTGGGGGGCAGTTGGATCCATGCGGCGGCTGCGTTGCTGGCAGCGATCTGAGTGCGCTTCCTGTGTGGGCCGAGCTTGTCGTACCAGGCAAGGGCGAGCCAGGTCCACGAGGAGGTGGAGTAGGCGTAGTCGCCGCTCAGGAACGCGAGGTCCGCGCGGAACTGAGCGACTTCGAGTGTCTCCTTGGCCGTGGCGCCGCGCTCGCTGGTGAGGTGCTGCAGGATCTGATCGGCTGCTGGTATCGCGGTTGAGAAGTCGTGGTGTCGGCCGGCTGCTTGTGCTGCAGCCAGGCGTGCGAACGGGTCTGTACCGGGTGCGGCTATCGGGGTGCCGACGGCCGCTTCGGGGTCTGGTGCCTGGGTTGTACCGTCTGGCATGACCTGGATGTCGAATATGGAGTTGCTCCGGTCGTCCCTCACGTGGGCCAGGACAGGCAGACCGCTGCCGGCTGCTTCGATGTGGAGGACCTGCAGGGCGACCTGTGAGGGGTCGATCGCGTTGGGGACGAGTTGGGGTTCGCTGTCGATGTGAAGCTGACCGTCGCTGGTGATGTGGACCTGGTGGCTGGTGCTGATGCTCATGTGCGCGGGCTTCCGGTGGTGTACCGGAGGCGCTCCTCCTTCGAGGGTTCAGAGGGACATGCCGTGGCCGCGGAGGTAGCCCAGCGGGTTGATGTCGGAGCCGTATGCGGGGCCGGTGCGTGCTTCGAAGTGGAGGTGGGGGCCGGTGACGTTTCCGGTGGCGCCGGAAAGGCCTACCTGCTGGCGCGCTTGGACTGCCTGCCCTTTGGTGACAGTGATGCGGGAGAGGTGGGCGTATTGGGTGTATTTGCCGTCGCTCATCTTGATGACGACATGGTTGCCGTACGCGCCGCCCCGCCCGGCTTCGACCACCATGCCCGTGCCTACTGCTTGAATCCGCGTGCCTGTGGGGACCGGGAAGTCGACGCCCGTGTGGCTACCTGAGGACCACATGCCCCCGCCTGCCTTGTAGGGGGTGCTCACGCGTGAGTTCTCCACGGGTAGGGCCCAGCCCCCGGAGCCCTTGGCGTTGCTGGCGTTCTGCAGGGGATCGCAACCGGAGGTGCTGGTGATGACTGCTCCCTTCCCCCAGCTCTTGGCCACAAGGTCGCCAGCCGTCTTCTCCCACTTCGCGTATGCGTCCGGAAAGCCGGAGCGCTGCACGGCCTGGGCGACCCTCGTGAGCGGCTTGGTCTGCCACTTGTCCACCTTCTCGAGGCGTTTGTAGAAGGCGGTGGATGCGTACACCGCGTCGGTGACCTGGCTGGGTGTCCCCCATCCTTGGGATGGGCGTTGCTGGAAGAGGCCGAGGGAGTCCCGGTCGCCGTAGTTGATGTTGTTGAGGGTGGACTCCTGGATGGCCGTTGCTACGCCGATGACCGCGGCCCGGGGCGGCAGACCTCGGCTTCGGGCGACGTTGGTGATCACGCTGGCCCAGCGCTGCTGATTCTTGCTCCAGTTGACGCTCTTTTGCTTGCCCTGGGGGTTGAGGGGGACCGTTACTTGCCCTCCGGCCGTTGTTGCCGGCGTGGCCTGTCGCCCCTGGGCGATCTGGACTGCGGAGGTGCTGGGTGTGCAGGCGTCCTCCCAGCCTGGTCCGTTCTGTCGTTCTCCAGTCCCCAGCATGAGCGGCAGGCAGAGGACGGCGCCGCATATCGCAGCGGCGCTGGCCGCTGCCAGGCTGGCGGCTTTGCTCATGTTCCTGATCCCCCAGTCGTCGATAACGTCCCGCCACGAGGGACGGGAGGCGCAGTTCCCGTGCCATGGGGTGAGGCGGTTCCGGCCTGTATCCCAGGGCTGCGAATGCGCTACTGCCTAGCCAGTTGATGCGTGGCTAGCGTGTGCGCCTGGTGAATGCAGCAGGGAATCGACAACTCGCGCTGAATTCTATGACACTCAATCGCAGATGCGTCAATGCATCGGAGTGGGAGGCGACAGGCAAGCCGCCCGGATCACGAGTGTCGGCGACTTCACGTGATGCTCGAATTCCCCGCTACCGACGACCTGATGGCCCCAATTCCTTTGTTTGGGCAGGGCCGGGTTTTCGCAGTCTCGGAGGGGATTCGTGCAGCTAACACAGCATCTGATCGAGCTTGCCGCAGAAGGCGATAAGGGTGGGGGTGGCATTGGCGGTCTGGTCGATGGAATTGCCCCCGCCTGGGGCCCGTTCGGCGCTCTCGAGGGAAAGGCGAAGATCGTCGTCGGCGTCATCATGGCCGGCGCGATCCTGTTCCTTCTTGGAAGCGCCGTCGTCGGCGCGGTTCATATCCGTGTCGGAAATCAGCAGCACAACACGATGGAAACCAAGAAGGGGCAGACCATGGTCGCCAGTTCCCTTCTCGGTCTCTTCACTGTCGCGTCGATGGCGACGCTCTTCACCATCGTCTACGGGTTTGGAATCTGATGGCTGCGAATCAAAGGCAGGCGGGAACGCGTAGCCTGACGGCGAAGGCGCCGGAGGCGCCCGGACCTGGGGAGCCTTCCCCGTGGCGTCGTGCGAAGGTCGGCGGCATCGTCTTCGGTGTCGTCGTTACTTTCGGAATTCTGCTCACCCTCTTCGGCGGCAGCGGCTCGAACGACGAGGATGCGGGTGGTGCCGCGCCGGCCGGGACGGCCCCGACAAGTCAGGCGGGCGGCCGCGGCCCCGGCGCGAAGGCTAGCTCGGTCAGGAACGGCATTCCTGTGGGCTACCCCCGCACCCGGGAGGGTGCTGTGGCGGCCGCGGTCAATTATCAGACCGCTCGGTCGAGCCCGGGCTACTTCAGTGATCAGGCGCTGCGTCACCAGGTACTCAGCACGGTGATGACTTCTGCCGCGCTACCTGGCCAGCAGTCACAGGACGACCAGGCGGCAAAGGGACTGCTGGCTGCACTCGGCGTCTCGGCGAAGACAGCGCCGAGCATGGTGATGCGCGCGTCGCCGCTCGGCACGAAGGTGACCGCCTTCTCCAGTGAGACGGCGACAGTCCAGGTCTGGATGAGTGAGCTTGTCGGCGTTCCCGCGGAGAAGTCGCCGATGCCTGTCTCAGGCACCTGGTCGACGTACACGGTGATTCTGCAGTGGCAGGAGGGCGACTGGAAGGTCGCCACGATCAGCCAGTCGGATGGCCCCACTCCGCTGGTCGCGGCTGACTCCGAGCCGTCCTCCACTGGCGAGATGCGCCAGGCGAATGAGGGATTCGATGCACCTCGCTACGCAGGCTGACTGCCTACGCCGACGGCTGGCGCAGATCACCGCCGTCGTGCTGCTGGCCGGCGCCGCCGTCGTTGTTGGTCCCTCAGCTCCCGAAGCAAAGGCCGCACCACCGAATCCGCTGAGTCCGTGCAACCTGCCCGGTGGCAAGTACGTGTGCGACAAGGCGCAGAAGGGGGCGGAGTGGCTGTACGAGAACACCCCGGGAGTCGAGGGCGTAGCAGGGGCCGTCGATGCCGCGAGCACCGCGGTCGATTTCGCCACGGACCCACTCGGCTATATCGAGGCCAAACTCCGTTCCGGAAGCAAGGGCATGCTCGAGGCGTTCGGTGAGGAACTCACTGGCAAGAAGCCCACTGCCCCCAAGGGAAAGAAGAAGGCCGAGAAGGCCGAGGGGGACTAGCGATGATGGAAATCGACTGGGGGAACGAAGGTTTCCTGCGGCTCTATGGGCTTGTCTTCGGGCTCGCCACTGTTCTCACCATGGTCATGTGGCTGATCTCGGTGGTGAAGCGGGTGGTGCGCGGTGTACCTCTCGGTCAGGCCGCCATGGAGAACGTTGGCTACCTGGTGATGTCAGTCGCCGTCGCCGGATTCGCGCCGCTAGCGGTCGCCTACACGGTCGATTTCATCGACACCGCCGCATGGGCCGTCCTCGGTGACTACATCGGCGAGGTGATTGCTGGCGGCCTCGCCGTGTTCACCGCCCTCGCGGCAATCTCTACGCTGGCGCCCGGGGTCGGCGTGGTGATTGCCATACCGATCGGGCTGATGCTGCTACTTGCCGTTTTCGGCTTGTGGGTCATGCTCATCGTGCGCAACGCGATGATCCTCCTGGGCCTCATCTTCGGCCCTCTGGTCTTCTCCGGGTTGGTCGACAAGGACTTGTGGGGTCATACCCGTAAATGGGTCGGCGTCATGGGCGGTGTCATAGCCAGCAAGCTCTGCATCTACCTGGCGCTTGCTCTGGCCGGAGCACTGCTCGATGGCACGGCCGCTGTGGATGACTTTTCCATGTCGAAGGCCATCGGCACGTGTATCACCTTCCTGGCTCTGCTCTTCATGGCCCTGTTCATGCCCTTCCAGATCGCCAAGTGGCTCCCGATCGTCGGTGACGAGATCCAGTCCATGCAGCAGGTCAAGGACGAAGCTGGGCAGCGTGCCAAGCAGGCGAGAACGAAGCACGACGATATGAAGGCCCAGGCTGCCAATAAGAACTCGGCCAGCGAAGGAGCTGGCGGCCCGGACGGCGGGCCGGGAGGCGGCTCTCCTGCACCGCCTGGAGGCGGGGGCCCTGGTGCTGTACCTGGACCCGGTGCTGCCGCGATGGCTGCGAAGCAGGGCGCCGACAGCCTGCGTGACCAAACGAAGCAGGCAGCAAAGGACGGTGCCAGCAATGCCTCCGGCGATGCTGGCCAGGGTGGTAACGGCTCCAGCGGAGGCAGCGACTCGAACGGTCTGGGCGCAGGTGGCAGCTCAAGCAGCGGCTCCAGCAGGGGCAGCGGAGAGCCTCGCGGTGGCCGTCAGGGTGCCGGACGCTCCGGCGGAGGTCCAGGCGCTCCACGGCGCCCCGCCCCACCGCCCCGACGGTCAGGGAATGGGCCCACTCCCCCACCCCCGCCGCCGCCACCGCCGCCGTCTGTCGGCCAGGCTCCCCCGCCGCCGCCTATCGCCCCGCCGCCACCGCCGCCCGACCGGTAGCCGGCGGCGTCCCCACACCTACCTCTTCTCATGAAAGGAGTCGCGATGGACCGCGCCTTCTCGTTCCCTCGGCCGCGTCCCCGCGGCCTGCTGGGACGCCGCTTCGAAATGGACGAGCAACTGGTTCTGCTCGGGGGAATCGCCCTGTCCGTCGGCCTGCTCGCCGCCCTTCCCGGCGTCGTTCTGAAGATTTTCGGATGCCTCGGAGCTGCAGGTGGCTGCATATGGGCAACGATGGTGCCCTACAAGGGCCGGACCTTCCTGCGCTGGTTGGAGATCAGACGTTCCTACCGACGGCTGCTGCGGGACGGACGCCTCCTCTACCGCTCAACCGCGCCTCTGGCCGGGCGGCGCCGCGATGGCACCCCCGCACCCGTCGCACAGCCCGTCGGTGTGCCGGACTCCCTGGAATGGATCACGGCCAAGACCGCGTACGGGGATATCGCTGTCCTTCTGGAGCCTACTGAGTCGATGTTCGTCACCTGCATCGAAGTGGAGGGGGCGAAGAATTTCGGTGGTCTGGACGGCGGGGATAAGGAAGCGCTGATCGCAGCCTACGAGTACCTGCTGAAGGAAACCGCAGAGTCCGGCGGCCGCATCCAGTACGTGCAGTGGCTGGCACGGTTGCTCCCGACTGATCCCAACGCCCACGCGCACGATGCCGCGGTACGCCGGGACCCTGCCGCACCCACCTGGCTGAGCGACTCCTACGACCAGCTGGTGGACATGGTCTCGGTCTATGCGGAGGACCGGCGCCTGTTCCTTGTCCTCGGCATCCCCTACACCCAGGAGTTGGCTGCAGAGGCTCTGAAGTACCAGACCTTGCACGCGGGGTACGGCGAAGTGCTGGGCAAGGAGATCGAAGGATTCATCCGCTCACTGTCGGGTGCGCAGCTGCGCTGGGTGCGGAACCTGGACGAGCCCGGGCTGGCCTCGCTTATTCATCACAGCTACGCGCCAGACCATTGGCTCAATGACACCCGCGGTATGGACCGTGCGACGTGCTGGCCGGCCGAGATGGATGCGCGGGAGCCCACGAGGATGGCGGCCCGAAGCTGGGAGGGCGCCGACCCCTGGTACACCTCCACGGCCTGGGTCAAGCAGTTCCCGGTCCTTCCGGTCGGGGTCAACTTTCTCGCTCCCCTCCTGCTGTACGTATCGGATGTGATCTTGACCGTTGGGGTCACGATGCGCATGGTGCCGACGGACCAGGCCCTCGAGGACGCCATGGCGGACGTGACCAACGAGGCGGGACAGGCCGACCGCAGCCCCGGCAAGATCACGGACCCGCGCGAGGAGCGGGAACTCGGGGCATCGGCCTCGACCATGCACGACCTCGCCAACGGGGCGGCCGGCATCCGTCTCACGGGCTGGGTCACCGTCACCGCGCCCGATCCGGACCTGCTGGTCCAGCACCGGAACACGGTACGGGCCGCTGCGGTCAAGTCGCAGCTTGCGCTGGAGTGGTGCGACACGGAGCAGTACCGGGCCTTCACCAACACGCTCCCGTTCGTGACCGGTCTGCTGAAGGACTGAGGCGCCATGTTCGAACTCATCCGTGCACAGTCCCAGACCCGGCGCCGCGCCCTGCGGACCACTACCGCAACCGCCTGCGCCCTGTATCCGGCGGTTGGGGCGCCCTCATCGGATCCCCGCGGCGTGATCATCGGCCGGGAGATCTACTCCGGCAAGGCCTACATCTATGACCCCTTCATCCTGTACGACCCGTCTGCGCGTGAACGGCTTCCCAGCGGCCACGCCCTGGTCCTGGGCAAGTCGGGCTTCGGCAAGTCGAGCCTGGAGAAGTGCTACGTGCTGCGGCAGTTGCGCTTTCGGGACAGGTCGTTCGCGATCCTGGACGCCCAGGGGGAGGACGGCGTGGGCGAGTGGGACGGCATCGCCCGCGCCGTGGGCGTCACCCCGATCCGCCTCGTCTACGGCGGAGAGGAAAGCGAAGGGGTACGGCTCAACCCGCTGGACCGGCGCATCCCCGCGCAGCACCAGTTCAAGATCCTCTGCTCGATGGTGGAGATCGTCGGCGGTCCGCTCACCTCCGAGTCAGAGTTCGCGCTGTCGGTGGCACACGCCGCGGCCCGGGACCGGTCCGCAGCTGAGGACCGGGTGGCGGTGCTGTCCGACATTCACGACGCGCTCACCAACCCCGAGCCGGCCATGCTCGGCAAACGCGAAGTCGGCGTCGAAGACATGGTCCGCTGGGGACAGCCTGCCAGCCTGGCGATGGACCAGCTGTGCAGCAACACCCGGGACCTTGCGGGGCTGTTCAACGGGCCCACCACACCGGGCATCGACCTTGATGCTCGCCTGATCGTCTTCGACCTCACCAAGTTGCCCCGTGAGGGCGAAGCGATGCCGCTGCTCATGAGTGTCATCGGGCCATGGCTGCGCTACGCCTGGATCAAGCCAGGCGACACCACGAAGCGGACCTTGATTGTGGAAGAGGCCTGGCACATCCTCTCCCACCGGCCCGTGGCCAGGCTGTTCGATGAGTTCGTCCGCTACGGCAGGCGCCTTGGCCTCTCCTTCTGGGCGATCCTGCATCACCTCGGCGACCTGATGGTCGACGAGGCTCCCGAAGCGGCAGCGATCTTGAAGCTGACGGCCACCCGGGTGCTCTACCACATGGACAAAGCCGAGGCCGATGTCACGGCCGACTATCTGCAGCTGCCCGACTGGGCCCGCGAAGCCCTCGCCGACGGCGCCAGCCGGTGCTCCCCCGGCCGAGCCGTGTGGCAGGTGGGGAATCGCATGCACCTGGTCGAGCACATTCGCAGCGCCATCGAGATCGAGCTGACCAACACCAACCGCAGGATGACCGAAAAACCCAGTGAGGTCACGAATACCGACGTCCTGATCCCCGTGAACCGAAGGGTGGTGGAGCGATGACGAGCCTAACCGAATGGGTGACTCGGGGCGGCCGGCGCTCGATATCGGTCGAGTGCCTCGCGGGCATCCGGGACGAATTCGGAGCGGCGGACGATCTCTTCGAGTTCGGGTTCAGTCAGCCAGTCGAACCAGGCGACTTCCTTGGGGTCGGGCTGAATCGGTGCTGTGATCACGGCTTCATGAAGGCCCAGCCAGTAGGGGCTGATCATGCCGTTGCACAGGAACTTGAGCACGAAGCGGGGATCAGCGTGGACCCCGAGCTCCTCCGCCAGTTCCCTGGCTGCGGCTTCCTCGTACGACTCGCCAGCGTCGACGGCGCCACCGAGCATCCAGTTGAACTGCCCCGGGAAGCGGGATGCCTCGTCCGGGGGACGGTGCACGAGGATCCGTCCGTCGCCGTCGCGGCATACGATCGTCGCGACCCGGTGCAGCCAGCGCTCCCGAATCGCCTCTCCACGGTCGACGACCGCCACGACGTGGTCCTGCTCATCGACCCTCTCAACCAGTTCACCCATGGGACACACGATCGCAGGGGCCGCTCTCGCAATCGCGTTCGGGTGTCCGCTCTACCTCGCGCTATGGGTGCCCGAGGTGTCGGCGGAGCCGTCGGCCAGGTCCGGGTGCTCACCGCGCCCGGCGACGACGCCCCCGTGGCCCCACTCATCTCGATGCGAAAGGGCGCCGCGTGATGCCCCACCTGCCTGTCGGCCGCCGAGCGCGGCGCCGCACGATGCCGCTCCTCCACCAAGCCTCCGCTGCCGGCGTCGCGAATAGCCGGGCGGAGCCCCGCAAGGCCTCCGTTCCCGCCGGCGCGGCGAGCGCCACGGCCACACCCGCCCGAGGGGGTGCGTAGCAGTGGCCAAGGTCGTCACCCCACACTCCGGCAACCGTCTGCACGTGTACAAGGACGCCTGGTGGATCGCTCTGTGCATCACCGCGGTAGCGGTCACTCTCTGGGCGTGGGTAGCCGCGCTGTTGTCCGGTGTGTTCGCTCATGCCTCCCCGGCCCTGGTGTCGTGGAACGAGACGGCCGCCGCGATACCCAAGCTGTTCCTTCATCCCCTGCGTCCGCAGGATGCCTTTCCGGCCTCAGCCGGTGTTGGCGGCCCGTTCGCCTTCTACCCGTCGTTCGTGGCCACGGCGGCCGGCACCTGCTGGGGCGCACGGGCCGGATGGCGGCGCTGGCGCTCCATGCGCGATGAGGGCACTGACGGTCTGGCTACTCGTGCGCAGCTCGAGGATGCGATGGGTGAGGGCAAGGCACTGTCGCGGCTCGGAGCCCTGCGGCCAAGCCTGTCCGCCTCCCGGCCTTCTCTGGAGAAGGCCGCTAAGCCCGGCCTGGCCGTGGCGTGGCGTCGCACCAGCGCGCCGCCGAAGGTGACCGATGTGCCGGTGACCGAGGTCGCGGTCTTCTGCGGCACCGCGATACCCACCGGGGTGAAGCTCTACATCCCCTTCGAGGAGACCGCCCTCATCGTCGCGCCGCCCCGTGAAGGAAAGACCTCGCAGCTGATCATTCCGTGGATCCTGGACTTCCCCGGCTCCGTGCTGGCGACATCGTCCAAGACCGATGTGCTCTACGCGACGGCGAAGTCCCGCGAGAAGAACGGGCCGGTGATGGTTCTCGACCCCACTGGCCTGTCTAACTGGCCCTTGCAGTTGCAGTGGAGCCTCGTGGACGGTTGTGAGGACTTTACTGTCGCCCGAAAGCGCGCCGAGACACTCACAGGTACCGCCAAGTCCGACGAGGGGACGAAGAACGGCGGCTACTTCGTCATGAACGCCCAGATGCTCATGACGTGCTGGTTGCACGCCGCGGCGCTCGACGGCCTGAGCGCCATGGACATCCTGCGGTGGGCCACGTCCCCCACGGAGCGGCAGCCCGTCGACATCCTGGCCCGGCACAACCAGCCGAACCTCGCGCGCGCCCTGGCCGCGCAGCACGCCGCGGCGCCGGAGGAGCGGTCGGCGAGCTGGCGGACGGCCGAGCAGAGCGTCCTGGCTCTGTATGACCAGAAGGTCGCGGCGATCTTCGGCCTGTCCGCCGGCGACGAGAACAACTTCTCCATCGCCAAGTGGCTCACCGAAGGCGGCACGGTCTTCCTGATCGGTGAGGAGGAGGAAGGCTCCAGCCTTGCGCCGATCATGGCGGCCTTCAGCCGCGCCATCCTGGACACCGCGAAAGTGATCGCCGCCCGCATGCCCAACGGCCGGCTGGACCCGCCGCTCGCCCTGCTGGGCGACGAGCTCGCCAATGTCGCCCCGCTGCCGCAGATCCCCTCCCTGATGTCCGTGTCAGGTAGCCAGAACATTTTCATGGTCGCCGTGCTGCAGAATCTCGCTCAGGCTCAGGAGCGCTGGGGTGAGATCGGTGTCAGGAAGATGTTCGCTGCCGCCACAGTGAAGATCATTCTGGGTGGTGTATCCGACGAGCAGGAGCTCAAGACCTACTCGGCCCTTGCGGGCGAGTTCGAGGAGGACACCGAGTCGGTCAGCGATGACGGCGACCGGGCTTCCGTCAGCATCTCCACACGACGCAGAGCCGTCCTCGAGCCCGGAGACATCCGCCAGATCAAGGAGCGGGAAGGGCTCGTCGTCCACCGGCGCACACCCGTCACCCGGGTGAAGTTCGAGCGCATCCACGAGGGCGCCAGGGCCAAGGAGATCGCCGAAGCCACCAAGGAAGCCCTCAGGAAGGTGAACAACCATGCCGCAGCCTGAACTCCGCATCCATCAGCCTCCCAACTCCACGGACCGAAGGCGCTTCCAGCGCATCGGCCCCCAGGCGAAAGACCAGGCCGCCGATGGTCCAACGGCCGCCAACCGATCACCAACGGTCTTGGAGCACCCGCTGGCGCATCTCTTCGATCACGCACCGCAGTCCTCCTCGCGCACACCTCAGTCAGCCTCGGCGCCGCACCAGGCACCGGCGAGGCTCCAGCGGAAGGAGGCTCCCGGTGCCTGACCCGCTGGGACCACTCTTCGACGCCCTCGAATCGATCAACACGGAGCTCACCAGTTTCGCCGCACGGCTTGCCCGCCTGGAGGACGCGAGCTCTGTCCGCGCTGCCCCGAAGTCCGGTGGTGACGGCGATGACGCCAGCGACCGGGCACCGGGCTCGCCGGTCGTGTGGCACAAAATCAAGGACGAAGAGCGGCAAGAACTCTGGGCGGAGTTCACCAGCTGGGTCATCCGCTTGGCGGACCAGTACGAGCTGACCACTGAGCAGCTCCCCCACGCCTGCTGGTGGGAACACGGCGCCGTGGTCGCCGAGCTGACCGCCCTATGGACCGGATGGGAGTCGGCGTACAGCAATGAAGAAGACGCTGCAGCCGGGCCCTATCTGTGGCACGACGCATGGTCCCGCGGGATCGACCGAATCGGCCGCATGTGGCTCGGCGAGTGCACCAACGGGTACCACAACCTCAAGTCGAGAACGACCTTTGGCTCGGATGTCGGATACAGGAAACGGGTCGCTGAAGCCGGCCCGCCAGGAGTCCCTCCTGCAACGCGGCCCAGGGCTGTCGATGGTGACTGAACTGGCGTGCAAGATAGTTGGGCTCATTCGCCGCCAATCCCGAGGTGCTGCTGCGGCGCGCAGAAGTCCGCACCCGCTGACGTTCTCCGCCTCCCTGGTACCCAGGCGGGCTTGGTCGGCGCTGATGGGGAGGGTGTCCCGCTGCGGCATGCGGCAGGAGGCACGGTGGATGACCGCGGGGCTCCGGGTGGGACGGGTTGCGCTTGGGCTCGATGACGTAGCCCTCGGGCCGCTCGACTGCCGCTTCAAGGGCTTGGATCTTCCGCGGGGTGTCGCGTAGCTGCCAGTCGAGCCACTCCTCCAGCGCGCAGCTCAGCGAGGCGTTCGCCTGATGTCAGGTCAGGCGTGGCGGGCTTGGCTACGACCCGGCTGGCGCGGGCGCGGGCGTGGTGTCGGGGTGCTGCGGCCAGGGCGTCATCGCAGACGCTTGTGCGGGCCGCACCTGAACCAGGCCACCGGACTGACCCGCCCCTCCTTCTGGGGTACGTGACCGGGTCCTGCGTGCACAGGAACCCGGCGCTTGCAGATACTGCGCACACCCTTGACCCAGAGTCCCCTCAGGCGCACCGTGATCCACCAGCACCAGGGAGGGACGCTCATGAGTACACAGCCCGACGACGACGAGCCCGAGTACGAAATCCGAACCGTAGAACTACCCGACGGCGACCGATTCACGATCGCCTTCAAGGCTGGCGCGCTCGATGGTGTCTCCGACGAAGAACTGATCGCCAGGCACCAGGACTTCCTCGACACCGCGCTCGACGATGACACACCCCTGCCCGCCGTTGAGGAGGCCGACCGAGACAACGTGGCAGACCTTGCCCAAGAACGACTCCTGCGCCGCGAGCAGGGCACTCCCTTCACGGCTGCCGAGCTCGCACCGCTCCTCACCGACCCGGTCAATCACAGTGCAGCCGCCAAGCTGGCAGCCGTCCTGAACACCACCCAGGAAGCGTTCAGGGGAAGCCGGGAAGGGTCCTGAACTCACGAAGCGGCCCGTAGTCCTGGGGGACCACGGGCCGCAACGTTGTGGGAGGCCTCGCATCTGGCACGGTACGCCTCGCCTCTTGCCGGGAACAGACCCCGTACTCACTGGGCAGAGCGCCTCACCACCGGGCGGTTCGAGAAAGCTCTGAAGGTAGTGATCAACTCGGTCCTCTTTCACTCCTCCGGCCAAGACCCGACCAGTGCCGGCACCTACACGGAGATGACCTCCCGCCTCACCGAACCCGGTTCTCCTCGGCCTCGCGGTCCTGGCTGTGCGCTCCTCATGTCGTCGACGAGCTCGAGAGCCAAGGCTTCTTCGAACGAGCTTCTGCGGTGGCGGCGCATCGCATCGGCGAGGCCTGGGTCCCAGGGGGTGTCCGGGATCTGGTCGGGGTCAAGTTCCGTCGTGGGGTCCGGCTCGATGGTGAGCGCTTCCAGGTAGTGGGTGCTGTTCATGCGCCATGGCTGGGCAGTGGGCGCTTCTTTCAGGACGGCGTGCACGTGGCGGATGCCGGCTGGGTCGAAGTCGGCGCGTACGGCTAGGGACCAGCCTGTCTGGTCGAGTCTGCCGAGGGCCTCGGTTTCTGTGGTGGAGGGTGTGCCCAGGAGGCAGATGAGGGGGGTTCCGGGTGCGAGGTCTGGTTCGTCGAGCATCGCGGTGGCGATCGAGGGGTTCTCGGTGATGTAGACGCCGCCGCTACCAAAAGGGTCGGGCCAGGTGCACAGTTGCAGGCTGCGTGGCGGAAGGGTGATGGCGTGGCCGGGTGGGGCGGTGAATCCGAGAGGGTGGAGGTTGATGGTGAGCAGTCCGCCAGTGAGGTCGTCGCAGCGTACGCCGAGGAGCGCCCAGGCTTCGCGGTAGTTCGCGTTTGGGGGGACGGTGCCGGTGTGGTCTGCGGTGGCGCGGATGAGGGTGGCGAGGAGTGTGCCGCGGTCGAGGGCTTTGGGGTGGCCGGCGCTGCTTTGGGCAAGGAGGCGCCGGTCGAGGACGGTGCCGGGTGGGGGGAGGTGGGTGAGGACGGCTGTGTAGTGGTGCAGGAGGCGCTCGGGATTGTTGGCGGTGAGGACGCGGTGGGCGGTGCCCTGGGTGCGCAGCTGGGCCCAGAGTGCCTGCGGGTGGGGGCGTAGGCGGGCTGTTTGGGGCAGGTTGCTGAGGAGTTGGTGGAGGAGGTCCTCGATTCGCTGGGCCCGGGCTTGGTGCTGCTTGCGGTGGTGAGCGGGTGTGCCGAGCGTGCGGTTCACGGCGTGGGCGGCTACGGCGGCCGGCGTGAGGTGAGGGCCGCGGACGGTGAGCTTGCGGGTCAGGCGGGCGAGGTCGATGGTGCGTTTGGTTGCGGGGAGGAGTCTGCTGCTGCCGAGCAGGCGTCCGGCGGCGCTGCGCTCTTCAGGACTGGCCGGGATGCGCAGGGTGAGGCGGCCCTGGCTGAGGGTGGTATCGCCGCTGTGGTCGCAGCGGGTGGCGATCTGCTCCCAGAGCCAGCGCAACTGAGGATTGAGCAGTGGCGTGAGGTCGGCGTCGGTGCAGTGGCCTGGGCACAGAGGGCAGGAGTTCAGCATGCGTGCCATGGCCCCTCTCCGAGGGTGGCGTTGAGGAGTTCTTCGAGGCGGTCGTTGTAGAGGTGCATGGGTCGGGCGATGACGGTGCCGTTGGAGGTTTTGTGAAGGTTGTAGGCGTCGACGCCGTCCCAGGCGTCGGGTGATCCGTCCCAGGCATGGCTGGTGCAGATGAGGTCGAGGTCGAGGTGGGAGAGGTAGCGGGCGAGCGCGTCGCGGCCGGTGAGGTCGACCTCTGCGGGGATCTCGTCGAGGGCCGTGATGCGGGGGGCTGTGGTTGCGAGGCTGTCGTGGGCCGCTGCCAGGGCGGCCAGCATGGGGGCCAGGACCACGAGGCGGCGCTCGCCGCCGGACAGGTGGGTGCCGGAGCCCCAGGTGGTTGGGTCTTCGCCGGGGCGGGTGATCTCGTAGCGGATGGTCACCCAGTTGCTGATGTCGACGATGCTGCGCAGCCGGGCGGCGCGGTTTTCGGCGGCGTCGGGGGCGGTTCCGTCGGTGCTGGTGCGCAGCTGGGCCAGGAGTTCGGCGCAGATGCGTTCTTGGTCGTCGGGGGTGCGGTCGGCATCTGAGGTGTGGCAGGCGAGTCGGTGGATGGTGCGCAGTCCTGGTGAAAGGCTGCGCTCGAGGGCGATGTCAACACGTACGCCGACGCCGGAGGAGGCAGTGGCGAGGGCCATGCGCTGGTTGACGAGTCTGCACCAGTCCATGAGCCGGGCCCAGGCGGCGCCCAGTGCTGCGGGGATGCGGCCGACGACGAACTTGTCCAGAGCAGTGGCGTCGGCGTCAGCGAGTTCCTGTTCGGCACGGTCGCGCAGCGCTGCGGCGTGCTGGGCGGCCTCGGGCGGTGCGTAGGCGGTGGCGTCGCGCAGGAGCTGGTAGTGCAGGTCGTGCTGGTCGTGTTGGTCGCCGGTGTGGATGCTGAGTTGCCATCCGTGGATGGGTTCGCTGGCCAGGTGGGCGC
Organism: Streptomyces sp. NPDC057445; assembly: GCF_042802855.1. NCBI lineage: Bacteria > Bacillati > Actinomycetota > Actinomycetes > Kitasatosporales > Streptomycetaceae > Streptomyces > Streptomyces sp. NPDC057445. The sequence goes on along the minus strand of NZ_JBHVDH010000017.1, from coordinate 108,630 downwards.
GCAGGGTGTCGGCGCGTGCGTGGACCTCTTGAAGTGTGGTGGTGGGGCCGGATTCGGTGTAGTCGGCGGCGATGGTCAGGATGTGGTCGTTGTTGTCGCCGTCGGTGGTATCGGAGCGGATACCGGGGGCTGCGATGAGCGTGCGCAGACGGGTCATGGCTGCCTCCGCGGCAGGGGCCTCTGCCTGAAGACGTCGGGAGAGTTCTTCACGACGGGCGGTGCTGTCGATGCTCTGTTTCTGCGCCGCCTTCTGCCGGGCGGTGGCGCGCTTGTGTCGGGTGGTGAGTCGCTCGTGCTCGTCCTGGGCGGCGCCGAGCCGTTGCTGCAGTTCGGCGACGTCGTCGGGGACGTGCTGCTGACGTTGGTGGAGCTCCGCGGCGGCGTGCTGGTGTTCCAGGTACAGGTTCCGCGCCTGTTCAAAGGCCGGGTCGAGCGATTCGGTGGGGGATGCGGAGCGTGTGGCAAGGCGTTCGACGGATTGGGAGAGATGGGTCAGCCGGTCGGCGGTGGTGCGTAGGTGGGCTGTTCGGCGAGCGTTCTCTTCGGTGAGGTGCGTGAGCTGGAGTGGGTCGGCGGGAAGGCCTTGGGTGCGGGTTTCGCTGTTCCAGCGGCGCTGCAGCAGCTCGAATCGCTCGCTGGCGGCGTAGGCGGTGTGTTCGTAGGTACGGGCTTCCTCCCGGGCCCGGGTGTCGGTGGTGGCGGCCTGAACGCGGGCCGTTTCGTGATGGTCGAGGTCGTCGAGCGTCGGGAATGTGCTGCTGGCGTCCTTCAGTTTTTGGGCGCGGAAGTTCAGGTGGTATTCGGCGCGGCGGTGACGGTCGGCGTCGGTCCGTAGGGTGCGTGCTTCCGCGCGGGCCTGCTCGGCCAGGCGGTGGGCGGCGGCCCGGCGGGCGTCAGTGCCGACGTGGGCTGCGCTGGGAAGCATGGTGGGGTCGTCGGCGCCGGGGTGGCGGCCGGTGAGCGGGCCAGCGCTCCAGCTGCCGTCCTGGCCGATGGTCAAAGGGCAGTTGGCGGTCTGGTCGGCGCTGGGCAGGAGGGCGATGCGGGCCAGGAGTGCGGTGACGGTGCCCGCGTGGGGGTGTTCGGGCAGCGGCTCCAGCACACGGTTGAGGCTGTGCACAGCTTGGGGTCCACGGACGGTTGCGGTCCAGCTTCCGGGGGCGTGAAGGGTGCTGGGGGTGAGGGTTGCGCCGAGTAGTCCGCTCGTGGTCAGCGCTGCTTCGAGGCGGTCGCGGTCAGGGCCGGGGGGAGGTGCGTCGTCGTTCCAGCGCAGGGCAGCGCCGAGGACATGGTCGTCGGGAACAGACGGTGCCCAGCTGGGGCGGGGCAGGGGCGGGAGTTGGCCGCCGGACCAGTGCCGTGCCTCGGCGTCCTTGTCGTCGGCCTGCGTTTCCAGGGCGGCGGCGGCACGGCGGTGTCGCTCGGCGCGTTGGAGGACCCGCTCGGCCGCGCGGTCGAGAAGGGTTCGGCTTTCCCGCTCGAGCTTCTGGGCAGCGGCCAGGACGTGGGACGGTTCGTTGCCGGTGTGCTGTTCGGCCCAGGCTGTCACCGCATCGGGGAAGGGAGTGGCGGTGGAGGCCAGCTGAAGGCTGGTCAGGACTTGTGCGGGCCATGCAGAGATGGTGTCCAGAGATGCCTGGGCGGCGGTGTTGGCGCGATGTGTGGCTTCCTGCAGGCGGGCGTGAGCGGCATGAGCTGCTGCGGCGGCCGCTTCCGCGGCGATGTGGGCGTTCTGGCTGTCTTGCTCGGCTGCGGCTACGGGTTCGTGCGCACGCAGCTGGCAGGCGGCTCGATGGGCCTGGGTTTCAAGCCGTGTGGCGCTGTCACGGATTTCCTTGGAGAGCGATGCGGTCTCAGATGCGTCGGCGCGCACGGTCACGGCGGGGCCGGGGTCGATAACGCGGTCGGCGAGTTCAAGAACGGTCTGGGGCTGGGCGTGCAGGCGTACTGGCCTTTGAGCCAGATTCAGTTGCGGGTCGGACTGCCGGGCGGCTGCCAGGATGGCATCGATGTCGCGGGCCAGGTCCTCGGCGTCCTCGTGCAGATGCTGTGACCGCTCGGCCTGGGCGCCGGCCTGGCTTTCCAGCACTGTCCATGCGCTCGCGGCTTGACGGTTCAGCTGGTCGCAGTGCTGGCGGAAGCGTTCGAGGTCGAGAGCGTCGGCAATGGCGTCGCTGTTTTCCAGAACTTTGATCCGGGCGTCATTGTGGGCCTGCTGGCCCTCAATTTCGCTGAGTTCGCGCTCCACTTCGGCCAGCTCACGCGCGGCGTCGGTCTGCTCTTGGCCGTAGGCCTCGGCCTCGGCTTCAAGGGCCTGGGCCTGCCTGCGCAGAGCTGTCGCGCTGTGCAGGGCCTTGTGCACGGTGTCGCGGGCGTATCCCGACCAGGCTGTCGCGAACGCTTCCATGTGATCGGCGGTCTGGCGGTCACGCTCGCAGCGCCTGCGGGTCTCGTCGGCAGCAGTCAGGGCTTTGCCGGTGACCTCCAGCACGTCCTGGCTGACCTCCGGAAGGTTCTCGCGGAGGGCGTTTGCTGCATCCTTGGGGGTCGCCACGGTCATGTTCCAGGGGTTGCGGATGTTGCGGGTCAACTTCGCGATGTCGCGTAGCTGGCCTGCCGTGGCCCCGTAGATCCGTGTGGCCAGGTCATCCACGTAGTCGTCCGGGCTGGTGAAGATTTCTCCGTCGACCTGCTGGACGTCTTGGGTGAAGTCGTCGGCGGTGACGGCCGCGCCGCCGGCCTCATGGAGTGTCAGGGTGCCCTCGGGGCGGCCTGGGATCCGCCAGGGTGTCACTGTGACCTGCACATCGGCATGTCGGGAGAACTCGAGTCGAACGCCGTAGGTGATCAGTCCCGGCTCGCTCTGGTGCGGCGGCGTGGGTGCGGCGAAGGTGACCCACAGGTAGCCGATCCGACGGGTGCCCTGCAGGCCGTGTTCCATCAGCACAGCCAGGGTGGTCCCACGGGCTTTGGCGGCGTTGAGGCGGCGTGCGTCGAGGTCAAGGAGGTAAGGGTAGAGGGCTTCCAGCAGGGTGGTCTTGCCTGTGCCATTGCTTCCGCGCAGGACCAGGCGTCCTGAGATGATCTGAAAGTCCGCATGAGCGTAGGCCCAGACGTTGCTGACACCGACGGCATGCAGGGTGAAGCGGCGCTGATGTCGGCCTTCGGCTGCCGGGGCCGGTGCCGGATTCTGGTCGGTGGAGGGCGTGAGGGTGATCGTCAAGTCGCTCATGGGGTGTCCTTTGCCTCGGGTGGGGAAAGGGGCGGAGGCGGTGTGTCCCAGCGGGCAGCCGCCGGGGAGAACCACCAGGTCGTTTCGAAGCCTTCGGTGATGCGCAGCATGTCCAGGCCTTGCCACAGCTCTCTAATCCGTTCGGCCAGGCTTGGAACGCAGGCACGTAGGTTGTTCGCCCAGCTGGTGTGCTCCTTGGCCAGCAGCTTCAGGTGGGTCAGGACGTCGTGGTAGGGCACGCTGCGCCAACCGGGGCCGGGCTTGCGCGGATCCGCGTCGCCAGCGCTTTGCCGCAGGACGTGGTCGCGCATCAGGACAGCGGCGTGGGCGACGGTTCCGTGAGCTCGAGGGAAGGGGTGAGGGCCCAAGGTGTCGGAACCGTGACTGTCTTCCCTGTCCACGATCAGCGCAACGCCTTCGGTTCGTTCCTCGATGTGCAGGCCGAAGGCTTCAGCAGTGGCGGCAACCTCATCGTGGAGATGAGTGCGCAGCCAGTGCTCCTCGTCCGTGTTCAGATCGCTGTAGAGGACGGCCGTCTCGTCCACCAGCCGGGCCATCACGCGTTCGGCTACGGCATCACGGGGCTGGGCATCGGGGGTGCGGGGCGAGATCAGGTGCAGGATCCGCATGTGGTGCAGCTGCAGCAGCACGGCGGGGCGTTGGTCGGTCAGCAGGGTCTGCAGGTCTCCTTCCAGCTTGTTCATCAGTCCGCGGTTGATGAGCATGTGCAGGGCGTTGAGCATGCTCTGCAGCTCAGCAGCGGTGCCTGTGACCGGTAGTGAGACCTCGGCGGCCGCCGCCCGGGCGCTTTCGACGAGCGCGGGCAGTCCCACGCGCGAGGGGAGGGCGTCGATGGCGGCGATGAACAGCCAGAACCAGGTGGCGGTGGGAGCGGAGGAGGTAGGGACGAAGACGTCCGGCCGGGGAGCTGGTCCTTTGATCAGGCGGACCAGGTCACGTTCGATGATGACGCGCCATCCCAGGCGTGTCATCGTCAGGCGCACGTGGTGGGCGTGACGGTGGACCATTTCGATGTGGAGGGCATGCCGCTCCTCGTACAGCCAGGGCACGGCCGCGAGGAGGCGGCAGATGTCGGCTGCGTCCGGGTCGGTGTCCCCCGGATTGGCGAGGAGGCTGGTCATGAGACCGCCTTCGCGGGCTGGGGCTCAGCGTTCCTTCTTCCGAAGACCTGAAGCTGTTGCGGGGTGGGCGGCTGCTTGGGGCGGTGGAAGACCGCGATCTGGCCCGGCAGGGCCAGGGACCAGTTGGCGCCGCGGAGCCGGCCCTGGTTGTCCGGTGTGGGCAGGAGCGAGCATCCGAGACCTGCGTGGGCGCCCGTGCGTACGCCGTCCGCGGCGCGGGCGGGTGCGCCAGCGGCTGCCACCACCGCAGCAAGGGCAGCACGTGCCGCAGGAGCAGACAGAGGCCGGATGCCGCTGAGGACTTCGCTGATTGCCTGGGCCTGTTGTCTGGCGTGTGCTTCGACTTCACGCTCCACTGCCTCCCTCTCAGCAGTGTCCTGGCGTGCTCGGGTGACGGGTCCCCGGGGCTTCATCTGTCCTGTCGTGCGCAGAAGCGAGGGCAGCGGTACGTGCGGCCCGTCGTGCCAGGAGCTGCCCTGGGCCGCTTCGGGAGCGCGGGTGTGCAGCTTGCGCCAGGGGTGGTCGGCCAACGCAGCAGCGGTGATCTGGGGCCCGGTCTGTGGGTTGGCGCTGGCCGCTGCCAGGTGGAGGGCTCGCGCGCGTACGGTTCCCCCACTGGTGAGTCCTTGCAGGCGGCGCAGGTTGGCGTGCATTGCCGGGATGGCCGCTACCACACGCAGGCTGAACCGCGCGGCCTTCCCCCGCAGCGGGTCGAACCATTCGGTCAGCTGCTGCCAGTCCTGGGGACGGCTACCGCGCGATGCGGTCAGCAGGCCCTTCCCCACCAGAGCTTGCGCGCGGGATGCCGAGCGGCAGGTGGCCGCCAGGTCGGTGAAGCGCGGGCCGAGGAGGCACAGCAGCCGGTGGGCGCGGGCGACGCCGTGTTCCACCTCGGCAACGACATGAGTGGCGTAGCCGAGGAGCATCGACTTGAGTTCGGCGGTGTCGCTTTGGCTCAGGTCGAACCGTCGCGCTAGAGAGATCAGGGCGTCGGCCGCGCCGGTCAGCGCGGAGTCGAGGTCGTCATGGCTGACAAAGACTTGGCTGACCAAAGCGGCCGTCTCCTCAGGGCCCAGGCTGGAGCGGCCGGCAAGGGTGGTGAGCGCGTCGGTGATGTTCCTCAGGCTCGGCAGAGGGATCTCCCTCTGGCCGCAGTCCCGCTCGCGCAGCACGTCCTGGTAGAAGCGGTGTACCTCACGCCCCACCGGCGTGGCCGACCAGCGCCACCGCGTGCCGTCGAGTTCTTCGAACCGCCTCAGGTCGGAGTCCGGATGCCCTGAGACGACCCGGTACTTACCGTCCAGGTCCTTCAGCCGCTGAGCCACCAGCTGGACCGTCATGCCGGGGAAGGACGGAGCGACGGTTTCGCTGATCTCGCCCGGACTGAGGTCGTCGACGCACGACGTCAGGACGTCCATGATGGCCACGTACTGATCGCGCAGGGGAACAAGCAGATAGGCCAGGGACCGGCTCAGGTCCCCGGCGGGCACGGCCAGGACCTCGGCAGGAGCGGTCCCGTCAGTCCTCATGGCCGGGACGACAGCTACGTCCATCACACCTCCACACAAGCAATGAACCTTTTGTCCGCATTTATATGTGGTGGCACTGACAACGTCGTCCATAGCGGTGAGTACCGACGGCGACAAACCGCATGAGCCCAGCCCAAAGGGTGAACTAACGCTTCTTGGGGGCACGAGACTCGAGGAACGCCCGACAGGTGCTCACATGCGGCCTGGCGAGACCGGGTCCGCATACCGTCAGCGGAGTGCGCTGACGCGCCTTTTGCTCAGCAGGGCTGTTGACGGCACCTAGCAGCGCCCCCTGCAACTTCGAATCGGGCGCACCACCGCAGCCGCTTCCCTGAAGTGAGCCACCATGACCTGGCCTGGCCTACCCGCCCCGGACGAGCCCATGACCGTCGAGGCATGCTGGCACCGCTGGCCGAGCAGAGTGGAGCGCACCGAACTCGTTCACGGGGTTCTGCTCGTCAGCGGTCTCTTCGACGCTACCGACTCAAGAACAAGCTCTGCGCCATCGACGGGGGCGCCGCCTCCGCCTGACCCCTCCACAGGCGCAGGGTCGCCGCGGTCAGACCCCTTCCCGCAAGACCAGCTTGACCCGGCGCCTGTCCAGGTTGATATCGGCGACCTCGACCAACAGCACGTCACCGATCGCCAGAGGCTGGTCGTCGCCCACCGGCTCAGGCAGCTCCGAGGCTGGCAGCAACCCTTCGACGTGATCGTGGACACGAACGAAGACTCCGATCGAAGCCACCTTGGTCACCCTGCCCGAAACCACATGCCCAAGATGCGTCCGGGCGAAGTGACGGAACGGATCGTCCTGCAGAGACTTTAGGGACACGACGAGCCAGTCCAGATCAACGAGGGCATCGACATCACTAACCGATGAGCCGGTTCCTGTAGTACGCCGACAGCCAGACGAGCTCACGCATAGGCGGCCAGCTGCTGGAGTCTCTGCAGGATGACCTGGCACTTCGTGACCGCATCATAGGTGCCGCCCAGTGGCTGCCTCCGGTATGCCGATCGACGTGCCGACCACAGCCCCTTCCACACCGCCACGGGCCCTATGGCGTCCTCCCACTGGCAGCTGTCAAGCCAGATCTGGACGGGTGCCCGCTGCCTGTGATGGCGCAGGAGTTCTCGCTCAAATACACCGCGATGGAAGGCCATGTTGTATGCAACGCACCGGCGGCCGGCGAAAAGCCGAGTGAGCGTGGGCAGGAGCTCGGTGAAGGTTGGAGCGTGCGCGACGCGCTCGACGGTGATGCCATGCAGGGCGCTCGCCGCGCTGCAGATCGGAGCGCAAGGGTTGAGCACCTCATCGACCACGGTCCGGCCTTGATTGTTCAGCGCACCGATCTGTACCGCCCACACCTTCTCCAACCCGGAGGTCTGGACATCCACCATCAACAGCGCAGGGTCGGAGAGCAGTTCTCTGGCCCAGCCCCCCACGATCGCGCACTCCCGCGACCATGTCGACGGCCGGCGCAGGACACGCACCGCGTCGTCCAGGGCGGAATGGCGCTCCGCCGCCGACTGCACGTGCCACAACCCGTCGCTGTCGGTGCGAGCGTGAAGCGTGCCGAGGTAGCCATGTCGTCCGTATGCGGCCCAGCTAGGTCGCTGAGTATCGGCAGGCCGCACGAAGTGCACGGGCTCGCCGTCGACGCGCCGACTGAACGCATCACCCCAGGTACTCGGACCTACGCCGCGATGCACTTTGCATTCCATAGGCAGATCTTCAAACACGGTGCCGTATTGACTCGGCGAACAGCGCACGACACGCCGTTGATGCAGACCAGGCGGCCTCCGTCGAATGCGGACGTGAGGGCCGTCAGAGTTGGCTCACCGCAGAAGAGCGATCCGGGCGGGGCACGCGGTGCATTCCGAGCCGGTTCGATCGTTATCCAGGGGGCGGAGCTACTTTGCGCAGTTCAGGCCACTGATCGTGAGTGCAGGCAAGTTAGACAAGTACGCCTTGTCATGTTGGAGAAGGTGTTTCGGTCGAAACACCTTCCTGCACTCGCGTTCGGATCGGGTCAGGTTGTCCATGAAGTGGTTCGGTCGAACCGTTTCCTGTACTCCCGTTCGGGGCGACGTACCGCGGCGGGGGTGTACGCACGGGCCAGCAGCAACGGGAGGAGGAGCTGAGTAGGAGCTACGGCGCGTACCCGGCCCGCGTGCTGGTCAGCGGTTTCGTCAGAGTTGCCCACCCTGGCGATCGCGCCAACGGTCCTGCTCGGCCCAACAGGCGACCAGCTGCTGACGGAGAGACTTGGCAGCCTCGGCGGCCAGGGTCACCGCAGCAGCCAGCTCGCCAGTGGTCGAAGGCAGCAGGTGGTCGGGCAGGCCGGGCTCTTCCTCGCGCAGTTCCTCATGCATCTGCTCGACGGTGAGCTGATCGAGGCCGCGACGGCTGTTGTACCAGACCTCGCCATACGCTCGGGTCGTCTGCTCGGCGGTGTGGAGCATGCCGTTGAGGAGGCGGGCTCGTGCCCGCCAGGCGCTTTCCGCGACATGGGCAGCAGCGGGCCTGGCGCCCTCAGGGAGTTGACGCCACTCGTCGGCGGTGAGGACGGCGTCGCCGGCGGTCGCGAGCTCGACCTCGATGTAGGTAACCGGCAGTTCCTCGGCGGTCGGGCGGGTTGACGCCTGGGTGATGGCCTTGGAGACGGCGGCGCCGCTGGTGCCCAGGCGGTCCGCGACGGCTTGCTGGGAACCGAGGCGGTCGGCGGCGTCCTTGAGGTAGTGGGCGCGGCGCTGGGCGGAGGCGGTGCGCTGGTGACGGCCGCGGGCCTCCTCGCGCCGGACGCGGCGGATGGCGACCTCGTCGGCGTCCTGGAGAAAACGGGCGGCGGAGTTCTGCATCATGACGGTCCTCCCTGGGCGCGACTACCTCCCCAATTAACCCTAGAGTTGGCACCTTTGTCAACCCTAGGGTTAAGGTGCCGAACCATTGGATCGAGCGGCGAATCCGTCCAGTGCCAGGGGACACCGGCAGGCGTGACCAACGTCGGTCCCGGGGTGGCCTGCTGGCACGGCAGATGTGCGAGGCGATGCTGATGGAGCTGGACACAACTGCTGCTTCCGTTCGGCTGCACCTGATCCACGGTCTGCCGTTGCTGCGGCCGGACGAGCAGGTCTTCGAGGCGATGATCAAAGGCTGGCGCAACCAGCAGCTGGCCCGGAACCTCTCGCCGGGATACGCCGATGACCAGGAGTGTACGGTCAGGGCCTTCACCCGGCATGCCGACGCGATGCCGTGGCAGTGGACGCCGCAGCACGTCGATGAGTGGTCGGCCGATCTGCGGGCTGTGCACGGATGCGTCCGCTCCACCTTGCGCAACTACTAGGGCTCCGTGCGCCAGTTCTTCGACTTCCTGACCAACCCGGCCTACGGCTGGAGCGACGAGTGCCTCCGGCACTCCGGAACGACGGGCCTTCACCCGGCCCGAGCTGGAAGCGTTCTTCGACCACGCCGACGAGGAAGTGCTGCGTGTTCGCGGCAAGGGCCGCAAGGGCTGGCTGCCGGCCTTCCGGGACACCACCTTGTTCAAGGTCGCGTACGCCTACGGCCTGCGACGCAACGAGACCCGGATGCTCGACCTCACCGACTTCGGCCGCAACCCAGAAGGCTCGGAGTTCGGTGAATACGGCACCCTGCTGGTCCGCTACGGCAAGGCCAAGAAGGGGTCGCCACCGAAGCGTCGCAGCGTGCTGACCGCTTGGCGCTGGACACCCGGCACTCAGCAGTGCCAGCAGGCCGACATCGACGCCTGACACACCGAGAGCCTGGCCACCCGCCGTCCGTCCCACTCATTCCTGCGATGGTGCATGAATACCGGCCGGATGCCCCGCCTCACACTGCCGCCCGCCGTCATCACCCAGGACCCGGAACCGCTGCACCAGCACCGTCGGTTCGCGATGCTCCGCCGTGTCCTCAACGACGATTCCCTACCCCTGCGGCCAGGGTCGCGGCCGCGCTCGTTCTCCTCTATGCGCAACCCGTCAGCCGTATCGTTCGACTCACCATCGCCGACGTCACCGACGACGAGACCACCGTCACTGTCCAGTTAGGAGACCCGCCGTCCCCGCTGCCGGAGCCCGTCGCCGACCTGATGCGGGCCTACCTCCAGTCCCGCCAGCACCTGCCCTACGCCAGCAGCAGAAGTTCACAGTGGCTCTTCCCCGGCCGCCAGCCCGGACAGCCGATGAACCCAGTCAACCTCCGAGTCCATCTGCGTGAGATCGGCGTCCCGCCGCAGCGCGGCAGGACTTCCGCGATCTGCCAGCTCGTCCTCCAAAGCCCCGGCACCGGTCATCGCGAAGGCACTCGGCTACCACGACAAGACCACCACCCGGCTGGTCACCGAAGCCGGAGGAACCTCGAGCCGATACGCCCCCGGCGGCCACTGAGGAGTATGTCGTCGCCCGATGGGGCCACGTGTCTGTCAGCCCTGCTCGATAGGGTCCGCATCGCACCCAGCCGCGGAAGGACTCTCACATGACAACGTTTGACGAGCTCACCGCCTGGGCCGGCACCGGGAACGTCACAAGGGCAGACTCGGCAGTCGTGTCGGGCTGGCAGATCCCCGAGGAACAGAAGGCACTACTTGTTGATGTCGGAATCCCCATCGTCGATCAGTTGATCGAGTACGTATCGTTCCAGGTGGAGGCGGCTCCAGCACTCCAGACGTCAGCTGGCAGGTCGCTCTACCTCCTCACCCAGAATCACCATGACAACCTCGTGCCAGGACTGCAATGGTCGTTCGGCGTCGAACCCGGCACAGGGACGGTCTACTACGTCCTTCCTCAAGGCGAGGCATGGTTCGCCAACTCCTCCATAGACCTGTGGCTGCGGACCCTGCACCACTACGGCCTGCACGTCAGCGAGTCCGAAATCCTCAGCGATCCGGATCACCGCGAGGTCGAAGCCCTGGCCGAGCTCAGCATGCTCGCTGACGAACTCAAGAAGATCGATCCACCTGCCTTCGACGGCTACCACGGGTTCATCTGGGCCGAGTTCCTCGACCGCTGGCTCTGGTAGTTGCCCCCGGCCGCCACGATCCCCAAACGATCACTCACCGTGCCCAGCGCGTCGAGCGGCTCGCGAATACGCGACACCGGAACATGCGGGCTTACCAGTCCCGGGGCCGGAAACGCCGTACAGAGCAGGCGCGTGCCTCCTGCCTCGCGGGCGGACTCGGCTTCTCCCGTCCCCTCGATCGCGCCTTCCATGCAAACGAGGTCGATCAGGGACACGTAGTCCTCATCATGTGGCATCGCCCTCGGGAAGATACGGACAGAGGTCGGCGGGTGCTGACAACGTCGGTCAGGCCAGAGGGACGAGCGCGGTCCGGGCGGCGTTCGGGATCCAGCGGCGGTCGCGGGGGCCGTTGAACACGTCCCGTGGCAGAGGGACAGACGTGGCGCTGAGGGTTTCGAAGACTTCCAGGTAGATGTCGTCGCCTTCTGGGGCGTCCTTGCTCGCCTCGGCAAACGCGGCGACCATCGCCTTCGTGGCCTGGCCGGACTCCTCGGCGCCGGCCGGGCCGAAGTCGGCACGGTGGGCTTCGAACCAATCGGCGGCCCATAGCGCTGCGTGATCCTCCCGACGTACGACCGCGACCGCGCTGATGTACGGATGGTCGTTCCTAAGACTCCCGTTGCGCCCAGCGACCGCGCGGAACTCTCCGAGTACCCCGTCAGGCTCGAGAGGGGCTTGCAGCGCGAGGTCGCCGTACATCGCTGAGAGAACCATGTGCGAGTCAAAGGGGATCGGTCGACCAGCCGGGTTGTCCAGCACAACCACCAGCGGCCAGCCCCGGTCCCGCAGACCTCGGAGCTGACCGGCAGCCTTCTTGATCTGCTTCCGGATCGGAGGCAGAGCGTCCTCCAGCGACCGCGCCATCACCTGGCCCAGCACCGCGTTCTCGAACATCCCGTAGGTTTCGAATGCCTTCACCTCAGCCACAATCGTGTGCTCGCCAGCCGTGATCAGGTAGTCGGGATGCCGCCCGGTGCCGAAGTCCGGCTCGACCTGAAAGGAGTAATCCCGCTCGCGGAGGTAGCGGGCGACACGTTCTTCGGCGAGTGCACCGGCCCTGGGCACGTTCATGCCAGCAGTATGCCGCCGCGTCTGAGGTGGGAACGACAACAGTGCCCCGACCGGGGCACGTCGACGGTCGCCTGCCGACGTAGGACCGGCTCGGACAGTCCCTGACCGTTGGTGCTATGAACTGCCCGGCTCAAGTTCCGGGGGTGGTCCAGGCACGAAGTTGGGCGGCGATCTCCCGAACGTCCGCGCCCTTGTGCTTGGCCCGCATGACCAGAGCGAGTGCTGCCTCCGGCTCGTAGGTCATGTAGACGCTGTTCGCGGCCAGGAAGGTTTCGGCTGCGAGCCACGCGAAGAACTGGTTTCTCTCTTCGAGGGGCTCGTGGAGAATGATCGTCTCCAGCATGGCCGCCGCCTTGAGCCACAGAGAGCCGTAAACATCCTGGGCCATGTAGCGTGCCCGGACCCGCGCGCACACGGCATCGAGGACGCCAAGGTCCAGGCACGCCGGATCGCCGGGAAGGGTCTGCGCAACCTGCAGCAGCTCTTCTGCGGTGAGGAAGCGTGTCACGCGGCGTGACCGTGGCGCGTTTCGTGCAGGTCGCGGCTGCTCAGCGGCGCGGCGTCGGGCCAAGCGTTCGAGGGGGCAGGTGACGGGCGGGGCTCCTCGCCATGCTCGGCGAAGACCGGGGCCAAACGCACGACGCTCTCGCCCGCATGCTTGAGCGCCTTGAGGAACGGGTCCTCGGCGGCGGCCAGGGCCGCGTCACGGACAAACGCCTCTGGCGACTTGCCAATCAGCCGAGCGGCGTTCTCCACCCGCGCGTACTCCTCGGGGTTGAATCCGGAGGGCATCTCACCGTTCTGCTCCATGAGAGCGAAGATACCAGCGCGATCATGATCCCCGCGAGAAAATCGGCCGCCCTCTCGTGCGGCCTGGCCACGCTGCCAAGGGCACCTCAGCTCGGCCGGAACGCGTCCCGCAGTGCACAGAGGGTCTCGCCCCGCGGGACGACTGACACCTGGCGCGCACAGATAGTCGCTGTCCGTCATGCGCACGGCAAAGTGTCAGGTCTCGCGCGAATGGCCACGAGCCCCTCGGGTTCCTCGTGCCGCTCCCCGAAGCACGTGCAGAATTCTGTTGACGCGAGTGACGCGTCTGCCGGCGATGGCTCTGTGTTTCGCCGGTCGATTGCCGCTGGGTCTGATTCACAAGCCCCCTGCCGGGTTAACGGCGGACGTCATCGGGGGTTAGGTCTGTGCGGATCCGTTGGATGCGGACTGGGTGTCGCCAGGCGCCCCGATCGACGGCGGTGTCACCTTGGAATTCCACGACAAGCTCGGGGGCGACGGTGGTGAAGCTGAGAGGCTCGCGGTTGCCCCATGACGTTGAGAAGCGCACGCCTTGCCACGGGTGGTCGGCACCGCCCGGAGAGAGAAGGCCACTGAGCTCGGTGCGCAGGTGGGAGGGCAGCGGGGTGCTGCGGGCCACCAGCCGTAGTAGACCCTGGTTGGTATAGCGACCGAGGAGGAGGGTCCGCGGGTGAGTCAGAGTGCCGGTCACAGCGGCGACGATCGCCTCGGCGCTTTCCCGGAACCGGTATTTCTGCCATCGGCGGCGTCCGCACTCGTAGTGCTGGGCCACTCCTTTGGCTACCAAACCCTCCACACCGACCGTGCTCCAGTCGCGAAGCCACTCCTCCGCCTGGGTCCGGTCGGTCGTTGACGGGGTGAGCGCCCACGGTGCCTCGAGACTGTGGCTCTGGAAGAGGGACTCCAGGGATGCCCGGCGCTGCTCGTAGGGCCAGGCGATCATCTCGGTTCCGGCGTGCTGGATCAGGTCGAAGGCGACCAGGTGCGCGGGCTGCGCTCGGGCCAGCTGGGCAACGGCGCCGGGCCGACGGTTCAGGCGCTGCTGCAACGCGGGAAAGTCGAACCGGCCTTCCGAGTAGATGACGGCTTCGCCATCGAGGACGACGTCTTCGCCGAGCGCTGCCGCCGCCTCGGCGATCTCTGGGAAGCCGTTGGTGAGGTCACGCCCATTGCGGGACTGCAGGAACACCTCGCCGTCCGGGCCGGCGAAGACGAGGAGCCGGTAGCCGTCGTACTTCGGCTCATACACGGTGCCGCCGGGCAGTGCGCCGGGGCCAGGCAGGCGTGGCACGGCCTGGGCCAGCATTGGTTCCACCGGCGGCGTGAGGCTCACATTCTGGAACATATCAGCCATGTAATGCGAAAATCGGCGCATTACCGGACCTCCGCAGGGGGATCGCCGTGGATCTAGAGAGCGTGATCGACGAGCTGTACGGACTGCGGCCAGCCGCTTTTGTCGCGGCCCGGGACGAGCGCGCGGCGCAGGCGCGCCGGTCCGGGGACCGCTCACTGGCCGAGCGGATCCGCGCCCTCCGCCGTCCCACCCTGGCGGCGTGGACCAGCAACCTTCTCGTACGCCGGCAGCCCGAGGTGGCCGAGCGCCTGGTCAAACTCGGTGCCGAACTGCGCCAGGCGCACCACGATCTCGACCGCGACCAGCTGCGCAGCCTCAGCAGCCAGCAGCATGCCGTGATCTCCGCCCTGGCTCGCCAGGCACGGCATCTGGCGGCTGAAGTCGGCCAACCTGTGAGCGACGAGGCGCAGCACGAGGTCGAAGCGACCCTGCACGCGGTTCTGGCCGACCCACAGGCCGCAGCGGAGTGGGCGGCCGGCAGGCTCACCCGCCCCCTGACCGCCCCTTTTGGTTTTTCCGCCGACAAGACTCCGCGGACGAGGGCCGCCGCACCCTCTCAAGCCCAGCCCACCGGACAGCGCGGAGAAACGAGCGACAAGCGCAGCCACAACCGGCAGCTGCGCGAGCAGATTGACCAGGCGCGGAAGACGGCCGAGAAGGCCGAAGAAGCCGCGCACACTAGCGAGGAACAACTCAAGGTCGCCGAGGCGCACCGGCAGCGGGCAGAGCAGGAGGCACGGGAGAGCGAACAGCGCACGGCCGACCTCGCCCAGCAACTACGGGAGGCAGAGACCACCTATCGTGAGGCCCAGAACAGGGCACGTGCCGCTCGGGAGCAGGTCACGAACGCCGAGCGGGTCGCCCGGGAGGCACGCCACCACGCCTCGGTCGCCGCCCACGCAGCAGAGCAGCTGGAGGACGGGAGCTCGTCCCCTGGGGCCGTGCGGGACCTGCCGAAAGGGCAGACCGCGGCCAAGACGACGGCACCAACCAAGTAGACAGTCACGATACGGAGACAGCGCACATCGGCCGGAGGCCCCCAGTGCCCAGCGTCGGCATCGGAACATCAAGGAGACCCACGGCCTCGCTCCTGCCCTGACATGAACGCGTGGGGCACGTGGCGTTTGACCGGCTCGACCGATGGGTTGATAAATGAGCGCACCTCCCCGGCGTGCCCTGGCCGTGGCGGATCATGCTGGGGGCGTCTCGCCGGTACCCGTCAGTCCCCCCGCGCCCTCAAGATGACCATTGCGGTCCTCAAGAAGGTGGGGCCTTTCATGAGTTCCGAGAGGACCCCTTCGCAGTAGCGGTGGCCCCTGCTCGAGCCCGCCCCGGTAAGCCGGAGCCAACTACGACCACCCCTGCGCTGGGATGAAGTTGCGCCTTGCGCTCCGTCCTGCTGTGGCGGCGTCTGCCTCCACACAGTTGCCAGGGCGTTGCCGGTCTGCGTGGCCGCGGTGCCAACTCGCGCGAGTGAATCGGGGAGTCGCTCCACCCGCTGCCGGGCGGAGCGCACTATTTCTATGGGTGTGATCAGAAACGTGATGCGTGCTGCTGCCGTTGCTTCCATGTCATGTCTGTCGCTGGGCGTGCCTGTGTCGGCAGAGGCCGGGGCGAGTGCCGCGCGTTCCGGCATCGAATGCCCTGGCGGCTATGTATGCATCTACCCAGAGATCAACTTCGGGGGGCAGCCCTGGGTGCGGCGGGCAGTCGACGGTGGCGTGAAGGACCTGCCCTCTGCAATCCGCGACCGCGGCAGCTCGATCAGGAACAACTCCGACCGCACCGCACGGGTCTATGAGAAGAGGAACTACTCCGGCCGCTGGGTCTGCGTGACTCGCAGCGGAGGCTCCATTCATGACCTGCGTTCCTACAACCTCAACGACCAGACCCGATCCCTAAAGATCAACCGCAACGACTGCGGCTGAAGCCTGCTTCTCGTGCCTCGCGGCACCGAGCCGATGTCTGGCGCAAGACGATTCCGGTCGGCGCGGCCATCTGCGCGGCGGCTGCGACCGGCTGGCGGCCACGGCAGCCCAATGAGGGCACACGACGCCGACAGTTCGCGGCGACTTCGGTGAATGTCGTGCACTCCTCAGTCTGCGCCCGCCGACGGAGTCGGGGTCAGCTGCCAAGGACAGCGTCGATCTCCGCGATGCGGGCGGCGAGGCGATCCCGCTCGGCGAGTAGGGTCTCGTGCCCCGGAGCGTCGCCCTCGTTGACGACGGTCCACCGGCCGCCGAGGGCGCGGGAGCGGCCCGCAGTCCTGGGTGACCGCGTGCCGCAATGCAGTGGGAGGCGTCTCCGGCACGTACGACCGACACCCGCCAGACATGGCCAGCGGGGCAGGCTCCGGCGCTCTTCGTCTGGTCGCGTGGCCGCTGTGTCGGCGGCCAGTGGGAAATCCCCGCGTACGGCCAGCTCGATTCCCCACCCAACAGTCACACTCAGTAGTCTCTTCCCTGGCCCGCCTTCATCGTCGGCACCGGTGAGGAGACGACCTCCACTATGTTTCGCCGGTTCTCGGTAGTTCGACTGCCGATCGGCGACTCTGTGGAACCGCGCAGTCGCCAGGCAGTGTCTGACGTAGGGAATCGCAAGGTGACGACGGGTTGCTTTGGGGGCGGAGAGAGTGCAGCCAGCTGGCGAATTGAGCGCAGGCCTCAGCCCGGAGGAGGTGGCTGCTCTCCTGCTGGGCAAGATTCGTCGAGGTGACGGCTACGCCGATAGGAGGAAGCAGCAGTTCCGCCGGCTTGCTTCAGTGATCAAGATGGTGACGCTGGCACTGTCCGCAGCGTCCACCATCATCCTGGGCCTGCAAAGCCTCAACACGTGGGCCGGTCTTGCGTTTGCCCTGGTGGCCCTAGGGACGTTGCTGGGGGCCGTCGAGCCGTTCTTCAACTGGCGCTCCCGATGGGTGCTGATGGAGGAGACCCAGTATCGTTTCCGGCGTCTGGCCGATGACCTGGAATACCTCGTGGCATCAACGTCTCCCGGCGATCTGACGCACGACCAAGTCAACGCCATTTTCCTTAGCTATCAGGACATCTGGGATGATCTGTGCCGCGTGTGGCTGGAGCAACGCCGGGAACCAGTGACGTCGCGCGGTACCTGAGGCAGTCGCTGCCGTTCCGCTGCCGGACGTAGGCCGGGGCCACCATGGAATGTGCAGGGTCGATCTAACCCCCTTCTTGGCCACGCCACCGGCGTGACGTCACGCTCTGTAGACGAAGTGGCCGCCAGCGGGGAATTGAAGTGGCCGCGCCGGGGAGCTGACGTGGCCGCAGGCGGGGAAATTTAACTGTCCGCTGTCACCGCTGGCGGTACGCCGTGGTAGTCCATCTGCCCGGCAGGAGTGGGCAGATGGGCGCAACGTCTGTCAGGTGGCGGTGAACCTGGACAGCTCCACGAGCGTTGTCGCCTTTTGTACGCATGGCCACAGTCAGGGCTCCGCATCGCGCACGGCCCCGTCGTCGAGCCAGCGGCGCGGCCGTACTGGCTCATGGGCGGAACCGCGACCTGAACGCGGTACGCCCGGCGTCCCTCGACGCGCCGCGGACCCGAGAGCCTGCCCGCCAGGCACGTGCCCCGGGGTCACTGAGATGCAAGCAGGTGACCGGTGCATTCACTCAGCTCTTCACCTTTGATCGGCCGGGTCGCCAGTTCGGCAAGCCGGTCAGACCACGGCCCACGCGGGGCTCCCTGGCTGGCAGTCACAGTCCCGGTTTTGGGTCGTCGTGGGGCGCGGAGCGTGTCCAGGCGTGTGTCCAGGAGGTGCTGGGCAGTGCGCTGTCGTGCGGCGTGGGCGGCAGTTTGTGCTGCGGCGCGGCTGGTGTCGGGGTATTGCTGGTGCCAGCGTCGGCTTTCCTCGGTGGCGTAGGCGCGCAGAGCTTCTGCGTCGGCTTCCACTGAGCGTGCCAGCATGGCCAGGGCAGACGCCCGGTACTCCGGTTCGGCGTCCCGGACGGTCTGCAGGGCGTTGAATGCCAGAACCGAGTGCACATTCCGCAAGCTCTGATACTCATGATCAGTGGGGTCCATCAGGTCGACCAGGTGCTGACGTCTCTCGTCGATGCGTCGCTGCACATTGGCCCGAACGCTAGCGGCAACTGCTTCGATGTCGACGGGGTCATCCAGGTCGGCCGCCCAGGTGGCGGCAATCAGGCCAAGCTCGGCGATGAGGTCTCGGGTCTGGCGTCGATAGCCGCAGGTCTCGCACAGGCCCGCGGCTCGGTCGGCGCCGCAGTCCTCGCATGGAATTGCTTGACGGGCAGCTCTGGCGGCCTTCGCTGCAGCACGCTCGTTCGCGGCTTCCGCCTGCGCCTTCGCGCGGACTGCTTCCTGCCTGGCTTCGGCCTGGCGGCGACGCTGCACGAGGGTTTCTGCCTCGAGCACGACTTGGTTGCGCAGGCGCTCTTCTAGGGCTGCCCGGCGAGCGGCCGCGGCAGCACTGGGCATCGACGCCTCGACTTCGGCGACTGTCCTGGCGCGCTGGGCCCGGCGGATGCGGATGACGTTGTCGCAGGTTGGGCAGTCGCTGCCGGTGTCAAGGCGGGTGCCGTCGTCGCAACGCATGTCCGAGCATGCGGGACGCTGGACGAGCCCGCGGCGAAGGAGCCATCCGACCGGCTCGCGGACACCTGCGGGGCCGCCGTCTGCCCGTAGCCGCTCCGTCAAGCGCTGGGCGAGCAACTGCGGGGCTACCTCGGGGCCGGTAATTCCACTGAGGGTGATGAGCTCGGTCTCCGCCGCGCAGCTGATTAGGCGCCTTTGTGCGGCAGTGAACTGCGACCACAGGCAAGCAACCGGTCCCAGCGCGACCAACAGCCGGTCATCCTGCGACGGGCCATTGCGCCCGGATTCCGGGCGCGGTCGGGCATCCTCTCTTCTCCCCTGGTGGACGCGGAGGTTTTGGGGCTTGTCCCCGCGCAGCGGGCTGGCAGCGCTCGTTCCGAGCTGCAGCTTTGGCCCGGCCGGGAGAGGCTCGGCCTCGGCCTCGCGCGCGCACGCGCGTCCCGGCCGACGGCCCCGCCCCCTACGGACTTCGCCGGAAAACCCCTCACTACCAGCATCAACTTCCCGCCCAGGAACCCCGGCAGAGTGATCAGAGTGAAGGCCTGCCGGAACATCGGGCTCTGAAGTCGCAGCGCGCTCGGAGCTATCGGTCGCCCTGACCTGCGTGTCCGTGCGTGCGTGGGGAGCGTCACTACTCCCTGCCGCAGCGTCGGGGTCCGCAACGTCAGACAGACAGGCTGTGGTCACCTGGGGCGAGGGCCCGTTGCCGTGGGCGGCTGCCACCGCCGGCACCATCAGCCGGGTACGGTGCACCATCCCCGATGCCGTCCGCAGGCGGACCCGTTCAATCAGGCCCTGGTGCTCCAGGCGCTCGAGTACCCGCTCTGCTGCGGCCGCGGTGCAGCCCAGCAGCCGTGCCACGGTCGCGGCCGCGCGGCCGCGCTTGGTGTCGATGGTGCCGCCGCACTGCCGCACGCGCCCCGTCGGGGCCGTCTCCAGCACCAGGAGCAGCAGTGCGAGCCGGTCGGTCGCGGCCCCACGCCCCGTACGGGTGCCGATCAGCCCGGGCGGGGTGACCGAGCCGTCTCGGTGTACCCAGCCGGGCGCCATGAGCGCCTCCATCAGCCGGAAGAGCGTAGCGAGCTCCTTGCGGTGGAGCGCCAGCGGATGACCCACCTCGCTTCGTGCCTCCCACAGCGGAAGGACCCGGCATCGGAGCCCGGAGTTTTCACCGAACTCCCCCGTCGCCGTGACGACCTCCACGACGCCTGAGCGGCGCAGCCCGGGCACGACAACTGACGCGGCGTAGGACTCCGACATGCCCAACCAGCGGGCGAGTTCACGCGTGCGGATCTCCACCACGCCCGACGCTGATGGGGTGCGTGCCGCCAGCACCAGCACTGCCAGCCTCACCGCGTCCGCCCCTGGACTGCCGAGGAGAACGTGAACCGCGCTTCTGATGCGCGCACGAGCGTCTCGCCCGAGCGCCAGCGGCCGCCCGGGACTGCTCACGGGCGCCGGGCCTGCCTGCTCGGGAACCGAGCGCAGACGGGGGAGCCGCGCGCCCGCAGCCTTGCCGTGGATGGCGGGCAGGCCGACGCGGCGCGGGGAGGGGACCACCGCTGCTCGTTGGGTGCCGGCGCTCAACCGAAGCACCCGCCTCGAATAATGGGGCGAATCGGGCAGAGAGGGCAGTCAATCTCGACGGAGGGAATGAACTCG
Source organism: Streptomyces sp. NPDC057445 (assembly GCF_042802855.1). Lineage (NCBI taxonomy): Bacteria > Bacillati > Actinomycetota > Actinomycetes > Kitasatosporales > Streptomycetaceae > Streptomyces > Streptomyces sp. NPDC057445. The sequence goes on along the minus strand of NZ_JBHVDH010000017.1, from coordinate 88,217 downwards.
CCCGTGCGAATCAGGATGAAACGGGCGTAGGTGGACTGGCGAAAGGCATAGTGCTCCTGCACAATGGCTCCTGTCGTTGAGGCATCGCCACAAACGGCATGACGAAGCCCCTCGTGGACTTCGTGGTTCTCGCCGAACCAAGACCGAACTGTTCGACCGGCTCCCGACCGGACGGACAATCCCTTCGGCGGGCTCTCCCAAGCCCTCCGGTGGCAGATGGGCGCTGAGCCGTGGGTGACTCCCAATCACCCGCTGGCTGAGCAGCCGGGGCGGCATGAAGACCCGTACGGGCGCCGCCCCCGACGATCTACGTCATTCCGGCCCCCTCACCACGTGAGGTGCGGACCGGGGTGCGCGCGGACAGCACAAACACCCCGCCGAAGGACCAGCCATCGCTCATGCGACAGCTGGCACCACGGCGGGGTGCGGTGAGTCCAGTGCTGAGTACGGGTACCCTGATCACGTCGACCCCTTCTGGAGAGATAAAAGGGTGCTCGGCAGGCCGCAGGACCCCCATCACAAGGTCTTTCGGCCACGTGGCCCCTCTCGACTTGTCCAAGGTCGATTGACGGGGCCACTTCTCTTTTTGATCAATGCTCGGCGCAACTCTACCGGCCCCGTCACGCCCGAAGAGCCCTCGGGGCACACGTGTCGCCCCAGGCCTGCGCCCGTTCCTGAGCATGAGTTGATCTCCTTTCAGCTAGGCCCGCAAGCGGTGGCGTAGTAGGAGGCGAGCACGGCTTCGGCCCCCGATCCCTGCGCAGTCAGAATGCGCTGATACCGCGCGGACCGTAGGTCTCCGGCGATCTGAATCCGCGAGTGCTGCTGTTCGGGCAAGCAGTAGCCGTCCGCGCTCACGGCAAGGCCCGTCAGGGCCGCGGGCGTGTTCCCCAGGTTGCTCAGGACCGTGCCAGCCGCGTAGGTCTTCCGCTCTCCATGCCGGTCCTCCACCTCTACGCTCCAGTCATCCCCGTAAGGCGGTCGAGACAGGACTACGTGGGACACCGGCACGATTCGAACTCGCTCGTCACTCGAGACCTCAGCAACCTTGTACTCGTCCGCTGGCGGACAGAGGACGTGCAGGGTGGTCGAGGTCGCGGGGTGTGTGCGAAGCCAGGTTCCGAGCGGTCGATCACCACCCAGCACATATGTGCGACCGAGCAAGTCCTGGGGAACTGCGCGCCACAGCGGTGGCGGTGACAGCTCGGCAGAGGCACTCACCCAATCGGCATCGGACGGGGTCTGGGCGGCTACGCCGGTGGCAACCACGATCGTCTGCGCGCCGAGTACCCGTCCGTCATCGAGGACTAGCTCTGCACGGTCGTCCAGCCCACGTACCTCCACTGCACGGGCTTGTATTACGGAGCATCGCCCGGACTTCTGCAGGCACGCCAAGTCCGATGCAAGGGCCGTAGCGAGTTGCGGCCCGGTTGACCAACCGCCAGGCACGTTCTCCAGTGCACCGATGGTGTGCAGCTTGCCAGCCACCGGACCAGCTTCCACCACGAGGGTCTGCAGGTTGAGGCTGGCCGCCATCATCGTGGCTGCCACCCCGGCTGGGCCGGCGCCGACCACGAGCACGTCCGCTTCGGTCGTCGTGGCACTCATGCGTGTGCTCCTTCAGTTCCGCCGAGCCGGGACAGCGCTTCATGGCTCGTGATGAGTTGCTTGGCGCCAAGGTTCCTGGACGCCAGCAGAAGTGCTGCGTCGTGGTACTGGCGTCCGCCCGTAGAGGCGCAGGCGTCGGTAACGATCCACGGCCGGTAGCCGTTCTGATAGGCGGCCATTGCCGTGTCGTAGACGCAGGCGTCCGTGTCGATGCCGCACACAACCAGGTCGTTCCAGCCAGCGTCACGGATGAGTTCGGTGCCGCTAGGCGTGAAGGCTGACGAGCGCACCTTGTCGATCACCGCGGAGGCGTACCCCGCGTGTGGAGCGAGTTCGGCGACGAGTGCCTGCTCTTCCGCCGTGCGGAGCCGGGTCCATCCGGTGATTCTCTCGTACGGCGATCCCGGCTCGTTGCGAAAACGGGTCAGAACGATTGGGGCCCCCGCCTCGCGCCAGCCTTCCACCAGCCGGACGACTGTGGGCAGTACGCCCTGGCTGTGCCGGTTGATGAAGCCCTGTTGCACGTCAATGACCAGCAATGCTGTCGATCGAGGATCCACTCACTCCGCCTTCCCTGAAGCCATCACCGGTTGCTGTCTCGAAGGGCATCCTGGGCTGCGCGCAACCGATCAGGAAGGTCACTTGTCGAGAGGATCGCCTCGCGCATCACCCGATGCTGGGCAGTTTCCGTCGGGCGCGCGGTGGTCAGCCGCGAGTAGGCACCGCGAAGGAAGCGCCATCCGTATTCTGGCGGCATCACCGGATCCTGACCGTCCTCGACCATGCTCAGGATGTGGGAAGACAGCGCCCAAAGAGCCTGAACGTCCAGCTCCAGGGCCACAATCTGGCTCATGGTCAGTGCACGCTCGTCCGACTGAGGGTGGTAGGCCACTCCGGACCAGCCGGCGACGCCCCGAGACACGCCTCCACCGAAGGCGACAGCTTCAGGGTGGGTCCAGCCGTCCCGGAACTTGGCATCCTCCACCCCAGGAGCAAGCGGGACCACATTGGACGGGTCCTGACGGTTGACTAGCACCGATGGCGTGGTCAGTAGCTGAAGAGCCGTGTCCAGGCCAGTACCGCTCCAGGCGTTCTCGCGAAGCTCGTAAGCAGACAGCACGTATTGAGGCACCGGCGGCAGCCCGCGAACCTGCCCGTCACCTGAGCCCGTAGCCAGCAGCCGAGTCAGCCTCTCCCCCACCCACTCCGGATCCTTCGAGTAGCTCCGGTAGCGCCACACGGCCAGCTCGGTCAGCGATTCGACTCGCTGATGCTCTTCCAGATGCACGACCGCGACGCCGCACGCGTAGACATGGAGCGTCGACGCCTGGGCTGACCGGTGGCAAGCCCCGCGCACACGCTGCTCTAAGCCTCCCGGCCCAGCGGGCCGTGGCGTGGCCGACTCGTGCAGCGGAAGGCTTCGATCCCCCAGGTACACCGGCAGAAACTTGTGCGAGACAACGGTGCACGGACCTGGTCGAGCGGCTTCAGCTCGAGCTGAAGGGACTGGTTCGCCGCGGAGCGCCGCCAGGCGGAGGCGGAAGGCTTCCCGTTCCTGCGGCGTGCACTGGGCGAGTGCCGTGTCGAGAATCTGCGCCGTCTCCGGCCGGCAGACGCTGCTGCTGTTGTTCTTCCAATTCGAAACCGTTCGAGGACTGATGCCGAGGCGATCGGCGAAATCACGCACCGAGGCACGCATCACCGAGCGCAGCAGCAACGCCACTTCGCCTGTCCACTGCTCCACGGCGATCACTACACACCCCCTCAGCGGTCATCTGCCAGGCGGGAAGCGACCTACTTCCACGCTGCTTCCACACCACTTCCACGGCAGGGCATCTCGCCGAACTCGCACGCCCCGGAAGCTATGGGACGTTGATCGAGAACTAGCAATCCGACGGGAGAACTCCATGCCGAGCGCCGCGGGGCACCCCCGCCCCACGCCGTTGAGAAGGACGGCCGAATGCCCGTCGGCTGCCTCCTCATCAAATGTCCGGCTGTTCGGTCTGGGCTTGCTCGATGCGTTCCAGACGCCGGGTCAGATCAGCGACCTGGTCCTCGAGCCGCTTGATAGCTCGCGTCGTCGGATCTGCTACGGCTTCGACGGCCTGCTCTCGGATGAAGCTACCGCGTCCCTGGTGGGAGTAGATGATGCCGTCTGTTCGGAGCTCAACAAGGGCCCGCTGGACCGTTCCAGGAGCGACCTCGAAGCTGTCAGCCATCTCACGCGTGCTGGGCAGCTTGTCGTTCGCCTTGAGACGGCCGAGCCGGATCTGATCACGCACATACTGCGCAATCCGCTGGTAGGGCTGCATGGACTCGTCCGTCATGAGCCACATCGTAGAGCCACCTCACTGGTCTACATACCTTCCACAACTTGGTTGACACAGCCCAGACTGTATCAGCTAACCTAAGTAAGTCGGCAATGTTTCTCTGTCGGTGCAGCAAGGGAGTCGCCAGCGGCTCCCCCAAGACAGCGGGTGTCACCGCGTCAGCGGCGGCAATGGGGTTGAGCCTTCGCTCCCCCGGCCGAGACACCCGTACCGAATACAGAGCACCACCTGCATGACCTTGAACAGCGCGCTGCGCTGTCTGTCCGCTGGGCCCCGGGTGGCCGGCACCGCCTGGCGGGCAGAGAGAGCAGCTCCCGTTCTGCCACAGCCAGGAGGAATTGATGCCCCGCATTCGACCCGGCCGAGTTCGCACCAAGCGCACCAACGGCCGTCCGGCCCTGATGCTCAGCACCATGGATCCGCAGCACTTCAACGTCCGCTCTGGCGAGGTGAAGTCGGTCGTCTGCCCCGACTGCATGCGCTGGCGCCGACTGACCGGCGAGACAACGCTGAAGATCCGTGAGCACTGCGCCCCCGGCTGTGTCCCCGAAGGCAAGCGGCATCAGCGCTGCAACGGCAGTAGCCAACTCGTCGTGGTCGACATCTGCATCCGCGCGTGGACGGCGCGGCAGAACCGGCTCGCCCGGGAGGCGGTCCCGGCAGACCAGCGCCGTGCGGCACGGCAGTACCACAAGGCGATGCCTACTCCCGCGCCACCGGTCACCAAGCTGAAGCGGAGGCCGCCAGCCGCGCCTGAGGTCCTCACCGCCTACCGCACTCACTTCAAGCGCTGCGCGGGTTGCGAAGGCTCCGCACGGTGCCCTGATGGTCTGCGGCTCGCCGCGCTGTATGCGCACCTCGCGCGGCAGCAGGCCCGGCGGGATGCGCTGCGCGCGACCCTCGCTCGCGAGCGGATCCAGTTCGACCGGCTCTACCTCGCGCGAGCAGCGAGGAAAGCGGCCACCGAATGGATGAAGCACCACCAGGCCACATTGGACACGAAGCGGTTCGCCAAGCGCAGCGGCACCGCGATCGAGGAGACGAACAACATCTGCGGCTTCCGGCCGAAGGAGGCGGCCTCCGAGTTCCGCGGACCGGACCTGCCGCTGGAGCCAGTCCGGACCACCACCTGAACATGCTCCCGATCGACGAACGACCACGGCCGCCGCCACTCCGAGAAGGGGTTGGCGGCGGCCGTGGCTGCTCGTACGGCAGCCAGCCCAAGGACAGCCCCAGGGGCGCAATCCCTGGGGCTGTCTGCGCAGGTCACCCGCCAGAGAGAGGACGACCTACATGACGCACAGCATGGCACGCGCATCCGCACCGGCCGCGCCCAGGGCCGGACTGGTCGAGGACATGGAACGCGCGGAAACAGCACTGCACCGGCTGGTGCGTGACCTCGTGGCCGACGGCGACCGCCGCGCCATCAGCACCGGTCGGCGAGCCCGCCGCACGCTGGACGAGATGACGGCCGGAGCATCACGATGACCGGCCGGACCGTCTCCGGTGCCAGCACTATGAGCAGCGAGCGGATCCAGAGTCCTGAAGGCCGCCCCGCCGTGTGGCTCGAGCCCAACGGGCTGCGCGCCTCCATGCCTGCGGATGCGATGAACCTCCGCGGGGTGCGCAGGCTCATCGCGCGGATCCTGATGGCTGAGGGCCTCTCAGTCGAGACCGCAGACGCCGCGTGCCTGGTGCTATCGGAACTGGTCGGCAACGCTGTGCGCGCATGCGGGGACGGGGTCCTGCTCACGATCGAGCTGCGCCTGGCGGACGAAGGCGTTGTCGTCGCCGTCACGGATCCCGACCCGAGTCGGCTGCCACACACCACGGACACGGCGCTCGACAGCGCCGAGGCCGAGTCCGGACGTGGCCTGGCGCTCATCGACGCACTGTGCACGGAAGTCTCCGTCCGCACTACGTCGGTCGATAAGCAGGTTCGGTGCGTGCTCCCCGCGGCGTAATGGCCCACCGGGCGCGGCCAGGTAGATCAATCGCAGCCAGCGTCGGGATCACCCGACCGCTCCCCTAGCCAAATGCACCACTTGCCGGGCCGACCGGCTCCGCTCACCAATCGATCACGAAAGGTACGAACTCCCATGCCTGACTGGCGCCATGCGTCCGAATGCCGGAACGAAGACCCGGAACTGTTCTTCCCCATCGGGAACACCGGTCCTGCGCTCATGCAGATTGAAGAGGCCAAGGCCGTCTGCCGTCGCTGCCCAGTCTTGGAGCAGTGCCTGGCGTGGGCGCTCGAGAATGGCCAGGACACCGGTGTCTGGGGTGGCCTCAGCGAGGACCAACGCCGCGCGATGAAGCGCCGCGCCGCCCGCATCCGCACCCGCAACGCGGCGGCCCAGGCATGACCGCCACCGAACCGCGGCAGATGAACGCCGAAGCTCGCGGTACCGGGGGGAACGGCGGCCTCCGGCGAGCTCGTGGCTGAGGATCTCTACGACCGCTACATGAAGGCCTCAGCCGCGCTCCGCCGCCACGAGAACGAGTGCGGCGAGTGCTCGCCGGCCGAACGTTGCCTGGACGGGCAACGCCTCTTCGAGTCGTTCGCGCGACTCCAGGACGCGTACAACAACGGCCTCCGTCAGCCCAGGCCACCGCACCGCTGAGCGAGCCGGTCACCGCATACCGTCCGGCTGCTCACCGGTCATTCCACTATCTGCACCCGGCTTCCGGGCCCCGGCATTGGAGCTGCCGGGGGCCCGGAGGCCTGTTTACGACCCTATCGATCGACGCTGACCTCGGCGCTCTCCCCTGGAGGCTCCGCAAGGCGTGAAAGGACCCACCGTGTCCACCTCGCCCGACACCCGACTCAGGCGCGATCGCGCCGGGACCGCGAACTCCCCAAAGAGCGGACGTGCCAAGGCATCGGCGTCGTCCTCCATGTCTTTGCCCGCTCCATCGCCCTCCCTGGAACCCGGTCCAGAGCGCCCGATTCATGAGGAGGCCAACCAGGACCTCGCCGACGCGGCCGACCGCGCGGCCGACATGTGCGACCTGGCCACAGACAACGCCGCCCGCATCCTCGCTAATGGTGAGGCCCGTGTCGTCGAGTTGCTGGCCACCGCCCGTACCCAGGCCGCCGCAATCACTCAGGCAGCAACCGCCGACACCGAGCAGGCACGGGCCGCCGCAAGCCGGGAGGCCGTGCAGCTGGTCACCAACGCGCAGCGCAGAGCCGACAACCTCACCTCCGCTGCCAGCATCGAGGCGGACCGGCTCCTGGCCGACGTCCACGCGAGAGTCGAACAGGTCCGTCTCGCAGCCGAGCAGGACGCCGTCAAAGTCCTCGCCGACGCGGGGACCAAGCGCACCGAGCTGCTTGTCGAGGCGGAGCATGCGGGGGCCGCGGCCCGTAGCCGCGCCACGACGGAATCCGCGAAGGTTCTCGAGCGCGCTCGCACCGAGGCCGACGGGATGAGGGACAGCGCGGACACTCATTCCACGCAGGTTCGTGCCGCTGCCGAGAAGGCCGCGGCTGACATCCGGCAGGATGCCGACCGGGCCCTGGCGGAAGCGAGCACCTGCGCCGACAAGCTGTTGGCCGGCGCCGAGAAGGACGCCGCGCGGCTGCTCGAACATGCCCGGGCCGAGGGCGACCGCATCCTGGCGGAGGCCACGCAGCGCACCGTGAAGCGCGCGCGACGCCGCGAGATCCGTGCGGACTCGCGCGCCGCACGCCGCAAGGCGCGCCAGGACGCCCGGCCCGTCGGCGGTGTCCCCCCGCTGTCCGGCCAGGAGATGGCGGGGGCAGTCGCGATCGTGCTTGCCGCCGCCACAGTCTCCACTCTGGGGCTGCTGTCCTCCTACACAGCGCTCGAGGACGCCGCTCGCGGCTGGGGCTGGTCCTGGCCATGGCTGCTGCCCGTCGGCATCGACGTCGCGATCCCCGCTTTCACCGGCGCCAACCTGATCCTGATCCGGATGGGCATGGAACTGCGCTGGATCCGCTGGGTGCCCCGGGCGCTGACCGGCGCAACGGTCTACCTGAACTGGCAGGCGTCCGACGACCTGGCCGGCCGACTCGGACACGCCGCCCTCACCCTGCTGTGGGTCGTCTTCTCCGAGATCGCCGCCCACGTCTACGCCACGCGGATCGGCGCAGTCACCGGTAAGAAGCGCATGGAGACCGTCCGCCGTTCACGCTGGCTCCTCGCTCCGATCCCCACCGCGCGGCTGCGCCGCCGGATGATCCTGTGGGAGATCACCTCCTACGAGGAGGCGCTCAAGCGTCTCCAGGAGCAGACCTGGCTGCGAGCGCGTCTGAAGGAGAAGTACGGACGGCGGTGGCGGAGCAAGGCTCCGCTGGAACAGCGCATGGCGCTCAAGCTCGGCACCGAGCCCGCCTCACTCGCTGACACGCTCACCCCTGAGAACGCTCACACCATCGAGCGCGTCGCCGACACCAAGTGCGCTCACCCCGAGCCGAGCACGCTCATTGCGGGGAACGCTTGCGGTGAGCATGAGCGCCAAGCGCTCCCCCCCAACGCTCACGGCGGTGAGCGCACCAGCGAGAGCAGCAGCGCTCACGGAGCGCAGGGCACCCGAAGCCGCAGCGCGACGGACGCGCTCACCGAGCGCCGCCATGAACGCATCCGCCTCCTCTACACCGAACTCGGGCGCCGCCCCCAATGGAAGGACATCCGCAAAGCGCTCACCGAGGCGGCTCTGTCCGACAAGCCGGTCTCACGCCCGACCGCTCAGCGGCTACGCACTCAAGTTGAACGCAAGCAACGAGCGTCCCCGCATGAGCGTGAGCCTGAGTGGGTGAGCGAGGGATGAGCCGGTGAGCGGGTGAGCGCGCTCACCCGCCCAGGCAAATCACCTGACGCTCACCGTCGTCATCGGTGTTCACCCGAGCGCTCGGGTGAACCGGTGACGCTCACCACCAGCCGGCCCCAACAGCACAGGCGCCCCGTCCTCATTACGGCGGACTGCCACCCCAGACCGGACTCCCGCACCACCAGTGAAGGCCAACGCGGGCACACCGGGTTGGCCTTCACTGCAACTGCCGGAAGCAGTCAACAGCCCACCATCACCGCCTGAATGGCACTGGAGGTTCCCCTGTGAACAGCAACGACTCAAACCACGCGCCTCTGCGCGATGTGGCGCAAAGCCCCGAGGCGACCGCCCGGTACCTCGCGGACATCCAGCGGGTCCTGCTGGACATCGGCAAGAACCTGGAGACGCTGCAGCTCGAGACACGCGTGCACTGCCGCCACACCCGCGTCGAAGGAGACCACTGGTACAGCGCCCGTCTGCGCGCCCTGCCCGTGGATAGGCAACTCGCTGGCGCTCTCAAAGACCTCCGTGCGCTGTCGGACGGGCTGGAAAAGAGTGCCCACAAGCGCCACGCACACGACGAAGGCGTGAGGGAGGTAGCGCGAAAGCGCCAGGAAAAGGCCCTGGAGAAGCAGCGAAAGAAGGCGGCTGCACTGCAGTCCGCACCAGAACCCAAGGAGGACATTACTGCAGATCAGCGTCGCTATAGTGGCCCCAAGTCGCTTTACGACCTCACCGACAGGGAGACGGCATGACGCGCCCGCTCACCAGCGTCGAGCGCTCGGCACAGAATCGCATAGCCTGGCTGGCAGACGAGGAACGCGCAGCCCGCGAATCACGCGGCGAAAAGGGAGCAATGGAATTCTGGCTCCGGCTAACCCGATCTCAAATCGCTAAAGAAATCAAAGCTGGACGCTGCGACGTCTACGCCGGATTCACCCTCGTCTGCCGCCTGTTCATGACGGCGACCGACAGGCGGGCGGCGGGCGACCGGCGCCTGTGGGACGACCTTCTGCGATACGCCGAGCAGGTCGTCGAGCAGAACCACCCGCGTCACTGAACGTCACCCGCGATGGCCCCTCCGATGCCCGGAGGGGCCTCGCGCGCACAAAGCGTGCACGCGTGCCCGTGCACGCGTGCACACAAGGCTCACGGTCTGTCAAGCCCCTTGGAAGGAGGTGCGCGGTGTCCGATGACCCGAACGGGATCCTGCTTCGGTTCCCCGGAGGCGGCGATCCCTCGTATGTGCCGCCGCCTATCCCGGCCTACACCGATACCCTCCCGGCGCCGGAGGACATTCCTGAGGCTCCGCCGGAAGAGACAACTATTGATTTGCCACCCATTCCGCACCCTATGGACCCGTCGATGGCGCTCTCTTCGGAGGGAATATCGATACCTGAGCCGAACGGCGAATACGGCGAGGATGAATACGTCGAGTATGTTCAGCCTCGCTCTCTCGCCGACCGTATCGGTGACTGGCTGGAGTTCCGGATCGACATGGCGCGGGCACGTCACGAAAGTGAGGCGCCGTTCCGGGAGGCCGAGATCGCACGGAAGGCCGCCTTGCTGGGGGCGCGCACTGCGCAGGAAGTCGCGCTGATTGAGCAGAACGGAAAGCTGCGACAGGCGCTTCTCAAAGCAAGAGGCGACAAAGCGGAGGCTCGGGGAAAGGCGGAGGCCGACCGTGTGAAGTCCACCGGCTCCGGCCTGGGATCGGGCAAGGGCCGCTCTAAGGCCGGTACCGGTGGGGCCTCGCGCAGCGGTACGGGGTCTGGTCCTGCCCGGCCCAAGCAGCCGAGGGGCGGCGCCAACACCGCAGTCCAGGCTGGTCGTACGGGTCCGAAGTCGCCCGGCAAGGGAGGCGGGGGCAGTGGGAGTCGGGGGCCGGTCAAGGGCGCCCCGAAGGGCGCTGGCCGGCCTCCGGCAAGCAGCACACCCGGTCCCGGGCGCAGCGGAGCTGACGGCCGGTCAAAAGGTTGGCAGGCGGGCTCTGGCCGGGGCGGTAGGGGCAAGCGGAACGGTGTCGGCAAGACGCTGGACCCGCACAGGCCCGGCCACCGGCCGTGGCGCGACTCGGGCAGCAAGTCGAAGCCGCCCCCGAGCGTCGGCCCATGGAAGGCCAAGCCAGAGAACAAGCCTGCGGCGAAGGGGGGTGGGAAGCCGAGCGGCAAGGCTGAAACGGGCAAGAAGAGCGAGGCCGCAAGGCCGAGCAAGAGCGGGCGACTCCCGGCGGGCACGGTTATCGATCCGCACAAGCCCGGCGAGCGGCCCTGGAAGTCCCGACCGAAGGCCTCGAAAGGGGTCGACGGCACAGTCAAGGAGACATCCTCCGAGGACGCCCCTGACGCCGCCGCTGACGGCCGCAAGGCAGGCACCGCGCCCGATGAGCCGGATGGAACCGAGAAAGCGCGCCACGGCCCATCTGACGGCCCCGGGAAGGACAAGCCTTCCGATCCCGCAGGCGCCAGCACCAAGCCTGAACCAGGACCCGACAGTTGTGACGCGGACAGCGCGGGCACGCCAAAAGGCGAGCGGCTCCGGGACCGATGGCGCCGTAGCCGCGAGCGCAGCCGCGGGCGAACGGACGAACTGCCCGGCCTGGTCCCCGCCGACTCCCTCGGCATCACCGTCGAACGCACCGACCATCACAACCCGGACACCGAGGACAAGGAACCGCCCCAGGTCAGCCGGCCCGCCCTCAGCGCCGCGCACAAGGACGAGGCAGGCGCAGCGGAGCAGCCGACGAGGCCCCATGACCCCATCCGAAATACAGGCACAGGGAAGAGCAGCGTGAACAAAACGGAGGTCACCGCCCCGTCCCGGCAGGGCGGCCTCGCCACCCAGCACCGCACGGACATCTCCTTCGATCAGTACCTGGTGGAGATGGTGAACGTCGCCATCAGTGCCGCGGCCCACCAGGAACGCGCCGAGGCCTTGGCGGAGGCGTTCGCCACGGTTGCCGACGCCCTGCGGGGCATGGCTGCAGACCTGGTCGACGACCACAACATCGACACCCGCGTCACCGACCTCATCACGGAACTCGCCGATTCCGCGGGCCGCCTGAAGCTGCAGGCCCGGCGTTGCGCGGAGGAGTGCGGGATCGCCTCGGAGGCCGCCATGGTCGCGGCCGCGGACGTCGCCCGCGTCTACGGCCAGGACATGGACGCCAGGGACGACGCGGGCCTGGCGTCCACGTCGGCCGCTGCACACCACGACTAGATCAAGGAGCCACTGATGGACAGCGACCTCGAACGCGATACCAGCCGCACGGCGCCCGTGCCGGGCGACGGCGACAACCGCTACAAGTCCGTCCAGGCCAAGTTGAAAACGCTCGGCATGGCGATCGACGACGCCGCCTTCGAACTCGACGACCTGCTCCGCGACATGCGGGCCAACGCCAACCGCGCTGCCGGCCTCGCCGGTGCCATTGAAGGCGCCGAACTCGACAAGAAGTTCGTGGAGCTGTCGAACCATGTGGCCGTCGCCCTGGGAGGTGCTGCCGTTCAGGTCCGCAAGCTCACGGGCACTGCGCAGGAGGCTGCCGACCTCACGTACCAGACCAAGAGCACCCACTCGAAGCTGTACGGCGCCCTGGATGACATCCGCTCCACCCGCCGCGAGAGGACGCCCCGGCCTGGCTTTTTCACCCGCTGAGCTCCTAACCCCGCTCCGTGAGGGCGGCCACCAGCACAACGCCGGGGCCGCCCTCACCCGCTCTCGAAGAGGAGGAATCTCCGGTGTCCACGCCGCGCAGTGTCGTGCTCGAACGCCTCGCTTACACCCTTGCCGCGCCGGTACTCGCCGCCGTCCCGAACGCTTGCCCGGACGGCGCCGTGAACACCGGTGTCCTGCTGGCCGGCGCCGCCGGGATCGGCGGCATGATCCTCGCATTCAAGGGCCGCGAAGGCGCGGGCCGGAAGATCCTGCGCGGGTCTCCACTCACCCTCGGCACCGTCGTCGACGTGGCCGCCCAGTACACCCCCGGCTGGGGCTGGGACGCGGGACTTGCCGCAGTGTGGGCCGCGGCAGGCTGCCTCGTGCTGCCCCTCTCCCGGCACTCCCGCCGCGGCCACCGCCCCGCCCTCGCCACCCCGGCCCCGCAGCTGCCCCCCAGCCGCCCCAAGGCCACCCTGGTCGTGCCGGATGACGGAGCTGACCAGCTCACCCGGAAGGCGCGGATGCTGTGGGCGCGGGCCGGGATGCCCGGGCGCACCCACATCGTCGCCGCCCACCGGCACCCCTCCATGCAGCACGACCTGACCGTGCTCCTGCGGGCCTCAGAACCCGGACGGCCGATCACCGGCCTGTCGGAGGCCGACGTCGCCGCAGCATTCGGTGATGTCGACGAGAGCGACGTGTCGCTCACACCGGTCACCCCCCATCCCGGGCGGCAAGGCGGCCCCGGCTGGCTAGAAGCCCACATCACCCCCGACGCCAACCGGCGCCGCCGCGAGAAGCCCACCGACAAGGAGCGATGGGCCGACCGCATCGGCGGCCCCAAGGGCGGCGCGCCCGGCTCGGTCCTGGTCAGCAAGAGGCGCGACCACGAGCGGGGCGTGACGTTCTACCGAGCCAAGCTGACCGATGCCACCGCCGTGCTCCGCGTCAACCTGGCCAAAGTTTGCCGAGGCCTGGGCATCAAGGAAGACGACAGTCGCGTGTTCCTGCTCGCCGACGGTGCCGAGTTCCTCATCAGCGCCTTCGACACCCCGCCACTGAGCCAGATCTTCCCCGCCACCCGCGAGCTGCTCACCCCGGACGCCAAGGGCATGTACGTGTGCGGCTTCACCATCACCGGGCAGCCGGTGAAGAACATGGTCTGGCAGCACGACAAGAACGCCGCCTGCCACGGCCTCGTCCTCGGTGTCTCCCGTTCGGGCAAGACGCAGTACTTCGCCATCTCCATGGCGGCCGAATCCCTGGCGGGGGCCGTGGTGTGGCTGTCCACCGTCCGCAAGGACGAAAAGACCACCACACTGGGCCAGTACATCGACCGGCAGGGCTCCACCGCCCTGTTCATGGCCCGGCAACTGCGCGCGGCGAAGGCACTGTGCGAGATCCGCGCGGAGATGCCCTGGCCACACGACGGCAAGCCACACGACTACAAGCCCGGCGACCCGCGCTGCCCCTACCGCCTGCTGTCCGTCTACGCGGACGAATTCATGACCGCGACCCAGGACACCCTGTGCGGGCAGGACATCCAGACCAACGGCGACGACCTCACCGTCACCGGCCTTAAGTACGGCATCGGCTTCAAGCCAGCCGGCCAGTCACCGTTCGCGCACAACGGGTTCTCCACCGAAATGAAGGACAACCTGCGCCAGAACTCCCGCCCCGTCATCTTCAACATGGGCAGCCCCGGCGCCACCCGCAAGGCCGCGGAAGGCACCATGGAGAACCCCTACGACGTGCCGACCATCCCGGCCCGCTACTCCCGCCAGGAAGGCTCCGCCATCGAGCGGGCCATGACCGGGGAGGCTGACCCGGAGAACGGCGCCTCCACGGGCGGCGTCGCCGTCATCATCCTCGACAACGGCCGCGCCGTGCTGCTGCGGGTCCTGTACGCCGACTTCGACACGGACCTCGCCCACCTCTTCCCCGACGAGGTCTACCAGCTCACCGAATACGAGATCCGCGAGCTGGAGAAGCGCGGCCTGTGGGGCGACTGGAACCGGCCCCCCGAGCCCGGCGAGTTCGGCCCTGCGCCCGAAAACGAGGGCGAGGACGACGAAGACGCCCGGCCCCGCCGGGGCGGCGGCAACCGCAGCCGGGAGAGCGGCGGCGGCAGCGAGGAGCGCCAGGACGCCGTCACCTCGCCCAGCCAGGCGCTCGCGGCCATCAGGAACCTCACTGGCGCCTGAGTCACCCCCCTGCGGGCCCCGTCCCGCGGACGGGCGGCCCCTGGCTCTTGTGCCGCTCAGCACTCCGGCAAGGAACCACACCCGTGGCCATCACCATCTCCGCTGCCCTACTGCTCGGCATCGTCTTTGCCGCCCTGCTCAGGGAGGGCGCCGTGTGTATCTGGCCCGCCCTCGCCTCGGCAGCCTTGCCCCGTCATCACCGGTGCGATCGGCACTGTCAGCGGCTGGATGCCCAGCTCCTAGACGCCACACCGCCGACGTCGAAGACCGCCCCCCTCACTCACCCTTCGACTCCCTGCGAGGAGACACCGATGCCGCCACGCATCGCCCACACCCCACCCAATCCAGCCTCCACGAGCAACACACCGCCTGCCGAACCATCCCTCGAGGCCCGCATGGCCGCAACGGACGCCGCAATGACCGTGGCACTCGAGGAAGCCGCCGTGGCGTACGAGGTCCGCACCGCACACATCCCCGCCGAGCCCCTCGACCTCAACCGCATCGTCGCTCTCCCGCTCACCCCGGCCCGGCAGCCGCTGCCCAAGCTGCATCCGACCCCGGTCGCCGCGCTGCTCCAGCGCGCCTACTACCGCCTGATCACCGGCGGCTGGTGCACCGGGGCCCTCATCGACACAGAAGGCGCTCGCTGCCTCTACGGCGCCATCCACGTCGAAGCCCGCGGCGACCAGAACCTGGAGAGCGCCGCCATGAACCTGCTGCTGGACACCATTGGGCGCGAATTCGGCAACGACGTCGACTCTGTGCCGTCCTTCAACGACGCCTTCGCTTCCGGCCACGTCCCGACCCGCATGGTCGACCGGGCCGCTGACCTCGCTGATGCCCGCGGCCTGTAAACCCCCGCCTGGGCCTGGCCGCCGCGGCTGCGCCTATCCGGACCCGCACTACCCGCCCCTACTTGTCGTCGAGACATTTGTCAGGAGACACACATGGAACCGCAGCACGACCGACCCGACACCGACCTCCACCCGGTCCTCACCGCGGCAGAACACGAGGGCCCCCGCTGCTACCGGTGCGGGTGCACCGACAACCATGCCTGCCCGGGCGGATGCCGCTGGGTGCCCAACGCCGTCACGCAGGACCTGTGCAGCGCCTGCGTCCACGCAGGGGAAGTGCTGCCGCAGGATGCCGTGCCGTTCACACGTGTGTGTCCCGCCTGTGGCAGCGCTCGCGTCGTCGAGTTCGGCGTGCCTATCCCCGGTACGGACGACCGTGCGGATGCCGCCCGCTGCGAAGCCTGCCGCCTGGAGTGGTGCCTGAACCCGGCCGCCGACGGCGGCTGCACTTTCTGCGGTGGCAGCGGCTATCTGCCTCCCTGCACCAATTCCGCTTCGCCGTGCCCGTGCCGCGAGGACTACCAGCAGGTCGCCTCTGCCGCCGAGTGGCTGGCCTTCGTCGCACTAACGCTTTCCGCGCAAGCCCAAGAGTTTGCCGTCGGCGTCATCTGGCCCGAGCCTCAGACGGAGAAGGCTGCCTCCATCCTCGCCGCTGCCCAGCAGTTGGTGGACGCCGCGCGGATCCACGATGCCTCCCAGGCGACACCGTTGCCTCTCGTGCCGACCGCACCCCCTGCCGACGCCGGTTAAGCAGCGTCGCCGGCCTGCTGTCGAAGGCACGGGCTACATGATCCCTCTCCAGTTCCAGGGGCGAGATCCGTGGCGGCCTCGGAGGCAGTCGACGCGGTGCTGGGCCTGGCTGGCCCAGTCCGGATGGACCGCCGCGTGCTGAGCCGCATAGGTCACCATGCGGAGCTCCCTGGCCGCGGCGAAGACGGTGTAGCCGGGCCACTCGGTGACGTCGTATCCGTAGGCGGCGCAGAACTCGTCGTACTCAGATGCGGTGACCGCCCCAGTAGTTCGTGCCCGTACCGCGGTGGAGACCAAGTCCCACTCCGGAGGGCCGAGTGAAAAGCGTTCCAGGTCGATCATCAGTGGGCCATTGGTCGTGCGAATGAGGTTGCCCGGCCAGGCGTCACCGTGCACAGCGCAGTCGGGTCGTCCTGCGGGACGATCCGTCCACGCTGTGGCAAGGTCTTGGTACAGGCCTTGGAGCCACGCACGGTCAGCGCCGCTGAGGGTCGTGGCTGCCTGCAGGCGCTCGGCAACGCGGACGAAGGGATCCAAGTTTCCAAGCTCGAGGTCAGGGGGCGGCAGGTCGTGGAGCTGCCGCAGCAACAGGGCGACATCGATATGGCTGCCCTGTTCGTGCGGCGGAAGTTCCTCCCAGAACGTGACCGGGCGGCCGTCGGCCTCGACGGGCTGTGCTACGTCGGCCAGACGCACGGCAGGCAAGCCGTTTTCTGCGAGCCAGCGCGCGACGCGCACTTCGCGGTGGGTCGCCGGGCTCTGCCCGGCTCGGGCGATACGAACGACCACTCGTGAGCCTGGCAGTCGCCATATCTGGTTCTCTGCCAGCCGTACGGGCTCAGCGCCGTCGGCGTCAAGGCCGACGGCCCGGCAGGCGTGCTCCAAGGTGTCGCGCGCGGGCGCTGCGGCCGAAGTCGTCATGCTGAGACGGTAGTGGCGATGCGCTCACGCAGGACCACCGCTGCCCCGACGGTGGGGTGCTTGGACGCGAACGCTCCGAGCTGGCGAAGGTCGTCGGCGGCCCGCCGTGAGGTGAGACGGCCGACTTCGTCCAGAGCTTCGTGCCCAGTTGCTGCTGCCTGCCGCGGATCGCCCTTAGCCATGATGAGCGCGGCCAGCTTGGTGAGGGAGATCGCCCGTGAGCGTTTGAAGGCATCCGCGTGGCCCTGCACCGCGGCGTCGAAGCGGCGCGCTGCGCGGCCAGGGTCCTGGCTGGCGAGGATGGCGAGGTCGAACAGCGCATGTGCCGTGTCGCCATTGTGCTGGGCTTCGTCGTAGTACGCCATCCACGGCGGGTCCTCGGACGGCTGGGCTTGCGTAAACGCGTCGTCGGCTTCCCCTACTGCGGCCATGCAGTCGCGCACATTGCCCATCTTCCCGAAGGCCCTGGCGCGGGCGGTGTGGAGCATGGCCCGTTCGGTGGCGGTGAGCCGGTCCGAGCGGACCAGTCCCTTCTCGGCGTAGGTGAGCCCGTCGTCAGGCTGGCCGATCCATACGGACTGACGGGCCAGGTAGCTGTAGGTCTTGGCGCGCAGGTGCCAGTCTCCGGCCTCCTCCGCGCAGTCAGCCGCGAGCTTGAAGTTGCGGGTGGCGTTGTCGTGCTCGTAGGTGTCAAAAGCGGAGGCGCCCACGACGATGCCGAGCCTTGAGACGGCGGTGAAGAGGGCGGGACGCAGCTGCTGCGGGCTCTGAGCCTGGAGAAGCCCGGCGGCCCACTGCATGGCTCGGGCGGCGACGTCTCGGACCATGCCGCCGCCTCCGTACTTGTTGTCCCAGCAGCTGATGGTGGTGGCGACGTCCAGCACCTGCTCAATGTGGCTGGAGCCAACGGTTTCAGGAAGTGTCAGGAGCCGTGGGTCTATGGGGGCGAGGGCAGCCAGGCTGGTCGCTTGGAGGAACGCGCGTCGGTCCACAGGCTCTTGGCTCCCAAGGCGAGGAGTTACTTCGTCTCTGTCCAGGATGCGGCCTGTCCGCACCTGAACGGCCTTCTCCTGTCGGCTGTGGAAGCGCTTATCGGCATCAGGGCGTTTTCTGTCGGCATCGCGGCGGTCGAAGACCATCGGCCATGCCCGTTCCAGAACGCCATCCGTCGCGAGGATCTCATCGAGCCGACGGGCCAGCTCACGCTGGCAAGAGGGATACTTACCCTTCTCAATGGACAAGATCATGTCGCCGCTGACCAGGACTAATCGTCCAAGTTCCCGCGCTGACAGGCCCTCCGCCTTCCGCCTCTGACGCACCTCGTACCCGAACCACTCCTGGGGAGATGCCCCGGGGTCGAGAGGCTTCTCTGGCTGCGGCATGTCCCGTTCCCATCCCTCGTGATGCCGAACTCTCCGACTCTCGGCATCAGAATCTGCACGCGCCCGACGTGCTCTGCCTCAATGGTTGCTGATCGGTTTGGTCTCAGTACACACCGCAACCGTCGCCTTATGCAGGGCCTTCGGAGCAAGGGAACGGAGTATCGCGATGAGCGCACTTCTCAATCCCGCTGGCACGGGTGATCCGGTTCGCGCGATCACCAGAACCAGCCTCGGCCAACTTGACATGCGCTTCTGCGTAGAGGCGCCGCATCTGGCGAGGGTGCGACATATCGTGCGCGAGCATCTTCGGTGGTGGAACGTCAGCAACGGGACGTCCGATCGTGTGCTGCTTGCCGTCAACGAGCTACTGACGAACGTGCTGGAGCATGCCCGGCCCGATGTCCACGGGCGTCGAAATGCAAGCCTTCTCGTCCAGCACGTGCGCGACGGGGTCACCGCGATTGTCCGCGACGCGGACCCCTACACGCCAGCGCCGGTGTCGGCAAGACCGCTCGATGAGAGCGGTCGCGGCTTGGCCCTTGTGCATGCTCTGGTCGATGACTCGTCCGTGTCAGGGACCACTAACGGCAAGGACATGTGGGTCTTCATCGCCGAGCCGGTCCCCCTCGACGAGCAGCACGAGGAGATCCACCGATGAGAGCCCACTTGCTTACGAACAGTGCCGCTTGGCCCTTCTCCTGTCGTGGCCGTCTGGCTCCGGTGGCGATATGAGCACCCGGTGGGGCCATCGGCAGATCCCACCGAGTCACCAGCGCTGGCGCTGACAGCGCCCGCCCACCCCGCTCCCCATGAGGAGGCATGTCGATGACCATCAGCACACTCGCACCACTCGGGCTGCCGCCGGGCCGTCCCGGACACCCCATGCCGGCTGAGCGCGTGGAGTCTCCTTTGAACGTGGAACAGCTGGCGCTTGTACTGCAGGCCCTGAAGTCTTCATGGACACCATTCGACCCGAACGCCGTCTTCGATCTCTTAGATCGTGTTCTGGGCGACCACACTCCGCAGCCACACGAGACACCCGAACTCACTGAGTCGCTGAGGGGAACCTTGCTGCAGCTAGTCAACATCGCCGTCTCGGACACGCGTCGCCCCACGACAAAGACGATCGAGGACGCGGTTGAACAAGCCCGTGCCGTCCATGACGAGCTGCTTCCCAGCGACTGCCCGTCGGCCCTTGGCCTGACCCGCCGGCTGGCCCGTGTCACTTGGGAGCTGCTCGAGCTACTGATCGCTGCTCGGGAAGTCAAGGACGCCGAATGACCAGCAAGCCAGTTGCCCCAGCCCAGCTTCGAAAGGGGCCAGGACGCGAGATGGAGAGGAAGGGGCTCATGTGCCAGCACCGGCCGCCGTGTCCTTCGCCGGACGCGCCAGACCGTGAAGCGGCGGTCGTCCTCACACGCCGCAGCGTGCAGGGGTGGGCGCTGCTGTGCAATGGAGTCCTGCTCTTCGACGAAACAGGCGAACTGCTCCCAGAGGGACAAGTCGTTACCCCCCACCGACCCATCCCGACGGAAAGCATGCCGTCATGAGCGGCGTACGCCAGTTCCACTGGCGAGGCATGCGTGTCCCGTTCATCGCGCGCTGGTCCCGAGAAGACCAACGCCAGTACCCCATCGAGCGACGCCCGAGCCTCACGGGCGACGGCATCGGGTACCCGGACGAGGATCCCAGGGCCGACCGCCGGGATGGCGTGCTGTGGGTGCGGATGCCAGTCGTCCGCGGTATCGGAGAGCCGTACCTCGCCAGTGTTCACGCTCTGCGGCAGCGCCAATGCATGAACCACATGCTCTGCCAGATATGCGGCGAATCCACCTTCACTCACAGCGGCGGTCGGCACCTCTTCCTCATGCGTGGCGCGAAGGGACAGCCGATCCGCGAGGGTGAGAAGACTGCCGTGCCGCCCGTGCACGAGGCGTGCGCGGCCGAAGCCGTGCGGCTCTGCCCTCATCTACGCAAGGGCTGGGTAGCAGCGCGGGTGGAGTACGCACCTCCCTGGGGCGTGGCGGGCATCGTCTACGACTCCCAGACTCTTCAGCCGCTCCCCGCCGAGCGCGGCCGAGAACTTGAGTTCGTCGGACTCGACGATCCGCGCCTGCGCTGGACTCTCGCCGCCCGGGATGTCGTCGCCCTGCACGGGTGCACCCCCGTCGAACTGGACGAACTCGCGGCCGCGGCCGCGCACTGAACCCCGTCCGGCGGACCGGATGTCCCTCCCCCTGGCCCGGTCCGTCGGGCGGCACACACCTCGACGCGGGGGCTGACCACTCAGTGTTCCGCACTCTCCATAGCTACCCGCAATCCCCGTCCTGGCCCCTCACCGCTCGCACACCTCAAGGAACAGACACCCTCCGCGCCGCCGGTTCACCCCCGTGCCGGCGAGGAGGTAACCCCCTCCGTGGTGATCGGCACTCCTCCTTCCGGCCACCACGGCACGCAATCCCGGCCACATCCGCGCGTGTGGCCCTGACCCCGTGGACCCGTCGTGATGATGCAGCACCTGACCGACCAGACGCCATCGACAGCATTCGACGACGCGCCTTCCCCCGGCGCCATCGTGGTGGGCCTCTACCTCCGAGCGCTCAGGGGACACAGCTCGCAGACACTGCGCAGCGTCGCGTTCCCCCTACGCTGTACGCCCGCGGCCCTAAGCCAGATGGAGCGCGCCGAGATCCCGATGCCTCCCGCCGTCCTGAAGGCCCTTCTGCCCATGTACGGCGTCGCCGATCCCATGCATGGCCCGGCGATCCAACAACTACTGCCCCAGAGCGAGAGCTGGCGACGCCACAAGTGCCTAGACCCCCACCCGGGGGCGCGAGCCCGGCTGGCCCTTTGTGAGTACGCAGCCACCGCGATCTGCTTTCACACTCGCTTCTGGATTCCCCGTGCATTTCAGGTTCCCGGCTACGCCCAGATGGCGTCGCAGGCACTCATGCGCCTCGACCCAACCCGGCCCGCGCCCGTTCCGCTGACCGTGCCCACACTGCGTCCAGGCGAGGGCCAGCATCTGACCCTGCTCCTGGACGAAGCCGTTCTCATGCGCCCCTTAGGCGGCCGCGACGTGATGAGCAGGCAACTCAACCATCTAGCAGACCTGATTGAGCGCGATGCAGCAACGATCCTCGTGCTCCCCTTCGACAGGCCGGCCCATCCCTCCGCGTCCGTAAGCGAACTGGTGATGGGAGGGGGCCATCGGCTTGTCGTCCACGACAGCCTGTCCGTCGCCTACGAAACCGGCCCGAAGCACGCCCTCGCCATCCACGAAGCCCTGAACGGCGCCGCGGCCGCGGCCCTCAGCACCGATGAGAGCTACGCGTGGATCAACCGTGCGGCAGCCGCTTTGTCCCAGGGGTGACTCGTCATCCTGCGGCGGGCCAGGGTCTACGCCGAGCGCATCTCGATCGAGTTCGAGCGTATCCGCCGCGAGCTGGGCGACCTGCCCGGCGTCGTTGCCTCCCCCGCCCGGCTCCGCACCATGCTGGAGCACTTGGCCAAGACCCTGCACTCCGGCCTCCTCAACGACTGCTTCTACCAAGCGTGGACGGCGGTCTGTCGAAAGCGCGCCAAGGCGGCAGGGTGGCCCTTGCCGCTGTACAACATGTGCCTGAGCTGCCCCAGCGCCCGGCGATCCACGATCCACGTCCCCCGGCTGCGAACAGCACGGGACCAGGCCCTGTCCGTACTGGAGATGCGGCAGAAGGACCGCGCGACAGCCCGAGGGAGGCTGGCACACCGTATGAACGAGGAAACGGACCTGAGGATCTGGCAGACCTTCGGCCGCTTGCGCCACGGCAGTCGTCCGCTGACGGATATCGACCAGGCGTTGATGGACGCCTTCGAACGGCTGACGCACGACCTGTCCGAGACCACCGACGGCAAGGTCACGATCGTCAATGTGTGCACCGAAGCCGATGTCTCCCGCGCCTCCTACTACTCGCCGGTGGCGCAGGCGGTGAAGGAGACTCTGGAGACGCCGCAGACCCGGCGCCCGGAACCAGAGGAACTGCGGGCGGAGGTATCCCGGCTGAAGAAGGCAGAGCGCGAGCTTCGCCGAGAACACGCCTCCGCGGTCCGCGAGCTGTCTCTCCCGACGTGGGAGCTGGACGGCTCGTTCCTGGCGCAGTCCACCATGGGGCGGTACCGGACCGAGCTGAAGGCCACCCCGCGGTACGAGGAAACCGCGCCCGCTCGACTGCGGCCCGGGCAGGCCGACGACCCGGGACCGACAGATGCTCGTGCTCGCGGTACAGGGCCCAGTTGTACTGCCCGACAACGCCCGTTGCCTGGGGGAGATCGTGGTCCGGTACCCCGTGCTGCTCGGCGGCTGCGACGACAACAGCCACCCCGTCGTCGGGACCGCCGGGGACCCGGTGCCGGGACATCGAGCACAAAGGCCGCGGCCGGAGCGGAGACGGCGACCACCGCACCCCGGCCCGCGACGTCCTCGCCCTCGAACGGCCCATCGAGCTGCCACAGGAACTGACCGGCGCCCGGCGCCCTTCCACGCTGCTCGGCGAGCCCACCTCTGCCCCTTGGGCCCTTCGAGAAGGGGGCATGTCCGACTTCACGCCTGCCACTAAGCTCACCGCGCCACGCTGTTGCTCAGCCGTACGTCCAGCGCTGGCCGGTCCCGCGGTACTCCTCTACAGGGATCGGTTGCACACCCGAGCGCATGCGCTCGCGGTACAGCACGCCGCCCAGGTGGTCGACCTCGTGGTGGACGAGCCGGGACAGGCCGTGGGTGAACCGCGACAGGTGGGTGGAGCCGTCGAGGCTGCTGTGAGCGACGACGATGCTCAGCGGGCGAGGCACGAGTCCTCGGACGTCGAAGAAGCTGAGGCAGCCTTCGTACTGCTCGTCCTCGTCCTCGGAGGCCTCGGCGACGTGGGCGTTCAGCAGCACGATGGGCTCTGTCGCTGCATCGGGTGGGAAGACGACGGCGGCGGCGCGGTCGATCCCGATCTGCGGGGCGGCGATGCCCATGCCCTTGCCGAACGTGTGAAGTTGGCGGACGCGGCCGACTGCGTCCATCAGCGAGGTGATGACCTCCTGGGCCTCTTCAGCCTCGGTGGGCAGGTCGAAGGGACGGGCAGCGCGGGTGAGGACGGGGTCGCCGTCCTGGACGATGCCGGCGTTGGCCATGGCCTGGCTCGCGGACAGGGTGCTCACGGGGTTGTTCGCTTTCTCGTCGGCTGCGTTCTTCAGGCGCCATTCGAGGCGGAAGCGGGCGTGCAGGGGAGGGTCGAGGGTGGCCCAGGAGAAGACGCTGTGCTCGCCTCGTTCCGTGCGCTGTGGGGGTGTGCGCAGTGGGGCGAAGTCGGCGCTCATGGAAGTCTCGGTTCCCCAGACGGACGGTTCACTGTCTCGGGGGAAAGACAGTTCCACAGCCAGACGCCGGGTGGGCAGTCGCACCGCGCGCTGGAACCAGGGACCCCATTTCTCGGCGCCGACGCAGTACGAGTAGGAGATCTCGGCTTCCTGGCCGGGGTAGAGAGGGCAGCGGCTCGTTGGGTTCTGGAACTGGAGCCACACCTCCTTGAACGCGTCCCGGTCGTGTTTGACGGTCCAGCCCATCGGCTCGTCCGCGCAATGCGCCGTGAGCTGGAGTTCTTCCCAGGTCAGAGGGTTGCGGCGGTAGAGGGCGTTGGACCGTTCCGGTTCGGAGGGGTATCGGTCGACGGCGATTCGTACGAGGTAGCGGGTGACGGGCTCGGTGCCGTTGTTATGCAGGAGCCTGCGCATGCTGAGGTGGAAGCGTCCGTCGTCGTAGCGGAGCGCCGCCTCGTCCTCCAGGACCAGCAGGCCGGTGCCGGACGGCGGGTCGTTCTGCTCGGCCGCCTGCGGGGAGGCGTCGGTGCGCTGCCATGCCCGCCACAGTGCTCCGCCAGCGTCGAGTTCGGTGTCCGCCCGGCGGGCGAGCTGGGAGCTGCCGTGTTCCCGGCCGGCCTCAAGGTGGCTCACGTACGAGGGGTCGATGTTCAGGCGCTGGGCGAGAGCTGCCTTCGACAGGCCCCGCACGCTGCGCCAGTGCGTGAGTTCCGCAGCGAACGTAGCCCGCTCCTCCCTCTCCAAGGTGGCTTTCCTCTCCGAGAGTTGCTGACGATCGTGAGTGAGCGCTCCTCATGGTCGCCTCATCCTGCCCGGTTGAAGCCCAATAGTGCTAGGCAGCGGCCCCGGCGAATCTCCAGGACGGCGTGCTCGTCGTCCTCCAACCGTTGTCACGGCGACCTCATCCGAAGTTCACGTTCCGTGTCACCACGAAGGACGCCCGTGAAGGTGATCACCCGCTTGGTTCTGCAAACCAACAGGAGGCGCACTGCCGCCGAGGGACAGAGGCCCACATGAGTCCGAACAGTAACTACTGGATGAACTACGCCATTCGCGTCGCACAAAGGGCGTCGAAATCAGGTCGGCGGGTCGGCGTTGCGCTCGTGTCTGAACACGACGAATTGACTTGCTCCGCCTTCGAGGGGGAAGTCCGCGGCGTATCCTGGTATCGCACTCTGCGGAGCAGGATGCAGGAACTCGGAATATCCAGCGCACACAGCGCATATCTGACGATCAACACCCTGTCGGCAAACCAGTCGTTTGAGCTCGCTGAGCTCTTGAAGGAAGTGCGCATCGACAGGGTCTACATCGGCCTGCCAGACCCCGCGCTGACGAGTTACCTCGATGAAGATCCCGTCACTGCACGAGGTCATGTACAACGCTTCCCCGACGACCTACAGCGTGAGATCCTCGAGCAGAACCGAGACCTCTACGCAGCGAGCGAGCAAAATATCGAGTGCAACCCCCACTACTCCACACATCGCATTAGTGAAGCTGTATCCACCGGACTGAGGTCGAGGGGGTTCGCGCTTTCCAGGAGTGATGTCAATGCGAACAGGGGGAGGCTCTCGCTCGCTTCTCTGATCTGCCAGAGGTATGGGATCGAGTACAAAGAGGCTGATCGCGCCGTAAACGACGCACTGTCGGAAGCTTTTGACGCGAAGTACGGCACCTATGACTACGCGTACGACGCCCGTGCCGCCAACTCGGGGTGGATGGACGACTTCATGTCGGTTTACAGGAGGTCGTCCACAAGTTCTCTGTCTGCCGTCAACATCCTCAACGTCGGTGTCGGAGCCGGTCACGAAGCAGCGGCTTTGTTTTCCGATTGCCCGCAGATCACCTTTGTTGACATCGCGGAAAGTGGTCTTGCGAATATAGGCGGACGCATTCCCTCGTCGAGAACTGTCGTCTCTAGCGCCGAAGACCTGTCTGCCCTGCCGGAGAACAGTTACGATCTGTATGTGTCCTTGAGGACGTACAACTCGTCGTTCTTTGACACGTCCGCGGCGGCCTCAGAGGCGCACAGAGTGCTGAAGCCCGGTGCGGTGATTATCGTCTCCGTGGCCAACGGATTTCTGTATACTCGGCGGGGCTGCGTCGTGCCGGGACTGATCATCCCCGGCACTGAGTTCGTCGACCTCTATCGCGGGATGGACACAGCCAATCTGATTGGCGCGGAGCTCGACTGTGCTGGATTTAAAGATATCCGAATGGTCCCAACAAGTACCGAGATTTACCTGTCGGCTGTCACCGCCTAGCGATTCCGCCGCCACTCCGGCCGGCCACGTTCGCGACGTCCCATCAGTTCTGCGGGAAGGCTGAACGCAGACGGCCGGACGCGACCGGACCGTCCAGAGTGACCAGCACGAAGGAAGGACTTCTGCAATGAACGGGCCAGTGACTGTTGCCCAGCGGATCCTGCAGTTCAACGAGGAACTCGCGGGAACGACGCTTGAACTGCCCGCCGGATTCACGGTCATCAATCCCTTCAGCGGCCCCCAGAAGGAACGCGTCCGCGAGGTGACGACCGCGTTCTACCACAAGTACTACGACGACGATAAGCCGCGCCGTCTGGTACTGGGGAGCTCGCCCGCCCGACGCGGCACGGCCGTGACCGGGGTCCCGTTCGAAGACGCCAAGCTCCTCGAAAGCGAAACGGGAGTCGATGTCGACGGCTATGCGGTAAGCCGGCCTTCCGCCGGATTTCTGCACGACGTCATCAGGCGCTACGGGGGCCGCGACAAGTTCTATGCCGATTTCGTCATGAGTTTTGTGTGCCCCCTTGGCCTGGTGAGAACGAACCCCAAGGGAAACGAGGTCAACTGCAACTACTACGAGAACAAGAAGCTGCTGGAGCTCCTGCACTCTTTCCTCGTGGACACCCTGAAACGCCAGCTGGAATTCGGAACTGACACCTCGGTGTGCTACTGCATCGGCAGTGGCGAGAACTTCGCGTTCCTCTCGAAGGTAAACGAGGGCCAGCGCTTCTTCCAAAGGATCGTGCCCTTGGAGCACCCGCGCTTCATCACCCAATACAACCGGGATAGAGAGGAAGAATTCGCCGAAAAGTACCTCAGCGCCTTCCGAGGACAAGACGACTAGTCGTTGCGGCCTCCGGAACGCTTGCCAACCTCTCAGCTAATTCGACGAAGGCCGTAGGCTCCCAACGCGCCGGAACGAGAAGGAGAATAGTACATTGGCGACAGAAGGCAGGGTCCTGGTCCATTTCAACTCGGAACGCGTGAGCGTTTACCGCTCCCAGGGCGGCGAGTTGAAACTACTCAAAAGGGAGCAGCTCGCGTTCGAAGACAGCCGCGCTCCCGAGGCGCTGGCAGACAGCGTCGGCGAGTTATGCGCCGGACTCGCGGAGGTCAGCGAGGTCGTCGACAACAAGACAACGCGCCTGTACGCCACCGGGATCTTTCAGCAGCTCCCGCAGCCGGATGCGGCCGCACTGGTCAACAGCGTCTATGTCGACACCGGCCTCTACTTCAACATAGTCGGGCCTGAGCTGGAGCAGTTCTACCTGAAAACGGGCATGTCCGCGTGCGGATCGGACGACATGATGGAGGGCCTGATCCGGAGGGAATTCCGGAATGCTGTTGTCTGCGGCAGCTTCCAGCAATCTCTGGGGTACATCGAGGACACCATCGCCCATCTGCGCGAGAGCGGCACCGTAGTGCTGAGCCCGCGCAGCACAAGAATCAAGCCGGAAACCGCGGGCACCGACTTCATCCTCTTCGACTACCAGGATTTCCTGAAGAACGACCGCGACACGTGGCGGCACAAGTACGTGCACATGGACGCGTTCAGGCAGGCCGACGCTGTCGTCGTATGCAACCCCGGCGGCCACGTCGGAAAGGGCACAATCTTCGAGCTCGGCTTCATGTCCGCGATTTCCAAGAGGGTCATCTTCACGGAGGAACCCCTGGGCGTTTCTGTCTCGTTCCCCTGCGAGGTCGGCCTGGAAGCCTAAGCACTCCCGCTGACCGCTGCGGCACCCCACCCCGTTCTTGAATTCCCGACCGGAACAAAGCGGCGTTCCGGCGAACGGCACAAGGGCCGAAGCAGGTCTTCGGGGTCGCTCTCTTTCCAACCAGATCTCACTTCTCGGCTACGAAGATACGGAAAGGACCCCCGCCGGTGCGCGATGCAGAACCCATCGATACAGTCCTCGACAGGCTGCGAGAGATCGTGGCGTCTGTCCTCGAAGTCGGGAAAGACGACATCGAGTCCGGTGCCCTGTTCTACGAGGAACTCGGCATCAGCTCCCTGGAAAAGGTTGCGATCGCGGCCGCGATCGAGCGCGAGTTCGGAGCCCTGTCCCCCGAAGAAGCGGCAGCCCTCACCAGCCTGGACGCCGCAGTGTCCGTGCTCAGCACGCGTGCGACAAGCCTCCACGGGGTCAACCTGATCGACCGCCTGGTGGCGGGTCATGTCTTCGCCGGCCGGGGTGAAAGAACCAGCTACCTCGACCCCCTGGCGGGGGAGATCACCTACGCCGCCCTCCTGGATGCAGCCCGCGGGTACGCGGGCGCCCTCAGGGCAGCAGGAGTGCCTGAGGGTGCCCGCGGCCTCCTAGTTGCCGACGACTCCGTGGCGACCGTCGTCGCCGTCCTCGGCTTGTGGTGGCACGGCTGCGTCCCCGTGGTGATCAGCCCGATGCTCACGGACGACGAGGTCCGCTACATCGCCGAGAACTGCGCCGCCGCGATGGTGCACCTCGACGCAGCCCCCAAGCGGCAACGTGCCCTGGAGGAGCTGTTCGAGACGACAACCCAGTTCGCCGGCGCTGACGTCCGCGCCGCTCTGGCCACGGCCGAGCCCGGCCCCGTACGCCGCCCGCAGGAGGCTGGGCCCCCGGCCGCGTGGAGTGCGGGGCGTGAGGCGCTCGTGCAGTACACCTCCGGAAGCACCGGCATGCCCAAGGGAGTCCGGCACTCGGCGGGTGCGATCGCGGCCATGGCCGACGGCATCGGCACGGTACTGGCGCTGACTCCCGAGGACACCGTGCTGTCCACCGCCCGGCTGTCTTTCGGCTACGGCTTCGGCAGTTCCGTCCTGTGCCCTCTGGCGGCCGGCTCCCGCGTTGCGCTCATCCGCGGCCCGGTCGACGTTCACTCACTCGCCGCCGCGATGCGGCGCCACCAACCCACCGTGCTGTTCTCCGTCCCACGGCTGTACGCCGCGCTGCTGAACGCTTCCGGGACGGCGCTCGCCTCCGACTCCGTGCGGCTGTGCGTGGCGGCGGGCGAGAATCTGCCGGGTCCGCTCAGCGAGCGGATCCGCACCGCCTTCCAGGCCGAGGTGCTCAACGGTCTCGGCGCTACCGAGGTGCTCTACATAGTCGTCGGCACGCCGCCGGGGAGAGAGCGTCCGGGCACCTTCGGGGTCCCGGTGCCCGGGATCACCGCGACCGTCCGCGCTGTGGACGGCACGCCCGTCGCCGACGGGGAGGAGGGCCGGCTGCACATCGCCGGCCCGACCGTCGCCCTCGGCTACATCGGCCGCCCGGAGGCCGCAGCGGTCACCTTCGCCGACGGCGGCGCGTACACCGGCGACGTGGTGCGCCGGGCGCCGGACGGCACGTTCACTCATCTCTGCCGCGCCGATGACCTGCTCAACTTGGGCGGCTACAAGGTCGTGCCGAGTGAGATCGAGAGCGTGATCCGCGGTGCGGAAGGGGTCCAGGAGTGCGTAGTGGTCGGCGGCCGCGATGCTAACGGCCTGGAGCAGGCCGTGGCGTATCTGGTGGCCCGGCCGGGATTCGACACGGCCGTGGTGCGGCGCGCGGTGATCGCCGCGATCCGTGGCGATCTTGCCGCCTACAAGCGGCCCGCCCGTCTGGAGTTCCTCGACGAGCTCCCGACCACGTCGACCGGGAAGCTGGCCGCCTTCGAGCTGAGGAAGGCGGCTGCACAACCGTGAACTGGGACATTACGGGCATGGCCGCCGTCGCCAACATCGGTGCCAGCCCCCGGGAGATATTCGCCGCGTTGTGCGCGGGCCAGGAGAGCCGCAAGCCTCTGCGAGCGTTCGCCCCCGACAAGTACAGGGCGGCCTACGCCTACGAGATCGACGACCGGCCCGAGGGCGGTGGTGACATCCCGCGCCGCGCCACCCGCTGGCTCACCACCGTTATTCGTCAGGCAGTTGCTGACGCGGGCCTGGGCGAGGACCTGTCACACGTACCCGTGCTGGTCGGGACCACCATGCGCGAGCAGCGCAGCCTCGAACTGTGGTGGCGTGACCACGCGGACGTGGCCCTCGAGGACCTGCACTTCGGCACCGCCCTGAAGGAGACCTTCGGCGCGTCCACCACGTACACCTTCGCCAACGCTTGCTCAGCCACGCTTTGCGCGCTCGGCATGGCCACCGACATGATCGAGCTCGGAATGGCTGACACGGTCGTCGTCGCGGGCACCGACGCCGCGACCGAGAGCGGCTTCGGCACGCTCGACCGGGTGCAGAACGACATCCCTGACGCGCTGCACCCCTTCGACGCCACGCACAAGGGCATGCTGATGGGTGAGGGCGCGGCGGCCGTCGTCGTCCAGCGCGCCGGCACCGGGCACGGGCCTGTGCACGCCCGGGTGCGCGGTGTGTCCATGAACTGCGACGCCCACCACGCCACCGCGCCCGACCCCGACGGCATCACAAGCGCCGTGATCGACGCCTACAGCAGAGCAGGGGTACGGGCGCAGGACATCGACCTGGTGATGCTGCACGGCAGCGGCACCCCCCGCAACGACGCGACGGAGTCGAGCGTCCTGAGCCGCATCTTCCACGGCGTCGGAACCGGTCCGCGGATGACCGCCATCAAGGCGATGACCGGCCACACCCTGGGCGGCTCGGGACTCCTCAGCCTCCTGATGGCGGTGCTCGCCATGAAGGAAGGCACGGTACCCCCGGTCCTGGGACTCACCGACCCGATCCCCGAGGCCACGGGGCTGGACCTGGTACAGGGCACCCCCGCATCCGGCGACCTGACCATCGCTCAGATCGACGCCTTCGGCTTCGGCGGGATCAACGCCGTCGCGATCGTGGAGGCAGCTTCCCAATGCTGATGTCAAGTCGCAGCTGTGACGGGCGGTGTCACTTGGTAGCACCGTCGGTCACGGATCAGGGCCCAGAGCACGTTGACACGACGCCGGGCCAGGGCAAGCACGGCCTGGACGTGGCGTTTTCCTTCCGCACGCTTCCTGTCGTAAAAGGCGCGGGAGTTGGGGTCTCGCTGGATGCTGATCAGCGCGGAGGTGTAGAAGACGCGTTGGAGGCGTCGGTGGTAGCGCTTGGGGCGATGGAGGTTGCCGCTGACCTTGCCCGAGTCCCGCGGGGCCGGTGTGACGCCGGCGAAGGCCGCAAGACGGTCAGCGGTGGGGAATGCCTCCAGACTGCCGCCGACGGCCGCGAGGAACTCCGCGCCGAGCGTGGCCCCGATGCCAGGCATCGAGGAGATCACTTCAGCGAGTTCGTGCTCCCGAAACCGGCACTCGATGAGCTTGTCGGTCTCGGCGACCTTCTCGTTGAGGGCCATCACCTCCGCGGCCAAGGTGTGGACCATCTTGGCGATGACCTTCTCCCCGACGACGGCGGTGTGCTGCCGCTCAGCGGCCTCGACGACCTTCTCCGCGAGGGCCTGGGCGCCGCGGACCTTTCGGTTGCGCAGCCACGTCGTCAGCCGCTTGGCGCCAGCCCGGCGGATGGCGGAAGGGGTCTGGTAGCCGTAGAGGAGCCGCAGGGGACCTGCGTTGTCGAGGTCCAGAGCCCGTTCAAGCGCGGGGAACATGCTGTTCAGGAGGGCACGGAGCCGGTTGATGACCCGGGTCCGCTCGGCGACCAGGTCCGTGCGTCGGTCGGTCAGCAGCCTCAGTTCGACGACGGCCTCGTCGTCGAAGCGGACTGGAAGCAGGTCTCGGCGCATTCGGGCCTGGTCGGCGATGACCAGGGCGTCGCGGGCATCGGTCTTGCCCTGGCCTCGGTAGCTGTCGGTGGCGCGGTTGACCGCGACGCCGGGTATGTAGACGAGGTCCTGGGCGTGGTTGGCCAGAAGGTTGATCAGCAGGCCCGGCTCGCCGCCGGTCATGTCCATCGCCCAGGTCACCCTACGGCCATCCGCGATTTCCAGGACGTCCGCAATCAGCTGGAGGAGCTCCAGCTCGTCGTTGGCCACTCACCGCGACAGCAGTGTGCTGCCCTCAGCGTCCACGACCAGTGTGTGGTGGTGAGTCTTGCCGCAGTCGGTCCCAGCCCAGATCCGGCCCATCGTGCTCCATCAGGTCGCGCGTGCGGTTTGTACCACGGACGACTGCGCCGGCATTGCTCTACACAGCGACTTGCTCGCACTTCCCAATTGGCGGCCGAGTCGTCGTGGGGAACCAGGCGGCCAAGCTACCTGAGCCATGATCGGCAGCCCGATGAAAGCCACACCCGGTCCCCCTGGGTGCCACAACCCTACGAATGGCTGGAGCGGACCCAGAAGGAAGGTAGAGCCCGATGAGCGGGACAAGTACCGCACGGATGAGTATCCCGAGCGCCCGGGAGGTCGCCGTCACGGGCATCGGACTGGCGCTCCCCAGTGTCGCGACGTACGGCGCCCTTCTCGGACCCCTGCCCGGCGAGGGCGGCTTCGACCCGGCCACCGGACTCAGCGGACGCGAGCTGCGCCACAAGGACCGCGCGTCCCGGCTCGCCCTGCGGGCCGCCGAGTTCGCCCTCCACGACGCGGGCCTGACCGACGCCGACGCCACGTTCACGGGCGCGGCTGATGCGACCGCCGTCGTGGTCAGCACCAACCTGGGCAACGCGGACAGCGTCTGCGCAGCCACCGACACGATCGCCAGAGAAGGCGTCAGGGGCCTCAGCCCACTGGGCCTGCCCCAGACATCAAGCAACGTCATCGCCGGCTGGGTGGCCATCCGCTACCGGCTGCGCGGCCCCAACCTCACCGTCTGCAACGGCGTCACGAGCGGTCTGGACGCCCTCGCCTGGGCCCGGAACCTCATCGTGGCCGGGCGCGCTGAAGCAGCCGTCGTCGTCGGCGTCGAACCAGCCAACGACGTGACGGCGAAGCTACTCGGCGAGCAGTCCACCGACGCAGCGGTCGCCGTCGTCCTCGAACCGGCGGACGCAGCCGCTTGCCGTGGCACACGGCCGCGCGCCACGATCACCGGGTACGCGCGGGCCCGGGATCTCGCCGCGGCGCTGACCTGTGCCGGTGTGGCGGAGGAGGAATCCGTCGGACTGTGGCTCGGGGCCGAGGTGGGTGCCGGGGCGGGCCAGCTGCTCGCAGCCACGCGCCGGATCGACCTGGAAGCCCAGCTGGGCCCGCTGTCCGGGGCGCTGGGCGTCCTGCAGTGCGCCGCCGCGGCTGCCCACTTCGAGGGCGGCGCCACCGGGAACGTGCTCGCCGCGGCCGGAGGCCCTCGCCACGACGCGGCAGCCGTCCTGCTGCTGACCCCTTGACCGACCACTCGTCCATCCACGCAGGAGCTGGGGGAACACCCATGACCAGTGCGACCGTGAACATCGAGGATCTCCGCGCCCTGATAGCCGGAGCACTGGAGATCGAACCCGAGGAGGTCACCGACCAGGCGCACTTCACCGACGAGCTCGACATCGACTCGCTGCTGATGCTCGAGATCTCAACCCTCGTGGAGAACGCGTACAACGTCCCGGAGAACACCGTGGTCATCAGCGGTGCCAGGACCCTCGCCGAACTGCACGCCTTCGTCATCTCGAAGCGTGTCGGAGAAACGCCGGCCGACCCGGTCATCCGCCCGAAGCCGCTGAGCGACCCAGCGGCGCGCCTGTTCCTGTTCCACCACGCCGGCGGCTCACACCTGCTCTACCGAGGCTGGGCGGAACACTTCCCCCAGGACTGGGAACTCTGCCTCCTGGAGGCCCCCGGCCGAGGCCACCTGCAGACACTCCCGCTGATCGACGACTGCGACCGGCTGGTCGACTACTTCCACAACGCCATCGCTCCCCTGCTCGACCGGCCCTTCGGGTTCTTCGGCCACAGCCTGGGCGCCCTCATCGCCTACCAGCTCACCCGCCGACTCCACCACGAGGGGAGCCCGCTCCCCACCTGGCTGGGTGTGTCCGCCTACAGCGCCCCGCGAGTCGAGGCCAACGCCGACGAGCGCCCTCACCTGATGTCCGACGACGAACTGCGCAGCTGGCTGCGGAACATCGGCGGCAGCACACCGCAGCTCCTCGACAACGACGCCGTCTGGCCCACGTTCGCCCCTGTGTTCCGCAGCGACTTCAAACTCCTGGACACCTGGGCGCCTCCCCACGACCCCGAGCCGCTGCCCGTTCCGCTCTCGGTGTTCGGGGGCCGCCACGACAAGCTGACCGGCGAGGACCGCCTGCTCTCCTGGCAAGCGTTCACCACGCACTTCCGCGGACTCGAGAGGTACGAGGGCGACCACTTCTACGTGATGGACCACCGGCAGCCTCTGGCTGCCGCCATCACGGCCGCGATGCGTTCCACCGCTGCATGAGCTCGCCTTCACCACCACGCCACCCGCTGGGTGATCAATCCCAACGGGGTGCCCGCGGAGGGCGCGGTGGTGGGCCCTCAGGCGTCGGGATCGACTGCGGGGTGCGTGAACCGCACGGGCCTGCCCAGCGCCCGGGCGTAGGCGATTTCAGCCCGGGTGCTGTCTCCGATGTAGTCGCCGACCACGAGCACCTCGTCGGCGAGCCGGATCTTCGACCGGTGCAGTTCGTCGAGTCGAACCTTCAGCGCCTCAGCCTCGACAGGATCGGACCAAAGCTCGTGCGGCGACTTCAGGTCGCAACCCGGCTTGACGACAATCCTCCCGGCCTTGGTCTCCCGCAGATCGGCCTCGGCCATCTCGGCCATGAAGCGAGTGGAGCCGCAGATCGCGACGATACGCGGGAAGCCCAGCTGCCTCTTCGCATCGGCGAGCTTCTCCTCGGGGGTGATCACTGGCGGGGACGACACTGGTTCCTCCTGGTGGTGCGGCCCGAGGGGTGCCTGCGGAGACGAGAACGAAGGCGTCCAAGATCATCTTGTGGTGAAAGACGTGGACACCCGCGCGCCCGCACTCTATGTGACGAGCACCCCTACGTGGTGCCGCGCCGTCCGCCGGCCAGCCCTACGCCCCGCCTATGCGATGCCGAACTGGTCACCCTCGCCACGAAAGGCCGGTGTCGGTTACCGCGTTCAACGCCTCCATCAGCCGATTCACGCGGCAGGGCGCCGCGGTGTCGGCTTGGTCGGCCGGTCCCCTGCCAGCTGGTGGTGGTGCCGGGTCGGGCTCGGGTACTGCCACAACCCGAACGAGGGAGGCGCAATCAGATGACCGCATTGACGGAGCGTTGTCGGTCGGCGATCTTGCGGCCTCGCTGCACCCGGCGCGGCCCGCCGCAGCTCGCTGAGCACCTGGCGGCCGCGGTTCATGCCCGCGTCCTGACCGACCCGACCACCTGCCGCCCGCTCATCATCTGACCACTATCGCTGTGCGCTTCGACGAGGAGACCATGTCCACCGCATCTCACCAGCCCGCCACCAAGCCTGTCGCCGCGCCTTCCACACCCGGCCGCACCGCGGAGGGGGAGCAGATCATGGCGGTCGCCGACACGCTGGTGCTCGCGTACGGGCTGCACCCGGCAGACCTTACGCGTATCCCGGAGGGCACCGCGACGGACAACTACGCCGTCGTGGACCAGGCGGGCCGGCGGCACTTCGCCAAGGTCTACCGCACTCGAGAGCACTTGGATCTGGAGCGGGCGTCGGTCGAACTGTCCGAGTACTGCGCCGACGGAGGTGTCGCGACCGCGCGGGCAACCCGCACGCGCGAGCACGAACTCATCGCGACCCACGGCCCCCTGCCGATGTCCCTGTGGTCGTACGTGCCGCACACCGCGACCGCCGAAGGCGGCCTGAGGGGTGCACGGTGGGCAGCCGTCGGCACAGCGATGGGCCGCCTCCACAGTCGGCTCGCCGCTCACCCCGCCGCCGCACCCACCCTGAAACCTGGCGCCGCGGTGTGCGACGTGGCTACCGCACGAGACCGCTATGAGGGTCTGATTCTCGCGTTCCAGAGCAAGCCCAGGCTTGGGGAGTTCGAGGCATGGTCGCTGCAGGCGACGCGTGAACGGCAAGCTCTCTTGGGTGGCCTCGAGCGCATCCTTGCTTCGCTTCCACCGCTGACGGTCCAGATCCTGCACGGCGACCTGTCCGGCCCCAACGTCTTGTTGAAGGACGACGATGCCGCCGCGTTCGTGGACTTCCGACCGCCCACACCCTGGTACCTCGCCTGGGAAATCGCGCGTCTGGGCTGTGACCCCAGCAGCGTGCTGGCCAACGGCGTGGAGGGCTGGCTCACCGGATACACCGATCTCACCCTGGCCTATCGGGACGCCAACCCCAAGGTGTCCGCGAACGACCTCGTGTCCTCGCTCCGTGTGGGCTGTGCAGCCGTGCTCTGCTCGACGTTTCCGTTCTCGGCACCAGTGAAGCGTCCGCACATCGTCGACGCCGCACTTGAGTCCTACGGCAGGGCGCGGCACGAGGCCGATCTGATGCTGCTGGACCGGCTACCTGTCTTGGAGGAGGCCCTGCGTAACACCCTTCTCTGAGTTCATGACCCTCATGGCCACGCAAGCCGCAGGCCCGGCCCTGGCCGGTGGCCTCGGCGTCCTGCGCCGGGCCTGCAACCCCGCCCACCTCGACACGTGTCAAGAACACCGCCGTCCCGGACACCGCGCGGCTGGCCACCGTCGACGGTGACGGCCAGCTGCGCGGCGGCCGCGGTCGGGGTCACCGGCGACTGGAAGGAGCGGGCCGCGATGCTCGTCGACCACGGCGTCGATGCGCTCGTCGTGGACGTCGCTCACCGGCACGCGCGGACACCACTGGTTCGGCCTCGACGGCACCCAGCGGGTGCTCGCCCTCGGCGCCGGCCCCGGCATCACAGTGCGAGGTGGAGTACCGCCTCTTGCGCAGCCTCCTCGACCACGACCAACAGGTGATGCGAAGGGAGATGGAGCACATCGACCGCTGGCGTCTCTCCTATCTGTCCGAGCGAGGCCTGGCCACAGAACGCACCTTCTACTCCAAGCGCAGATTCCTGCGTGACACCCTCACCGCTCGCCCTGAGCTCCTCTTGGACCGCTGACGCCCGACACAGATTCGAGACCTGAGGTGAGCCCACTGCGGCACTCCTAACCGGCGTCAGCCTCCGGCGCGGGTTTGCAGGCGTCGCATGCAGTGGCCCAGCCGTGCCGCAGGAAGGCTATGGCCTCCATGTCGCTGGCGGGGGTGAGGCGGCCTTCGGCGGCCCAGCAGGCAGCGCGGTGGAGGACGAGAGCCCGCCTTTTGGGGGTGTCGTGGCGCAAAGCCTGGAGTACCCATGCCGGGCTGCCGTGGCGTTCGGTGGGGACGTGGCTGTAGTTCTCGCCGTCGATGGGGCGGACATCTGCTGCGGGCATGGGCAGCGAGACTTCGAACCACCACTGGCCGCCGGAGTCCTGGCGGCGAGCGTGGAGACGGCCCTCGGTGACGCGTCCCCCGGGGAGGGTGACGGTGACGCGCGGAGCCAGATGCTCGTACATGAGTTCGATAATAATGGTGGGCTGGCACATCTGGCTCGTCACAGCGCCAGGTGTCCTTGTGACATACGATCTTGACCGTTGGCCAGGTGAGTTCGCCCGCCCAGTTCAGAGCGTGGTTGCGAACCAGGACGGGAAAACTCGCTGCCGGGTACCCCGGCGGTCCGCTATCCCTGGACCATGACCAGCCTCACCGTTGACCCGCGCGGCCTCGTCCTGCCGGGCCTGTGCCCGAACTGCCACGTCCACTCCGGCTTCACGATCCGGTCCTCCGGCATCGGTACCTACCTCTGGCCGCAGGTTCGGACCGAGGACCCGTCTGTCGATCACCTCAAACACGCCGGACGCACCTGGCTGCGGCAGCTCAACGTCAGCTGCCAGCACTGTGGCAAGAGCGTGGTTCTGCACCAGCTGATCCGCTTCAACGAAGACGGGGAGACCGGCGAGGTGCTCCGGGTAATCCAGGTTTGGCCGGAGCGGCAGCCGCGCGATCTGCACATCTCTGCCCCGAAC
This sequence comes from Streptomyces sp. NPDC057445, assembly GCF_042802855.1. Classification (NCBI taxonomy): domain Bacteria; kingdom Bacillati; phylum Actinomycetota; class Actinomycetes; order Kitasatosporales; family Streptomycetaceae; genus Streptomyces; species Streptomyces sp. NPDC057445. The sequence continues at coordinate 50,265 of NZ_JBHVDH010000017.1, read as the reverse complement.
GTGGTGCGCGACCTGTTCGCGGAGGGCGCGCGGGCGGAGGCCGCCGAGGCCTACCGGGCGGCGGCGGCGATGTATCGGGCTGCCGTCGAGGAACTCTGCAAGGACTTCGGCGCGGCGGGCAACAACCTCGCCAGCAAGATCAATGACCTGGTCAACCGGGGCGTCACTAGCGAAATCGTGGAGGACCTCCACCAGGCTCGCCTCCTCGGCAACTGGAGCCTGCACGATGGCCTGGAGTTCTCCGCCGAGGAGGTCGCCGACGTCGCCGGCCTGATCGCCGAGGCCGTCCACGCCCTCTATGTGCAGCCCCAGGAGCGACGGGCGATGCGCGACGCCCGCAAGGCGCGGCGCGATGCCTTCGTTGCTCGGAACCCGTAGCCGATCGGGCCCGGGGTGCGGGGAGAGAGAAATTCATTACTCTCTCTTGTCCGATGCCGCGTCGGGGCGCCGGGCGCCCGGGCCGGTCTCCGCGACCACATCCCGAGCATAGGCTCCCTCGCGACGGAGTAGGACCCGGGCCCTGCAATATCAGCCCTGGCCCGACCGTCGTCAGGCACGGAGGAACACTGTGCCCTTATGCGTTCCCCCGCACCGGTCAAGATCACTAGGCAAACGGTCAAGATCGCATGGCAGAGGAGACCAAGTGTCCTGTGACACCGACCTCTGACCGCGTGCCATCGATTCCTTGACGGACGCGACTTCGTGTCATCGCAGGTTGATCACGCTGGTCAGAGAAGGTCCAGAGCACGGCGGACCACATCCACGTGCCGCGGTGGGGCTAGGTGCGCGGGCGCGCCTCAGCTGGCGTTGCCTACCAGGCGACGCATGATCGTCATGAGTTCGTCGGGCGGGGAGATGCTCATGGTCCGACTTTCCTGGTCGAAGTGCGTGATCGATGTCAAGGTGCCGGCGCGCCACCAGAACACCCGGGGGGAGAGGCGTCCGGGGCCATCTTCGTAGGCGCCCTGCCCGAACTGTGCCAAGGCGTTGACGGCCTCGGGGACGTGCCTGTCGGTGAGCGGGTAGAACGCGAGGTTGTGCCGGTTCGGGACGACCAGCAGCACACCCTCGTCCGGAATCTCGGGGCCGTCGGTGGCCCGCACCGACTCGTCGAAGACGAGCACCTTGCTGGCCGCGAACACCGACTCCGGGTGGCCGAGGGTGTGGAGGACCGCGCCACCGGGGAGCTCGAAGGTGTCGTAGTTGACCGGCTCGCTGAGCAAATTGGTGCGCGCGGCGGCCGCGAGGGTGTCCCGCTCGACGAGGGCCACGTCGCGGTCGCTGAGGACGCGGACGTTGTCAGGGGTGTCGAGGGCGAAACCCGCCAGGAGGTCCGTGGCCAGCGGTTGCAGGTAGCTGAACTGCCCTCGCGCTTCCTCGGGTATCGATTCCTCGGCAACCAGCCGCAAGTACACGCTGCGCATGGGGTCCGGGGCACTGCTGTGGTCGGTGCGGGCTGACAGGTCGCTCATACGCGGTTCCTTGGGGTGTGCGGCCGCGGCGGGGCGCCGGGCACATCTGGTGGGCGATCGTCGGGCGACTCACAGGTAGAGCCGCTCACCGATCAGATCACGCAGCCCCGCGCCGCCGCACCCTTGCTGCGACGGCGAGCAGGGGCGGCCGCCTGTGCGGCCGTGGCGCCGACGGCGAGAGTCACCCCGGCCGGGCGAGGGCGATCACGCGTTTGCATGCGGGGCCTCTGCGTCAACGTGATCAGCTTCGATGACACGAACCCGCATCCGTCTAGGAATCGATGGCACGCGGTCAGAGATCGGTGTCACAGGACAGCAAGATCATCCTGCTGCACCTCTTGGGCTCGCCTACTGGACCCTTCAGAGAGGCTGACGGGCCACTGACGGTGCCAAGCGCCGGTGGCCCCATCGGCTCACAGAGTCACGGCCGACCTCTGACCTTGTCGAGGTCGACAATCTGGTCGGCCGGCGGGGCGGTGACGGTGACCGGCTTGTTGTAGTCGGAGAAGACCAGTGTGCCGGGTTCGTCGCCGCCCTCAGTGACGAACTTCAGGAAGTACGGCTGCCCCTTGGTGGCGACGTAGAACGTGTGTGTCTCTGCACCGTCTTTCCGGGTGAGTGTGAGGGCTTTTTGGCCGTTGACCTCAGTGGTCTGGCCCTTGGTCACACCAGCGGTGTCCTCGTCGCCCATCTCCTTGAGGAGTGCGTTGAGGTTGCAGAGCTCGCCCATGCTCTTGGCCTGGTCAGCGGGGATCTTCATCCACCGGCCCTTGAGCATTTCGGCGATGGCGGTGGACTGCTTGGCCGAGGTGCCCGTCTCCTTGCCTATCTGCTTCCAGAAAGCCTCGTCGCCCTTCATGTAGCTGATCTTGTCGCTGACGAGCATGGCGTTCTGGCCGTAGCCGGTGTTGCCGACCCGGCCGGTGCAGTCGCCCGCCTTGCTGAGAGCGAACTCCATCGACAGGTGCTTGTCGTCGTCCTTGCCTTCGCCCGCGACCTTGAGTGAGTCGGCGGCCTTGGTGGCGGCGAGTGCCTTGTCGGTGATCTGGTCGGCGGTGAGGCCCTCGAAGGGGTCCAGCAGGGCTTTCGGCGACGGCGTGGGGCTCGTCGCCTTGCCCGTGTCACCCTTACTCTGCGCGCTGCCACAGGCGGTCAGGCCGATAGATGCGATCACGCACAGCGCTGTCGCGGCCAGAATCTTACGGTTAGTCACCGTTCGTCACTTCCTTGATCTCTTCTCGTACCGACCACTCGGACTCACAACGCACGTTGCTCGATGTACCGCTGAGATGTGTCTTGCACCACATCGCGATGAGGCGTCATCCGACGCCGCGATGTCCCTTCGGCTGTGCATCGCACGGAGTCGCACCGAACGCGGTGGCGAGCAGATCGCACGCAGATCGGGATGCCTGAAATAGTCGGCCTGAGAGAAGGTGACACAGAGCGTCAGCGGATGCCGGTGTGGGAATGGGTGGGGAACTGCGCGTATTGCTGCTCAGCAGGCAGCTCTCGGACCTGCCGAGCTTCGTCCTGAGCCTGACGTTCTTGCTGCCTCATCCGGATATCCGCGGTAACTCTCTTCCTCCTCCGATCCTCTTCCTGGAGCTTCTCCTGTCGCACCTCGTCCTGCTCGTCTGCCATCTGATGCTTCCTTTTCTTGTGCGGACCGGGTGGGTGGGTCAGCGCCTATCGACCCCGGTGGTCTGTTGTGCTTGTTGAGCGTTGCGCTGGGCCTCATCAGCGTTGGCCTTCGGGGGGATCGTGGGCTCGGCATGCGCGGAACCGTCGACAGCGCGAGAGTTCACGCCATCTGTGAGCCTTCGGCTGGCCGCTTGAATCCGCTCATGACTAGTTGCCAGGAGCTGAGCCAAATCCGTGTCCTTCGGTGATTCGGGCGCTGAGCCGCGGCTGGTGGTGATGTTGCCCGGATGCGGGCGTTCCACAGTGCGGTCTCGGCGAGGCAGGCTGGAGGATGTTGCGGCTGTCCTACCCCGCCATGCGACTGTGGGCTGATGTGGGCGTGGGCCGTTTTGCTTCCTTGCTGTCTGGTCGGTGCCTTCGGCAAAGAGGGCGTCAGCCTGGGCTGTCTCGAGGCTAGGTATTACGACCCGTGCCTGATCTTCGGCCGTCGGAAACATGTCGCGCTCCCGCAGCGCATCCGGGAGTCGTCGGCCCCGTTCCGGGGTTGCGGACAGGGTTCGTGGGATGGGCTCTGGAGAAAGCACCTCGTTGGTGTGAGCTGCCAGACCGGACAGGGGCAACTCCTCTTCGTTGATCATCGGGGCGGCTGCGGGCTGGTCCTGGAGTCGTGTGGCCGGGCCCGAAGGTGTGGCCTGCTGCGCTGGTCCATTGTGGAGTTGTAGGAGGTTGGGCAGTCGCTCTTCCAGCGGCTTGAGCTGAGCTGGAAGCTGGTGGATTTTGGTGACGAGGGTCTCGCGTGGCTTCAGCCCGTTCGGTGGGCCGACTACGTTGAGGGTTTGGAGCACATCCAGGGCACGTTCCGCTTCGCCGTGGGTCAGGCTCAGGGCAGGGGTGTTGCTCAGTGCAAGCGGCGAGGCGACCGTGCCCTGTTCAACGAGGTGCTTGGCGACTGCGCGGATCTGGTCGGTAGTGATCTCCGCTTCCCGGGCCTCGTCGGTGAGCTCCGTTGGGCCCGCCACTTCCCGGGCGAACCGGTCAGCAGCCTGGTGGAGGAACGAAGCATCCCGGTGGGACGGGTTGTTCTCCACACGGCGTCGGAGCGCAGCGATGAGCTCGAGTCGCGTCGCCACCGGGTTGTCTGTGCGCATACCTGCGACGAATGGCTTGGGCGGGAAGTCTGCCGTGACACCCCACTCCTCGTCGCCCAAATCCGAAGCAACTGTCCGTTGGGCAAGGAGGAAACGAATCTGCAGGTCACTTCGGTCGTTGGGCCGTAGGTACTTCGCCTTCAGCTCCGCCATCACGAACCGGGTCTCGTCGTCCAGTGCGTTGCGGTAGCGGTCCGGTGGAGTGATTTCGTAGTGGCCGAACTCGCGCTGCTCACCTATGCCGAGGGCTCCGCGCATCCGCTCAAGCCGTTGCTCCGCATAGTGGTGGATCAAGGCAGCAAGCCCTTGTCGTCGTCCCTGTTCGTCTCCCGGGTCCATCCGCCGACGCGCGATCCTCGAGATCATCTCGAAGCCTCGTATCTGGGCTGCCTCGATCAATCCGTGAAGGCGCACATCGAGCACCAGGCGGTGCCCAGCGCGGCGGGCACCCTCGGCGAGATTGGTCAGCGCCTCCATCAAGTGGGAAGCCCCTGCGAGCTCTAGGTCGACGGCGGCCCCGATGGCAAGGGCGCTGTCCAGTGCGGGGTCATCCGGGTCGCCCAGTTCCGGAGCGTTCGCGGTGGCCGGCCGACCGGGCTCGGCTCGCTGCAGCTCTCTGTTCAGCTTGTGGATGTGGGTCAGGAGGAGCCTTGGGGTATCGAGCTTCTGCGCCTCCTCTAGGCCTGCGGCCTTCTCGGCGTGGGCTTCCGCAACCCGTGTGAGGACACGCATCGCCTCTGCTCCGGGGGTGTTGCGCTGGATCCGATTGTCAAGATGGGAGCTGGCCTCTGCGGCATGTCGTGCGATAAGGCTGGCGGCCAGGGTGGTGATCCGTGCTGCCTGTACTGCGGCTTGCGGGGTCCGCTCGGCACGCGCATTCAGGTCGCCAAGAGCCACGGTAGCTCGTTGGTGGACGTCCCTGATGGCTTGCCAGACGGGCCAGGCGGCCTGGCCGAAGTAGTACGCCTGCTCCTCGTAGGCACCGGACATTGCGATGTCTAGTCCCCGCAGGTCTCTCGGGCCCGTCGGCGGTGGGGTGTCGAGTGCCCTTGCCCTGCGCAGACCGCGCCCGAGACTGTCCAGGCGGACCAGGCGCCGCTCAAGTTCGGCTTCGGTCTCGCCGACGGTGGCGTGGGGGGACAGCTTGAAGGCTCGGGGGGTGGTTGCAGGCCGGATGGGGCTGGGCGTGGTCATGAGTGTCTCCGGATCAAGGCTGGCTGGGTGCGAGCGAGGTGGCCTGGCCAGCAGCAAGGGCGGCGTTGGTCTGCGCCTCCCGGCGCATGTCCGGGCGGGACCGCTTCGTCGGCGCAGCTCCATCCACAGGGCTGGGGGGCGGAACCTTGTTGCGCTCCTGCTGTCCCGCGATGAGCATGGCGGCCTGCTCTCTGGCCCAGGAACGAAGTGCGTCGCTGTCGGGATCCTGCCTGCTAGAAGTTTCGCTCTTCGCCTTTGCGGGTGGTCGAGTTTGCACGCTTGTTCCAGCGCGGATCGGGGCGGGAGGCTGTGCGAGCAGCGTGTCGATGTCGGTCGTACGCGCGAGGACCGTGCGAGGCGCGTCGGTCCGGTAGGGGCCGAGGATCTGCTGTTCCTCCAGGCGCTGGAGCATGCGGTCGGCGCGCTCGGCTGAAACGCCCAACGTGCGGCGGAGGTTCAACGGTGAGGCACTGCGATGAGCGGTGACGGTGAGCGCTGCCTGGCGCAGCTCCGCAGGATCGATGGGCCCTTCGGGGGCCTCTCCGGCTGGCGGGGCCCCGATTAGCCGTTGCTGGTAGGCCCATGCCACGCCATTGAACAGGTCCGCAGTCGGGTCATAAGGGTTGCCCGATTCACCCGTGTGTGGGTCGGTGTCACGTAGTTCGGCCACGCGTCGGCGCAGTCGATTCAGGAGCAGATGGTGGGCATCGAGCAGGTTAGGAACGGGCGGCGCGCCGGCAATGTGGCCGTTGTCAGGAAGGAAGTCGGTCCCAACCGGCTGGCCGTGCAGCTGCTCATAGCGCGCCCGCCACCGTGCGCGGTTGACGATCCACCGTTCTTGGAGTTCGCCTCGCTCGTCCAGGGCGGTACCGGGCGCAGTCATCCGGCGTTCGAGGTCCCGCTCGATATGGGCGAGGTCCTGCATCCGCCGGTCGGCTCGGACGGCCTGCGGAGCGATCTGCCCGGCAGGGTCCTGGCCACGAAGGCGCGCTACAGCACGCTCCAGGTGTTCGCTGAGCCCCGTCAGCCGGATCTTCGAAGCGATGGTGGCGAGGCCTTCGAGAACCCGGACGACGGAGGCCTTCGCCCAGTTCATCAAACGCTCGCCGCCAGGGCCTCGCAGCCGCTGCACAGCGGGCAGGTCCACATCCATCTGCGCCACGAGATCTGTGATCCGCTCGTACACCGTGCCTGGAAGGCCGATGGAATACGGACGCAGTACGGCCAGGGCTTCGTGGGCGCTGTGGTGGGCGACGGTGAGGTCCACCGCGACCGGCGGTTCGGTGGCGGAAGGATCTCCCGGCGTGAGAGCTGCCGCTTCCTGGCTGACCTCACCGAGGATGGCGGCTTCCTGGCGGAATCCCTCCAGTAGTTGCTCCCAGGCTGGGTCAGGACCGTCGGTGGCATTCTCTTCCACCCAGGCACCGTCGTCGCGGAGCACCCAGATGTGGCCGGGGGCGGCAACATGGTCCAAGGCGAGGTCGGCGTGGCCTTGGGTGTACATGGCCACGGCCTGCTCGGCCCGCTTCTTCGTGTGTTCCGGGAGGTCTGCGTCCGCGATTCCCTCGGTGAGCGTGTCGAGGAGGCCGACGAACTCTGACGGAGCGGGGTGCACGGGGAGCGAGGCCGGCAGGATGGTGCGCAACGCGGTCCGCCACCGGGTGCTGAGCGGTTCGCCAAGAAGCCCGGCAGCCTGAGCTGCTCGGTACTCCACGGCCGCGAGGAGCTCCGCCGGTCTCATTTGCCTAAGGCGGCTGTGGGACAGGCGGATCGAGTCGGCCGCGGGCGGGCCGAGCCACACCACCACAGTGGGGTCCTCGGACTCTTGATCAGCCCCAGAGGTTGCCAGGGCGACGCCGTGGACAGTGCCGAGCGGAAGGGGCGTTGCCAGACGGCCGGGCTGCTCTACCTCACTTGCATGCTGTCCGAGGCGTTGATGCAGCGCGGTGTGGAGATTGTCAGCCGCAGCGTTCCGGTCGTTCAGCTCGACTACGCCTCCATCCGGACCCGGGCTACGGAGGGTCAAGGCGAGCGGTAGTCCGCGGTCGGCGGGAGGCACCGTGGCCAACGGCCTGATGCGTGCCGACGCGGCAGGCGCAGGCCGGGACCCTACAGGCCACTTGCCGGGGACACGGCCTGCGCCGCTGCCGTCGGCAGCCGGCTGTGGGTCGTCGGCTGAGGGGGCCGGAGTCATGGGAGCGTCCTCCATCGCGAAGAGTGCCGACCGGCGGGTTCGTACGAGGGCGTCGTAGTCGAAGTAGCCGGCCGGATCCGCAGCGAGAATGTCCAGGGCACGCTCGTACGCGTCGTTCTCCCGGTCGTCATCGTGGCTTCCAGGCCCGAGGAGGACGGCGGTCGCCGTCAACGCTCCCGGGATCTGCCAGGACTCATGAAGTCGCCTCGCCCACGTGCACGCCTCGCGCTCGAGGATCCGGGTGAATCCGGGAGTCGAGGTCCACGCCTCGGCAGCTTCCCTGATGTAGCGCCCTGCTGTCGCTGCGGCCGCACGTGCCCGGTTGAAGTTGGCGAGGCTCCCACCAAAAGCGTGGGCGGCGCGTTCATGGTCGTCAGCGAAGGCAAGCAGCGCTGTTTCGACGGCCGCATCGAGGAGTGCCTGTCGCTGCTCGATGGCGGCCAGGACTGGTGTCGCACCGTCTCCCCCAGTGGTGATGCTGTCCTCCCACAGCTTTGCCGCGTCTTTGGCCTCAGGCGGGTCGGCGACTTCTGCCGTCCCGGAGGTGCGTAGGAGCAAGTCCCACGACTTGAGCAGCACCTTTTGCCCTGCGCCATTGGGGTCGTTGTCACGCAACATCACATGGAGGTATTGGACGTTGCCGCTGTCGAGACCGCGCAACAGAACGAGTTGCCGTTCGCTCAGTGCGGTACCCATCGGCGCGCCCGCGACGGGGCGCTCACCAAGGGGGAGGCTTTCGCTTGCCCGCGCAACGGCGATGGTGTCGAAGTAACCCTCCACGCTGACTCGTGGCCCGACGCTCTCCGCACGGGCTTGCGCCTGTGCGGGGTGGTGGAGGCCGAAGACCAGGTCTCGTTTGGTGAATATCGCTGTTTCACGGGTGTTGAGATACTTCGGACCGCCGCGCCCCCAGGCCTGGTCGTCCGTCTCGCCGGGGCGATCGATGCGGCGTCCGCCGAATCCCACAATGTCGCCGTGCTCATCGTGGATGGGAAACATGACGCGGTCGTCGAACTCGTCGATGAGGCTGCCGATGCTTGATCGCTTGGCGAGGCCTGAGTGCAGGATTTCGTCTTCGGTGTAGCCGCGGGCCAGGAGCTCTCGGGTCAGCACGTCCCATCGGCCTGCGCTTCGGTCGGACGGCGCGTATCCCAGGAGCCACTGTTTCTGCACGTCCGGAGGGATCTGGCGTCCTGGGATCCCGGCTGCGTCACTGCCCTCATGTAGGTAGGTGCGGGCCAGTTCGGCGTGGGGGTCGTTCCGCAGCCGCTCGGCGAAGATCTGTGCTGCTGTCGTGTTGATGGCGATCAACCGCTCGCGGCGCACCGACGGGGCTTCCGGCCCGGGTGTTTGGGTGTCCGGTTGCAGGAGCGTCTGCCCTATCTGCGCGGTGTGTTGGAAGTCGAGACTGAAGCGGTCCAGGCTCCGATCCGGCTGCTGGCCGACCGCGCTGTTCACGGCCTGGCGCAGGCTCTGGGTGAGATCGCGGTCCTGGGCGACGTCGCCGCTGGTCTCGACCGTGACCACCACATGACCGGGTGCCGTGAGGGTTGCGGTGACTTGTCTTCTCGCAACACCCAGCCCGGCAAGAGCCTCACGGGCCAGGTAGGTCAGTCGATCGACGGCCGTGGCACCGTCCATCGGTTGCTGCTGCGCCCCCTCCGCAGGGGCGGGCTTGACTGCTGGTTCCCGGCGCGTCGAGTGGACCACTTCGCCGCCGTCCGGTGCTTCGGCGTTAAGCGGGCTGGTCGAGGGATCGTCTGGGACGGGCGCTTCGGCTTGCTCCGACGGTGCCGGCGACGGCGGGGCTGGAGCTGGAGCTGGGGTGTCAGCGGCCTCTACTGCCGTCGACAGCGGTTGCTCCGCCACGCCAGGCTCAGCCACTGCTGTGGAAGGCTGCTCGTTAGTGCTCGGGCCTCCGACGAGGGTGGCGTCCGGTGCGGCAGGTTCGTCAGGCGGCGTCGACACAGGCCCCGCTTCCTTCTGCGTGGGCGTCATTCCAGGGGTTTGCGCCTCGGTGGCAGCGGCGAAGGGTGCCGTGCCGGGTCCGATCGGGGCAGTCTGTCGAGGTGTGGCGACGTCAGGACCGTAGTCCAGAAGGGGGCGGCCGCCATCGTCCTCGACCTCCATCCAGGCTGCTACCGCCGCCATGATCAGGGACGGATCGGCTGCCTCGAGATGCCCCGCACTGATGTGGACCGCTCGCGCGTCCTCAGCGGTGCTGAGTCCAAAGTGGAGCAGACGGTCCGAGAGGTCCGTTCCGGCGCCTTCTGGATCGGTGTGGGTTACATAGACGGGTCGGCCGTGGACATGGGCAAACTCAAAGGTCACTCCGGGATCGGCTTCCAGCAATGCCCGAGCGCGTGCGACGAGGTGTGGTGCAGCCTCTGCAGCCGTCAGCATCACTCCGGCCCCGTCCGGTAGCTCAAGAACGGGCAGGTGCATGTCTTCGTCCGCAGCCATGGTGTCCGCCTCCTCTGCCCTCTGCGGTGCCGCTTCGGAGCTGTCCACCGCGGGGGTGGTCTGTTGGCTGAGCTTGTTCGCGCGGTGCCGGAGGTACTGCCCCAGCTCCATCGGCCCGGCTTCGGTCTGCTGAGGAAAGTCAATGAACTTGCCGTCGAAGGCAAGCGCGTGGAGCCTGCGCAGGTGTTCGCGGCTTGTGCTGTTCGCTGCCTGGTTCAAGACGTGTTTGGCCATAGTTAGTTGCGCGCGACGGTTGTGGTGGGCGAGCCGCTGCACGAGCTCAGCATGGTCGTCGTCTCGGCCTGCGTGTGCCTGTGCGTCGTGGACGGCGGTTTCGAGGTTGAGCAGTGCCGTCAGCGCAGATCGCCCCAGCGTGGTTACGGTCGCCAGTTCGTTGGCTGCGGTGGTTGCCGCCGCGTTGTCGGCCAGCCAGACCTCGTGCTGGTTCAGGAGCGAGAGCAGTGCCTCGTGAGCTTCGACGTAGGTGGCGGCATCGGAGTAGGGCGCGGGCTCCGCGAGCGCGAGCGTCTCCCGGGCGGTCGGCGCAGCATGCCGGGTTGGATCGGGGGTCTGGTGGCCCTCGGCGCGCGCCGGCTGAGCATCGGGTTCCGTGCTGTATCGATTCGTGCGCCGTCCGGCGGGCGTGTCTGTGGACTGCGTCGGAGCATCGGGATCAGCCGATACCGCCGCAGCCGGTGCCGGGGAGGCAGCGGCCTGCGCGTAGGGGGCGGGCGGGCCTGCGGGCTCCTCCGCTGGCGCGACCGCAACGTCGGGAGCGTCCTGGTTCTGCTCGGCAAAGGCGGTGCTCCGCGATTCGCCGGGGTCGGCCACTTGCGCGGGTGCCAAAGAAGCCTGCTCCAGCGCCGCCCATGCTGAGTCGGGCGCGGGCTTCTGGTCCTCCTGGGATGGCACCGCGGTGGGCTCAGCCGTGGCGGGCTGTGAGGCGCCGAAGGCGTCGGGTGTGAGCCAGGGGTGGTCGTCGGGCAGAGATACCGGCAGCGGTGCGAACTGGTCTTGGGGAATGTACTCCACCGGCCTGCCACGTCCGGGGCCGACGTGTGAGAAGACCGCGCCGATGGTCTGCCTTCGGCCGCGGCCGCGCTTCGCTGCGTGTTCTACCCGGGTGACGGTGCGTTCGCCCTTGCGGCCTGGTACCCGGACCACGTCTCCGGGGCGCATGTAGAACGCGCCCAGTGGTGCCGTGGTCTCGCCGGCCGCCTCAGCGCGGTCGAATGCCTTCCAGCGTGCCGCCCATATATCACGGTGCAGGGGGACGTCTGCCGGGCACGGGTAGGGGTCCTGGTCGAGCGGGTAAAGCAGGGCGGGATGGACCGTCTCGTGGGTCCCGTCGTCGAACCGGACGACCTGCCACAGTCCGGTGCCTCGCGGAGCCTCGACGGCTCCGACCGCCGTGGCCGAACGCTCAGGCGAGTCCTCCGTGGCACCGACGTGCCGCAGGACGGTGCCGTCGGCTTGCAGTATTCGTCCGGGCCGCTCGGGCGTGAGCGTCGGCTGGGCGTGCGCCACGGGCACCAGCCCTTGCGGGGGCTCGGTAACCCAGGGATGCAGCCAGGTCCCTTTGGGATCGCGGGTGAGCTGACGGGCGGTTTCCTGCGTCCGGTCGTGAGTGGCGTCGGATGCTTCCAGCAGCTCGTGCAGGGCGGGCTCAAGCCGCTGCTTGAACTCGTCGTCGAAGGACCGGTCGAGGTCGTCGCGGACGGTATCCAGCATGCTCCGCACTTCACGCAGCTGATGTGCGACGTCCGCCAACGCGACTGGTGCCGCTGGCAGTTGACCGGCGATGCGTGTGACGGCCCGCTTCACTGGCGCGAGATCGACATGACTACGGCTGGTGCGTGGCCACTTGTCTGGGAGCCGGTCCAGCGCGGCGAACGCGTCGACCAGGCGCTGCCACGCAGCCGTGGCCTCCTGGGGATAGGTGTACGCCTCCGTGGCTGCGGCGGACCCTGAGCCTGTCTCCCCAGATGCAAGCTCTGCGTGCTCCGGCTCCTCGTTCATCGTCACCCGTTCCTCTTCACGCTGGGGAGCATCGCCGTCGGGCACCTGCTTCGTCGCAAAGTCATTGGCTGGGCCGAAGGGCTCCCTGTCTTGCCCCTTGTGCTCCACAGGTGCATGGCCTGCTTCCTGGCCAGGAGAGGTGTCTGCGTCCGTGCTGGCGGCGGGCTCTTGCCCTAGACCGGGCCCCTCATCAGGAGGTGTGTCGCCACTAGGCGCTGCTACCTCTGCTGTCTCGCTCGCTGGCGCCGCGACCAGCGGCGAAGCAGGTGGCTGCGGCGGCTCGTCCGCCACCTGCCTCGAGTCGGCAGTGTTCAAAGCGGGGCCACCGGTGGACTGGCCCGGATCGCCTGCCGTGCGGGGCTCCACGTGTTGCCAGGTGGGGCGCTTCTGCAGCCAGGCGTACACCGTGTCGACCTCTCCTAGAGCGTGGTGGCGAGCTCCCCTCGCTACGAATCGCGCTGGCTCAGCGACGCGTTCGGCTGCCGGGAAGTGCGGGTACTCAACCTTTTTGCGCCCGAGCTTGCGCAGCTTTCCATCCCAGCCACCAGCGTCCTCCACCACCTGAGCGATTGCGACATGGTCCATTCCTTCGGCGTCAGCGTGCGCGATGAGCGTTCGCAAATAGGTGATGACGAGTGCACGGGCATGCAAGTTGTACGACACGTCCGCCTGGGGCCCCCGGGAGGAACGCCAAGCCTCGTCCATGGCCTGCGGATCGCTGCCAGCGCTCTGGATCCGCTGAAGGTAGTCGTCGGTGGCGTCGCGGCCAACCTTCTCGAGCGCCACGCGTAGGTTCACCACTGCTTGGGTCGCGTAGGCGCGGGTGGCAGGATCGGTAATGCGCTCAAGTGCCGCGGCGGCATTCTCGTCGAACTGCGCGAGTGGATGATGCCTCTCCCAGACCCACCGTTCTTTGGGGTCTGCTACGGCGAGTGCGGCCACGTCTCGCGCTGTGGACCGGGCGAACCGGTCCCGTGCGTCCGCTGCCGTGCCAAACGCCGCACGTATGTTTTCGCCGGTCTCCTCTTCCTTAGGGATCTTGTACCAGCCGTCGGCGAAGGATGCTACGGCCGGCGGACGTGACCAGCCCTCCTCGAAGTCAACCTGCCATTCCCCCAGGGGGGTGTAGTCGATCGACGACGGCAGCACCAGGAGACCCTCCCGCTTGGCCATGGTCTGACCGTGCGGGTATGGCTGTCCCTCTCCCTCCGCGTCGATGCGCATGGCTGCCGTGCCATCAGGAGCAGTGGGTGTCGCATCCGACCTTGTGTCGGAGCCGGTTTGCTGAGCTGACTCAGCCAAGGGGTCGCCTGGCCCGTCGATCCGGAGCGGGGCCCCAGTCGCAGAGCTGTCGACGTCGAATAGGGCGGTTTGTTGCGTGGCGTGCCTGGCTGAGAGATCTTCCTCTGGTGGTGTGCGGCTCCCCGACGTCCACTGCTGCTGTGGGGGTACCGCCGCGGCATCCAGGACATCGTCAGCAACGATGGGAGGGCTGGAAGGACCCTGCAGATGGTCCCCCACGAATGACTCAAGCGATGTGGGATCGACGACGGGCGCGGGATCATTCCACTCGACAGGCTCTCCGTCGATCTCGGCTTGGATGTGCTCGGACCATGCCTCCTCGCGAGCCTCGGCTGCTGCGATGATCTCGGCGTACTTGGCACGCCGCGCTGCCAGCACTGCGACGCCAGCCGCGGCCACCTGCTTGCCCCGCAGGCCTGCGTCTTTGGCGGCCTTCCGAGCCGCTCGTTCGGCCCGTTTGTCACCCTCTGCCATGGCCTCCGTGTACAGGGCGGCGCGAACGTTCGGCTTGGGGTCGGTCTCCCCCGCAGCCAGCGCCACCAGCAGCAACTCGCCTGTCAGGTCATACGCCCTGTCCTGCCAGTCGACCCACGTCCCCTTCTCCTCGGAGAGATAGTGCGCGATCATTGGCGCGTCACGCCCGAACCGGTCGTCGTCTGTCAGCCGGTACATAAGATGCTTGCCACAGATAACCACGTGACCGAGTGATGCACCGTCCTCGGCAAGCACGTCGACTACGAAGCGGTGCAGCTGATCCTTCTTGCACTTGCCGACGTACGGGGTGGAGACAGCACAGGTCTCCTCGTGCTCCTGATCCACGGCGAGGATCCGCAGCCGCTCTGTGGGAATGGCGTCGAGCCCCTCATGGGTGGCGCACCACATCGCGGCGTAGAAGCGGTGGTCGGGGGACCGTCGAGTACTCTCCGGCAGCGCACCACTGCAGACGTGCTCCCAGCCCCAGGGATACTCCGTCAGAAGCCCGGACCTACCGAACCTGCGCACCAGAACCGTGCCCGGCTCAAGGTCCTCGGTCTCCAGGGTCGTGCTCCAGGCGACCGGCTCCTCCAGCCTCTGGCCATGCCGCTCCCAGCGCCCTGCCGCCAGCGCGCGGGACTCCCCGTCGCGTCGAATCCAGTCCAGGGCTCGGCCCAGGTCGCGGGGGCCATCGCTGGACCACCAGGAGTAGCCACCGTTCGAACTGGACCACATCCAGGGCATTCGAGCGATACGCCACTCTCCCGGCGCGTATGACACTGCGGTCAGCCGGTACTCGTGGCCATGTGCTCCACTGAAGACGTAGTCCCCTACCTCATCGGCTTGGTCTCCGTCGTACCGCGCGACAGACTCTCCGGCAAGCAGCAGCTCCCCGGGGAACTCCGTCTCCGCCCCCGCCCGCGTGCCCGACTCTTCCGTCTGTCGCGGCGGCGCGTCTGGGGTGTCACTGCCGCTCGGCAGGGTGACGACGCCTGGAGACCTGTCCCCGTTCCGGACGACCGGCATTTCATCCTTGGCTGGTTCGCCTGCAACCGCCGGTTCTGCGCTGTGCCTCTGCGCTCTCGCGACTGCACCGTCCGTGGCCTCCACGGGTGGTTCTGCTTGAGGCCCCGTGCTACGGGTGCCCAATCCAGCCGTCTCGGCCGGTGGGCGCTGAGTCTCAGCGGCCCCAGCAGCGCTCTCTTCGGCGCGTGGAGTATGAGGGGCAGGGGCCGTGTATGTGCTCAAGTCGTGGGCGTCCTGTGCCTGAAGTGGTGCCTGAAGGACGCTGTTCGAGGTGTCGGGGCGGTCCTTGATCACCGGGTCGTCTGCCGGCCAGTGCGTCATGTAGAGGTCGGCGGCCTCTTGCAACCGCTCAACCCACACTGCGGTTTCTGTCGCCCCGGGGTCATGTGCGACGGCCTCCTGGTAGGCGACCGCCTGTTCACGGGCGGTGAGAACGCCTTGGCTCGCTTGGGTGAAGTCGCCTTGGTCCAGGGCTGTCACCATCTGCGTCAGGAGTTCGCGGATCTCTTCCAGACGATTGCGTTCCGCCCGGGCGCCCCGGCGTCGCGCAACGTAGTGCAGGTCGTCGGAGGCCTTGAGTACCGTCGCGAGCGTGGCGGCCGCGTGCTCCTCCTGCGCCAGGCGGACGGGCCGGTCGTCGGACCACTTGAGGTCCCACTTTTCCATGGCGGGCAAACGCTGCGCGATCGCCTTGGCCTCGTCACTGGTCCGCCATCGTCGGCGCGCGCCCTTCAGGCGGGCCGCGTAGGCGGCGGAGTCATCGGGGTGGATCCCGTCGGGGTACAGGTTCGCCAGGTACAGCCCTTGCCTGCCCTGTGCCGTGGGGTGCAGGGCCGAGCCGTCTGCGCCGTTATCGACGTGCGCAAGGAAGCCGGAATTCAGCAACAGGTCAACGCGCTGCTTGTTGACGCGGCGGCCCGGCCTGGTGCCGCTGCCCGGTTGACGGTAGGTACCGTCCGGGCCGACCAGAATGCGGCCATCCTGGGCCAAGCGCAGCACGTCGACCAGCGGCCGGGACCAACCGAGCCTGGGCACGACATCCGCGGCGTGGATCTTGTCCCGCTCGTGCCGGGCACGGTTTTCCGGGTCCATGCCGGTCTCGGCGCGTAGCGAGTGCTCGGTCCATTCCTCAATGGCCTTGTCGAGGGCGGCTCGAAAGTCCTCGGGCTGTGTGACGGCCCAGACTTCGGGGTTGCCGCCCCCCTCGTCGTCCCAGACGTCTACCGAGCCGGGGTCTGCTGGCGCCACACTGACGGTTCTGTCCCGCGCTGGTGGCACCGCCTCGCGGGGCGACCGCTGGCCGGCACCAATGGGTGGATTGGGAGCCGTGGGCGCACTGTCCTGCGCAGTGCTCGGGCCGGTTCGGCCGGGTGTAGGGGTAATAGTGGGCACTGTCTGACCCGGATCACCACGGGCATCTGCATCGGGCGCTGGCCTCGACGGCTGGGGGAGGCCGTGATGGGGTACGTGGGGAGTCTGCGCTGACCGCGCGGATGCATTGGTAGCGCGCTCGGCGGACGCGGTGTACTGGCCCCTCCCGTCGTGAGCCTGTGGAGCATCGGCCGGTCCGACAGCAGCTGGCGGCTTCAAGCCGGTAGCGAACAGGTGCTCTTCCGGGGACAGGAGTACCGGCACATCATCCGCGTCCGCCCGCCCCTGCGCCGCACCCTGCTCTCCACCGAGGTCGACCAGCGGCACATCATCCGCGTCCGCCCACCCCTGCGCCGCACCCGGTTCACCACCGAGGT
>NZ_JBHVDH010000017.1:0-33486 GCF_042802855.1 Streptomyces sp. NPDC057445 | reverse complement strand
CTCCACCGAGGTCGACCAGCGGCACATCATCCGCGTCCGCCCACCCCTGCGCCGCACCCGGTTCACCACCGAGGTCGACCAGCGGCACATCATCCGCGTCCGCCCACCCCTGCGCCGCACCCGGTTCACCACCGAGGTCGACCAGCGGCACATCATCCGCGTCCGCCCACCCCTGCGCCGCACCCTGCTCTCCACCGAGGTCGACCAGCGGCACATCATCCGTGACCCACGACGAGGTCGACTGATGGGCAGCTGGTGTGACACTGCCTTGAGACCGAGGTGAAGCGTCGCCGTCCCCCGTACCTTCCTGGGTGTTGGTCTGCAGAGGGAATTCTTCGGGAACGGTGGCCATTTCGTCACCTCATTGACGATCAGGGGTGGCGGCCGAGCCGCCTGCTTCACTTGGTGCAGGACATGCGCCTGTCGACGCTAGGGAGCGCGGCCGTGGCAGAGCACTCCGCGCAGCCACCCCTCCCGTCTGGAGGGATCTGGGGCATTGGAAAGTTCGGCCGAATCCCTCCAGGCGGTCTCGCCTTTCAGCGGCGTCGGCCAACGAAGGGGGCCGTCTGTGGACTGTGAGTCTCGGAGTGAGGCCCGCGCTGCGGTTGCGGCTTGAAGACCGGGGAGCCGGTCGCCTGACGGGCCCCTGCCGCGGCGCTGAGGCGGTCACGAAGGCTGATGGCCCGTCCGGTGTCGATGCGACTTTGGACGAACTCCGAGCCGTAGCGCTCGATGGCGCTGCGAACTTTGGCGCTGGTCGCGCCGTGAAGCATGGACCGGGTGAACATGCCGACTGGAGGACGATCGGGGTCGAAGCCAAAGCGCACTACGCGGCCGTGCTCGGAGTGAGTTGAAACTGCCACGTACAGGTCGAGGGAGCTGATCGCTCCATGCCGGCTGGGCCCGAAGGGGGCGACTGGTGCGTCTATGAGCCGAAGCAGTTCTTCGCGTATCCCCCGGCGGTCCAGCACTGCCTGCAGCACGTCAGGGCCGGTGGCTTGTTCGAGAGTGGCCACGCTGAACTGACCGACTACAGGTCCCGTAGGCCCGAAGCCGAACTGCATCACCTTGCCGAACCTCGCGCTGTTGGCAACGCGAACGAACAAGGAAGTGCCGTCAACGGTGGTGTGTTCGCTCGGCGTTGACGATGCTCCGGCGGTGTTGAGCAGGTGCAGGAGGCTGCGACGTAGTTGCTCGCCCTCGGACAGCTCGGTTGACGGATCAGCCGCTGCTTGCTCCTCTTCCTCTGCTTCGGCAACCAGTTCCTCGGACCCAGCTTGCAAGACCGTTTGCAGCGCCTCTTCCCATTCGCGCTCGGACTCCATCTGCGCCGCGAGTTCAAGGTCGGGGTCCGTTTCGAGTTCCGGATCTGCGTCGCGGTCGGTCCCCTCCGGCTCAGGTCCTGACGTCTGGGTCACGTCCACGGCCGGACGAGGCATGGCTACTGCCTGGGGCTGGATGGGCTGGCTCGCAAGCGCTGCCCGCGCGGAGAGCCGGTAGACGTGCTCGGGCAGCTCGAACGCGGTCAGGGCAAGCTCGGCGGCCGCCGCTTGGATGGTTGCGCCGTCGACAACGGTGGCGTCCAGCAGATAGGAGCGTTCGCCGCCTCCATGAGGGTGGTGATGGGTCACCAAGGCACGACCGCGGATGCGGGTGGCTCCGGGTGCGGGGATGCCGCCACGACCGGTGGGCGCCTTGGCATTCCCGCGGTCGTCCAAGACGAATTCGATGATGTCGTCGTCCTGAACGAAGTCGGATGCCAGACGCAGGCCGATGGGCTGTCCGTCGGTGCCGAGGACGATGTCCCCGCCGGGGTGCTCGATGGGGAGGTTGCGGGGTAGGTGCCAGCGGCTGTCGTCGTCGAGGGTGAAGGCCATAGCGCCGAACTCGGTGTCCGACCGCTGGAGGATCTCCCTGGGCCTGTACTCGTCGTTGACGGTGAACCAGGCCCACTCGCCCTGTGCCAGCTTGTCGGCCCAGCGGCGACCTTCGGTGGGCTGTTCGGGACGGTTCGTCTGCTCTTCGAAGAGACGCCACAGGACGTCGCTGGGCGAGTTGGGGTGCCCGTGCGCGCGATCGTGATGGGCGCGTTCTTCCAGGATTGTGTGGTTCAGGCGGACCATGTCGTCCCTGCTGAGGCGGGTGCCCAGCTGGGGGTCGCTCCAGTCGAGCTGCGCCCTGTCTGCGAGGGTCAGTTCGGTGAGCCGGCCTGCGAAGTCACGGGCCTCCTCGAGGGACGTCAGGCCCTCCAGGGGCTCGGGTGTGACGACGAGGTCGCGCACGGCCTCGGGGGTGAAGTAGAGGTCGGGCAGGAGTCCGTCGAAGGGCAGGCCGCTGCCGGCGGGAAGCACTTCGTAGGTGTCGGTGGAGGGGTTGTGCCGCAGGGCGAACTGCCCGTCGGCGGTGAGTTCCACGAGTTCCCGGTCCTTGGCCAGCTTGCGCAGGTCGGTGCGGCGCTGCCGGGTCAAGCCGGGGATCTTGTCGTAGATCAGGTGGGTGCGGACCTGGCCCAGGGAGGCGAAGCGCCGCTGTGCCGGGGCCACTCCCCCTGTCGGGGCTCCCGAGGCCAAGGGAGAGGCCACGAGTACGTGACTGGTGGAGCGGATGTTCTGCAGGCGCTTGCCGGTGGCCGCGTCCAGCACCTGGACCCAGCCGATGCTCGCGCCCTTCTCCGAGGCCGACTCCTGGACCCGGACGAGCAACGGAACCTCGAGTGGCTCCAGGGAAGAGCGCAACTGGCCCTTTTGATGCGGGTTGTTGACTTCGCCCTTCCACCAGAAGGTGCCGTCCGCAGCGGCTACCTCTCCGATCTTCTTGACCGTTGTGGTCTCGAAGGCGTCCGGGCCCGGCATGGAGGGCTCGACCTGCTCGGGAGCGGGGCTTTGGGCCGTGGTCTGGCGGGCGGGCGCCTTCAGGCGCTCGCCGGTGCTCTCGTAGTACTGCCGGGCGTAGCGGTCGTCGCGTTCGTCGAGGCCCTGTGTGACCAGGGCGTGCAGGATCGCCTGCTTGATGTCGCGGCCGTGCTCGTCCCTCCAGTGGAAGGCTTTCAGTTGCAGTGCCCGGAGGGTGGGGTTGGCCATGTCCCATGGGAAAGGGCGCCCTTGGGCGTCGCGGAGGCTCTCCAGAGCGTCCGCGATGCGGTTTGCCCTCTCACGGGTCTTGATCCGCTCGCCCCAGGGGCCGAAGACGCCGGTGAGCCGGTCCGGAGCGCGGACCTCGTAGCGGTCCGGGGCGACCGTGATGATCGCGAGGCGGCCGCCCGAGCTCAGGTGAGTGCCAGCCTCGGGCTTGCCGTGCTTGCGACAGAGTTCGACGAAAATCTGCTGACTGCGCTGATCCGGGGCTGGCTTGTAGTGGACGACGCTGCTCAGGTGTGCTTTCAGCAGCATGTTGGGCTCGGCGCCGGGGTCGGCCTTGTTGTCCTCGGCGGTGAGGACGAAACGGGGGGCCGGGACGGGGGCGGGCTCTGCCGCGGGCGCGGCAAGAGGCTGATCCTCGGGGACTCCGGCCAGGTAGCGGTTGAGCGCGACGGCGGCGCCCTCGGGACTGGCGTAGGCGGTGCCCTCGGCCAGGGCCAACTGGCCGTCCGGGACGAAGTGGTAGCCCTTGGGACTCGCCACGATCGCGCCCAGGCGGGCTCCGTTGCGCGTGACATCGTGGATGCCGCTTGGGTCGGCCGCCTCGAGGGTGAGCGCCGCCAGCTCCTGGCGGAGGGCGTCCAGGCCTCCGAGCTGTTCTGCGTCCCTTTGCAGGTTGCGGTGGTGTGCTAGTTCGGCGCGCAGCGCATCTCGCTGCGCGACGGCGCGCACGCTTTCTGCGGTGTCCTCGTGTGTGGCGTACGCGTTGAGCCACTGGTCCAGGGCGGCGGCGCTGGCTTCGAGCTCGGCCGCCTCCATGCTCTGGGGCGCGCGGGAGACCAGCGGGGGCTTGGGGGCGGGCTCCACCAGGACGGGGGCGGCCGCGCCTGGTCGCGGCGCTCGCTCGGGACGGTCCAGCAGGGTGACGAGCTGGGTGGCGTCCCGCCATGCCAGGACCGCTTCGAGTCCGCGGAAGTGGCCGCGTTCGTCCTTGAACGTGTGGGGTCCGACCTCGTCGACTTGGACCCATTCGCCGCTCTCGCGCAGCAGGACCTCGACGCGGGTGCCGTCCGGGCGCGGCTCGAGTTCGGCCACGGTCCAGCGGTCGGCGCGCTCGCTGTATCGAAGCTTCCGCAGCTCCCTCAGAAGGCTGGTGGCGGGCACCTCGCGCGAAACGTACGGCTCCGGAGCGGGGGACGGCCTGGTGGGCGGCGACGGCCTTGCAGTGCCGGTGCCCGGCACTGCGACGACGTGCTCGCTGGTGAAGGCGAGCGGCCGTCCGTCCTCACTGGTGCCGGTGTAGGACGTGCCGTCGGCCGACTTCACGGTGACGGTGCTGTACAGCTGCTGATCGCCGACCGCGTGAGCAGGGTGGTGCTCATCAAGGATGCGGACTCGCAGACCCGCCTCAAGCGTGGGCGGGAGGCTCGGGTCGGCGGCTATCCAGCCGTCGGGGGCGGCTTGGGTGCGGTGAAGGCGGTCGTGGGCGGCTTCTTCGCCTTCCACGGTGCCGGCCTCGACGGGCATCTCGATCCGCCCACGGAAATGGACCTCAGCACCGACGGTGCCGGAGAGGAGGACGGACTGGCCGAGCTCGACCTGATCGGCGCCGACGGGGTTCCAGGCCACGAAGACCCTGCTGGCGCCGGTCCCGTCGCCAGCCTGCACCTTGACCAGCTGGTCGGTGCCGCGGGTCTCCTTGGAGATGACCTTGCCCAGCGTCGGCTCCAGAGCGGGCCCCGGTCGTTTGGGCCGCCTCTCGCCGGTCGCCGGGTCAGGAGCGGGAACGCGCATGTCGGGAGCGAGCGCCAGGCTGGCGTGGATGCGCTCGGCGTCGTCCTTGTCCGCGAAGACGGCTTCGTAGGGTTCCTCGCCCGGGGGACGGATCCAGATGGCGTCCTCGCTGGCGCGGTGCACTATGACCCAGCGGCGACCGGCGTCGGTGGCCCGGGCGCGGACTTGGAGCATCGCGGTTCCCGTGGCCGGCGCGTTGCCCGGCTCCGGCGCGTCGGCTATGTCGGGGCCGTCGCCACGCTGCGCGAGGCCGTGTTCGGCGGGGGCACCGGTGTAGGGCGCGGGCCGGGGTACGGATGCGACAGGTGCGACGAAGAACGCCGTTCCGGTCCGGATGCGGTCGATACGTGTCCCGGTTGCAGCGTCTTCGATGTCGACGACGCCGCGCGGACCGAACCGGAGTCGGGCAAGGACCGGTTCCGCAATCGCCTCCTTGCGGCCCGCTGCCCGGCCACCCCACCACACAACGCCATCCAGCGAGGCCAGTGCGTTGGTCTCGGCGGGCTTCCTGACCTCGAAGCTCTCCCGAGCTGGAGCCGCCTCCTTCAGGGGCGCTTCGGTGGAGGCCGCGCGGTCGGCCTGCGCGTCCGGCCCGGTCGCCGCCGCAGGCTTGTCGACAGAGGGCTCCTCACCAGGGTCCGGTGTGTCGGCGGACTGCGCCGCCGGGGCCGGGGCGCCTTCGGCCACGGCACCTCCTCGGGACGCGTAGCGCTCTTCGGCGAGGTCGCGCAGATCCTCGATGTACTGCAGGGACCCCAGGTCGAGGCCGCGCCTGCCGCGGGTGGCGGTGACGTAGGCCAGGCGCAGTTCCTCGTCTCCGGGCAGCTCGGCGTCCTGGCCCGGTTCGGTGCTCGCCTTGGGGCCACGGAAGTCGGTGCCGACCTGCACCAGCAGCCACTCCAGTCCCTTGGACTTGTGGGCGGTCGACACGATGAGGTCGGCCTCGTCGGCGTTCTCGGTGAGCTGGCCGACCATGTCGATCAGCGTGTCCGCGCCGTGCTCGTCGACCAGGCGCACGAACGACTTGAGCTGCTTGGCGCTGTCGTGCTTGTCGACGTAGCGGCGTACCTGGTCCCAGGAGCGGAAGGGCACCAGCTCGGGATGCTTGCGGGTCTTGCCCTTCTCCTGCAGTTCCTTCGCGCCCTCGGCCATGCGCTGCAGTTCGTCCCCGCCACCGACCATATGCACCGCGCGGCCTTCCTGCAGTGCGACAAGGACGGCGGCGACCACGCCGGTGTTGTTGCGGCCCAGGACGGCGTTGGGGGTCTCGATCGACCCGATCTCGGTGGTGATCGCCTCGTTGCCCTCCATCAAATAGGGCGAGTTGAGCAGCTTGAGGAAAATGTTGGCTATGTCGGCGACCTCGGGACCGAACCTCCAGCTCTTGTTCAGCGGCAGTTCGATGTCGGCCGGCCAGTCCTCGAGCGCGTTCTCCGCGCCGCGGAAGCCGTAGATCGCCTGGTTGGGATCGCCAACGATGACGACCTGGGCGGCCGGGCCCTGGCCAGGACGCATGTTGTCGAACACGACCTTACGCAGCACCGGATTGATGTCCTGCGCCTCGTCGAAAATGATCGTGTCCGCTTGGATCCTGGGCCGCGACAGCGCCCAGATCTTGAGGTAGTCGTCGTGGTGGAAGTTCAGCTCCCGCGACACCGGGTCGGTCTTGTCCTGCCACGCCTCACGTGCGTGGGCGAGAACCTCACGGCGCAGACGGCTGGGCCGAGCCGCGACCTCGAGCAGGGGGTGATCGAGGTCGGGCACGTGGTCCAGACCGATCACGTCGGCGTCGCTGTTGCGGAAGTTCTTGATGGCTTCCTTGACCAGGACGACGATGTCTTCCGGCGCCAGGTCGTCGCCGCCGTCGATGTGGGGATGCGCCCGCACCCCGAGGAACTCGGCCCAGTCTGCGTTGGCGTTGGTGCCTACCCCGCCGTCCTGCTGTCCGTCCGCCACCTTCTGCGCGAGGTCGGTCGAACGCATGTCGCGGGCCGCGAGGGAGTGGGCAGTAGAGACGCTGACGTGCCTGAGCCCGGCGAACTTCTTCCGCGCGTCCTCGGCATTCGCCGAGTTGAAGGCCAGGTACGTGATGCGCCGGTTCAGCATCCGGCGCGCCAGCGCAACCATCGTGCTGGTCTTGCCAGTGCCGGCCAGGGCCTGGACGGCCACGTTGAGGCCGTTCTGGGCGGCCACGATAATGGCACGCTGCTGCGCGGTGAGCGGGTAGTCCTCCGCGTCCTGCGCCTTCTGCTCGTACTCGGCGCGCAGTTCCAGGGTCAGCGCCTGTCCGAGCCGGTCCCGCGTCTGCTGCCAGACTGCGTCGAGAGCCTGAATGCGGGCCCGGGCGCTCTTCTCCAGGCGGCCCGCGATGGCCGCCGTCTTCGGGTGGTTCCGCCAGCCCCCGTGGTTGGACTCCCAGCGGCCTGCGCCCTGGTAACTGAAGTGCTGGCTCTTGAGCCACTCCCGCAGCTCGGCGTCGCCCTCCCTCGGCTCGGTGCCGGTCACGACCACGTTGGTGCGCAGGGCCTCATCGCGGAAGACGGCCAAGCGCTGGGAGGGGCGCGGGTTGGACTCCTCCCAGCGCTGTCCGGCCCCCAGGTCGGCCACCGGCACTATGAGGGACTCGGTCAGCACCGCCGTGGGCGCCAGGGCAGGGTCATCTTCCGTCGCGTTCACAGCGGCCGCCGGACCGCTCACGGCCGCCACGGTGACTGCTGCCGGTGCGGCCAGCACGGATGTGTCCGGCGCGTCCGGTGCCGCGCTTCCCATGCTGTCGTCCGTCCGCGGCATCTGACGCTCTGCGTCCGCCTGGGTGTCTGCCGTCTGCGGGGTGGTGGTGTCGAGCGCCACCCGCCCCTTCGTCGGCTCGGTTGCCTCCGGCGCGTCCGGCGTCGGGCCGCCCTGCAAATCCTCGCGGCGCATCTGGTCATCGATGGTGTCGTTGAGCTGCTCGTTGACTATGTTCGCCGACGCAGGCTGAGGCACCGGTCGTTCGCTGTCCGTGGTGCGGCGTTCCCGCTCACTAGCGGGCCGTGCCGGGTGGGGGGTGCCCGTCGGCGTGCTGCGCCTCAGTTCGGCCGCTGCCTCCTCGATGAGCCGGGTGTAGGCCCGGAAAGCACGGACCTCCCTCGGGTCGGAGTCCAGTCCTTCGCCGCCTTCCAACGTCCACGCCCAGTCGAGAAGGGCGCGGTGGACCTCGAGAGGGCCGGTGACCTTGAGCGTGCCCCGACGGCCCTGCACGGCCTCGGTGAGGGACTTGCGGGTGTCCGGGTCGTCCATTGCCGCGGTCTCTTCCACACGGAGGAAGTCGGCGAGGGCCTCCGGCATCGTCAGGGTGACGAACTGGTCGGGCTGGTCCCACGCGTACCGCAGCGGTTCGTCCGACGGGTTCGTCGTCTCGTTCGTGTAGCGACGGTCACTACTGCTCGCCTCGTCACCACCTGTGGGAGCCGGGACAGCGTGGTCAGAGCGGAGCTCTGGGCCTTCGAGCTCGGCTTGTGCCAGGCTCGGCCTCCCGTCGGCTTGTCCAGGTTCCCCAGCGGGCCCGGCTTGTGAGCTGATCGCCAGCCCCTCGCGAGGCTCTTCCACGACCATGTCCGCAGCCACACCGGGCTGCGCGTGAATGGTAGCCGGGACTGGCGCAGACTCGGGGGCTGCCGCTTCGCTCAGCAGGCTCATCGCCCGCTCTGGGGCACTGTGGTAATTGATCCCGATCACGTGTGCCATGGCGGCGCGCCTCAGCTCAACGCATGCTTCGTGGAGGTCGCCGCGGGCTTGGTCGCTGAGATCGCGTGCGAGTGCAGCAAGCTCTGCCCAGTCCATGGCTTCGGCCAAGGTGGCAAGGGCCGGCCACTCGTGGTCAGAAGTGCCATCGGCAAAGACTGGCGTTGCGAGCCGGTCAGCGACCCCGACGAGGTGGGCGTACGACGTGCGCGCGTCGGCAAAGGCCGGGTCGGTGCCCAGCAGGTCGGCGGCCTCTGCCCGCACTGCATCGACCGCGGCGAGCGCGTGCGTGCGGCCCTGGATGACGTGCTCCACCTGCCGGTGCCAAGGCAGGACCTGCGGATCGAGCGGGTTGATGTCCCAGTGCCCCATGCGCACGGGGTAGTGCATGCGCGGGTCGCGAAGAACCCGCCGCAGCTCCCCGTCCGACACCTCAGGCGCTTTGGCGAAGGAAGGCGGTCCGGCCGGGTCCTCGTCGTCGCGTAGGCGCCGCATCATTCCGCTCGCGGCGTCGAGCTGCACCTTGAGCGCGATGGTCTGGCCGGTGCTGAGGGTGGTGTGGCCGTCGATGCGCCATCTTTGATCGGCCTTGGTCAGCCTGCCACGGACCTCCATCTCCGATGCCTGGTGCGCCGCCAGTTGCTCGCGTCCGCGGTGGACGGTGATGCCGTGGCGGTCCGGCCGATCGGCGAACTGCTGACGCCATAGCAGGTGAACCGCCACCTCATCGCCCTGCCGCAGCCACTGCTGATACAACTCAGCGTCGCCGCGACGGACCGGGATCACGTAGCCGGCCTCCTGCTGGCGCCGCCGCCACCCGGATGGGGCGAGCTCCTCGAACTGAGCCTCGATCCCGTCGGCCCTCGCGTCTTCCCCGCCTGTGCGGTTCCAGGCATCGGCCATCATCTGGATCAGCCCGCGGCCTTCGCCATCGCGGATCCACAGGCTGTAGTTCCGGTGCCAGGGCACGGGGTTGCCGCGATGGTCCCGCATCTGGTGCAGCTGCTGTGCCCACGCCAAGGCTTGCGTCCGCGAGACAGTCTGCGCCTCCAGGACGACCGGGTGTGCGGTCACGTTGCCGCCTGGCCGGCGGACCTGGACCTGCCATTCGCCGGGTTCCACCTCGACGGTAATCAGGTGCTCGCCGAGGGCGACAGCCTCCCCGTCGGCCTTCGGCGCGTCCTGCGAAAGCCTGACCGTCTCCTGTGCCTTCGGGTCGGAGTTGTCCGGCTCGTACGGTGCTGGCCATTGCACGCTGTCGTCCGCTGACGCGAATTGAGCCTCTTGTGCCGCCTGAACGTCCCCGCGAGTGGGGGCAGGCGCGGAGCTGCCGAGGTACAGCTGGCCTTCCGGCAGTGCGTCGGTGTTAGGTGCGATAGGCGCCGGGCCGCTGTCAAAGTCCTCACCGCGCATCTGCGTCCATGGCCGACCGGCCTGCGCCGACTCGGCGGACTGTGGGTCTGTGGCGGGCGCGGGTGCGGCTGCCTCCCGCTCCGGCGCCGAGGTCGGGGCGGTGGTCCCCTGCAGCTGCTGGGCCGCGATCTCGACGTCCTCGAAGGCCTCGGCCCAGTGCTGGGCCACGGCGACTGCGGCCTGTGCCCGGCTGGCGACTTCGGGCCATCCGGTCCGCTCGGCATCGGCGGCCAGTCGTGTTGCGGCCGCGGCGGCGGCGGTGATCTGTTCGCGCAAGCGCGCTATCAAGGTGGGGCGGTGGTGCAGTGCCTCCTCCGCCTTGCGGATGGCTTCCTGGGCGTCGGCGAGTTCGAGACTGCTGCCCGGCAGCAGCACGTTGTTGTGGGTGTGCTTGAGCGCCTCGAGAAGAGCGGGGCGCGCTGCGCGGGCGACGATGGTCTCGGGGCGCACGGCCCACCGGCCGCTTGCTTCCCGCAGTGGACCGTCCAGGGCTTGGACCGGGTCGAGTTCGCGGCGGATGGTCTGCCCGTCACGGGTGCCCTCGACCGTGAGCGATCCGTCGCTGCCGCGATGGGTGGCGGTGAGGGTGAACGGCTCCGACCAGGTCTCGGGTGTCAGCTCCTGCTGCCTCGCCTCAGGCAGGCGGATGGCAGTGCCGGGCTCCACTTGGCTCCAGGCCATGCGCCGCCATCCGGCCGGTGCGGCCTGGTGGAGGCGGTCTTCCCGGCGGATCGCTTCGCCCTGGGCATCGCCCTTGCGCTCCAGGGGGCGCCGGGGGTTGCCGTCCAGATCGATAAGGAAGAACTTGTACGCGCTGTGCATGCGCGGCAGGTTCTCCAGGTGCTCGTTCTTGACGACGGCGCCCAGCGGCTCGCCCCACTCGTTGGCCAACAGCTTCCCGCCGAGCTCCTTGAGCGCCGTGGGGTTGGTGAGGACCGCCTGCAGGCGGGCCCGCCGCTTCTCCGTGCGGGCGAGGTTGCCCGACACTCGCTCCCGCTCGGTAGCGATCTCGGCCCGGCGTGCTTCGACAAACCCGGTGTGGGCGGGGTCGGCCAGCGGCAGGTCAAGGCGGGCCTGTTCGGCCTCCAGGACCTCGGGGGATTCGCCGCGCAGGCCGATGGTGCCGGGGCGGGCCGTGGTGATCTCACCGACGGGATCGGCGGCGGTGAGCAGCTCTTCGCCGCGGCGGCGGGCCAGGACGTCGCCATAGACGGCGGTCCCCAGCTCCACGGTGAGCTGTCCGGGGTGGACGTCGGTGACGGTGTGCCACCAGGAGTGCGAGCCCTTCAGGAGTACCTGGTCCCCGAACTGGAACTCGATCGGACTCCAGTCCCGCCGCTCCCCCTCGGTGAGGGCGTCGAGTTCGCTACGCCACGCGTCGTCGAGCTCAGGCAGAGCGGTGTCTGCGGGTGCGCCGTCGCGGTTGTAGTGGACGGCGATGGAGCGGCCGTGCCTGAGCATGCGCCGTACGAACACGCCCGTCTTGTAGGCCCGTGTCTCCGGGCGAGTGCCCTTGCGCTGGACCCAGGCGTCGGCGCTGGGCATGCGGATGAAGTCTTCTGCTTCCAGAGCCGCCAGGGCGCCCTTGTCGCTTTCGACGACACCGAAAACGTATGTGCGGGTCTCCTCTCCGTGGTCCCTCTCGTGGAGGATCCACACTTTTTCTGCAGGCCTGGGCCCGCTGACGAGAGCAGCCTCCTGCAGGGCCTGGTGGCGTTCGGCGATCTTCTTGGCGCTGGCGGATGGGGTGCGCTCTCCGGGCATGTAGTCGGTGCCGACCGCGATCCGCCACTTGACCGTGCCGTCCCAGCCGTTGGGGCCGTGTCCGTGGCCGATCTGCTCGGTGCCGTAGCCCACGGTGATCCGCTCGATGTCGTCGTGGGAGCCTTCGCGCGGCGGCTCCAGGCGCCACCAGTAGCCGGCCATGCCCGCCACTTCCTGCGCGTCGAACGGCATGACGGTGTTCTCGTCCGGCTCGGGTACGGCGCCGGGCTCCTCGGCCGGCACCTCCTGCGCCGCCTCCGGCGGATCGGCCACGGGAGTAACCGTCTGGTCGGCCGCAACCGCCTGCTCAGCAGGTGCGTCGGCCTCTTCCTCGACGGGAGCGGGCGTCGCCGCGTAGCGCTGCATGGCGTTGAGGGCGTCCGCGATCGTGGGGTGCGTCTCGCCGCCGCCCGGTTCGGTGCGGCCGTCGGGCCACACAGCGAAGGATCGCTGCTCGTCGGCGGCGAACCTGCCCTCGCGCGGGTGCCATTCCAGGCTGAACCGCCAGTGGCCGACCACGGTGCGGGCTTCGAGTTCGACGTTGAGACGCTGGCTGGTGTAGCTGGAGTCGGTGCTCCGGGTCATGGTCCAGCCCTGGGCCTGGGCGGTCTTCCACAGCTGAGCGACCGTCTCGGGGACGGGGTAGTGGGGCTCCCAGACGCAGCCTTCCGTCACCGGTGCTCCGTCATCGATTGCGGGCGTGCTGGTCGTCGAAGCCTCCGATGCTGGGGCGGGCGCGGGCTGTGCCTGCGGGAGGCTCGGGCGGGGCGTGCCTTCGAAGAGCGTGTCCCAGGCCGCCGAGGTGGCGGTGGCCCGCCACGCGGCGGCGAACAAGTCGGCAGCCTGCACCAGCTCGGCCAGTGCCCGGGCGGCGTCACCCGGTACCTCGGTGTCCGTCCAGGCGTTCCGGACGGCGATGACGGCCGCGTGGATGCCTTCGACGGCCGTGTGGAAGTCCCCAGGGTTGTTCAGGGAGACCCTGGTGTAGGTGTCCAGTGCCTCACGCAGCTCCGTCTCGGGACCCGTCGAGGCGGCGCGTTGCTTGAAGTGGGCGGTGGCGGCCAGTGCCCGTACGGCCTGGTTGAGGGCGCGGCGCGGTGCGCTGATCTCCTTGAAGCGGGTGAAAGGACCGACCGGCGCCGATCCGCCGGGGGCCAGGGCGGGTTGGGGCTCGGGCTGTTGGGCGGGCTGGTCCGGTTCATCGTTGCCGCCGAGGGAGGGCGGCAGCGGGTTATCGCGTCCGGCGCCGCCGCCAGCGGCAGGCGGGACGGCGCTGTGCTGGTCATCCGCCGGCGCGGGGCCTGAGGCTCGCTCGGTGTGCGCCGCGTCGTCGGACGGCACGGGGGTGGCCGGCGCCTTCGTCTGGGCGGCCGGGGTGGTCTGCGGGGCCGGTGCGGGGGCGGGCTCGTGGTCGCGGGTTCGCTGTTCTTCCTCCCACGTGGGGTGGGGGCTGGCGAGTCGGGTGCGGGTGAAGTCGTCCCGGCCGCTGGCGTACTCGTGCAGCAGGTGCTGCAGCGTGGCGGCGAGGCTGTGGACGAACCGGTCGGCGCCTTGCCCGTGCACCTCGACCAGGGCACGGTCGAGGGCCTCGTTGTGGCGTGCGCCATCGCGCTTCAGTTGGTCGAGCAGGCCGTAGACGTGGGTGCGCAGCAGGGTGTGGCGGCGTGGTGACTGGTCCAGGATGCCCGGCGGGTTGCTGGCCAGGGGGAAGTCCTGGTCGAGCCTGGCCAGTTCGGGTTCCATGCTGTCGAGGTCGGCGAGGTTGATGAGGCCGGGGTGCGGGGGGTCTTGGACAGCGGACAACAGGTCGGTGAGCTGTGCGTGCAGCGGCCGCAGGGCCGCGGTGACGGTGCCGAGGCGCACCGTGGCGGGTCGGGTTTTGTCTGCAGGGGTGTTCGGGCCGATCGGCACCGCGCCCTGCGGCCGGCGCACCACTACGCCGCGCTCGCCGAGCGGTTCGGTGGTGTATCCGGCGCGCTGGAGGTCGGAGTCGAGGGTGAAGCGGCCGATCGCGACGACGGCAGTGGTGGCGTCGGCGCCGGGGAAGTGCCGTTCGGTGGCCGGATACACCTGGAATGTCTCGGTGAGATCCGTGCGCCGGCGGCGGGCGTCCAGGATGGCGCGGACCTCGGCGGCGAGGTGATGGCGTTCCGCGTCCAGGCCTCGAGGCGCGGTGACGGTGACGTGGCGGGCCTCGCCGCGGTGGGCACTGCGCGGGTTGTCCTCGGCGACGGTGACGGGCTGCCAGCCCAGCGTGTGCAGGCTGGCGATGCGGGCGTCGCGCTGGTTGGGTGCCTCGAACTGCAGCATCGTCATGGTGATCGCGACGGTGCCGTCCAGGTTGGGGCGCAGCGTGTATCCGCCTCCTCCCAACGCGGCGGGCACCAGCCCGCTGTCGTCCAGGACCTGAGCCAGGGCGCGCTCGGAGGCGGTGACGGTTCGGGTGGGCGCGGTAGCTGGGGAGGGCGGGCACAGCGGCACTTGTGCGCCGTTGCGGAAGAGCTGGTTGCGGGCCCGCTCGTCGTGGGCGGAGGCGATCCAGTCGGCTGCTTGGTCCCGTGCGGCACCGGCCAGGGTGGCGATCACCGCCTGGTCTGCGGCCGGGAGTTGGGTGAGAGCAGCGCGCTCGGCCAGGTAGCGGGCGGCCCGGGCCACGTCGAGAGTGGCCCGGTAGGCGTCTGCGCGCCTGTCCAGCTTCTCGTCGAGGGCGAGGATGCGCGCGGGGCGGCGCAGTGCCGCCGCGCCGAGGTCATCGGTGTGCGGGCTGGCGAGCTTCTCGCGTACCGCGTCCAGCTCCAGGACCTGTTCGATCTGGTCCAGCAGCGGGGCGCGCCGGTTGCGGAACGCGGTGATCGACCGGCGCACCGTGCCGCTGGGGAACTCGCTTTCCAGTGCCGCGGCGACGGCGGCCGGGCGGGTGGCCTTGACAGACTCCCACCAGGCGCCGAGCGGACCCCGGCTCAGGAGGTCTCCACCTCCAGCGCGTCCGATGGCGTCTTCAAGGAGGCTGACCTGCACGTCCGGCAGACCCTCGTGCCAGTCCGCCCCCGTGAGCCACTCCCCTACGGCCTGCTCGGCGGCAATCGGGTCGGCGCCGGGTTCGGCGTGCAGGATGAGCGCCCCGTCGGCTTCCAAGCGTGCGCGCAGCTCCAGCAGGGCGAGCTGCAGCTGGGGGTGGGCGTCGCGTTCGCTGGCGGCCAGGTTCCAGGCGTGGGCATCTGCGGCCTGGGCCGCGGCGTCGAGCGCGGTCCCGTCGTCGATGTGATCGAGGCGGTGAATGTGTGCCTGGCCTCGTGCCTCTTCGGCGAACGCGGCAATTGCGGTGTGGTCGCTGTAGACGGCGCCCTGGTCGCGAGCCTGCATCAGTCCGGCCAGCACGATGGCTGCGCTGCCCGTCGTCAGGGGCCGCTTGCCATCGACCACCGCGGCACGCACCAGCTCCAGGAGGTCATCCTGTGTGGTGCGCGCGGCCGCGGGATCGGCGTAGGGCTGTGCGCCCGGCGGGACAGTCGGCACGTGGGCCGATGCGTCGGGGGCGGGCGCCGGAGGGCGGACGTGCACTTCGTCGGTGGACAACGTGGCGAGATGGCGGGTGAGCCGGTCAACGTGATGGCGTGCCAGGTTGTCCAACGCCAGGGCCCATCGTCCCCGGTCATTGCCGCTGTCCCAGATCAGCGCCTTGGCCGCCTCCGCGAGCAGGCGGTGTCGGTTGATCTCTCCGGCGGGCCCGCCAACGCCACGATGCCCGTCCTTGAGGCGCAGGGCGGAATCCAGCTGTCGACTCAGGTCCTCCGGCATGTTGTCGGAGAAGGAAAGGTGGTTGAGGAGGTAGGCGAACGCGGTGATCCTCTGCTCGATGTGCTGCATGTCCTGGTCCGCGTACGTCTCGCCGGTGGCGACGAGTTGCTGCGGGGCCAGTTGCTGTGCGAGCGCGTCCGCGGCCCTCTCAACGAGGAGGAGGGCGTGGTGGGCTGGGACGGCGGTGTGATGTCGGCTGTGCCGCCCGACCCGGTTCTCAACGGCTTCGCGCGCCTGGCGTGCGGCATCGCCGAGCTCGCTGGCCTGCGCGGCTTGCACGTGCCAGGCGCGGCCGCCGCCGAGGGAGGGCAGGGCCTCTTCGAACGCGGTGACCTGGTCGCGGTCGGTGTCGGCCAGCAGGAAGAGCAGATGGCGTGTCGCGCTCTTGTGCAGCTCGGCCAGCGCCGCGGCGGCCGCGTTGAGTTCGGCCTCGGTGGTGATCGGCTCGGCGGTGGTGGCCTCGACGGCGTGGGCGAGTTCTTCCAGTGGTGTGCTGAAGGGGCGGCGCCGGTTGAGGTTCATGGTGTCGGTGGGCTGCTCGCCCACCGGTGTGAAGACGTTCCGCTCGCTGCCCTGCCCTGTCAGGGTCAGGACGCCGTTGTCCCAGGCTGGCGCGTCGGCACCGGTACGCAGGGCGAGCACGTACAGCTCGGGCGCGGTGTAGGTGATCGTCTCATCCCAGGTGTCGCCTGCGGCGGTGCGCATCAGCTGGGAGGTGGGCATGTGCGCGCCGATGGCCTGGGCGAGGGTACGGGCGCGGCTCTGCTCGCTGTCCTCGGAGCCCGCCGGCCACGTGGCGTCACCGGTGAGGACGTCGGAGGTGACGTGCATGCGGGAGGCGTGGTCGTAGGCGGCCGTAGCCAGTTCGCTGATCGTGGCCTCGTGAATGCTGTCCTTTTCGAGGCGGAACTGGAAGGTGTGGGCCAGGTCCACGAGCCGGTAGCACCACTGCGCGGCCTCGGGCAGGGTGCCGATCTGCGGGGCGGTCGCGTCCTGCCACAGGGCGGCGCCCGCGTCGTCGGCGATCTCCTTGAGAGCCTTCTCGCTGATGTACTGGCGTCCGCTCCAGGTGCGGGTGAACTCCGCCAGCGCGGCGAGTACGCGCAAGACTCCGGTGCGGGCGGCGGCCTGATCGGGGTAGGGCTCCTCCATGTCGCCCATGCCCTGTGGGTCCTCCAGGTGCCAGGCGGCCAGCTCTGTCGCCGCAACGGGCGCCCCGGGTGCGGGTGCTTCGGTGGCGTTCGCGGTGGCGAGGCGCGCGGTGACTTCGGCGAGCAGGTAGGTGTGCAGGGCGTCGGCGTCGGTGGTGGGCTCGTCGCCTTCGGCGAAGTACCGCTCGAGCAGCCCGGCGGGCAGCAGGTCCTGTCCGGCGGCGAGGTGCTGCTCGGTGAAGCGGCTAATCAGGTCTTCCGGGTCGTCGCCGAGGCTGGCGTCGAGGCGCAGCCGAAGGTCGATGTCGCTGCTGGCCGCATCCGCCAGGGCGGCGATGTCCGTCGTCCACGCCTGCCAGGCCGCGGGCAGGTCGGTGTCTGCGGACGGCAGCGGCCCGGGGGATGTGCCATCCCCGGGGGCGGCGATGCGCACGGAGCGCCACATCGAGGCGAACAGGCCGACGAAGTCGCCCATGGGGCCGATATCGCTGTGCAAGGCGCGCCGCAGACGAGGTGACATGTCCTGTTGCCGCGCTTCGAGCCACGCCCACAGGGCGGGCGCCTGGGGGACCTCGGCGGCCGGGGAGGCGGTGTAGGTGATGGTGGCCATCAGCTGCTGGTCAGCTGTGGCCTGTGGGGCGAGTGTGGCGGCTTCTTGCTGCACCTGCGGGTCGGCCTCGTCGACGAAGCTCTGCATGACGGCGGCGTGCCGGCTCGCTGTGCTGCTCAGCGACACCAGGAGATCGCCATGATCGCGCAGGCCCTCGTCGGCCTGGACGTGCCAGACCTTCAGTGCGCGCTCGCTGATTTCGTGCAGCAGGGCGGGCAGCACCGGGGACAGGCTGCGGGTGATGTCGGCGTGGTGTTCGAGGACGAGGTCGATCAGCCGCAGCAGGGTGCGCTCGTCCGACCGGTCCTCTGCGCGCAGTCCCGGCTGCGCGTCACTAAGCCGCTGGGCGAGGTTGATGAGGTAGGTGTGCCGGGCGGCGAACTCCGCAGCGTCGGTGGGCGGGTTGGCGGGCGCCAGCTCGGGCCTGGTCAGGTGCAGCACTCCGCTCTGGCGTGCCGCGTCGGCGGCGAAGGCGGGGGCGGAGCGCATGGTGGCCGCCCACCGGGTGTGCATCTCCTCGATGGCGTCGGCGAGGCTCGTCCACCCGAGCGTCCGGTCGGAGACCTTGCGGGACTCGACCCGGGCGAGGTCGCCGGCTCGCGCGATCAGGGCGTACCAGCCGTTGGGCGTGGCGCCAGGCTTCGGGTCCCTGAGCAGGGCGTGCAGGCGGATGACCGCGTGCCGCTCCACGTCGGCCAGCTGCTCGATGGGGCCCATCTCCTGAGCCCAGTCGCGCCAGGTCTGCTGGAGGCCGGCGAGGGCGACTGTGGCGTCCTGGGCCTGTGCGAACGGCGTGGTCGCGGCCGCGGCGGCTGCCGCAATCTCCGTGCTGTTGGGGGCCGGGATGCCGCGGGCAGCGGCTCGCGACAAGTAGTTGTCCATTGAGCGCAGCACCGTGGCGAGGCCTTGGAGCGCCTGGTCCAGTGGGCGGGCGGTGTCGCTTTCGGTCAGGCGCTGCTGGATCACCCGCAGCCACTGGTCGGCCGTGGCGATGGCCAGCCAGTGCTCGGCGGGACCGCCGTTGCCGCCTGGCTCGGGTATGCCGAGTTCGGCTTCTTCCACCGCGTCCTGGGTGTCCCTGGCTGGCCACCGCACGAACTCCTCAAGGAGTTCGTGGTGGACGGCGAGCCACTCGCGGATGTCGTTGAGGAGGATGTCGACGGTCTGCACGGCCTGGGATCCGGGCGGGTAGGGCGTGGGGTGGAGGATCTCCGGGTCCCACGCCCCCGGCTCCGGTTCGGTGACCGTGCTCGCGATCTGTGGTGGCGCGGCTTCGGGCCGGCTGCCGAGCGGGAGGGTGGCGAAGGCGGCGAGCGCGTCGCGCATCGGCTCATCGAGCGCCGCCAGGCCGGGCCAGGCCTTTGCCTGGTCCTGCAGCAGGGCTGTGGCCTGGGCGGGTGTGTGGTCCCGGGTGGCGGCCGCGAACTGCTCGGCCTCCTGCTGCGGGAGGGCTTGCAGGGTGCCGATGCGACCGTTGTCGGGCGACCACAGGGCGTACGCGCTGTCGGCGGGCAGCAACCTCAGTCCGTTGTCCGGGCTGAGCCGCTTCTCAAGATCCCCGCCGCGGCAGACGAAGCGCTGCTCCCCCTTCTGTACGGCGAACAGGGCGGTGGGTTCGGGGACTAGGGCCGTACGGGCGGCCTGGGTGGTCTGGGCGGTGATGTGGGCAACGAGGGAGTCCAGTGTGTCCGTGTCGCCGAAGAACGCGTCGACCAGTTCCTGGGCCCTGGGCGTCCCGGGCGCGGATAGCTGGTTGGCGACGTGGTCCTGGATCCAGTCGCGGACCTCGTTGAGGATGAGGCTGTCGGAGGGGTTGTTGCTGATCACGAGGCTGGTGATGCGCGGGTCGGCGGCGGCCGCGTCCAGGAGCGCGTCGACGGCCGCGGCGTGCTGCTGCCATTGCGGCGGGACGGGCAGGCGCTGGCCGGTGCGCGGCACATCGGTGCTGGTTGCGCTTTCGGCGAGGGTCCTTGCCAGGCGGCCGAAGGCGCCGGTGAACCCGTTTGGGGTCGCATCGGCGGCCAGGGTGTGCCGCAGCAGCGGCGACATCGTCTCGGCGCGTTCGGCGAGCCAGGTGTTCAGAGCCGGGGCGAACGGGACGGGGGCGTGGTCGGTCAGGGCGGATGCGGGCGCGCCGAGAGCCGCGAGAAGCTTCTGGTCGTCGAGTGCGGCGCGGGTGAGGGACTGCAGCTCCTTGTCGAGGGACCCCTCTTCCTCGACGAGGGTGCTGTGCAGGCGCCGCGCGTGCTTCATCGCCGCTTCGGCGAAGTCGGAGAGGTCCCGCTCCCGGTAGGCGCGCTGCCCCTCGTCGTCGTGCTCGCGCATGACCTGGCGGGCCAAGTCGGCGGCGGTCGCCAGCAGGTGCGGCCAGAACGGGTAGATGTGCCCGTTTGCACCGGTGAGGGGCCGTTGCCGGATCTCCGCGCACGCGGCGGCCAGACGCCGCTCGGCGGCCGATTCCTTCTGTTTGCGGCACTGTTCGGCGGCGCGCTTGGCCCAGGTGGTCACGCGGGCCTGCTCCATTGCGGCGTCGTCCACCACGCCTTCGCCGGTGACATGCGGCGCGGCCGGGGGCAGGTCGCGGTAGACGGCCTCCAGGGGGCGGCTTGCCTGGGTGAGCGGGGCGTGGGCGATCCCGGGGTTGGTGAGCAGCGTGTGGGCCAGACGCCCGAGATAGGTAGGGAGCGCGCCGGTGGTCCGGCTGCTGGGCACCGGCGATGTGAAAACCGCGCGGGCAAGACCGTGCATGGCCGCCAGGTGGGCGCGTTCACCCCGCGGAGTGAGGGCCGCGTCCAGCCGTGCACGGCTGAGGGCATTGGAGGCCCTTTCGTGGAGGATGTCCAGTGCCTGGGTGATCTCCTCGCTCGTGGTGTAGGGCTCATACGTGGAGGTGGCGAGTTCCTCGATCCAGGCGGCGTCTGGCCCGTCGTGGGGGGTGTGGGCCAGCCGGTCGACATGCAGCTCGGCTCGACGGGCCAGGTGACGCAACCTGCCGGGCACCGTGCTCCCGAGCTCCTTGCGGTCGGCGAGGGCGAGCGTGGCGACCTGGGCGCGGGCGTAGGCCTGCAGCCCAGCCGCCCAGTCGTCGCTGGAGAGGGTATGGGTCGCGCCCCACGCCGCGGTGAACTCGGCCACGGCCTGGACGAGTTCGGGGGCGGGGTCGGCAGGCAGTTCCTTGGGGATGTCGGCGTGAGCGAGCGCCACCAGGGAGTTGAGCTCGCCCACGGCGGAGGAGAGGGTGTCGAATTCCGATCGGTAGGGCTCGGGCCGGTCTTCGGCGATCGCCCACCGCGTCTTCGCCGGAGGGTACGCCCCAACGTGGGTGTCACGCGGCGCGTCCGGTGCGGCGTCGGCGTCCGGCTGGGGGGCCGGGCTGGGTGCGGGAGCGGGGCTGCGCGTTTCCTGACGGGTCTGTGCGGCCCGCGCGAGGATCGTCCGCAGCTCGTCGCGCAGCTCGGTCAAGGCGGGTTTGGCCCGGCCGGAGTAGTCGACGCCCGGCCGCTCCTCGATCTCTTCGAGGATGGCCTCCGCCGCCTTCAGGGCTTCGCGCAGTTCGGGCATTTTCGGCCGGTTCGGCCGACCGGGCCGACGCAGGTTCTCGAACGCCGCTGCGCGTTGGTGGGGCTGGGTGTGGGAGCCGCGGATGAGCAGGTCGTCGCGGAGACCGGTTGCGGTCCACGCACGCAGTGGTTCGTCCAGGCGGGCGAGGGCTTCGGCGATGTCGTCGTTCGTACGGAAGGGGGCAGGCGGATCGGACGGCGCCGTCTGCGGGACGTCGTTGCTCTTGTCGGCGGCTGCTGTGGGAGCAGCCGTGTCGGCATCGGGCGCACCCGGGCTCGACGGGTCGGTGGGCGGCTGCGGTGCACATGCGGGGGTGGCCTTGGCGCGCACGGTGTCGTCGTCGGCCCGGTCGCGCACCGCCTGGACCACCTCGGTGTTCTGCGCTCTCCACGTGCGCATGAACTCCTCGAACTGGGCACGTGCGGCGGCCTCGATGGTGCGTGCGAGGTCGTCCTGCGCGTCGAAGTGGGCGAGGGTGGCCCGGTGGCTGGCCAGGAACGTGCGCGTCAGGTTTGCGAACGTGGCCAGGGGCGGCCCCATGGTGGCGCGGTCGCCTCCGCGCAGGGTGCGCAGCAGCCGTTCTGCCTGCTGCAGGCTCTGGGTCAGCGAGCTTTCGGTGTCGTGGAAGTCGCGGTCCTCCATGGCCGCGACCGCGGCGAACAGGTGTCGGCGCAGGTGCGTGAACGCGTGGGGGACGGCGTCCCTTGCCCATGTGTCGCCGGCGGCGTCGCTGAGTGCGATCTCGGCGGCGTCGACCTTGACGAGGGCGTTCTGCCACTGCCTGTGCGTGGTGAACACGGGCACCGTCTGCGGCGGCCCGGTCTCCTCGGCCTCGGCTGTCGCTGCCGCCGGGGCGGGTTCTGCGGGCTCGGCCGGTGCGGCCGTTGGCTGTTCGTGCTGTGCGGCGGGTGCCAGGGTGTGCTGGGGAGCGGGTGGGTCGGCGGGTTCGGGCGTGGTCTGCGTCGGGGTGAGGGTGCGGCGGGCGACGCCGAGGAATCGGGCGTCGTTGGAGACCGCTTCGACGTGGTTGGTGTGGTCGCGGCGGCGGGCTGTGAGGTGGCGGCCTGAGCTGACGATGCTCAGCAGGACGGGGGTGTCCTCCATCAGCTCACGCAGCAGGGTGTGCGCGGCGACGGGCTCGGTGCCCACCGTGTACTTGCCGCTCAGGCCGAGGTCGTCGAGGCGCACGTACTCGCGGCCGCTGTCGCTGGCACCCGGGTCCGAGGTGGGCTCGGCGGATTCCTCCCACTGGGCGAGGGCGGCTGGGGTGGCCAGGGTGGCGGCCCAGCGCTCCTCGTGCAGTGCGGCCAGTCGTGCCAGTCGCTTGAGGTCGGTCGCGGCGGGGTTGCTGCCGAGCGCCTTGATCGCGTCCGCGATGGCGGTACGCCACCATTCGGGAGGAACGATCGCGGCGCTGGCCGCCATGGACTGACCGTCCAGGCGCCGACGGCGCAGCTCGCGGCTCTCGTCGTGGAAGCGGTCGACGGCCTTGGCCAGCTTGCGTCCGCCGGGGCTTGTCGCCGCCTCGGGATAGCCCTCCACGACGGCCCGCAGGGCTTCGGCGAGCAGCCGCTCGGCGATCAGCGTGCTGAGGCGGTCGGTGTAGTACTCGGGCCGTTCCTGGCTCTCGCCCGGGTCGTCGCCGGTGGAATCGGTGCTGCCCGCGCCGCCGGAGCGGCTGCGTGAACGTGAGCGGCGAGAGCCCCCTCCCCCGCTGGCCATCACGACCTCGTCGGATTCGGCGCCGGTGGCGTAACTGGGGACTGCGTTGCCCGGTCCGCTGCTCTTGACTTCCGCCTCGGACTCCAGCTCGGCCATCAGGGCCGCCACCTTCGCCTTGGCTTCAGCCAGGTTGTCGCCGTCGTGGTAGACGCTGCCGATGTGGGCTCGGGCGTTCTCCACCTCGCCGAGCGCGGTGGTGCGGTCCCTGCGGGCCTGGAAGAGGTCGTCTTCCAGGTGCGCGAGCCGGTACTCCAGGGACTGGATCGTGCCCGCTGCCGAGCCGGGGTCGTTGCGCACCCGCGCCGGCTCGACCTTGACCTCCTCGCCCGCGCCGAAGTGGAGGTAGAGGTCGAACATGCCCATGCGGGCGTAGATGGGGACCCCGCCCAGGACGGCGATCTCGGTCGGCGGGTGGCCCACGGGCTTGCCACGCAGCTCGTCGATGACGTCGACGAGGCGGAAGGCGAGTGCTCCGGCTGCCTGCCTGCGCTTGGTGTAGGTCCGTCCCGCGACGGTGATCGAGAAGTCGTCGCCGCGGGTCGACTGGCGGCTGCCGGGTGTGGTGGCGGTGCCGATGTAGCCGGTGAGCAGGTTGATGTTGGCTTGCAGCCGCTCGGCGAGCTGGGCCTGGCTGTCGATGGTGTACTGCAGTCCGGCCTGGGCGGCGTTGTGCGCGTGCTTCTCGGCCTCCAGACCGTCGATCTGCTTCTGCAGCCGCCCGACTTCCAGCAGGCGGGGGTCGCCGGCGCCGATGCTGACGGCTTCGAGCATGTGCTCAAAGTCCTCCATCGCGATGTCCTCGATCGTGCGGTCGGTGAGCTTGCCGCTCATCAGCTGGGTGATGAAGCGGGCCTTGCCGAGCACGAGCTGCCACACGTAGGCGTCGAAGCTGTTCTGGGTGACGTAGTTGTAGACGTGGACCTCGCGGCCGAGGTCATAGTTCAGGTTCTTCTGTCGCACGACGCGTCCGGTGCGCTGGTGCAGGTCGACCGGGCGCCAGGGGCAGTCCAGGTGGTGCACGGCGATGGCGCGGCGCTGCACGTTGGTGCCGGTTCCCATCGTCTCCGTGGATCCAACCAAAACGGACACTTTGCCGTTGCGGCAGTCGCGGAAGAGGGCGGCCTTCTCGCGGTCGGTCTGGGCCTCCTGCATGAAGCGGACGCCCTCGGTGGGCACGCCGCGGGCGGCGAGCTCCATGAGCAGACCGTCGTAGACGGTCCATTTGCCCTGCTTGAGGGCTTCCTTGGAGGGGGTGCCGAGGTCGGCGAAGACGAGCTGGAGACTGCCGGGAAGGTCGTCGCCGTAGTCGTCGTCCTTGTGCTTCTTGTACAGTGCCGCGATCTTGTCGGCGGCGATGGAGATCTTCGTCGGCTCGTTGGGGTCAAGGGCCTTGCCAACAAGGCGGGGGTCGAGGGCGGCCTGCCGCATCCAGGAGGCCAGCTTGAGCATGTTGTCCTCGTCCGGCGACACCGCGCGCGAGCGGATGTCCCGGGCACGGGACTTGGCCTCGGCCGCGATCTCCGCGTTCACGCTGGTGGGCGGGCACTCGACCATCTGCGGCCCGCCCTTGTAGACCTCGGGCACGGGCAGGCCCAGGTCCTCGGCGGTCTTGACGTCGGTGGGCACCCACCAGGCCGTCAACAACTCCGGCATGTTGGTGAACCGCGCGAAGCGGCTCTTGGTCTGCAGGCCGCCTTCCGGGGCGATCTCGATCGAGGTGTCGATCTCGGCGTGGTTGGCGACCCAGTCGTCGAAAGACTCCAGGCCCAGGGCTTGGAGGATGTCCGGGCGCAGGAGCTTCATCCACACGTACGCCTCGGCGATCGAGTTGACCACCGGGGTCGCGGAGGCGCCGGTGACCACGCGGGCCCCGTAGGTGCGCCGCATGTACTCGAGCTTCATGTGCAGGTCGGTGGCACGGATCGACCCGGATATGGACAGCCCGGCGTTGTTCGACGGGTTGTAGAGGTTCTTGAAATTGTGGATCTCGTCGACGAACAGGTAGTCGATGCCGAGCTGTTCCCAGGACAGGCCGCCGTCGCGGATCGACCGCACCCGGTCCCGGAGGGCCTGCTCGCGCACGAGCTTCTTGCCCTCGACCTCCTTGACGGTGTCGTCGTCCTCGGGGTCCTTGCCCTCCGCTTTGAGCTTGGCGCGGCGCCGCTCGAGGTCGCGCTCGAAGTCGGCGAGCTGGTTGGCGATGTAGGTCTCGTGCTCGGCCGAGGACAGCGGGATCGCCTTCATGACGCCGTACGTCATGATGATCGCGTCCCAGTCGCCGGTGGCGGCCTTGGCCGCGAACCGCTTGCGCTTGCGCCGGGTGGAGAGGTCCTTGGTGGAGGCCGTGAGCACCTTCGCACCGGGGTAGGCCTGGAGGAACTCCCGCGTCCACTGCTCGGCCATGTGGTTGGGCACAACGATGGCGGGCTTGCGGGCCAGGCCCAGGCGGCGCAGTTCCATGGCGCCCATCGACATTTCGAGCGTCTTGCCGGCGCCGACCTCGTGGGCGAGCAGCGCGGAGGGCTCGTTGAGAATGCGGGAGACTGCGGCCTGCTGGTGCGGGCGCGGGGAGAACTCGTTGGACAGCCCCGGGAACGACATGGCCGGGGTGTCGTCGTAGTTGCGCAGGACGATGCTGTTGAAGCGGGTGTTGTAGAGGTCGGCGAGGGTCTCGGCGCGCTCGTCGTCGCGCCACAGCCACTTGCGGAACTCGTCGTTGATGCGGTCGGCGTACTTGTTGGCGATGGTCGTCGCGGTCATCGCCTCGGCCCGCAGCTGGGCCTTCTCCGCAGCCGTGGCTTCCTCGGGGAAGCTGGGGGTGATGCGGATGGGCTTCTGGTTGAGCAGGGCGCGGATGATCTGTACGGCGGGCATCTCCTCGGTGCCCCACACCGCGGTGGTCATCACGTTGCGCTCGGTGTTGCAGTTGACCGTCCAGGTCGAGCCCGCGGCCCGCTCGACCTTGATCGACTCGTCGCGCAGCAGCTCCCGCAGGAATTCCTGCACGTACGGCGCGGCGACCCACGGGGCGCCGAGCTTGACCCGGATCTCCTCCGGGGGGACGTCCTTGGGCTGGACCTGGGTCAGGGCCTGGACGTTGACCGCGAACGCCTCGTCGATGTCGGCGGCGTCGCGGGCCTGGGCGAGCTTGATGCGGACGTTGCCCGACAGGTACTCCGCCGCCGGCACCAGCCGTTCGGTGTGGGGCTCGGTGAACACCACCGTGCCCAAGGCGATGCGGGCGGCCTGCTCGTCGGCCAGGTCCAGGAGGCGGGCCACGACGTCGAGGCGGATCTCGCCGTACGTGTCCAGGCTGATCGCGGCGGCTTCCTCAGGAGTCTCCGCACGGTCGGGCACCTGGCGGGGGGCCGTGACGCGCTGGGTGAAGATCTCCGCCCTTGTCGCGGTGTTGGTCTCCTCGTCGAACTCCTCCAGGGCGTAGACGAGTGGCGCGTGCGGGTCGTCGGCGAAGCCGCCCTGCGGCGGAGGCACCCGCGCCCACGTGATGAGCTTCCCGGCCTCCTTCAACTCCGTGTACACGGCGCGCAGTTCGCACAACGGCTCGAACAGCGCCTCCGGAGTGCTGGAGGGCGCCCAGTCGAGGAGTACCTTCAGGTCGTCGTCGTTGAGGACACCGTCGCCGAGGTTCTCGATCGCGGCCTGCTGCTTGGACCCGAGCCGGCCCGTCGCCTCCAGGGCCGCGTCCATCAGCTGCTCGGACAGCTCCTCGGGCACGTCGTCCCAGGCCAGCTTCCGGGTGCGCTCCTGACGGGTGAACCGGGTGATGGGCCCGTACTTCTCTACGTAGGCGCCGTAGTGCGCGTTGAGAGCGCCCCGCAGGAAGG
Organism: Streptomyces sp. NPDC057445; assembly: GCF_042802855.1. Taxonomy (NCBI): domain Bacteria; kingdom Bacillati; phylum Actinomycetota; class Actinomycetes; order Kitasatosporales; family Streptomycetaceae; genus Streptomyces; species Streptomyces sp. NPDC057445. Next base: position 7,028 of record NZ_JBHVDH010000017.1, on the reverse strand, counting down.
TCAGGTAGCCCTCCTCGGCGTCCGGGCTCGTCTCGGCGTCCAGCAGATCGGACACCGCATCCCGGATGTCCAGCAGGGCCCTCAGTTCCTTGCGCTGGGTCTTGGCGCAGGGGTGCGGCTCGCTGTCCTCCAGCCGCGCCGCCCAGAAGCTGCCGTCCTCCAGTTCGATGATCCGCCCGTCGAATCGCTCGGCGTTCTCACCGAACTGCGTCCGCGCATCGGGGCCGAGCAGTTCCTCCTGGCGTCGCTCGGGGTTCGCGGTCATCACCATGCCGTCCTCGACGGCGGCCGCGATCTCCCTGTCCAGCGCGTCCTGCAGCCGGGCCGCAGTGTCCCCGCGCTCGGCCCGCACTTCCGGCCGGAACTTCCCGCCGCGCCTGCGGCCGGGAACCAGGGTGCCGAGCACATTCAGGGGGCGCCCCTGGAAGTACTCGTTGACGTCCATGGACTTGTCGTCTTCGGTGGTCAGCTTCTCGGTCTTGGCGAAGACGGCGCCCTGGCGCTTGTGGGAGGGCGCCTTGCGGCGGAACAACAGCAAGTCGGTGGCCACATCGGTGCCGGCGGCCGCAGCATGGGCGCCGTTGGGCAGCCGAATCGCGCACACCAGGTCGGCAAGCTCAGCCATCTCCGCCCGGGCGGCCTTGGACGTCTTGTCCATCGTGCCGGTGGACGTGATGAACGCAGCCACTCCCCCGACCCGCACACCCTCCAAAGCCTTGATGATGAAGTGGTCATGCATCGGGAAGTTGCCCACGTTGTGCCGCGGGTCCGTCAGCCGCGCCGAGTGGAACGGCACGTTCCCGATCGCGACGTCGTACTCGCCCGTCTTGATCCGGGAGTCCTGGAACCCCTCGTTCAGGATCCGCGCCTGCGGGTACAGGGCCTGGCTGATCGCCGCAGTCACCGAGTCCAGCTCGACACCGGTCATCTCCGTGCCCTCGGGCGCCATCCCGATGAACGTGCCGACACCGGATCCCGGCTCCAGCACCCGCCCACCCTTGAACCCCAACGCCTGCAGCGCCCGCCAGATGATCCGCACGTATGCCGCATCCGTGTAGTGCGCGTTCAGGGTGGTGCGCCGCGCGGCCGCGTACTCTCTCTCGCTCAGCAATTCCCGCAGCTCGGCCTGCGCCGCCTCGTACTGCTCACGCCGTGCCTTCGCACGCTCCCTGGACGGATCGAAGACGTTCGGCAAAGACCCCCACGACGACCAGCGGGCCAACACCCGCTGCTCGTCGCTAGTGGCCTCTCGTTCTTCACCCTGGATCTGGCGCAGCACCCGCAGTGCCGCAAGATTCGCCTCCAGGCGGGCCATCGGCGCCGCCGGAGCAAGATGGTTCTGGTCCTCGGGGCGGAATACCCCCTCCTCGGCCGCCATCACAGCAGCCCCTGACGGCGCAGAGCCTCATCCGAGAGCCCGGTCAGCTCCAGCAGCCGCGGCAATGCTTCGGCGCGCAGCCGTGCACGTTCCTCCGCGGTGAAGTCGCCTGGCTGGCTCCGGCCAGCGACCAGCTCCATCAAGTGGTATTCGCGCCATTGTTCCTCGGCGAGCACCTCGGCGCTGAGGTGTGGATCCTCAGCCAGGGCGACGTCGTCATGCGCAGGCAGCAGCACGAGCTCGCGCAGGACCTCGCCCTCGACCTCATTCCGCTGTCGCTGCAGACGGCCGACGCGCTCAAGGTAAGACTCACCCGCCACGGCTGGCTCCGCGAGACGTTCGGTGGTCCAGCGGACTCGCACCTCGTGCTGAACGTCGGCCCCGAGCTGGGTGAAGAAGGCCTCAGGGTCTTCCAGCTCCGCAACGCTGCTAGGCCGGAACTCCTGCCAGTGCCGCTGCGCACGCCGCCCGTACTGGTTCACGTTCACCACTCCCCACGTCCCGTGGGCGGCGCAGAACGAGCACGACTTTGCAGGACTCTTCCGCGCCACCAGAGCTGATGCTCCGAGCGCAGGGGCCTTCACAAGCTTGCTGAAAGGCTTCGTCCCGTCCTACGGAACCGATGCACCGAAGAACTTGAGGAGGCTCCCCCGGGGCGGGAACCCCTCGACGGGCCGGGGGAGGGTGCCAAGCTGCCGGGGCATTGGCTTGTGAAAGTGGAAGGTGCCCCGAGCCAGGCGCTGCTGGGATGTTCCCTCCCGTCAGTCCCTTGGTCCAGTGCTGGCACCGCGAGAGCTCAAGGGGTACCGACAGAAGGTGAGGTCCAGTCGGCGGTCGGACGTAGGCCGGTTCGGCCGTCCCTACCCTCTCAAGTTTGGTCCCTTGGTGTTTGCGCAGGTCACGGCCGTTCTCCGCCCATAACAAGGGACTGTAGGGACTGAACTTCCTAGTTATGACGTAGTCCCGCCCGTACTTGTCGTACGCGCGGGCGCATAGAACAGGGTTCTCCCCTTACTAAAGCTGGCCTCATAAATGGGAAACTGAGTCCCTACAGTCCCTTGCTGGGTGCACATGGTGGCTGTGGCCTGCGGAAACAGGGAGGGACCAAAACTCGGTGAGTCTCGCTGGGGCAGTTGTCCATTGGTCCCTGCTCACCTTGCCGGCTGATGTCGGACCTGTGACCTCGTCACGGAGTACGCCCTGCTGGCCTCCTTCTGCAGGGACTCGCCGCCGCTTCCAACGGGACGCGCGCAATCCTGAGAGTAGAGTCCCTTCAGTCACTCACATATAGGGCATACATGCATATCCGGGCCTAACCTCGCCCCTGCCGACAGGGATCGAAGGGACCCAAGGGACCAAATTTTCACATAGGACCGACGGCACGCGGGGAACGTGCCAGACTCCCCCACGCCGTGCCTCTACACTCTTCTCGAAACACAGTCCCTTTGGTCCCTGAGAGAGCATCACGCACCCCCGTGGCCTGGTGCTTTCCTGCAAGGGACCGAACCTACAAGCCCCGACGAGGACGATCCGCGTGCCGCGCCCTGGTGAGAATCGTGAGCCTGCTGCTGCCAGCAAGCTGACGCCGCCGCACGCCGAGGCCCGCTGGTGCGCGGCCCAGGGTTGGCCTGTCCACCCTCTCGCGCCAGGCCGGAAGGGACCTGCGGCCAACTGCCCCAACTGCAGAGGCCGTCACCACGAGCCCAAGACCTGCCCATGCCTGCCGGCAGGACGTCCTTGCCATGCGTTCCATGCGGCAACGACGAATCTGCAGATCATCGACTCCTGGTGGGCTGCCAGCCCCTCAGCGGGCGTAGGAGTCGCCTGCGGCCCGGCCAACCTGGTCGTCATCGACATTGACGCGCACTCCGCAGCAGTCCCTGACAGGAGTCGCCTACTCCCGGGCATCCCAATCCATGACGCCGTCAACCTCACCGGCCTTGCCTCAGGTTTCGATACCCTCGCTCTGCTCGCAGCTTTCCGTCGACGGCCTGATCCGGCCTACGACGACACCACACTTCGCGTGCGCACTCCCTCCGGGGGTCTGCACGTGTGGTATCAGAATCCGGACCCCCAGTCCCGGTTCCGATGCTCCAACGGTTCCAGCCCCAAGGTCGCCCTCGCCTGGCAGGTCGACGTTCGAGCCGATGGCGGCTACATCATCGCTCCGACAACCCGCACCACGCAGGGAACCTATCGCCGCGTCGGCGCAGCCCGGATGCCTGGCCCGCTGCCCACATGGCTGCGTACCGAACTGATCCGCACCGGTCACCTGATCGCTCCCCAGCCCGCGAGACGCGCCGACACAGCCCCGCTCAGGATCCGCGCGCCACGACCTGCAGCAGCACATCGAATCCTCGACCCGCTGATCAGTGAGGTCGCGCAATGCGCGGCCGCCCCCGAAGGGTGCGGATTCACGGAGAAACTCAACCGCGCCGCCTACACCGCCGGAGGCCTCGCCGCCGCCGGCCACATCGAGGAACGCGCCGCACGGGACCACCTCCTGGAGACGGCCAATCAAGCCCGCCCCTGGCAGTCAGTACGCAACGAGAAGTACATCGACGCCGGCCTGGCCGCAGGGGCCGCCCGCCCCTTCCACCTCGAAGGACGTCCATGAGCAGCGCCGAGAGCACGCCGCGGTTCGATCCCCATGCCGCCGCTCAGCAGATGCTCGACCTTCAGGAGGCTGAACAGTCCCCCGCTCTGCTCCCCGCGCAGGCCTCCCCCGCAACCGTCAGCACACCCATTACGGGCGCAGGGACACATACGGCGCTCATGCCGCCCTCTCTCTCAGATCGGGGTAATGCCCGCCTCTTCGTCAAGCTCTACCGCGACCAGTTCCGCCACGTTGAGGGTCTGGGATGGTTCGCGTGGGACGGTTACCGCTGGAAGCGCGGTAACGGCGAGAAGGCCGCTCTGTGGGCAGCGGGCGAAATGGCCGAGGCTCTTCCCGACACCGACACGCGAGGCATCTTCAACGAGCGCGAACTCGCGCTTCACAAGCGGCGAACCCTGTCGACAACCGGCATAAAGGCTCTGCTCACCCAAGCCAAGGCCTCCCCTGGCCTGTCCGTTGACCCCGACACGCTCGACGGGGATCCCTACGCGCTGTGCACACCGGCCGGTGTCGTCGACCTCCGTACGGGTCAGCTGCGCAAGCCCGACCCAGCCCGCGACTTCCACTCGCGGGCGACCAGAGTCGCCCCACAAGAGATGGCCACCCCCCGCTTCTACCGGTTCCTCACCGACACCTTCGGCGACGACGCCGAAGGCAAGGAGATGATCGATTTCCTTCACCTGCTCCTCGGCTACACGATCACCGGTGACGTCGGCGCGCAGGTTCTGCCTTTTCTCCACGGCCAGGGCAAGAACGGGAAATCTGCGCTCATGGATGTCACGCTCCGAATCCTCGGCGACTATGCCGATGCCGCACCCCCCGGCTTCTTGATGGACCGCGGAGCCTTCTCCGAGCACTCCACGGAGCTAACCGAACTCCACGGCCGCCGACTGGTCGTCTGCAGCGAGCTGAAGCCCAATGACAAGTTCGACGAAGCCCGCGTCCGCCTTCTTACGGGCGGCGACAAAATCAAGGCCCGTCGGATGCGGCAGGACTACTTTTCCTTCACGCCCACCCACCACCTCTGGCTGCTAGGTAATCACAGGCCCGAGGTCTCCACCGGCGGCTTCGCCTTCTGGCGTCGCATCCGGCTTATCCCGTTTGAGCGAATCGTCCCAGACGAACGTAAGATCGATAACCTGGCTCTCGACCTCGTCCGCGACGAGGGACCCGGCATCCTGCAGTGGCTCATTGAGGGCGCCCGCCGCTACCTTGAGACCCGCGACCCACTCGACGGACCCGATCGGGTCCGCCTCGCCACCACCGCCTACGCGAACACCGAAGACCACATCGGCCGCTTCCTCGCCGAATGCTGTACGCGAGACACCGAGAGCCAGCCTGACCTGCGTGTCGAACAAGGTCTGTTGTATGCGGAGTACACCTCCTGGTGCAGTGCAAGCGAGGGCATCCGCCCGGCGACCGCCCGGGCGTTCGCCACGCGTGTGAGGCAGGAGGTCAACCTCGCCTCACCCTCCGACATGATCAAGTCCAATGGGCGGAAGTACTACCCCGGAATCGCCCTGGTGGGAATCGAATGAATCCTCATCTCAGTGCCCCGGTCGCATTGCTCGGCCTACTCCCCCACCAGCGACCGCTCTACGATGAAGACCCGGCCCCGGAAGCGGCGGCCCCGACACCACACTCCGCCGTCAGCCGGCGCGCGGACAGCGGCAACACGCACACCCGCCATGTGAGGCTCCGCTCCGGGGTCCGGCCAACGAAGGAGGGGCTGCAGCCATGAGCTCGCTGTTGACCGAGAGCGACCTCATCCACGAGGAAGAGGTGGTGTGGCTGGAGAACCCTGACTTCGACTACGTACGCCAAGCCCTCGACAAGACCAGGCGACGTAACACCAAGCCTCCCTATGCTCGCGACGGGCGCATGATCGGCTACGCCATCCTCGGCGAAGACGCCGAACCGGACCCTGACAGCGGTCTCTACAAACGACGGGTCTTCTACCTCCTCCCCCACGACCGCGACAGCCTCCCCGACGGTGTCTACCGCGAAGGCGCCCCTGGCGAAGCTGTCGACCCGCGCACTATCGAGCCCACAAAGCCAGGCCACAAAACACCGCGGTCTCAACGAGGGCTCGCAGCAACAGCGTCTTAGCCAGAAGGCCGAAGCCGCCGCCCCGGCGGCCCGTAGCGAAACCCGGCCTGCGCGCCGACACCTCGGTGACTGTCCCAGTTCAAGCTGCTGTCAACGCCAGATAAGGACATCTGCCAGACAGATTGAGGGCCCCGCGCGCGGGGCCCTCAATCTGTCTGGCAGATGGTTACTGCCTACGGGGCATTGTCTGTTCGGGTCGCGCAGTGCTCAGTCGGCGGAGATGAGACCCTCGGCCTGCACTGGCAAGATCAGACGAAACCTGATCACTACTCCGTGACGAAGGGCGCGTATCCGACCGGGACCTCGCTCACCTGAAGCTCGGAGAAGAGCAGAGTGAGGTTGTGCGCGTTGGTCTCAATGCGTACCTCGTGGAAGTCGATCCCGAGGGCCTTCGACCAGCGTCGGGTCGTCTCCGACTCGGGGAGGAGCTTGGCTCCCGCGTAGAGGCAGTGCCACTTCACGCCCCAGACGTATCCGTCGAGGTCGACACAGGTTTCGTGGTCGATGAGCCGGTCGTCCAAAGAGCCCCGCCAGGTCTCCGCCGGCACTGACGTCTCGCACCGCGCCTCAACGCAGTACCTGAAGAGGTAGCGCAGGTGGGATGGCGTAATGCCGGTACGGGGATCAGCCGTCGCGTAGACGATGACCTCGTAGTCACGCATGTAGTTGGTGTATCCGTGGTGCACGACAGCGTGATCGAAGGTCTCGTCCAGCATCTGTTCAAGCACGGCGGCATCCATGCCGCACTTCTACCTCACTCGGCGAGACCTTCGACAATGAGATACACGGGCGTCAGGCACCGTTGGCCCCCAAGATCGCCCGGACAAGTCCTAGTGCTGGATTCCGCTTTCAGTGGGTATAGATGCTGGTGGCGGGGTGGTTCGGGTGCTCGGGGGGCGGGTGCTGGGCGGATGGTGTTACGAG
>NZ_JBHVDH010000016.1:0-168509 GCF_042802855.1 Streptomyces sp. NPDC057445 | reverse complement strand
GGCCCGGGCTGCTCAGCAGCCCGGGCCGGCGCCCGTATGTCCGGCACTCAGACCGCCGCGCCCTCCTCCTCCGCTGCCTGCGCCGCCGGAACCCGCGTCGGCACGGTCTCCGGCAACAGCGCGAAGCACACCAGGCTGATCAGGGCGATTCCCGTGAGATAGGCGGCCACGCCCCACGGCGGACCGTCCCCGCCCGACATCGCCGTGGCCACGATCGGAGTCAGCGCCCCGCCGAGCACACCCGCCAGGTTGTAGCCCACGGCCGCGCCGGTGCACCGGACCCTCGGTTCGTACAGCTCCGGCAGATACGCGGCGATGACGGCGAACATCGTGATGAACGCCAGCAGGGCTCCGAGGAAACCGACGAACATCAGCAGCGGCTTCGCGGTCTGGAGCAGCGCCACCATCGGAAACATCCAGAGCACGGTGGCGGTGCAGCCGATGAGGCAGAGCGGTCGCCGCCCGTAGCGGTCGCCGAGCAGGGCCGCCACAGGTGTGGCCGCCCCCTTGATCGCCACCGCGGCCATGATGCAGCCGAGCATGGTCGTACGGCTGACCCCCAGCTTCTCGGTGCCGTACGCGAGCGACCAGGTGGAGACGGCGTAGAACACGGCATAGCCGACCGCCAGCGCGCCGGCGGTCAGCAGCACCAGCCGCCAGTGCCCGTGGAGCACCTCGGCGAGCGGCAGCCGGGCCGGTTCGGTGATCTCCCGGAACTGCGGGGTCTCGGCCAGCGAGCTGCGCAGCAGCAGGCCGCCGGCGGCGAGCAGACCCGCCGCCCAGAAGGGCACCCGCCAGCCCCACTCCTGGAACTGGGCATCGCTCAGGGTCGAGGACAGTGCCAGCATCACCCCGTTGGCCAGCAGGAACCCGACGGCGGGCCCGATCTGCGGGAAGCTCGCCCACAGTCCGCGGCGGGCCGCCGGCGCGTGCTCGGCGGTCAGCAGTACGGCCCCGCCCCACTCCCCGCCGAGCCCGAGACCCTGCACAAAGCGCAGCACCAGCAGCAGGAGTGGTGCGGTGACACCGAGCGTCGCGTACGACGGCACACAGCCGACCAGAACGGTGGCCAGACCGGTCAGCATCAGCGAGGCGAACATCACCGGCCGCCGTCCGTACCGGTCACCGATGTGTCCGAAGAGCACGGAACCGAGCGGACGCGCGATGAAGCCGACCGCGAACGTGCCGAAGGCGGCCAGTGTCCCCGCGAGCGGGGAGAAGGTCGGAAAGAACAGCGGCCCGAGCACCAGCGCGGCGGCGGTGCCGTACACGAAGAAGTCGTAGAACTCCACGGCGGTCCCGGCGAGGGAGGCCGCAGCGAGCCGGGTCATGGAAGGGGGATCGGTCGGGACAGGAGGGGACGGAGTGTGATTTTTGCGCACGTGGCGCCAACTACCCGTGATCGTCCCGGGTTACGGGGGCGCACGGAAGCACAGTGCGCCCCCTGAGGGGCGGGGAGGGGTGGTGGCTACCAGCCGCGTGCGCGCCACTCCGGCAGATGCGGCCGCTCGGCGCCGAGGGTGGTGTCGTTGCCGTGCCCCGGGTAGACCCAGGTCTCGTCCGCGAGTGTGCCGAAGAGCTTGGTCTCCACGTCGTCGATCAGGCTGTTGAAGGCCTTGGGGTCCTTGTGGGTGTTGCCCACCCCGCCCGGGAAGAGGCAGTCCCCCGTGAACACATGGGGGTGGCCGTGCGGGTCGTCGTAGACCAGGGCGATCGATCCCGGGGTGTGGCCGACGAGTCGGCGGGCGGTGAGCTCGACGCGGCCCACCCGGATCGTGTCGCCGTCCTCGACCGGCACATCGGTCGGTACGGGGATGCCCTCGGTGTCGTACCGGCCGGCATAGGTGCGGGCTCCGGTGGCCTCGACCACATCCGCCAGCGCCTGCCAGTGGTCGCCGTGCCGGTGGGTGGTGACGACGGACGCGATGCCGTCGTCACCGATCAGCCGGAGCAGGGTCTCTGGCTCGTTCGCCGCGTCGATCAGAAGCTGCTCGCCGGTGGTCCGGCAGCGCAGCAGGTACGCGTTGTTGTCCATCGGTCCGACCGCGACCTTGGAGATCATCAGGTCCGTCAGCTCGTGCACATCCGCCGGACCGCCGACCTTCACCGCTCCGCTGTATGTCATGGGGTCAGCGTACTCAGCCGACTAGAGCGGCGGCAGCACGGGAAGGGGACCGCCCGAGACCTCCAGGGCCGTGCCGTCGCGGCGGCCCGCCAGCCAGCCGAGCAGGTCGGCGGCCGTTCCCCTGAGGGCCACTGGACCGCCTTGCGCGCCGCCGCCCGTCGTCCAGGTACGGCCTGCGGTGTCGGTCAGGCCGGTCGACGGCACGTCCTTGTGTCCGGCGAACCGCTCGGCGAGGAAGTCGATCTCCCGCGTGGTGAACTCCTCGGGGAGGTCCTCCAGCTCGTAGCCGACGCCGAGGTCGACGTGGTGGAGCTCGACCTCGACGAGCCGCCGGAAGGGGATCCGGGCCGCCGCGTCCTTGACTCCGTTGCGCAGCTCGACCGAACGGTCCCAGCTCGTGTCCCCGGCCCCCTGGGCGGTGCCCGTGGCGTGGAAGCGGGCGCCGGTCCTGCGCAGGTCGTCGAGCTGGACGCCGAGCGGCCGGGGCGCGTCCCGCTCGATGTCGGCGTCGCGGGCCTCGGCGCTCAGGTACATGGGCCGGCCTTCGAGGACATTGACGAGGGCGTCGGCGTTACGGGCGATATGGGCGAGGACGTGGCCCCGGCTCCAGCCGGGGAGCCGTGACGGCGTGGCCACCGCCGCGTTGTCCAGTCCGGCGGTCGCACCGAGGAGCCGTTCGGTCGCTTCGCGTACAGAGGCCAGGTCGCGCACGGGATCGATCATGGGGAAGACGATAGCCGCGCCACACGTTCGAGTGAAGGTGGCTCAGCATCGCCGGAAATCGAATGCGCGTGCTATAGGCTCGGTGGAGGCATCCTTGATAGCCGGGCATCGAATCGTCCGGCAGTCATCGGTCTCGTGGTCCCCCTAGCCTGGAGCAGTCCGGGGCGGGGGCTGTGCCCCCGAATTCTTCTCACGACCTGTTACGACCTCTTCAAGAAAGGTGCGGACCCGGCGTGGCCGACCGTCTCATCGTCCGTGGCGCTCGCGAGCACAATCTCAAGAACGTCTCGCTCGACCTCCCGCGTGACTCACTCATCGTCTTCACCGGGCTCTCGGGGTCGGGCAAGTCGTCTCTCGCGTTCGACACGATCTTCGCCGAGGGACAGCGCCGGTACGTCGAATCGCTGTCCTCGTACGCCCGGCAGTTCCTGGGCCAGATGGACAAGCCGGACGTCGACTTCATCGAGGGCCTTTCACCGGCCGTCTCGATCGACCAGAAGTCCACCTCGCGCAACCCTCGCTCGACGGTCGGCACGATCACCGAGGTCTACGACTATCTCCGCCTGCTCTTCGCGCGGATCGGCAAGCCCCACTGCCCCGAGTGCGGCCGCCCCATCTCGCGCCAGTCGCCGCAGGCCATCGTCGACAAGGTGCTGGAGCTGCCGGAGGGCAGCCGCTTCCAGGTGCTCTCGCCGCTGGTGCGCGAGCGCAAGGGAGAGTTCATCGATCTCTTCTCCGACCTCCAGACCAAGGGCTACGCCCGGGCCAGGGTCGACGGGGAGACGATCCAGCTCAGTGACCCGCCCAAGCTGAAGAAGCAGGAGAAGCACACCATCGAGGTGGTCGTCGACCGCCTCACGGTCAAGGACAGCGCCAAGCGCCGGCTCACCGACTCCGTGGAGACCGCGCTCGGCCTCTCCGGAGGCATGGTCGTGCTCGACTTCGTCGACCTCCCCGAGGACGACCCAGAGCGCGAGCGGATGTACTCGGAGCATCTGTACTGCCCGTACGACGACCTGTCCTTCGAGGAGCTCGAGCCCCGCTCCTTCTCCTTCAACTCCCCCTTCGGCGCCTGCCCCGACTGCACGGGTATCGGTACGCGCATGGAGGTCGACCCGGAGCTGATCGTCCCCGACGAGGAGCGCTCGCTCGACGAGGGCGCGATCCACCCGTGGTCCCACGGCCACACCAAGGAGTACTTCGGACGGCTGATCGGCGGTCTCGCCCAGGCGCTCGGCTTCAGCACGGACATGCCGTGGGCCGGGCTGCCCCAGCGTGCCAAGAAGGCCCTGCTGTACGGGCACAAGACCCAGGTCGAGGTCCGCTACCGCAACCGGTACGGCAGGGAGCGGGCGTACACCACCCCCGCCTTCGAGGGCGCGGTCTCCTTCGTCAAGCGGCGCCACAGCGAGGCCGAGAGCGACTCCAGTCGTGAGCGCTTCGAGGGCTATATGCGCGAGGTGCCCTGCCCGACCTGTGAGGGCACGCGCCTCAAGCCGATCGTTCTCGCGGTCACGGTGATGGGGAGGTCGATCGCCGAGGTCGCCGCCATGTCGATCAGTGACTGCGCCGACTTCCTCGGCGAGCTGAAGCTCAACGCCCGTGACAAGAAGATCGCGGAGCGGGTGCTCAAGGAGGTCAACGAGCGGCTGCGGTTCCTGGTCGACGTCGGCCTCGACTATCTCTCGCTGAACCGCGCCGCGGGCACACTCTCCGGCGGTGAGGCGCAGCGCATCCGGCTCGCCACCCAGATCGGCTCCGGGCTCGTGGGAGTGCTCTACGTGCTGGACGAGCCGTCCATCGGCCTGCACCAGCGCGACAACCACCGGCTCATCGAGACCCTCGTCCGGCTCCGGGACATGGGCAACACGCTGATCGTCGTGGAGCACGACGAGGACACCATCAAGGTCGCCGACTGGGTCGTGGACATCGGCCCGGGTGCAGGCGAGCACGGCGGCAAGGTCGTCCACTCAGGACCGCTGAAGCAGCTTCTGGCCAACAAGGAGTCGATGACCGGGCAGTATCTGTCCGGGAAGAAGTCCATCCCGACACCGGACATCCGGCGCCCCGTGGACGCGACCAGGCAGCTGACCGTGCACGGCGCCCGGGAGAACAACCTCCGGGACATCGACGTGTCCTTCCCGCTCGGCGTCCTCACCGCCGTCACCGGAGTCTCGGGCTCCGGTAAGTCGACGCTGGTCAACGACATCCTTTACACGCATCTGGCGCGTGAGCTCAACGGCGCCAAGTCGGTGCCCGGGCGGCACACACGGGTGGACGGGGACGACCTGGTCGACAAGGTCGTGCACGTCGACCAGTCGCCCATCGGCCGTACGCCCCGGTCCAACCCGGCCACGTACACCGGAGTCTTCGACCATGTCCGCAAGCTCTTCGCGGAGACGATGGAGGCGAAGGTCCGCGGCTATCTGCCGGGTCGCTTCTCCTTCAACGTCAAGGGCGGGCGCTGCGAGAACTGCTCGGGCGACGGCACGATCAAGATCGAGATGAACTTCCTGCCCGATGTGTACGTCCCGTGCGAGGTCTGTCACGGTGCGCGCTACAACCGGGAGACCCTGGAGGTCCACTACAAGGGCAAGTCCATCGCCGAGGTGCTGGACATGCCGATCGAGGAGGCGCTGCACTTCTTCGAGGCGGTGCCGACGATCGCCCGCCATCTGAAGACGCTGACCGAGGTGGGACTGGGATACGTCCGGCTCGGGCAGCCCGCTCCGACCCTGTCGGGCGGTGAGGCGCAGCGGGTCAAGCTGGCGAGCGAGCTCCAGAAGCGGTCCACGGGCCGCACGGTCTATGTCCTCGACGAGCCGACCACCGGTCTGCACTTCGACGACATCTCGAAGCTCATCACGGTTCTGTCCGGCCTGGTCGACAAGGGCAACTCGGTGATCGTCATCGAGCACAACCTGGACGTCATCAAGACCGCGGACTGGGTCGTGGACATGGGCCCCGAGGGCGGGAGCGGCGGTGGCCTCGTCATCGCCGAGGGCACGCCGGAGCAGGTCGCGGGGGTCCCGGCGAGTCACACCGGCAAGTTCCTGCGGGACATCCTCGGAGCGGACCGCATCAGCGACGCGGTCCCGCCGCAGTCCCGCAAGAGCGCGCCCGTGCGGAAGACGGCCGCGAAGAAGACAGTCGCGGCGAACTCCACTCCCACCAAGAAGGCCGCCACGGTGAAGACGGCCACGGCCAAGACGGCCACGGCCAAGACGGCGAAGACCGCAACGACACGGGCCCGGGCCCGCAAGGCCTGAGCCGCCGGGCGTGTACAGCCCTGCCGCTGCCCGGGGGTGGCAGGGCTGTACGACGGCTTTCGCCGAGGTCGCGAAGGCCGTGTCATCGGCTTCCGCTGCCCGCTGCCCGCTGCCCGTCGCCTGCCGCCTGCCGCCCGCGTCGGCGAGAGCCGCGCAACCGGGTGGCGCGGCTCTCGATCGACAGCGGGCATACCGGAGCGCCACCTTGCCGCGCCCCGATCACTGCGTCCCAAGCGCGGCACGTGCGCGGCTCGTGCGCGGCCCTCTACCGCCGGCGGTCTTCGGCACGCCTACGGGCAGGCCCGGCCCTCCACCGCGGCAGCCCCCGATCAGTCCAGCTCGGATGCGTACGGGGGCTCCGCGCCCGTGCGGGAGCAGGTCAGCGCAGCCGCGCGGGCCGCGAAAGCGAGGACCTCGGCCCAGGCGGGCCCGTCGAGGGCCCGCAGGGCGTCGGGGGAGAGGGCGTCCCTGCACGCCAGAGCATGGAGCAGCGCCGCGTTCACGGTGTCGCCCGCGCCTATCGTGTCCGCCACCCTCACCGGCACCGCGGGGACGGAGGTCTCCGCCCCGTCGCGGGTGAGCACCGTGAGTCCCCGGTCGCCACGGGTCAGCACCACCGCCGCCGGACCGCCCTCCGCCGGCCAGCGCCCGGGATCGCCCCCGAGCCACTGCGCGTCGTCCTCGGACACCTTCAGCAAGGACACCGAGGGCAGCCAGCCCGAGAAGCGTGCCCGATAGGCGGCGGGGTCGGCGATCAGCCCGGGGCGGATGTTCGGGTCGAGGAGCGTGAAGGTCCCCCGCCCCGCCTCGCGCCGCAGCAGCGCCTCGTACGCGCTCGCCCCCGGCTCCAGCACCAGCGAGCACGTACCGAACGCCAATGCCCTTACGGTCCCCGGAAGTTCCGGTGGGAGCTCGAAGAGTCGGTCCGCGGTGCCGGACGCGTAGAAGCCGTACCTCGCGGAACCGTCAGCCCCGACCGAGGCGACCGCGAGCGTCGTCGGTTCCGGACCGCGCTGCACCAGCGCTGTCCCGACCCCCGCCGTGCGCAGTCCGCCGAGCAGTGCCTCGCCGAAACCGTCCGTCGAGACACGGGAGCAGAAGGTGACGGACGCGCCCAGCCGCCCGAGCGCCACGGCCGTGTTGTACGGTCCGCCGCCGAGCCGTGGAAGCAGCGCCGGCAGGGGTGCGCCGTCGGTCGCGGCCCGCTGCGGGACCAGGTCGATAAGGGACTCACCGGCGACGACGATCACGGCTGAAAACGTAACTCATCGTTCCGATCGGCGACAGTGCGTCCGGGACCGGGCCCGCCCAGGACCCGGTCGCCGGCGCCGTGATCTGCGCCGGTATCGTCGGGTCTGTTCCGACGCCCGCGCCTCATCCGCGCCCGCACCCGCCCCGACCAGTGGAGAGCCGATGTCCGGCCAGCCGACCGCCCGCCGCACCGTGCTGAAAGGCGCGGCCCTCGCCGGGGCCGCGGGGCTGGGGGTCGCGGCCTGCTCCACCGAGTCCAAGCTCGGCCACGCCCAGGTGCCCACCCCGACCGCACCCGTCGACCTCGGCGCAGCGGACGCGGTCCCGGTCGGCGGCGCCAAGCTCTACCGCGAGCAGCGCCTCGTCGTCCACTGCCCTGCCAAGGGCCAGTACAAGGCTTTCAGTGCCCAGTGCACCCACGCCGGCTGCGTCCTGGAGAAGCTGGAAGGCACCGAGGGCAACTGTCCCTGCCACGGCAGCCGGTTCGACGTCACCACCGGCGAGGCCCTCCAGGGTCCGGCGACCGTGCCGCTGCCGGAGGTCCCGGTCAGCGTCCGGGGCGGAAAGCTGGTCGCGGGCCCGGAGGCGTAAGCCCCTCGCCGGAGCCCGGTTGTCGGCAGCCGCCAGTAGGGTGGGCGGCATGGCAGACCCCTCCAGCTACCGCCCCAAGCCGGGAGAGATTCCCGACTCGCCAGGGGTCTACAGGTTCCGTGACGAGCACCGCCGGGTGATCTACGTCGGCAAGGCGAAGAGCCTGCGGCAGCGTCTCGCCAACTACTTCCAGGACCTGGCGAGTCTGCACCCGCGCACGCGCACGATGGTCACGACCGCGGCCTCCGTGGAGTGGACGGTCGTCTCCACCGAGGTGGAGGCGCTGCAGCTGGAGTACACCTGGATCAAGGAGTTCGACCCCCGGTTCAACGTGAAGTACCGGGACGACAAGAGCTATCCGTATCTCGCGGTCACGATGAACGAGGAGTTTCCGCGGGTCCAGGTCATGCGCGGGGCCAAGCGCAAGGGCGTGCGCTACTTCGGTCCTTACGGGCACGCCTGGGCGATCCGCGAGACCGTCGATCTGATGCTCCGGGTCTTTCCCGTGCGGACCTGCTCCGCAGGGGTCTTCAAGAATGCCGAGCGGACCGGCCGCCCCTGCCTCCTCGGCTACATCGGCAAGTGCTCGGCGCCCTGCGTATCGCGGATCACCGGGGAGGAGCACCGCGAACTGGCCGAGGAGTTCTGCGACTTCATGGCCGGCCGTACCGGGACGTACATCCGCCGCCTGGAGAAGGACATGATGGCGGCGGCCGAGGAGATGGAGTACGAGCGGGCGGCCCGGCTCCGCGACGACATAGAGGCCCTGAGGCGGGCCATGGAGAAGAACGCCGTCGTGCTGGCCGACGCCACCGACGCCGATCTGATCGCGGTCGCCGAGGACGAGCTGGAGGCGGCCGTCCAGATCTTCCATGTACGGGGCGGCCGGGTGCGCGGTCAGCGCGGCTGGGTCACCGACAAGGTCGAGGCGGTCGACACCGCGGGTCTGGTCGAGCACGCGCTCCAGCAGCTGTACGGGGAGGAGAGCGGCGACGCCGTCCCCAAGGAGGTGCTGGTCCCGGCCCTCCCCGAGGATCTGGACGCGGTCACGCAGTGGCTGAGCGGCCGGCGCGGGGCGAACGTCTCGCTGCGCATTCCGCAGCGCGGGGACAAGAAGGACCTGATGGCCATGGTCGCGCGCAATGCGCAGCAGGCCCTGGTCCTGCACAAGACGAAGCGCGCCAGTGATCTGACGACCCGCTCCAGGGCCCTGGAGGAGATCGCGGAGGCGCTCGATCTGGACTCGGCGCCGCTCAGGATCGAGTGCTTCGACATCTCGCATCTGCAGGGTGAGGACGTCGTCGCGTCCATGGTCGTCTTCGAGGACGGGCTGCCCCGCAAGAGCGAGTACCGGCGCTTCCAGATCAAGGGGTTCGAGGGCCAGGACGACGTCCGCTCGATGCACGAGGTGATCAGCAGGCGCTTCAAGCGGTATCTCGCCGAGAAGGAGAAGACGGGGGAGTGGGATCTCGCCGCCGACGGTGGTGGACCGGCCGCCGGGAACGGTGAGACCGGAGGCCTGACCCCCGCCGAAGCCGCGGCCGGCATCCCCGCCGAGATCCGCACCGAGGACAACGGCAGGCCGAAGCGGTTCGCGTACCCTCCCCAGCTCGTGCTCGTCGACGGCGGACAGCCGCAGGTCGCCGCAGCCCAGCGGGCCCTGGACGAGCTGGGAATCGACGACGTCGCCGTCTGTGGCATCGCCAAGCGGATGGAGGAGATCTGGCTGCCCGGGGAGGACGACCCGGTTGTGCTGCCGCGCTCCAGCGAGGGGCTGTATCTCATCCAGCGCGTCCGTGACACCGCTCACGATTTCGCGATCCGCTACCAGCGCTCCAAGCGCTCCAAGCGTCTGCGCACCAGCCCGCTCGACGACATCCCCGGGCTCGGCGAGACCCGCAAGAAGGCTCTGATCAAGCATTTCGGCTCGGTGAAGCGGCTTCGGCAGGTCACAATCGAGCAGATCTGCGAGGTGCCCGGCATGGGCCGGAAGACGGCCGAGTCCGTCGTCGTGGCCCTCGCCCGGACGGCCCCGGCCGCGCCTGCCGTGAATATGGCGACAGGAGAGATCATTGAAGAGGAAGCGGATTACGGGGCAGAGGCAACACGCACGACCGAGGACGGGGGAAACACGGAATGACCGGCCAGGACAGAACCGAGCAGCAGGCCGCGAGCGCTGATCCCGGCGGCACAGGCCGACCGGGCGGCGCCACTCAGCACGATGCCGCCGGGCGGCCGGACGGCCCGGACCGAGACGAACACGGAGCAGGAGACGTGAGTACGGATACGACCGAGGCCGGGCAGGCCGCCGAGGCGGCCATCCCCGAGCTGGTGATCATCTCCGGTATGTCGGGCGCGGGCCGCAGCACCGCGGCGAAGTGCCTGGAGGACCTCGGCTGGTTCGTCGTCGACAACCTGCCGCCCGCGCTGATTCCCACCATGGTGGAGCTCGGCGCACGTTCCCAGGGCAATGTGGCCCGTATCGCCGTCGTCGTCGACGTGCGCGGCAGGCGGTTCTTCGACAACCTCCGCGAGTCCCTCGCGGACCTCGACGCCAAGCAGGTCACCCGGCGGATCGTCTTCCTGGAGTCGTCCGACGAGGCCCTGGTGCGTCGTTTCGAGTCCGTGCGGCGCCCGCACCCGCTGCAGGGCGACGGCCGGATCGTCGACGGCATCGCCGCCGAGCGGGACCTCCTGCGGGAGCTGCGCGGCGACGCCGACCTGGTGATCGACACCTCCAGCCTCAACGTCCACGAGCTGCGGGCCAAGATGGACGCCCAGTTCGCGGGCGACGAGGAGCCGGAGCTGCGGGCCACGGTCATGTCGTTCGGCTACAAGTACGGCCTGCCGGTCGACGCCGACCTCGTGGTGGACTGCCGCTTCCTGCCGAACCCGCACTGGGTCCCGGAGCTGCGGCCGTTCACCGGCCTCAACGACGAGGTGTCGGGTTATGTGTTCAACCAGCCCGGCGCCAAGGAGTTCCTCAACCAGTACACGGAGCTGCTGCAGCTGATCGCGGCGGGCTACCGGCGCGAGGGCAAGCGGTATGTGACCATCGCCGTCGGCTGCACCGGCGGCAAGCACCGCTCCGTCGCCATGTCCGAGAAGCTCGCCGCCCGCCTCGGCTCCGAGGGGATCGAGACCGTCGTCGTCCACCGTGACATGGGGCGCGAGTGACCGGTCGTAATCTCCGTCTGCGCCGGCTGCGGGGCAGCGACGCTGCGCGCACCGGCCGCAGGCGCGGCACCCAGCCCAAGGTCGTCGCGCTCGGCGGGGGAATGGGCCTTTCGGCATCGCTGGCGGCGCTGCGCCGGATCACCGGTGACCTCACCGCGGTCGTCACCGTCGCCGACGACGGCGGCTCCAGCGGCCGGCTCCGGGAGGAACTCGGCGTGCTGCCGCCCGGCGATCTCCGCAAGGCGCTCGCGGCGCTGTGCGGCGACGACGACTGGGGCCAGACCTGGGCCAGGGTCATCCAGCACCGTTTCCAGTCACAGGGCGACCTGCACGAGCACGCGGTCGGCAATCTGCTGATCGTCGCCCTGTGGGAGCAGCTCGGCGATCATGTACAGGCCCTGGACCTGGTCGGCAGGCTGCTCGGTGCGCACGGCCGGGTGCTGCCCATGTCCGCCGTGCCGCTGGAGCTGCAGGCCCTGGTCAAGGGGCACGATCCGGACCTGCCCGACGAGATCCGGACGGTCCGGGGGCAGGCGACGGTCGCCCTGACCCGGGGCGAGGTGCAGTCCGTGCACCTCGTGCCGAACGATCCGCCCGCTGTTCCGGAGGCGGTCGAGGCCGTCCTCGACGCCGACTGGGTGGTGCTCGGACCGGGCTCCTGGTTCTCCTCGGTGATCCCGCATCTGCTCGTCCCCGAGCTGCTGGACGCGCTCGTGGAGACGAAGGCCCGGCGGGTTCTGTCCCTCAACCTCGCGCCACAGCCGGGAGAAACGGAAGGGTTCTCTCCGCAGCGTCATTTGGAGGTTTTGGGACGACACGCCCCTAAACTCGCCCTGGACGTGGTGCTGGCCGACGAGGCCGCCGTGCCCGACCGCGAGTCCCTCGCCGACGCCGCCAAGCGGCTCGGTGCCGCGGTCGAGCTCGCGCCGGTGGCCAGGCCCGACGGTACTCCGAAGCACGACCCGGAGCTGTTGGCCGCCGCGTACGACCGTATTTTTCGGATGCATGGAAGGATCGGCCCATGGCGATGACGGCAGCGGTGAAGGACGAAATCTCCCGGCTCCCCGTCACCCGGACCTGCTGCAGAAAGGCAGAGGTCTCGGCGATCCTCCGGTTCGCGGGCGGACTGCACCTGGTCAGCGGCCGCATCGTGATCGAGGCGGAGCTGGACACGGGGATCGCGGCGCGCAGACTCCGCAAGGACATCCTGGAGATCTTCGGGCACTCCTCGGATCTTGTGGTGATGGCTCCCGGCGGGCTGCGGCGCGGTTCGCGCTACGTCGTACGGGTCGTGGCGGGCGGCGATCAGCTGGCCCGCCAGACCGGTCTCGTCGACGGCAGGGGCCGCCCGATCCGCGGGCTGCCCCCGCAGGTCGTCTCCGGGGCCACGTGTGACGCAGAGGCGGCCTGGCGCGGGGCGTTCCTGGCGCACGGTTCGCTGACCGAGCCGGGCCGGTCCTCCTCGCTGGAGGTGACCTGCCCGGGCCCGGAGGCCGCGCTGGCGCTCGTCGGCGCCGCCCGCCGGCTCTCCATCGCCGCGAAGGCCCGCGAGGTGCGTGGTGTCGACCGTGTCGTGGTCCGTGACGGTGACGCGATCGGCGCCCTGTTGACGCGCCTCGGCGCCCATGAGTCGGTGCTGGCCTGGGAGGAGCGGCGGATGCGCCGCGAGGTCCGCGCCACCGCCAACCGCCTCGCCAACTTCGACGACGCCAATCTGCGCCGTTCGGCCCGTGCCGCGGTGGCCGCGGGGGCCCGGGTGCAGCGTGCCCTGGAGATCCTCGGCGAGGAGGTGCCCGAGCACCTCGCCGCCGCCGGCCGGCTCCGCATGGAGCACAAGCAGGCGTCCCTGGAGGAGCTGGGTGCCCTCGCCGACCCGCCGCTGACGAAGGACGCGGTCGCGGGCCGTATCCGCCGTCTCCTGGCGATGGCCGACAAGCGTGCCCAGGACCTCGGCATCCCGGGCACGGAGTCCAATCTGACGGAGGAAATGGCCGACGGCCTGGTGGGCTAGGGGCCTCTCGTCCGGGTCGTGCCGGGCTCGCGTGCCCTGGCGCCGCGAGCCGCCGGACGGCAACCATGCCTTGCGGTCCGCACCTCGATGCGTTGCCGTCGGTCGTCGACGTCCCCCGGCTATCGCTGGGAGGTGCCCCCACCGCGGGGGCTCCTTCCTCGGCCTTGCGAGGTACGCCGCCGGACCCGCCGCAGGGCGGGGCTCGCGGGGAGATCATCCTCGTACTGGACGTACTTGGACGACTCCGGCAACGCGGCGAGTGTGCGTGCCGCGGATACTTCCCGGGCGAAGCTCCGGGGGAGTCGCGAGCCGGGCGGGAGTTCGCGAACACGGTCCGGGTCGTTTCCGCGAAGCAGCGCCGTCCGCCCGAAGGGCGGGGCCTGCGACGTCCGGTGCTGGGGGCACTCCCTCCCGACTTCGCCGGGGGTACCTCCCCCGTGCCCGAAGGGCCACGTGGGAGTTCGCGAGGCGGTGGGGCCCCGTCCGGCCGGAGGCCGGGGAGAGGTCGTCCTCGTACTGGACGTACTTGGACGGGCCCGACAACGCAGCGAGCGGGCATCTCCCGTGCCCGAAGGGTCACTGGGGAGTGCGTGCCCGGAGGTACCTCCCAGGCGAAGCTCCGGGGGAGTCGCGGGCCGGGCGGGAGTTCGCGGACACGGCCCCAGGACCTGGGCGGGCGCCTTCCCGGGTCCCGCGGTCTCGGGCCGGGTTTCCGATGAACTCAGGTACCCCTTCCGGGCCCCGGTGTCCGTGCTCGAGCCCCGGACGGGCTTGATGTTTGTGGCCGGGAGACACAGCCATCTCCCTCAACTCCCCGCTGCCGACGCACACATGGGCGTCGCCGGCGGCGTTTCGGCCGCATCGCCCCGGAAGAGGGAGGCCATCTTGACATGATCATGAACTGTCATGAGCCTGGCATCTGTTTTCTTTCGCGACAGACGACAGCAAGGGGGGCCAATGAGACGAAGAGCGAGATCGATCCTCGCCGCGACCTCACTCCTGATCGCCGGCCTGGCGGCCGCACCGTTCGCCCAGGCGGAGGAGGGCGGGGGCGACGCCGGACTCTCCGTATGGCAGGCCGAAGTCAGCAAGGAACAGGTGCCACTGCTCCTCGAGGCCGGAGCCGACGGCCATGAACTGACCGAGCAGGTACCGGACAAGGGCACCGCCACCGTCGAGGTGTTCCTCACCGACGACCAGGCCGGTGCGCTCCGCGAACGAGGCGTGAGCCTCACCGAGCACACCGTCCCGGCCGCCGCGAAGAGGCGTGCCGCGGCCGCGGGCGACGGGGTCTACCGGCCCTACGGCGGCGCCGGAGGCCTCAAGGAGGAGATCCTCTCCACCGCCCGGGCCAACCCGTCGCTCACCAAGGTCGTCAGCATCGGCAAGACGCTCAAGGGCCAGGACATTCTGGCCCTGAAGCTCACCAAGGGCGCCGACAAGTACCGCGACGGAGCGAAGCCGTCCACCCTCTACATGTCCAACCAGCACGCCCGTGAGTGGATCACCCCCGAGATGACCCGGCGGCTGCTCCACCACTACCTCGACGGTTACGGCAAGGATCCGCGCATCACCAAGGTCGTGGACAGGACCGAGCTCTGGTTCCTGCTCTCCGCCAACCCTGACGGCTACGACTTCACCCATGAGTCCGCGACCAACCGGCTCTGGCGCAAGAATCTGCGCGACAACAACGGCGACGGTCGCATCACCACCGGCGACGGCGTCGACCTCAACCGGAACTTCGCCTACAAGTGGGGTTACGACAACGAGGGTTCGTCCCCCAACCCGGGAAGCGAGACCTACCGCGGCCAGGGCCCGTCGTCCGAGCCGGAGACGGTCGCGCTCGACCGCTTCGAGAAGCGCATCGGCTTCGAGTACGGCGTCAACTACCACTCCGCCGCCGAGCTGCTGCTGTACGGCGTGGGCTGGCAGGTCGCCACCCCGACCCCCGACGACGTGCTCTACAAGGCGCTCGCCGGGACGCCAGGCAACTCCGCCGTCCCCGGCTACTACCCCCAGGTCTCCTCAGAGCTCTACACCACCAACGGTGAGGCCGACGGCCACGCGGCCAACGTCAACGGGATGATGATGTTCACCCCGGAGATGACCACCTGTCAGACAGTTTCCGCCGCCGACCCGAACGACGCGTGGAAGCCCCAGGACTGCCAGTCCGGCTTCAACTTCCCCGACGACGAGAAGCTGATCCAGGCCGAGTTCGCCAAGAACGTCAACTTCGCGCTCGCGGTCGCCGAGACCGCCGGCCACCCCGACCAGCCCTCCTCCCCGGTCGGCGTGACGGCCCCCGACTTCACCGTCGACCCCTTCACCACCTCCTACGCCCGCGGCGGCGACCAGGAGGTCTCCGTCACCGTCCGGAAGTCGGTGCGGGACAAGGAACTCAAGTACCGGGTCAACGGCGGCCGTACGTACGACATGGCCCTCAAGCCGTGGAAGGGCGGCGGGACCTACGGCGGCGAGGACAACATCCGCTTCGACCAGTACCGGGCCAAGGTCAAGGACGGAGACGTCGGCGACAAGGTCGAGGTCTGGTTCACCGGCGAGACCCGAGGCGGAAGGCCCACCTCCAGCGAACACTTCACCTACACCGTCGCGCCGCGTCCGAAGGCCGACACCGTGGTGATCGCCGAGGAGGGTGCGACCGCCCAGCACGCCCAGAAGTACGTCGACGCGCTGAAGGCCAACGGCCGCAAGGCCGTCGTCTGGGACGTCGCCACCCAGGGCGCGCCTCATCCGCTGGGCGTCCTCGGTCACTTCTCCACCGCGGTCCACTACACCGGCGCGGTGGCCCCGGGCGGCCCCACCCAGCTCGCCGTCCGTGACTTCCTCAACGAGGGCGGGAAGCTGATCGAGGCCGGTGAACTCGCCGGCGGCAACGCCCAGGTCGGCCGCGCCGCGACCAACGACTTCAGCCAGTACTACCTCGGTGCGTACGGCCGCGCGTCCGCCACCACCGCCACCGGCTTCGAGGGTGCCGGAGGCCTCGGCGGGCTCACCGGTCCGCTGAGCGGCGCCACGGGCAACCCGCTGAACGCGGCCGGTGCGTACACCGTCACCTCCGACACCCTGCCGGCGGCGGACTTCCCGCAGTTCAGCAGTGCACAGGCGGGCCGCTACAGCGGCGTCACCAACCCCTATGCCCCGTACGCGGGACGGTCGATGGTCTCCGCCACGCACGAGGACAACGACTGGAAGCGCCTCACCAGGACCGTCGACCTCACCGGTGTCGCGGCGGCCGACAAGCCGCAGCTGAGGCTCGCGCTCAACTGGAACACCGAGCCGGGCTACGACCACGCGATCCTGGAGGCGCACACCGTGGGCGCCGAGGACTGGACGACACTCCCCGAGGCGAGCGGGCTCACCGGAACCGCCGTCCCCGACGAGTGCGAGGCCGGGTTCTTCCTCAACGGCCATCCCTTCCTGCGCCATTACCTCACCCTGGGCGCCGGCGGCTGCACCGCGGCCGGTACCAGCGGATCGTGGAACAGCTTCACCGGCTCCTCGGCCGGCTGGAAGCAGGTCTCGTTCGACCTGAGCGCCTACGCGGGCAAGAAGGTCGAGCTCTCGGTCAGCTCCGTCACCGATCCCGGCAGCGGTGGACGCGGAGTCTTCGTCGACAACGCGGCCCTGTTCGCCGGGGGTACGGAGAAGGACGGCGAGGGCTTCGAGACCTCTCTCGGTCCCTGGACCACTCCGGGTGCCCCCGAGGGCAGTCCCGAGGTCGCGGGCGACTGGGCGCGCTCCGGCGAGCTCTTCGTCTCGTACGCGGCGGTCACGACGCGCGACACGGTCCTGCTCGGCTTCGGACTGGAGCACATCGCCGAGCCGGCGGCCCGCAACCGGCTCCTCGGAAAGGCGCTGACAGTACTCCGTCGCTGACGTTGCGTGGCCATTTCCCCGCCCGGGAAGGGCGGCCCGCATCCTACTCACGGGTACGGGCCGCCGCCTCGTTTCCCGCCGTGGCCGATGTCACTGCCGGGCTCCCGGAGGGGTAGGGTCGTAGGCGGTCGGGGACATCCCATACAGCTCGCCGGCGTCGAAACCCGGCGTACCAACGAGGAGATCGGTTCGTGACGATCCGCGTAGGCATCAACGGCTTTGGCCGCATCGGTCGTAACTACTTCCGCGCGCTGCTGGAGCAGGGTGCAGACATCGAGATCGTGGCTGTCAACGACCTGGGTGACACCGCGACCACCGCCCACCTGCTGAAGTACGACACCATCCTGGGCCGCCTCAAGGCCGAGGTGACCCACACCGCCGACACCATCACCGTCGACGGCCACACCATCAAGGTGCTCTCCGAGCGCAACCCGGCCGACATTCCGTGGGGTGAGCTGGGCGTCGACATCGTCATCGAGTCGACCGGCATCTTCACCAAGAAGGCCGACGCCGAGAAGCACATCGCCGGTGGCGCGAAGAAGGTCCTCATCTCGGCTCCGGCCAGCGACGAGGACATCACCATCGTCATGGGCGTCAACCAGGACAAGTACGACCCGGCGAAGCACAACATCATCTCCAACGCTTCCTGCACCACCAACTGTGTGGCGCCGATGGCCAAGGTCCTCGACGAGAACTTCGGCATCGTCAAGGGCATGATGACGACGGTCCACGCGTACACGAACGACCAGCGCATCCTGGACTTCCCGCACAAGGACCTGCGCCGCGCCCGCGCCGCCGCGGAGAACATCATCCCGACCTCGACCGGTGCCGCGAAGGCCACCGCCCTGGTCCTTCCGCAGCTCAAGGGCAAGCTGGACGGCATCGCCATGCGCGTCCCGGTCCCGACCGGCTCCGTCACCGACCTGGTTCTCGAGCTCGACCGCGAGGTCACCAAGGACGAGATCAACACCGCCTTCCAGAAGGCGGCCGAGGGCCAGCTCAAGGGCATCCTGGAGTACACCGAGGACCCGATCGTCTCCTCGGACATCGTGAACTGGCCGGCCTCCTGCACCTTCGACTCGCTGCTGACCATGGTCCAGGGCAAGCAGGTCAAGGTCGTCGGCTGGTACGACAACGAGTGGGGCTACTCCAACCGCCTCGTCGACCTGACCGTGTTCGTCGGCAGCCGGCTCTGAATCACCTGCCGGTAGGCATCTCGATGTGAGCCGCAGGGCTCGGGCAGCGCAACGGCGCGCTGTCTGGGCCCTGTCGCTTGTCCTCGACCTCCTTAGGAGTCACCAAGCATGAAGACGATCGACGAACTTCTCGCCGAAGGCGTCACCGGCAAGCGGGTCTTCGTCCGCGCCGACCTCAACGTGCCGCTCGACGGCACCACCATCACCGACGACGGCCGTATCCGCGCCGTGCTGCCGACCGTGAAGGCCCTGGCCGACGCGGGCGCGCGGGTTGTCGTCGCCTCGCACCTGGGCCGCCCGAAGGGCGCCCCCGACTCGGCCTTCTCGCTCGCCCCCGTGGCGGCCCGTCTCGGTGAACTGCTCGAAAGCTCTTCCGGTGAAGTGGCGTTCGCGACCGACACGGTCGGCGAGTCGGCCCGCAGCACCGTCGACGCCCTGGCCGACGGCCGGGTCGCCGTCATCGAGAACCTCCGCTTCAACCCCGGCGAGACGTCCAAGGACGACGCCGAGCGCGGCGCCTTCGCCGACGAGCTCGCGACCCTCGCCGATGTGTACGTCGGCGACGGCTTCGGGGCCGTCCACCGCAAGCACGCCTCGGTCTACGACCTCCCCGCGCGTCTGCCGCACGCTGCCGGCTACCTGATCGCCACCGAGGTCGCCGTGCTGAAGAAGCTCACCGACGACGTCAGGCGGCCCTACGTCGTCGTCCTCGGCGGCGCCAAGGTCTCCGACAAGCTCGCCGTCATCGACGCGCTTCTCGGCAAGGCCGACCGGCTGCTGATCGGCGGCGGCATGGCGTACACCTTCCTCAAGGCCAAGGGCTACGAGGTCGGCATCTCCCTCCTTCAGGAGGACCAGATCCCGACGGTGACCGAGTACATGGAGCGCGCCGAGAAGAACGGCGTCGAGCTGGTGCTTCCGGTCGACGTCCTCGTCTCGTCCGAGTTCCCGGACCTGAAGACCAAGGCCCCGGCCGAGTACACCACGGTCGACTCCGACAAGATCCCCTCCGACGAGGAGGGCCTGGACATCGGCCCGAGGACGCGTGAGCTGTACGCGTCGAAGATCGCCGATGCCGAGACCGTGTTCTGGAACGGCCCGATGGGCGTCTTCGAGCACCCCGACTTCGCGGGCGGCACCCGCGCGATCGCCCAGGCGCTCGTCGACAGCTCCGCCTTCACCGTCGTCGGCGGTGGCGACTCGGCCGCCGCGGTCCGTACCCTCGGCTTCGACGAGAACGCATTCGGACACATCTCGACCGGTGGCGGCGCGAGCCTCGAGTACCTCGAGGGCAAGACGCTTCCCGGCCTCGCCGCACTGGAGGACTGAACAAAAGTGACTGCTGCTTCCCAAGAGCGCACCCCGCTGATGGCGGGCAACTGGAAGATGAACCTCAACCACCTCGAGGCCATCGCCCACGTCCAGAAGCTCGCCTTCGCCCTGACGGACAAGGACCACGACGCCGTCGAGGTCGCCGTCCTGCCGCCCTTCACCGATCTGCGCTCGGTGCAGACCCTGGTGGACGGCGACAAGCTCAGGATCAAGTACGGCGCCCAGGACCTCTCGGCGCACGACTCCGGTGCCTACACCGGTGAGATCTCGGGGTCCATGCTCGCCAAGCTGAAGTGCGCGTACGTGGCCGTCGGTCACTCCGAGCGACGCCAGTACCACGGCGAGTCCGACGAGCTCTGCAACGCCAAGGTCAAGGCCGCGTTCAGGCACGGTCTGACCCCGATCCTCTGCGTCGGCGAGGGCCTGGACATCCGCAAGGCCGGCGAGCACGTCCGGTACACGCTGAACCAGATCGACGGCGGTCTGAAGGACATCCCGGCCGACCAGGCCGAGTCCGTCGTGATCGCCTACGAGCCCGTCTGGGCCATCGGCACCGGAGAGGTCGCCACCCCTGAGGACGCCCAGGAGGTCTGCGGGGCGATCCGCGGGCGCCTTGCCGAGCTGTACGGCCAGGAGCTTGCCGACAAGGTCCGGATCCAGTACGGCGGCTCGGTGAAGGCCGGGAACATCGCGGCGATCATGGCGCAGCCCGATGTGGACGGCGCCCTGGTCGGTGGGGCCTCGCTCGACGCGGACGAGTTCGTCAAGATCGTCCGGTTCCGCGACCAGTGAGTAGGCCGTAGGGCCGATCCGTCGTACCCTTGCGGGGGCCGAGGCTTTCGGGCCCGGCCCCCGTCTTCTTGAGCGACTGTTCGGATGGATCAGTCGCCGAGTTACAGTCCTGTCCCGTCCGAGGAAGTTGGTCCAGCCGTGATCATGGGGTTCTCGATCGCCCTCATCGTCTTCAGCCTGCTGCTGATGCTGCTGGTGCTGATGCACAAGGGAAAGGGCGGCGGCCTCTCCGACATGTTCGGTGGCGGCATGCAGTCCTCCGTCGGCGGCTCCTCGGTCGCCGAGCGCAACCTCGACCGCATCACCGTCGTGCTCGGTCTGATGTGGTTCGCGTGCATTGTCGTACTTGGTCTGCTGGTGAAGCTGGACGGCTGAGCCACCGCGGGCGTCCCGGGGGTGGGGGTGTAACTCCAATCACTGGACGCGCGTTGGGCCTTACGTAGACTGGGGCATCTTCGAGCACCATCACGCAGGGAGTTACGACCGTGGCAAGTGGCAACGCGATCCGGGGAAGCCGGGTCGGAGCGGGGCCGATGGGGGAGGCCGAGCGGGGCGAGTCCGCACCGCGTCTCCGCATCTCCTTCTGGTGCTCGAACGGGCACGAGACGCAGCCGAGCTTCGCCAGTGACGCACAGGTTCCGGAGCACTGGGACTGCCCGCGCTGCGGGTTCCCGGCCGGCCAGGACCGGGACAATCCGCCGGACCCGCCGCGCACCGAGCCGTACAAGACGCATCTGGCGTATGTACGGGAGCGCCGCAGCGACGCGGACGGGGAGGCGATCCTCGCCGAGGCGCTCGCCAAGCTCCGGGGCGAGATCTGAGCGGTTGACGCTCATCCACTGACAGCGGGCCCGGCCCACGCAGGAATCGACCGATTCCCGTGTGGGCCGGGCCCGACGCGTTCACGTGCCGTGCCTGAGGCGCCCGTCCTCCCCGCCGTGGCCCGATCCGCTCCCTCGGGCCCAAGCCGACTGTCGTCCACCGGAGTTCGGGACGTTGTCAGTGGTGCCCTCTACGGTCGTGTGCGACGGACGCTCACGGCCGCAGAGGGGGAGCGCGTGACAACAGCGGAAGCGGTGGACACCGCCCGGGCGACGCCGACGTGGAGCGGCGGATTCGGGCGGCTGTGGACCGCGGCTGTCGTATCGAAGTTCGGCGACTCTCTGCGTACCGCCGCGATGCCGCTGCTCGCCGCATCGCTCACCGGTGATCCGCTGCTCATCGCCTCGGTGACGGCGTGCGGATATCTGCCGTGGCTGCTCTTCGGGCTGCTCGGCGGCGCGCTCGCCGACCGGGTCGACCAGCGGCGGGCGATGTGGGCGGTCGATCTGGTCAGGGGCGTGCTGATGGCCGCGTTCGCCGTCGCCGTGGCCCTCGGCCATGCCTCGATCGCCCTGCTGATCGCGGTGGCCTTCGCGCTCACGACCCTGCAGACGCTGTTCGACAACGCGGCGACGGCCCTGCTGCCGTCGCTGGTGCCCGCGGAGGCGCTCGGCAGCGCGAACACCCGGCTGGCGACCGGGCAGCAGATGGCGGGCACGTTCCTGGCCGGCCCGCTGGTGCCGGTGCTGCTCGTCGCGGGCGCCGCCGCGCCGTACGCGGCGGATGCGGCCACGTACGGACTGGCGGCGCTGCTGGTCGCCTCGCTGCGGGTGGCGGGGCCCGAGCGGGGGCCACGCAAGGCCGGGTCCACCCTGCGGGCCGAGATCGCAGAGGGCCTGCGCGCGCTCTGGCGGGACCGGACGCTCCGGGCGCTGTGCATCGCCACCACCCTGTGCAACATCGGGATGGGCGCGCTCATCGCCACGCTGGTCCTGCACGTCACCCGCCGGCTCGACGCGGGCAACGGCGGCTATGCCGCGGTCATCACGGCGTACGGTGCGGGCGCCGTCGCCGGAGGGCTGCTCGCGCGCCGGATGTCCGAGCGGATCGGCAGGATACGCAGCGTGTTCCTGGCCGGGACCGTACAGACAGGCTGCCTCTTCGCCATGGGGACGGTCCGTGAGCTGTGGGTGACGATCGCGGCGATGGCCCTGTTCGGTCTCATGGGACTGGTGTGGAACACCAACCAGGTCACGCTGATGCAGGAGCGCAGTCCCGAGGGCATGCTCGGCCGGATCGGCTCCGCGTTCCGTACGGCCGCGGTCGCGGGGGCTCCGCTCGGGGCCGTGCTCGGCGGCGCGGCCGCGGCCGGATGGGGTCTGAACACGCCGGCGCTGCTGGCGGCAGGACTGTTCACGCTCGCCGTCGCGTCGCTGACCCCTCAGATCAATTAGGTTGGTGGAGCAGCGGGGCACGCAGGCAGGTACGAGAAGAAGTGGGCTGAATGTCAGTGAATACGGAAAGCCGTACCCGGCTCAACCGGATGCCCGAATGGGCTGCTCTGGTCAAGCACCGTGAGCAGTTGGGCGACACTCATCTGCGGGAACTGTTCGCCGCCGACGCGGGCCGTGGCAGCCGGTACACCCTGCAGGTCGGCGACCTCCACCTCGACTACTCCAAGCACCTGGTGACCGACGAGACGCTCGCGCTGCTGCGCGAGCTCGCCGCGGCCACCGATGTCGCAGGGCTGAGGGACGCCATGTTCCGCGGCGAGAAGATCAACATCACCGAGAAGCGGGCCGTACTGCACACCGCGCTCCGCGCTCCGCGCGACGCCGTCATCGAGGTCGACGGTGAGAACGTGGTGCCCGACGTGCACGCCGTGCTCGACAAGATGAGCGCCTTCTCCGAGCGGATCCGTTCGGGCGGTTGGACCGGCCACACCGGAAAGCCCATCAGGAACATCGTCAACATCGGCATCGGCGGCTCCGACCTCGGCCCGGCGATGGCGTACGAGGTACTGCGCTCCTACACCGCACGGGATCTGACGTTCCACTTCGTTTCGAACGTGGACGGGGCCGATCTGCACGAGGCGGTCCGCGACCTCGACGCGGCCGAGACGCTGTTCATCGTCGCGTCCAAGACGTTCACCACCATCGAGACCATCACCAATGCGACATCCGCACGCGACTGGCTGCTCACGGAACTGAAGGCCGGTCAGGAAGCCGTCGCCAAGCACTTCGTCGCCGTGTCGACGAATGCTGAGAAGGTCGGCGAGTTCGGCATCGACACGGCGAACATGTTCGAGTTCTGGGACTGGGTAGGCGGTCGCTACTCCTACGACTCCGCCATCGGGCTCTCTCTGATGGTCGCCATCGGCCCGGACCGCTTCCGCGAGATGCTCGACGGCTTCCACCTCGTCGACGAGCACTTCCGCACCGCGCCCGCCGCGGAGAACGCGCCGATGCTGCTCGGCCTGCTGGGCATCTGGTACAACAACTTCTTCGACGCCCAGTCGCACGCGGTACTGCCGTACTCGCACTATCTGAGCAGGTTCACGGCGTATCTGCAGCAGCTCGACATGGAGTCCGACGGCAAGTCCGTCGACCGCGGGGGCGAGCGGGTCGACTGGCAGACCGGGCCCATCGTCTGGGGCACGCCCGGCACCAACGGACAGCACGCGTACTACCAGTTGCTCCACCAGGGCACCAAGATCGTCCCGGCCGACTTCATCGGCTTCGCCCGGCCGGTCGCCGACCTGCCTCCCGGACTGGTGCCCCAGCACGATCTGCTGATGGCCAACTTCTTCGCCCAGACACAGGCACTGGCCTTCGGGAAGACCCCGGACGAGGTACGGGCGGAGGGCGTCGCGGACGAACTGGTGCCGCACAAGACCTTCCCCGGCAACCGCCCGACGACCACCGTCCTGGCGAACGAGCTGACGCCGTCGGTGCTGGGCCAGCTGGTCGCGCTCTACGAACACAAGGTGTTCGTCCAGGGAGCCGTCTGGAACATCGACTCCTTCGACCAGTGGGGAGTCGAGCTCGGCAAGGTGCTGGCGAAGCGGATCGAGCCCGTGCTCACCGAGGGCACGGGCGGCGAGGGCCTCGACAGCTCGACCGCCGCCCTCGTGGCGAAGTACCGCACCCTGCGCTCGCGGTCGCCCCACACGCGCGAGGCGTAGAGGGGCCGGTCCGGTGGCGGGGGAGGAGACCGTGCGGCTGAGGCCGCCGAACAACACGCTGAACGAGCGGGCCGTCGGCTGGTGGCGTACGCAGTTGCTGCTGACCACGCTGGTACCGACGGCCGTGCTCGTGGCGCTCGGAGCGTTCATCGCGCCCGCCAGGGGCTGGCTGCTGGCCGCTGCCGCCGCGGCGGCAGCCCTCGGCCTGGCAGGCACGGCCCTCTTCCCCGCCTGGTGGTACCGCGTGCACCGCTGGGAGGTCACGGACGACGCGGTGTACGTCCGCACCGGCGCGCTCTGGCAGGAGTGGCGGATCGCCCCGATGTCGCGGATCCAGACCGTGGACACCGAACGCGGCCCCCTGGAGCAGGCGTTCCGGCTCGCCACTGTCACCGTCACGACAGCCTCCTCCAGGGGCGCGATCAGGATCGAAGGCCTGGATCACGAGCTCGCGCAGGAACTGGCCGGACGGCTGACCCGGATCACCGGGGCGACGCCCGGAGACGCCACATGAGTGACGGCTGGCTGAGGCTCGACCGGCGCACCGTTCTTGTCACCGCCGTCGTCATGGGCGCAGTCGCATGTGGCGCAGGTCTGCCCGCCCTGCTCGCTCTGGCCGGCACCATGCCGTGGTGGCAGGCACTGGGCAGGGTCGTGGCGGGAGCCGCCCTGCTCATCGCGGTGGGCGCTGCCGCGGACCATGTGCGATGGCGCAGAACGCGGTACCGCATCGGGCCGGAGCGCGCCGAACTCCACACCGGACTGCTGCTGACGAAGCGCCGCTCGCTGGCCCGGGACCGTATCCGCAGCGTCGATCTGACGGCCGATCCGCTGCTGCGAATACTCGGACTGGTGAAAGTGCGGATCGGCACCGGCGAGCACACGGGGGTCGGTGAATCCACGCTGGAGCTCGACCCCGTCACCAAGGAGGAGGGCGAGCGGCTGCGCCGTGAACTGCTGGCGCGCGCCCAGCCGGAAGGCCCGGGGACGCACCGGGAGGGCGAGCTCGCCGTCCTCGACCCCCGCTGGATCCGCTACGCGCCGGTGTCCTTCGTCGCCCCGCTGCTCGGCGGTGCGGCGGCGGGCGCCGTGATGCAGGTCAGCGAATGGTTCGGCGCCCAGGGCGAGGTGATCGACTGGACGGTCGACCGGTTCCGCCACACTCCCGTCCTCTGGACGGCCGTCGTACTGGCCCTCGGGTTCCTGGCAGCCGGGGTCGTGGGCGCGCTCGGGCTCTGGGCCGAGATGTGGTCCAACTACCGGCTGGAGCGCGAGCCCGGCGGCACCCTGCGGGTGCGCCGCGGGCTCTTCACGACCCGCTCGGTCTCCATCGAGGAGCGGCGGCTGCGCGGCGTGGAGCTCGTCGAGCCGCTCGGCGCCCGGCTGTGCGGCGCTGCGCGCGTGGACGCCGTGGCGACCGGTCTGGTGAAGGACGACGACGACAAACACGCCGACCTCAAGACACTCCTGCCGGCCGCGCCACGTGCCGTCGCGGACGACGTGGTGGCGCTGGTGCTCCGCGAGGCCGGTGCGCCGACGAGCGTGCCGCTGACCCCGCATCCGCGTGCGGCCCGCACACGCAGGCTGCGCCGGTCGCTGGGGGCGGCGCTGGTCGCGGTGGTGACTCTCACCGTGCTGGGTCTGCTGGTCACCGATGTCCTCCTGTACATCGCTGCGGCCTGCGCTCCGGTTCTGCTGACGCTTGCGGTGCTGCTGGCCCTGGACGCCTACCGGAGCCTGGGCCATGCGATGGCCGGTGACTATCTGGTGGCCCGCTCCGGAACCGTCCGGCGCGGGACGGTCGCGCTCCGGCGGAACGGGGTCATCGGATGGACGCTCAAGCAGTCCTGGTTCCAGCGCCGCGCGGGACTTCTCACCCTGACCGCGACGACCGCGGCGGGCGACGGGGCGTACTCGGTGTACGACGCGGGCGAGCACGAGGTGCTCGACTTCGCCTCCCTGGTGGTTCCGGGTCTTCTGGAGCCGTTCCTCGATCGCCGGCAGGACCTCTGAGTCGGTTTCGTCGGTAGTTCTCTGTGCGTGAATCGGCACCCCGGGCCTGCCTGGCGCTCACGGATGCCGACTTCGCCCTCGACCGCGAACTCGGCGCCCGGCGGCGGGAACTGCCCAAGAATCTCCGACTCGGGACACCAGGGCCTGTCCGCTCACCGGTCCGGCCTGATCCCGACGGAAGACCCTGGCCGGCGGCGGAGGACAATTCCGGTACCGGCGAGCACAATCCCGGTATGGCCAGTTCCGGGTATTCGGGAACCCTGCTCGCCGAGAAGCCCGGTGTCCGACCCGGCCACCGCGTCGCCCTGCTGGGAGCGCCCGACGGCTGGCGGATCCTGGACCTGCCGGACGGCACCACCGTGGACGCAGGCCCTGCGGACCGTGCCGACATCGTCCTCACGGTCCACCGCAGCCGCGCCGCCTCACGGCCGCGGCCCCGGGACCGGCGGCCTTCCTCGCCGACCCCGCCGCCCTGTGGATCGCGTGGCTCCGCCGGGCCGCCGGCCACACCAGCGATATCACGGAGAACGATCTGCGCGATCTCTTCCTCCCGCTCGGACGGGTGGACGTCAAGGTCGCGGTGATCGGGGAGGACTGGTCGGGTCTCACGTTCGTCCGCCGCAGGGAGCACCGCAGGGAGCACCGCAGGGTGTGACGCCACAGAGGGGCCTGCCCCACAGAGGCAGCCGCCTCCGGTGAGGCGTGCCGGGAACGCCGACGGCCCGGTCCGCAAGCGCGGAACCGGGCCGTCCGGACAAGGCAGGGCCGGAGGCTCAGGGCGAAGCCGGCGGGTACAGCTCCCGCGGGAGCTGGGACGCCGCCGCCGAGTCGAGGAGCCAGAGCGTCCGTGACCGGCCGTACGCGCCCGCCGCCGGAGCCTGGATCTCACCCGCTCCCGACAGGGCGATCGCCACCGCGTTCGCCTTGTCCTCGCCCGCGGCGAGGAGCCACACCTCGCGCGCCGCCCGGATCGCCGGGAGCGTCAGTGAGATCCGGGTCGGCGGGGGCTTCGGGGCGCC
Source organism: Streptomyces sp. NPDC057445 (assembly GCF_042802855.1). NCBI lineage: Bacteria > Bacillati > Actinomycetota > Actinomycetes > Kitasatosporales > Streptomycetaceae > Streptomyces > Streptomyces sp. NPDC057445. The sequence continues at coordinate 141,107 of NZ_JBHVDH010000016.1, read as the reverse complement.
GTGGACGCCCACCACCGTGCGCTCGGTCTCCCGGACCGCGGGGTGCTCGGGGAACAGGGACGCGACATGCGTGTCCGGGCCGACGCCCAGCATCAGCACATCGAAGGTCGGGACGTCCCCGTGGTCCTCAGGGCCGGCCGCGGCGGCGAGCTCCGCGGCGTGGGCGGCGGCCGCCGCGTCCGCGTCATTGCCGTAAGGGCCGTCCGACGCGGGCATCGGACGGACCCTGGACGGGTCCACCGGGACCGAGTCCAGCAGGGCCTTGCGGGCCTGGGTGACGTTGCGCTCGGGATCGCCCTCGGGCAGGAACCGCTCGTCACCCCACCACAGGTCCAGCCGCGACCAGTCGATCGCGTCCCTCGCCGGAGCGGCGGCGAGTGCGGCCAGCAGGGCGTTGCCGTTGCGCCCGCCGGTGAGGACCACCGACGCGGAGCCACGCGCGGCCTGGGCGTCCACGACCTTCGTGATCAGCCGTGCCGCCGCGGCCTGCGCCATCAGTTCCTTGTCGCGATGGACGACGAGCTGAGGGGCGCTCACTTCGTGGCCGCCTTCTTGGCCGCGGTCTTCGCCGCGGTCTTCTTGGCCGCGGTCTTCTGTGCCGTCCCCGGTGCGGACGCGGCCTCGCCGCCGGCGTCCGCCAGTTCGGCCGACTCGTCGTTCAGCCGGCCCACCCCGTACCGCAGGGCCGCCGCAAACACCTCGTCCGGGTCCAGCCGCCGCATCTCCTCGGCGATCAGCTCGGCCGTTTCACGCCGCTTCAGCGCCACTCCGCGGTCCGGCTGGCCCTCGATGGACAGCGTCGCCAGCGAGCCGTCCGCCCGGTCCAGCCCGATCAGGCCGTTCTTCGTCTGAAGGCGTACGGACGTGAGCCCGGGACCCGACGACGCCGAGCGCTTCACCGGCACCTGCAGGCGGTCGCCGAGCCACATCCCCAGCAGTTCGCAGCTCGGGTTGAACTCCTCGCCCACCACCTCGGCCGCCGTGACCTCCCAGGGAGCCTGGTCCAGCGCCGCCGCGAGCATGGAGCGCCACGGGGTGATCCGGGTCCAGGACAGATCCGTGTCGCCCGGGGTGTAGGTATCCGCGCGGGCCGCCAGCTCGGCGACCGGCTGCTCGCAGGCGTAGGTGTCGATGACCCGGCGCTGGGCCAGCGCGCCCAGCGGGTCGGCCGCCGGGTCGCCCGGCGCGTTCACCGGCCACCACACGACGACCGGTGCGTCCGGCAGCAGCAGCGGCAGCACCACCGACTGGGCGTGGTCGGTCACCTCGCCGTACAGCCGAAGTACGACCGTCTCGCCGGTGCTGCCGGCGTCCGCGCCCACCCGAACCTCGGCGTCGAGGCGCGTCTGCGCCCGGTCGCGCGGCGAGCGCGAGACCCGCTTGATGACGACGAGCGTGCGCGAAGGGTGCTCGCGGGACGCGTCGTTGGCGGCCTTCAGCGCGTCGTACGCGTTCTCCTCGTCCGTGACGATGACGAGGGTGAGGACCATGCCCACGGCAGGTGTGCCGACCGCCCGCCGCCCCTGCACCAGGGCCTTGTTGATCTTTCCGGAGGTGGTGTCCGTAAGGTCGATCTTCATGGCCGACGCCAGCTCCGTCCGTCTCGTGCGAGCATTTCGTCCGCCTCGACCGGGCCCCACGTCCCGGCCGGATACTGCGCGGGCCTGCCGTGCCTCTCCCAGAACTGCTCGATCGGGTCGAGGATCTTCCAGGACAGCTCGACCTCCTCAACCCTCGGGAAGAGGTTGGAGTCACCGAGCAGCACATCGAGGATCAGCCGCTCGTACGCCTCGGGACTGGACTCCGTGAAGGACTCGCCGTACGCGAAGTCCATCGAGACGTCGCGCACCTCCATCGACGTGCCCGGCACCTTCGAACCGAACCGCAGGGTCACGCCCTCGTCCGGCTGGACCCGGAACACCAGGGCGTTCTGCCCCAGTTCCTCCGTGGCGGTGCGGTCGAAGGGGGAGTGCGGGGCGCGCTGGAAGACGACCGCGATCTCCGTGACCCGGCGGCCCAGCCGCTTGCCCGTACGGAGATAGAACGGGACGCCCGCCCAGCGACGGTTGTCGATCTCCAGCTTTATGGCCGCGTAGGCGTCGGTCTTCGAGTTGGGGTCGATGCCCTCTTCCTCGAGGTATCCGACCACCTTCTCGCCGCCCTGCCAGCCCGCGGCGTACTGCGCGCGCACCGTGCCGGTCGCCAGGTCCTTCGGCAGCTTCACGGCGCCCAGCACCTTGGTCTTCTCCGCCGCCAGGGCGTCCGCCTCGAAGGACGCGGGCTCCTCCATCGCGGTCAGCGCGAGCAGCTGGAGCAGATGGTTCTGGATGACGTCACGCGCGGCGCCGATGCCGTCGTAGTAGCCGGCTCGGCCGCCGATGCCGATGTCCTCGGCCATGGTGATCTGGACATGGTCGACGTACGACCGGTTCCAGAGCGGCTCGAAGAGCGTGTTGGCGAAGCGGAGCGCCAGGATGTTCTGGACGGTCTCCTTGCCCAGGTAGTGGTCGATCCGGAACACCTGGTCCGGGTCGAAGACCTCGTGGACGATCTTGTTGAGGTCCTGGGCGGAGGCCAGGTCGTGACCGAAGGGCTTCTCGATGACGGCACGCCGCCAGGAGCCCTCCTTCTGCTCGGCCAGGCCGTGCTTCTTCAGCTGCTGGACGACCTTGGGGAAGAACTTCGGCGGTACCGACAGATAGAACGCGAAGTTGCCGCCGGTGCCCTGGGCCTCGTCGAGTTCCTTGATCGTCTTCTTCAGCGTCTCGAACGAGTTGTCGTCGTCGAAGGTGCCGGGGACGAAACGCATTCCCTGGATGAGCTGCTGCCACACCTCCTCGCGGAAGGGCGTCCGGGCGTGCTGTTTGACGGCGTCGTGGACTTCCTGTGCGAAGTCCTGGTCGTCCCAGTCGCGGCGGGCGAAGCCGACGAGTGAGAAGCCCGGCGGCAGCAGGCCCCGGTTGGCGAGGTCGTAGACGGCAGGCATCAGCTTTTTACGTGACAGATCGCCTGTAACGCCAAAGATCACCAGGCCCGACGGCCCCGCGATGCGCGGGAGCCGTCGGTCCTTGGCGTCACGAAGCGGGTTGGCTCCGTGTGCGGGAGTCAAGGTGTTCAGCCCTCCGAGGGAGCGAGGCGCTGGAGCTCCGCCTCGGTCGACTTGAGCAGGTCGTTCCAGGACGTCTCGAACTTGTCGACGCCCTCGTCCTCCAGCAGCTGGACCACGTCGTCGTACGAGATCCCGAGCTTCTCGACGGCGTCGAGCTCGGCGCGCGCCTGCTCGTAGCGTCCGCGCACCGTGTCGCCCGTGACCTCTCCGTGGTCGGCCGTCGCCTCCAGCGTGGCCTCCGGCATGGTGTTCACCGTGCCCGGGGCGACCAGTTCCACCACGTACATCGTGTCCTTGAACGCCGGGTCCTTGACGCCGGTCGAGGCCCACAGCGGGCGCTGCGGGTTGGCCTGCGCCTTGTCCAGCGCGGCCCAGCGGTCGGAGGGCGACGTCGACTTGTCGGCCGAGCCGAACACCTCCTCGTACGCCTGGTAGGCGAGGCGGGCGTTGGCGATGGCCGCCTTGCCGCGCAGCTGCTTCGCCTCGTCCGTGCCGAGGGCGTCCAGTCGCTTGTCGATCTCGGTGTCCACCCGGGACACGAAGAACGACGCCACAGAACGGATCTTCGACAGGTCAAGGCCGGCGGCCTTCGCCTTCTCCAGACCGGCCAGGTAGGCGTCCATCACCTCGCGGTAGCGCTCCAGCGAGAAGATCAGCGTGACATTGACGCTGATGCCGAGGCCGATGACCTCGGTGATCGCCGGCAGACCGGCCTTGGTCGCCGGAATCTTGATGAAGGTGTTCGGCCGGTCCACCAGCCAGGCCAGCTGCTTGGCCTCGGCGATCGTCGCCTTGGTGTGGTGCGCGAGGCGCGGGTCGACCTCGATCGACACACGGCCGTCCTGGCCGCCCGTCGTGTCGAAGACCGGACGCAGCACGTCCGCGGCGTCGCGGACGTCCGCCGTCGTGATCATGCGGAGGGCTTCCTCGACGGTCACCTTGCGGGCGGCGAGATCGGCGAGCTGCTGCTCGTAACCGTCGCCGGACGAGATGGCCTTCTGGAAGATCGACGGGTTGGTGGTGACGCCCACGACGTGCTGCTGGTCGATCAGCTCGGCGAGGTTGCCGGACGTGATCCGCTTGCGCGACAGGTCGTCGAGCCAGATCGCCACGCCTTCGTCGGAGAGGCGCTTGAGTGCGTCTGTCATGAGAGTTGCATCTCCTACTAGTCGTATACCGGCGTCAGCGCGCGGCGGCTTCGATCGATTCCCGGGCGGCGGCGGCCACGTTCTCGGGCGTGAACCCGAACTCGCGGAACAGCACCTTGCCGTCGGCGGATGCCCCGAAGTGCTCCAGCGAGACGATGCGGCCCGCGTCCCCGACGTAGCGGTGCCAGGTCAGACCGATACCGGCCTCGACCGCTACACGCGCCCTCAGCGACGGAGGCAGGACGCTGTCCTTGTACGCCTGGTCCTGCTCCTCGAACCACTCGACGGACGGCATCGAGACGACCCGTGTCGGGATGCCCGCGGCCTGCAACTGCTCGCGCGCCTCCACGGCCACGTGCACCTCGGAGCCGGTGCCGATCAGCAGGACCTGCGGCGCAGCGTTCTGCCCCTCGGGCCCTTCGGCCTCGAACAGCACATAACCGCCCTTGGCGGCATCCTCGTTGGGCTCGTACGTCGGAACGCCCTGGCGGGTCAGCGCCAGACCGTGCGGGGCGCCCACACCGAACTTCTTGGTGTAGCGCTTCAGGATCTCGCGCCACGCGATCGCGGTCTCGTTGGCGTCGGCCGGGCGCACGATGTTCAGGCCCGGGATGGCGCGCAGGGAGGCCAGGTGCTCCACCGGCTGGTGGGTGGGGCCGTCCTCGCCGAGACCGACCGAGTCATGCGTCCAGACATAGGTCACCGGCAGGTGCATCAGCGCGGACAGGCGCACGGCGTTGCGCATGTAGTCGGAGAACACCAGGAAGGTGCCGCCGTAGATACGGGTGTTGCCGTGCAGTGCGATGCCGTTCATCGCCGCGGCCATCGCGTGCTCGCGGATGCCGAAGTGGAGGGTGCGACCGTAAGGGTCGGCCTCCGGCAGCGGGTTGCCCTCCGGGAGGAACGACGAGGTCTTGTCGATCGTCGTGTTGTTCGACCCGGCGAGGTCGGCGGAGCCGCCCCACAGCTCGGGGATGACCTCGCCCAGCGCCTGCAGGACCTTGCCGGAGGCGGCGCGGGTGGCGACCCCCTTGCCCGCCTCGAACACCGGGAGCTTCTCCTCCCAGCCCGTGGGCAGCTCGGTCGAGCGGATCCGGTCGAACTCGGCGGCGCGCTCCGGGTCGGCGGCACGCCACTCGGCGAAGGCCTTCTCCCACTTCTCCCGCGCCTCACGGCCGCGGTCGAGGGCCTTGCGGGTGTGCGCGATGACCTCGTCGGAGACCTCGAACGTCTTCTCCGGGTCGAAGCCCAGGACCCGCTTCGTGGCCGCGACCTCGTCCTCGCCCAGCGCCGAGCCGTGCGCCGCCTCGGTGTTCTGCGCGTGCGGGGCGGGCCAGGCGATGATCGAGCGGGCCGCGATGAAGGAGGGACGCTCGGTCTCCTCCCGGGCGGCCTTGAGCGCCTCGTACAGGCCGACCGGGTCCAGGTCGCCGTTCGGCAGCTGCTCCACGCGCTGGACGTGCCAGCCGTAGGCCTCGTACCGCTTCAGCGTGTCCTCGGAGACCGCGGTCTCGGTGTCGCCCTCGATCGAGATGTGGTTGTCGTCCCACAGCAGCACCAGGTTGCCGAGCTTCTGGTGGCCGGCCAGCGAGGACGCCTCGTGGGAGATGCCCTCCTGGAGGCAGCCGTCACCGGCGACGACCCAGATGTTGTGGTCGAAGGGGGAGGCGCCGGGGGCGGCGTCCGGGTCGAACAGACCGCGCTCGTAGCGGGCGGCCATGGCCATGCCCACCGCGTTGGCGACACCCTGGCCCAGCGGCCCGGTGGTGGTCTCCACGCCGACCGTGTGACCGTACTCCGGGTGACCGGGGGTCTTGGAACCCCAGGTGCGGAAGGCCTTGAGGTCGTCCAGTTCCAGGCCGTACCCGGCCAGGTAGAGCTGGATGTAGAGGGTCAGGCTGGAGTGACCCGCGGAGAGGACGAACCGGTCACGGCCGGTCCAGTCCGCGTCGGCGGGGTCGTGGCGCATCAGCTTCTGGAAGAGGACGTACGCCGCGGGGGCCAGGCTCATGGCCGTCCCCGGATGGCCGTTGCCGACCTTCTGTACGGCGTCTGCGGCAAGGACGCGGACGGTGTCCACGGCCCGCTGGTCCAATTCGGTCCACTCGAGGTCTGTGGTGGTCGGCTTGGTGCTCACCCTGGGTCAGGGCTCCTCTCCACATGTTCGTGTCCCGGTGACTAGGGGCGTACCGGGCGTTGTCGAGCCTACCCTCGCAGCAGGGCGCGTCCTTTCGAGAGCACGTCTCTCCCCTCGGACACTGCCCGCACTGCCAGGGTGCGCTCCGTGGCTCGACTTCGCCTCCTGTCGCTGATCCCGACGGTCAATACGTTCCGTCCACCCGCAGCGCTCAACACGACCCCACCCCCGCGAAGATCGGCATGCGGCCAACGTCTAGAGTGGCGTGGTACGCGCAAGTCTTCACCGGGATTCGCCCCCATGGCCCTTCGGTATGGGATGTGCCCCCGCGGGACTTGCTGGGATTTCTCTGTCAGGGGTGTGCGTGACGGCCGTCGAGTCCCGACCCGCAGGGGTCGTCTTGACTCCCAGCCCGGGGGGCCATCGGCCGTTCGGGGCCCGCGTCAAGGCGTTCGTGGCGCTCACGAAGCCCCGGATCATCGAGTTGCTGCTGATCACCACCGTGCCGGTGATGTTCCTGGCGGCGCAGGGTGTGCCCGACCTCTGGCTCGTGGTCGCCACATGCATCGGCGGATACCTCTCCGCGGGCGGTGCCAACGCGCTCAACATGTACATCGACCGCGACATCGACGCCCTGATGGACCGTACGTCGCAGCGCCCCCTCGTGACGGGAATGGTCTCGCCGCGCGAGGGCCTGGTCTTCGGTCTCAGCCTCGCGGCGGTCTCCACGCTCTGGTTCGGGCTGCTGGTCAACTGGCTCTCCGCCGCGCTCGCGCTCGGCGCGCTCCTGTTCTACGTCATCGTCTACACGATGCTGCTGAAGCGGCGCACCTCGCAGAACATCGTGTGGGGCGGCATCGCCGGCTGTATGCCGGTGCTGATCGGCTGGTCCGCCGTCACCAACTCGATGTCGTGGGCCGCGGTCATCCTCTTCCTGGTCATCTTCTTCTGGACGCCGCCGCACTACTGGCCGCTGTCGATGAAGGTGAAGGACGACTACGCACGCGTCGGCGTGCCGATGCTCCCGGTCATCGCCTCGAACCAGGTCGTCGCCCGCCAGATCGTGCTCTACAGCTGGGTGATGGTCGCCGTCTCGCTGCTGCTGACACCGCTCGGGTACACCGGCTGGTTCTACACGGCGGTGGCGCTGGTGACGGGCGGCTGGTGGCTGTGGGAGGCGCACGCGCTGCAGAGCAGGGCGAAGACCGGCGCGACGGGCGGCAAGCTCAAGGAGATGCGGCTCTTCCACTGGTCGATCACCTACGTCTCGCTGCTCTTCGTGGCGGTGGCGGTGGACCCCTTCCTGCGCTAGTGGCTCTGCGGCCGATTCGCTGATCCGCCGATCTCAGGGACGGGCCGGTGGTCCCGCCCGTCCTCTGCTCTCTCCGTGCCCGTGCCCGTGCCCGTGCCCAGTGCACGTTCCCTGCCGCGGGCCCGGACGGTGGCGTGGCCCAGGCCACGTGGCCCGGCGGTCGCCGGTGGATCTACCCGCGAGTAGCATCCTGTTCATGGCAGACACCCAGCAGGTCGACGAGACCGCGCCCAAGTCCGACGCCCGCGCCGAGCGCAAGGCGGCGAAGCTCGCCAAGCAGATCGGCGCCTTCGCCAAGGCGCACGGCGGCGCCGAAGGGCAGCTCGCGTACATCGGGCAGGTGGGCACCCGCATCGTGCTCGTCGGCGAGGACGGTGGCTGGGGCGACCTCGTCGCACCGACGCACGCCATCGCGGTGAGCGCCGCCGAGAAGTCCGGCATCACCCTGCACGAGTCCTTCGACGGCGAGTTCGCGGCGAAGGTCCGCACGGGCCCGTACGAGTGGACCCGCATGGCCGGTATCCAGCTCGGCGGCCCGAAGAACGACTGACGCAGCGCGGCCGAGGACTCGTCGGCGGCTGCTGCGGCTGCGGGCGCGAATGCGTCACGCGAACGCCGCGGCATCGCCCGTGCCCGGGTGCCGGGGCACACCGGTCCAGGAGGCCGGCGATCTGCCCTGCACCCGCCTCGCGCTGATCCACCCCCAGTACGCGCGCGGGTCGACCGGCGCCGACGGCAAGGCGGCGCATCGCCCGTGCCCGGCCGCCGTCCCGTGCGCTCCGGCGTCCCTTCCTCGGCCCGCGCGCGGCGTCCGAGGGGCCCTGCATTGCCCGTGCGACAGGCCCTGCATTGCCCGCGCCCGGCCATCGGGAGCATTGCCTGTGTGTGTCGGCCATCGGTCCCGTGTGCTGCGGCGGCTTCTCTTCCTCGGCCGGCGTGTGACGCCCGACAGGGCCTGCCGGCTGAGCGAGCGCCTCGCAGGTGACCCGGCCGTCCGTCGGCATCGCGTGCTCCCGCACGTACGGCCGGGGAGTCCCCCCTGGGGCTGACTCCCTGGAGCCCGATGACCGGTGCCGAGCCGCCGTGCCGGTGTACGGGAGCTTCCGCGCCCCCGGGCCCGGGGCGGCGCCGATCGTCCGGTTCGCGACGTCCCGTCCGGGGCACCGGCGCCTGGCCAGGCCGGGGCGCCGCCGTCGGGCACCCGCGGTCTCCACCTCGCCTCCGCTTCCCGGCAGGCAACGGCCGCGCTGCCCGCGGCCCCGGTCCCCACTGGCTCCCTCGCGCGGCGCAAGACCCAGAGGCCGCCCGGCGATGGGCAACACCTCGCGCGGGGCTCACCCGTTAGGACGTGTGGAAGCACGCCACCGCTGGGAGCCCCGGATGATCGATACGCCGTCCTTGGTGGATCAGTACTGCCACGGTGTCCTCCGCACCGAGCTGGGTCTCGGCACGTTCGAGGCTCACCTGGGCAGGACCGCCGGACCGCCCGCGCCCGGCACCACCTTCTTCGACACCCAGACGGGCTTCGCCGTCCGTCGCTGGTGTCCACCGCTCCTCGGTCTGGAGCCCCACTGCCCGCCCGCGCACTATCTCGCCCGCCGCAGGGAGCTGGGCGTCCTGGAGTCAGGCAGACGGCTGCTGCGCGCCAGCGGCATCTCCACCTATCTGGTGGACACCGGGCTGCCCGGAGATCTCACGGGACTCCCCGAGATCGCCGCCACGGGCGCCGCCGAGGCACATGAGATCGTCCGCCTCGAGCAGCTGGCCGAACAGGTCGCGGACACCTCCGGGACCGTGGACAGCTTCCTGGCGAATCTTGCCGAGGCCGTGCACGGCGCCGCCGGATCGGCCGTCGCCTTCACCTCGGTCGCGGGCGTACGTCATGGACTCGCCCTTGCCCCCGAGCCGCCGGGGCCCGGCGAAGTGCGTGGTGCGACGGGACGATGGCTGGCAGGGCGCCAGGCCGGGGGCCGGCTCACCGACCCCGTGCTGCTGCGCCATCTCCTCTGGATGGCGGTCGCGTCCGGACGGCCGCTGCAGATCCACGTCGGGGTCGACGATCCGCTGCTGCTCACCGGCTTCGCGTCGGCCACCACGGGCCTCGGCACCGATCTCGTCCTGCTGCACGGCTATCCGTACCACCGCCATGCCGCCCATCTGGCGAGTGTCTTTCCGCATGTGTACGCCGATGTCGGGCCCGCGCTCGCCCACACCGGAGCCGGGGCCGCCTCCGTACTCGCGGAGATCCTGGAGCTGGCGCCGTTCGGGAAGCTGCTGTTCTCCAGTGGTGCGCGGGGGCTTCCCGAACTGCATGTGGTCGGTGCGCGCATCTTCCGCCAGGCGCTGGGGCGGGTGCTGAGCGACTGGGTCGTCGACGGCGCATGGTGCCGTGCGGACGCCCAGCGGGTGGCCGGGATGATCGCGGCGGACAACGCCCGCCGCGTCTACGGACTCGCCGGGTGAGGTACGGGCCGGTGCTCCCGGCCGTCCCTAGACCGGCGCGAGTTCCGTGTCCGGCCGGGCCGGAGTCGCGGAGGTCTCCAGCGGGCGCTCACGCAGGCTCAGTGCGAGCCGGAGCACGGCGATCCACATCAGCGAGGAGCCGAGCATATGAGCTCCGACCAGCACCTCCGGCACATCCGTGAAGAACTGCACATAGCCGATGGCGCCCTGCGCGAGCAGCACGATCAGCAGGTCCCGGGCGCGGGCCCGGGTGTCGTCCGGAGCGTCCACCACGCGCAGTACCAGCCACATCGCCACCGCGAGCGCGCACACCAGCCAGGCCAGCGCGGCGTGCACATGGGCGGCGTCCACCCAGTCGAACGGCATCCGCGGCACCTCGCTGCTGTCGCCCGCGTGCTTGCCGGAGCCGGTCACCGTGGTCCCCACCGCGATCAGCAGTCCGGAGGAGACCAGCAGCACCCAGGACAGCTTCCGTACCGGACGCGGTACCCGCGGCCGCGGGGCGCCGTCGCCCTCGCCCGCCCGGAGCCAGGTGACCGTGGCCACCGTCAGCAGGGCGTTGGCGGCCAGGAAGTGCCCCGCCACGGTCCACGGGTTGAGGCCCGCCCACACGGTGATACCGCCGAGGACGGCGTTGCTCATCACGACCCAGAACTGGGCCCAGCCGAGCCGGGTGAGCCCGCGCCGCCACGGCTTTGTGGAGCGCGCAGCGATGATCGCCCAGCCGACCGCGGCCGACAGGACGTACGTCAGCATGCGGTTGCCGAACTCGATGGCACCGTGGATGCCCTGCTCGGGCGTGGCGAAGAGGCTGTCGTCCGTGCACTTGGGCCAGGTGTCGCAGCCGAGACCGGAGCCGGTCAGCCGGACCGCGCCGCCGGTGACGATGATGACCACGCTCATCACGACGGCGGAGAGCGCGGCGCGCCGGACGGTCCGGGGTGACGGTGTCCAGCGCTGGGCGATATAGGCGAGGGGGGTCTGCACGGCGACTATCGTAGGGGGCCGCTTGTGCAAGCTTTCACGAGGGGGACGACCCCGCACGAAACGCCAGGCCACGAACCTGGACACGGCACCTCGGGGCGCGAGGACGCTCAGGGCGACGAGTCGTTCCACAGCGCCCGGTGGACAAGCTCCGCCCTGGCGCGCAACTCGGCGGCCCGCTCATGGCCGGTGGTGCACTCGGCCAGATGTGTGTACACGGCCACCAGGGAGGGATGGCTGCTCCCGAGGGTCGCCACGAAGATCCGTTCCGCCTGTCGCAGCACCCGCTCTGCCCCTTCCCGGTCGCCGGCCGCGCGCAGCACCGGGCCGAGTCTCGACAGCGTCTTCGCCCGGTAGTGATGGTCCGGGCCGTATGCGGAGACATAGATCTGCTCGGCCTCGCGCAGGGTCCGCGCCGCTTCAGGGATGCGGCCCTGGGCGAATCGGAGGGAGCCCAGCTTGTTGAGGCAGGCCGCGTATTTGTGCGCCTCGGTCTCACGCCGCTTCAGGTGAAGTGCAAGGACCGGGGCGAGCAGCTCGTCCGCCTGGGCGATCCTGCTCCGGGCCTGCCTGTGGAGATCCCGGCGACGCAGCGGATGCCGGGTCGCCCGCGCCCTCTTACGGCACTCCTCGCCCTGTCGGCGCAGCACATCGGCGAGGAACTTCGCCACCTGCGAGGTCTCGAAGTCCTCGACGCCGCGGTATTCACGGAAGACGGAGAGCGCCTCCCTCAGCTCCCGCTCGGCGGTGACGAGATCGCCCCGGTCCTGGGCGACGATCCCCAGGTCGCGTCTGAGCATGGCCCGGAAGACCACATGCTCGCCGGGCTCGGTGGACCCGCGGCTCGGCACACGGTCGCCCGCCCGCTCGTAGCAGGCCACCGCGGCGGAGAGCCGTCCCGCATTGCGGTGGATCATGCCCGCTTCCTGCTCGGCCACGGCCCAGTCCAGGGTCTCCCAGCCCGACCCCTGGCTCTCGTAGATCTTGATCGCCTCCTGGACGGCCTCCAGACCCTCGTCGAAGCGGATCCGCTCCCGGAGGATGCCCCCGTACTGCCGTCGGCACTGGGCCTGCAACTGCAGGAACGCGGTGTCCCCCGCATGCTCCTGGCACAGGGCCAGCGCTCTGCGGCAGGCGGTCTCTGCACGGTCCAGATCCGCGAGCAGATAGTGCTGGCGGGCGATGCCCAGCCGGGCGGTCGCCAGTCCCAGCGCGTCCCCGGTGCCGAGCTCCCGCAGACCGGCCTCCTGTGTCAGACAGGCCAGCGCCTGCACCCAGTCGCAGCGGTGCTCCTGATATACGCCGACCCGGTGCAGCAGGCGCACCAGCGCCTCGGGGTCGTGCGAGGCCCCGAGCCCGCCGTCGGTGTCGTCGGCCCAGGCAAGCTCCTTGGCGACGGCCTCCACATGCGGCATCAGCCGTTCGCAGTCGCCCCGTGAGTCCAGCTGCTCCGGTGTTTGCGGGAACGCCGCCTCGAGCAGCCGGACCGCCGCCTGCGACCACTCCAGCCGCTCGGGCCCGCTCATCCGGCGCCGTATGAACATCTGCACGCGTGGATGGATCCCGTACGTCACCGGTCCGGCCCGGCCGTCGCCGCTGCGGGTCAGGAGCGAGTGGTCGACCAGCTTCAGCACCAGCCGGTTGAACTCCGGCTGGACCTCCATCACGTGGCGCAGCCGCTGCGGTACCACCGCACGGTGGCGGAACAGCATGACCCGTGGCACGTCCTCGGAGGCCAGGAACGAGCACAGCCGCAGCAGATCCTCGGCCGCGGGCGCGGTGGCGGCGATCCGCTCGATCGCCAGCCGGAAGGTGTCGGCGTCGCTGTCCGCGCTCTCCTCAGGCAGCCGTCCCAGGTAGTCCTCGACGGTGATCTCCGCCTGGTCGATGTACGCTCCGGCCTGCTCCAGGGCCAGCGGAAGCCAGCCGAGTTGCCGCCCCAGCGTGGCCAGATGCGACTCGTCCCCGTCCCTGGCTCCGATCCTGGCCCGCAGGAACGCCAGGCCGTCCGTGTCGCCGAGCGCGGTCAGCTCGACCGGTTCGGGACACAGCCCGTCCCATCCCTCCCGCAGCTGAGTGGTGATCAGGATCTCGCCCTCGCCCTCCGGCGGCAGGAACGGCTGCAGGTCGAGCGTGCCGTCTCCCCGCGCCCCCGGACGCTCACGGTCCCGGAAGCGCCGGACGTCGTCGTACACCAGCAGCCAGCCCGGGTTGTCCCGCAGCCATGCCCATAACTTGACGAGGACGACGTTCTTCGACTCGTGGTCGGGAACGCCGACACATGCGGCGAGCTCGAGCAGCTCCCCGCGCAGCCGGTCGGGGGTGGACGCGTTCAGCCACCAGGTCAGGCAGTGCTCGTCCAGATGGGTCCGGGCGTGTGCGACCGCCAGCTGTGACTTTCCGACGCCCCCCATGCCGTGGATGACGCAGGCCCGCTGCCCGTCCAGCCGGGTCCGGCGTCCACGGGCCGGCTCCGCCGGTCCCAACGCGGCCTCGATCCCGGCGAGTTCCTCGCTGCGCCCGGTGAAGTACCGCGACAGCACGGGCAGATTGTGCGGAGGAGGGGACAGCAGTGCGCCGCCGTCCTCCTGCTCGGGTGTGCGAGGGGCGGGTGTTCGCGCGAAGAAGGCCGCGGCCCCTCCCATCAGCGCGGTGCCACCGGCGAGCCCCCAGAGCAGGAACCCGCTGGCGTTCTGCGCGAGCAGGGGAAGAGTCGCCGCCCCCGCGGCGGCGGTGGCAGCCAGCCCGGCCGCGAGCCTGCGGCGGCGTACGGGCGTGCGGCCGGCATGGGTCTGAGCGGACATCGGCTCCCCCTCCGTCATGTCCCTGCGTGCGCTGCCCGGTACAGTCAGATTGTCCGGTGAACAGACCGCCGACTCCTATATGGCCGCAAGAGAATTTGGCTACCATCTGCGCTTCGCGTATTCGATCGGTACGGAGGCGGCGTGGACCCGAGGGAAAAGGATCAGCCGACGGGGCGTGGAATGCGCATCGCGCTGGTCCACTGGTCGTTTCCGCCCAGTGTGGGAGGCGTGGAATCCCATCTGTGGGACTACTCGCGGCTGCTGGCGCAGCGCGGCCACGACGTCACCGTCCTCACCGGCACACCCGCCGCCACCGATCCCGGTCAACCGGGCGTACGGGTCCTCACCCATCCGGCACTCGATCTGGCCGAACCCGCCCCCGGGCGCGGTCGGATCCCCGCTCTGACCGAATGGTTCCGGCAGGTCCTCACCGCGTACGGCATCCAGATCGTCCACGGCCACAACCTGCACCACTTCCGCGAGGCCCCCGCCCTCGGTCTCTCTGCCCTGCGCCCGGAACTGGGCCTCGCGCTCCTGCACACGTACCACTCGCTGTGGCGCGAGCCCGAGAGCCTCGCCTTCGCCAAGGTCTGCGCGGGGTGGGACCGGCACTACGCCGTCTCGGAGTTCCTGAGGGCGGCCTGCGCCGACGCCCTCGGCATCGAGACCGAGCGCACCTACCTGGGCATCGACACCGCCCCGTACGAGACCGTCGCACCCCTCGACACCCGGCCCCGGAGCGGCACGGTCCTGTTGCCCGCCCGGCTCATCCCCGACAAGGGCGCCATGCTCGCACTGGAGGCCGTGCACCGGATCATCCGGGAGGAACGCTGCGAGTTCGAGCCCCGTCTCGTTCTCACCGCGACCCGGCAGACCGTCGATTTCCACGGCGAGAGGATCGGATTCCGGGAACTGCTGGAAAAAGAGATCGCGGACCGCGGAATGGTGCACGCGGTCGATTTCGTGGAGGCCGGAGTCGATCAAATGCGAGCGCTGTACGAACAGTCGACGGTCGTGGTCTATCCGTCGGTGTTCGCCGAGCCGATGGGCCTCGCCCCTCTCGAGGCGATGTGCGCGGCCCGGCCCGTGGTCGTCACCCGGATGGGCGGTCTGGACGAAGGTGTCGACCAGGACGGCATGATCGGCCATCTCGTACCGGACCGTGACGAGGAGAAGCTGGCCGGCCACATCGCACGGCTTCTCGACGACCGGGTCGCGGCCCGGGAGATGGGCCTGCGCGGCCGCAAGCATGTGAAGACCCACTTCGACCAGCGCGCCATCTACCTCGCGCGGATGGAACAGGCCTACGGGGAGCTGTTGTCACGTGGTGTCGGCGCGCCAGCCGCCGGGTAGCCCGGAGACCTCCGCCCGGCCCGTGGACCCCACCCGTACCGTCGGTCGGGCATCGCCGAGCCTCAGTCCCTCGACAGCCAGCGGACCCAGCAGAGCGGGCGGCACCGGCCGTACCCGCAGCACCTTTCCGGCGGCGTCCGGACGCAGCCCCAGCAGCGCCGCGAGTATCGCCACACCGGAGGCCGCGGACCAGCCCTGGGGGCGGCACGCCGCCGGATAGGCCAGCGGAGCCGGGGAGTTGCCGGTGCGGGCGTCGCCGCCGTACAGCTCCGGCATCCGGTACGAGAAGTGCACTGCCGCGTCGAGCAGTCCGTCGACGAGTGCCACCGCCTCCTCGTGGCAGCCGGTGGCACACAGCCCCTGAACCGCGATGGCCGTGTCGTGGGTCCACACGGAACCGCCGTGGTAGCTCAGCGGGTTGAAGCCCGGCACCGCGGCCGAGCGGCTCCGCAGCCCCCACCCGGAGTTCAGATCGGGAGAGGCCAGCCATGCCGCGATGTCCCGGCAGCCGTCCGGATCGAGGATCCCGGAGCAGAGCAGCTGGCCCATGTTGGAAGCGGGCCCGCTCACGGGAGTCAGCGAGCGGCCCACCGCGATCGCCGCGTAGCGCGGTGCCGGACCGTCCTTCGCCTCGATCCAGAACGCCTCCGCGAACCGCTTGCGCAGCGCCGCCGCCCAGCCGCGCAGCGACTCCGCCCGGTCGTGCAGGCCGCGCGTGCCGAGCAGCTCCGCGAGACCTGTGGCCGCCTCGTACGCGTAGCCCTGGACCTCGCAGAGCGCGAGCGGCGGCTCGATCCGGCGGCCCTCCGCGTCACGCACCGCGTCGGCGGAGTCCTTCCAGGACTGATGGAGCAGGCCGCCGGGACGTGGGTAGTAGCGCAGCAGTCCGTCCTCGTCGCGGCGGCTGGTCTCCACCACCCACTCCATCGCACGCTGCGCATGGGGCAGCAGCGCGTCGACGTCGGCATCGGGCAGCCCCCAGTGCCAGGCCTCCACCAGGAGCGAGACGAACAGAGGCGTGGCGTCGACCGAGCCGTAGTAGTGGGACGGCAGCCGCAGACCGTGACCGTGCTGGGCCTCGGCCGGTCGCAGTTCGTGCAGGATCCGGCCGGGAGCCTCCTCGCGGAACACGTCGTGGACGGTGCCCTGGCGGCGGGCGAGCGCCCACAGCGTGCCGCGGGCCAGCTCCGTGGACAGCGGCAGCAGCATCCGTGCCGACCAGATCGAGTCCCGCCCGAACAGCGTGAGATACCAGGGGCAGCCCGCCGCGATGAACTGGTCCTCCGGGGCACCGGCGCCGGCACGCTGCGGATCCGCGAGGCGCAGCGCCCGCAGATCGGCCAGTCCCCGGCGCACCAGCCCGACCAGCCGCCGGTCACCGCGTACGACGGGTTCGGACCACGGGACGTACGACGACGGGGCGACCGGATGGCCCGGCGGGTCGGGAACGGCCCGTCCGGTGACCGACAGCCCCGCACGCCAGGACGCGCCGGGCGGCAGGACGACCCCGTCCCAGGTGAAGGTGCCGCCCTCCGGGCCTCCCGACACCTCGGGCGTGGCCTCGTACTCCACGGCACGGACATGGGCGCGGCCGGTGCGGGAGCGCCAGCCGAGGCCGGGGCCGCCCTTGGCCACCGAGCAGGGGAGGGACCGGCCGGTGAGCCCGCGCTTCACATCGGCGATGTCGGCCAGGTCGGTGGCGACGGCCACCTCGATCCGTAATCGGCGGGCGACCGTGCCGACGTTGTGCAGGCTCACCGTCTCGCCCTCGCCCGCCGTACGGATCCGCTCGACGATCAGCGTCGGGTCGTCGGTGCGGTCGCTCGGATAGCGGTGGACGGAGGTGAAGCGGACCCGGTCGGGGCCGAGCGGCTGCACCCCGATCGGTTCGGGCTCACGGTCGTCGATCAGCAGACAGACGGTGTGCAGGAGTCTGCGGTCGTGGTCGTAGAAGCCCTCGGCCCTGGCTCCGCGGAGCTGGCCGTCACGGGGTGAGGCGGCGAACGCGGGAGCCGCGACGCAGATCACCACATCGTGCAGCAGGGGCTGCAGAGCACGTCCTCCGGGTACCTCGGCCGTCTCGAACACAGGGCGGGTTTTCCCACTCCGTGGTGCGGTCACTCCCGCGGCTCACTCCCAGCGGAAGAACTTTGCCGCCGCGCCCAGCCCCAGTACCGCCCACCCCGCCAGGATCCCGAGATCACCCCAGGGCGTCCCGGCACCGTGCTGGAGCACGTCGCGCAGCCCGTCGGAGAGCGCCGAGATGGGCAGCAGGCCCAGCACGGACCGAGCCGCGTCCGGGAACCTGTCCAGCGGGACGATCACCCCGCCGCCCACGAGGAGCAGCAGGAAGACCAGATTCGCGGCGGCCAGGGTCGCCTCGGCCTTGAGCGTGCCGGCCATCAGCAGCCCGAGACCCGAGAACGCGGCCGTTCCGAGCACGAGCAGCAGAAGCACGGAGACCGGGTTGCCGTGCGGGGACCAGCCGAGCCCGAAGGCGATCAGCGTCAGCAGGACGATCTGCAGCACCTCGGTGACCAGGACGGACAGCGTCTTCGCGGTCATCAGCGCCCAGCGGGGGAGCGGCGAGGCGCCGAGCCGCTTGAGCACGCCGTAGCGCCGTTCGAAGCCGGTGGCGATGGCCTGGCCCGTGAAGGCGGTGGACATCACGGCGAGCGCGAGGACGCCCGGGGCGAGGAAGTCGACGGGCCTGCCCGCGCCCGTCTCGACGATGTCGACCGTCGAGAAGAGCACCAGGATCAGCGACGGGATGACCACCGTCAGCAGCAGCTGCTCGCCGTTGCGCAGCAGCATCTTCGTCTCCAGCACCGCCTGCGCCGTGATCATCCGCGCGACGGGAGCGGCACCGGGGTTCGGCGCGTACGTACCAGGCCTCACGCCGGTACCCCTGTCCGTGGTCACCTCAGCCGTCACGACCGCAGCTCCTTTCCCGTCAGCTCCAGGAAGACGTCCTCCAGTGTGTGCCGCTCCACCGAGATGCCGTCGGGCATCACCCCGTTCTGGGCACACCAGGAGGTGACCGTGGCGAGCAGCTGCGGGTCCACCGTGCCGGAGATCCGGTACGCGCCGGGCGTCAGCTCCGCCGCGGCCGTGCCGTCCGGCAGTGCCTTCAGCAGCGAGCCCACGTCGAGGCCGGGACGCCCGGTGAAGCGCAGGGTGTTCTCGGCGCCGCCGCGGCACAGCTGCTCCGGGCTGCCCTGGGCGACGACGCGGCCCGCGTCGATGATCGCTATGTCGTCCGCGAGCTCCTCGGCCTCGTCCATGAAGTGCGTGGTGAGGACGACGGACACCCCGTCGGTGCGCAGCTCGCGCACCAGGTCCCAGGTGGACCGGCGGGCCTGCGGGTCGAGCCCCGCGGTCGGCTCGTCCAGGAAGACCAGCTCGGGGCGGCCGACGACGGCCATCGCGAGCGCGAGGCGCTGCTGCTGGCCGCCGGACAGCCGGCGGTAGGTCGTACGGCCGCAGGAGCCGAGGCCGAGGCGCTCGATCAGGGCGTCCACGTCCAGCGGGTGAGCGTGCAGTTCGGCCATGTGGCGGAGCATTTCCTCGGCCCTGGCGCCGGAGTAGACGCCGCCGGACTGGAGCATCACCCCGATCCGGGGGCGCAGCCTCGCCGCGTCGGCCACCGGGTCGAGGCCGAGGACACGCACCGTCCCGGAGTCGGCGCGGCGGTAGCCCTCGCAGGTCTCGACCGTGGTGGTCTTGCCTGCCCCGTTGGGGCCGAGGACGGCGGTCACCGTGCCGGCGCGGACGTCGAGGTCGAGCCCGTCCACGGCGGTCCTGGCTCCGTACCGCTTCACCAGGCCCCGGACCTGGACGACGGACTCGTTCTTCATGTCCGGAAGTCTAAGGATCCGGGGAAGGCCTCCGGGCCGCCGGGTCCGGATCCCGCCACGGACGAGGGATTCCGGCAGGTGCCCGGGCCGGAAGGGTCCGGGTGAGTTCCCGAGGACGGGGAAGGATCACCTCATGCCCGTGCTCATCGGCACCTCCGGGTGGCAGTACAAGGACTGGCGCGGCGAGTTCTACCCCGAAGGGGTGCCCCAGCGCCTGTGGCTGGAGGAGTACGCCCGGCACTTCGTGACCGTCGAGAACAACAACGTCTTCTACCGGCTCCCCGAGCCGAAGACCTTCGCCGACTGGCGCGAACGCACTCCTGACGGGTTCGTGCTGGCGGTGAAGGCGAGCCGCTATCTGACGCACATCAAACGGCTGCGCGACCCGGAGGAACCCGTCCGGCGGCTGCTGAGCCACGCCGAAGGGCTGAAGGAGCGGCTGGGGCCCGTGCTGCTCCAGCTCCCGCCCGGTCTCCGGTCCGATCCGGGGGCTCTGGACGCGACGCTCGCCTGCTTCCCGAGCCGGGTGCGCGTGGCGGTCGAACCCCGGCACGAGTCCTGGTGGACGGACGAGGTCAGGGACGTGCTGAAGAGCCGCGGGGCGGCCCTGTGCTGGGCGGACCGCGGTTCCCGGCCGGTGACACCGCTGTGGCGGACGGCCGACTGGGGTTACGTACGGCTCCACGAGGGCCGGGCGGAGCCCTGGCCGCGGTACGGGCGCCAGGCCCTGTCCGCCTGGGCCGGGCGCATCGCCGACGCCTGGCCGGACCGGGCCGACGTCTTCGTGTACTTCAACAATGACCCGGGTGGCGCAGCCGTCCGGGACGCGCGCGCGTTCATCCGTGCGGCCTCGTCCCGGGGGTGCACGGTGCCGGCGGCTCCGGGTGGTGGCAGCTGAGGCGGGCGGAGGAGCCGGTGGGCGGGGGACTCGGCGGGAGGTGGACAAAACGCCCGGTCACAGGGGTCGCGGCGATCTTCCGGGTCCGCGCGGCGGCGTCCGGCAGGCCCTGGGAAACGATCTCGCGAGTGATCATTTCCGCAGGTCAGGTTAGGTTTCCCTAAGTGATGCACGGCACCGTCCGTCCTGCGGGACCGGCTTGTCAGTCTCTCGGGAATTACGCAACAATGGTGTTGTGAAATACGGTCGAGCTGTCGGGGAGCCCCCCCAGGAGGAGCTCGCGACCGGGGAGCGCTCCACGCGCAACCGGGTCGCGCGGTCCATCCTGGACCACGGGCCGTCCACGGTCGCCGACCTCGCGACGCGGCTCGGCCTCACCCAGGCCGCCGTGCGCCGCCATCTCGACGCGCTCGTGAACGACGATGTCGTCGCCGCGCACGAGAAGCGTGTGTACGGGGCGCGTACGCGCGGCCGTCCCGCCAAGGTCTTCGCGCTCACCGACTGCGGCCGGGACGCCTTCGAGCAGTCGTACGACAAGCTCGCCGTGGACGCCCTGCGCTGGATCGAGGAGAACGCGGGAGGGGAAGCGGCCGTGGCCGCGTTCGCCCGCGACCGGATCGAGGCGCAGGCCGAGGCGTACCGCGCGGCCATCGAGGCCGCGGAGCCCGAGGACCGCACCGAGGCACTTGCCAAGGCGTTGACCGCCGACGGGTACGCTGCTACGGCCCGTAACGCGCCCGTCGGCGAGCAGCTGTGCCAGCACCACTGCCCGGTGGCCCATGCCGCCGAGCGGTACCCGCAGCTGTGCGAGGCGGAGACGGAGATCTTCTCCCGCCTGCTCGGTACCCATGTGCAGCGTCTGGCCACCATCGCCCACGGCGACGGGGTCTGCACGACCTTCATCCCGAAGGCGGGCGGCGGCGGCACGAGCGGCAGCGACAGCACCACCACGAAGACCGACACATCAGCATCTGCAAGCACGTCCGGGAGGAACCCCGCATGACTCTCCCCACGGAGACTGCCCACCCCGAACTCGAGGGTCTGGGCACGTACGAATACGGCTGGGCCGACTCCGACGTCGCAGGCGCCTCCGCCAGGCGTGGTCTCTCGGAGGACGTCGTCCGCGACATCTCCGCGAAGAAGAACGAGCCGGAGTGGATGCTGAAGCTGCGGCTCAAGGGTCTGCGCCTGTTCGACAAGAAGCCGATGCCGAACTGGGGCTCCGACCTGTCGGGCATCGACTTCGACAACATCAAGTACTTCGTGCGCTCCACCGAGCAGCAGGCCGCCTCCTGGGAGGAACTGCCGGAGGACATCAAGAACACGTACGACAAGCTCGGTATCCCGGAGGCGGAGAAGCAGCGCCTGGTCGCCGGTGTCGCCGCTCAGTACGAGTCCGAGGTCGTCTACCACCAGATCCGTGAGGACCTGGAGGAGCAGGGCGTCATCTTCCTCGACACGGACACCGCGCTGAAGGAGCACCCGGAGCTCTTCAAGGAGTACTTCGGCACGGTCATCCCGGTCGGCGACAACAAGTTCGCCTCGCTGAACACGGCCGTGTGGTCCGGCGGCTCGTTCATCTACGTGCCCAAGGGCGTCCACGTGGACATCCCGCTGCAGGCCTACTTCCGTATCAACACGGAGAACATGGGCCAGTTCGAGCGGACGCTGATCATCGTCGACGAGGACGCCTACGTCCACTACGTCGAGGGCTGCACCGCTCCGATCTACTCCTCGGACTCCCTGCACAGCGCCGTGGTCGAGATCATCGTCAAGAAGGGCGGCCGCTGCCGCTACACGACGATCCAGAACTGGTCGAACAACGTCTACAACCTGGTCACCAAGCGTGCCGTGGCGTACGAGGGCGCGACCATGGAGTGGGTCGACGGCAACATCGGCTCCAAGGTGACCATGAAGTACCCGGCCGTCTACCTGATGGGTGAGCACGCCAAGGGCGAGACGCTGTCCATCGCCTTCGCGGGCGAGGGCCAGCACCAGGACGCCGGCGCCAAGATGGTCCACATGGCCCCGAACACCTCGTCCAACATCGTCTCCAAGTCGGTGGCACGAGGCGGCGGCCGCACCTCCTACCGCGGTCTCATCGAGATCGGCGAGGGCGCTCCGGGCGCGAAGTCCAACGTCCTGTGCGATGCGCTGCTGGTCGACACGATCTCCCGCTCCGACACCTACCCGTACGTGGACGTCCGCGAGGACGACGTCTCCATGGGTCACGAGGCCACCGTCTCCAAGGTCTCGGAGGACCAGCTCTTCTACCTGATGAGCCGCGGCATGACCGAGTTCGAGGCGATGGCGATGATCGTGCGCGGCTTCGTCGAGCCGATCGCCAAGGAACTGCCCATGGAGTACGCCCTCGAGCTCAACCGGCTGATCGAGCTCCAGATGGAAGGCGCGGTCGGCTGAGGCCACCGTCCCCGCCCATCAGCACCGACTTATCCGAGAAAGCGAGCACTACGACAGCCATGGCTGAGGCTCAGAACATTCCGGCGGGCTCCACCACCGCCGGGTCGATCGCGGTGGCCGCCGAGTCCACCGTCGCCACGCGCATGAGCGCGCCCCCGTCCTACGACGTGGCGGACTTCCCCGTGCCGCACGGGCGTGAGGAGGAGTGGCGGTTCACCCCGCTGGACCGCCTCGCCGGGCTGCACGACGGCACCGCGGTCGCCACCGCGGGCGGCGTGACCGTCGAGGTCAGCGCCCCCGAGGGCGTCACGGTGGAGACGGTCGGCCGCGACGACGCGCGGCTCGGCTCCGCGGGCACGCCGGCGGACCGGGTCGCCGCCCAGGCCTACTCCTCCTTCGAGAAGGCCTCGGTCGTCACGGTTCCCAAGGAGGCCGTGCTCAGCGAGCCCATCCGTATCGCCGTGCACGGTGAGGGCGGTACCGCCTTCGGCCACCAGCACATCGAGCTGGGCGCCTTCGCTGAGGCCGTCGTCGTCATCGACCACACCGGTGAGGCGGCCCTGGCCGCCAACGTCGACTACGTCCTGGGGGACGGCGCCAAGCTGACGGTCGTCTCCGTCCAGGACTGGGACGACAAGGCCGTCCACGTCGCCCAGCACAATGCGCTGATCGGGCGGGACGCCACCTTCAAGTCGATCGTGGTCACCTTCGGCGGCGACGTGGTACGCCTCCACCCCCGTGTGTCGTACGCGGGCACCGGCGGAGAGGCCGAGCTCCTCGGTCTGTACTTCACCGACGCGGGCCAGCACCAGGAGCACCGCCTGCTGGTCGACCACAACACCCCGCACTGCAAGTCCAACGTCGCCTACAAGGGCGCGCTGCAGGGTCAGGACGCACACGCCGTCTGGATCGGTGACGTGCTCATCGAGGCCAAGGCCGAGGGCACCGACACCTACGAGATGAACCGCAACCTCGTCCTCACGGACGGCGCGCGGGTCGACTCCGTGCCGAACCTGGAGATCGAGACCGGCGAGATCGTCGGCGCCGGCCACGCCTCCGCCACCGGCCGCTTCGACGACGAGCAGCTGTTCTACCTGATGGCCCGCGGCATCCCGGAGACCGAGGCCCGCCGCCTCGTCGTCCGTGGCTTCTTCGCGGAGCTGGTCCAGCAGATCGGTCTGCCGGACGTCGAGGAGCGCCTCATCGCCAAGATCGATGCCGAGCTGGAGGCGTCCCTCTGATGGCATTCGTCCGCGCCTGTGGGCTGAGCGAGCTGGAGGAGGACACCCCGAAAAGGGTGGAACTCGACGGCACGCCGGTCTCCGTCGTCCGCACGGAGGGCGAGGTGTTCGCGATCCACGACATCTGCTCCCACGCGAACGTCTCGCTCTCCGAGGGCGAGGTCGAGGACTGCCAGATCGAGTGCTGGCTGCACGGTTCCAGCTTCGACCTCCGCACCGGCAAGCCGTCCGGCCTTCCCGCGACGCGCCCCGTCCCCGTGTACCCCGTAAAGATCGAAGGGGACGATGTGCTCGTCTCCGTCACCCAGGAGTCCTGAGTCACCCATGGCAACGCTTGAAATCCGCGACCTGCACGTCTCCGTCGAGGCCGAGAACGGCCCCCGGGAGATCCTCAAGGGCGTCGACCTGACCGTGAAGCAGGGCGAGACCCACGCCATCATGGGCCCCAACGGCTCCGGCAAGTCGACCCTCGCCTACTCCCTCGCGGGCCACCCCAAGTACACGATCACCAGTGGCACCGTGACCCTGGACGGCGAGGACGTCCTCGAGATGTCCGTCGACGAGCGCGCCCGCGCCGGTCTCTTCCTCGCCATGCAGTACCCGGTCGAGGTCCCGGGCGTCTCGGTCTCCAACTTCCTGCGCACCTCCGCCACCGCGATCCGCGGCGAGGCCCCCAAGCTGCGTACGTGGGTGAAGGAGGTCAAGGAGACCATGGAGCGTCTCCAGATGGACCCCGCCTTCGCCGAGCGCAACGTCAACGAGGGCTTCTCCGGCGGTGAGAAGAAGCGCCACGAGATCCTTCAGCTGGAGCTTCTCAAGCCGAAGATCGCGATCCTCGACGAGACCGACTCCGGCCTCGACGTCGACGCGCTTCGCACCGTCTCCGAGGGCGTCAACCGCGTCCATGAGACCGGCGAGGTCGGCACCCTGCTGATCACGCACTACACGCGCATCCTGCGCTACATCAAGCCCGACTTCGTTCACGTGTTCGCGAACGGCCGCATCGCCGAGTCCGGCGGCGCCGAGCTCGCCGACAAGCTGGAGTCCGAGGGCTACGAGGCATACACGAAGGGTGGCGTATCCGCGTGATCCCTCCCCACCAGGGGCTCTCCGGCCTCCTCGACACCGAGGCAATCCGCAAGGACTTCCCGATCCTGGATCGCCTGGTCCACGACGGCAAGAAGCTCGTGTACCTGGACAACGCGGCGACCTCGCAGAAGCCGCGCCAGGTGCTCGACGTGCTCAACGGCTACTACGAGCGGTACAACGCCAACGTCCACCGCGGCGTGCATGTGCTCGCCGAGGAGGCCACGGCGCTGTACGAAGGCGCCCGCGACAAGGTCGCGGCGTTCATCAACGCGCCGAGCCGCGACGAGGTGATCTTCACCAAGAACGCGTCGGAGTCCCTGAATCTCGTGGCGAACATGCTGGGCTGGGCCGATGAGCCCTACCGCGTGGACCGCGAGACCGAGATAGTCATCACGGAGATGGAGCACCACTCCAACATCGTTCCGTGGCAGCTGCTGGCGCAGCGTACCGGCGCGAAGCTGAAGTGGTTCGGCCTCACCGACTACGGCCGCCTCGACCTCTCCAACATCGAGGAGATCATCACGGAGAAGACGAAGATCGTCTCCTTCACGCTGGTCTCCAACATCCTGGGCACGGTCAACCCGGTCGAGCAGATCGTCCGCCGTGCGCAGGATGTCGGCGCGCTCGTTCTCATCGACGCCTCGCAGGCCGCCCCGCACATGCCGCTGGACGTCCAGGCACTGGGCGCCGACTTCGTGGCCTTCACCGGGCACAAGATGTGCGGTCCGACCGGCATCGGCGTGCTCTGGGGCCGCCAGGAGCTGCTGGAGGACCTCCCGCCGTTCCTGGGTGGCGGCGAGATGATCGAGACCGTGTCGATGCACTCGTCGACGTACGCGCCCGCGCCCCACAAGTTCGAGGCCGGTACGCCCCCGATCGCCCAGGCCGTCGGCCTCGGTGCGGCCGTGGACTACCTCAGCGCGATCGGTATGGACAAGATCGCGCAGCATGAGCACGCGATCACCGAGTACGCGGTCCGGCGCCTGCAGGAAGTCCCCGATCTGCGGATCATCGGCCCGGTCACGGCCGAGGACCGGGGTGCGGCGATCTCCTTCGTGCTCGGGGACATCCACCCGCACGATGTGGGGCAGGTGCTCGACGAGCAGGGCATCGCGGTCCGGGTCGGCCACCACTGCGCACGGCCGGTCTGTCTGCGGTACGGAATTCCTGCGACCACGCGGGCGTCGTTCTATCTGTACTCCACGCCGGCCGAGGTGGATGCGCTCGTCGACGGCCTGGAGCACGTCCGTAACTTCTTCGGGTGAGGGACTAACCGCTGTGAAGCTTGATTCGATGTACCAGGACGTCATCCTGGACCACTACAAGCACCCGCACGGGCGGGGCTTGCGGGACGGCGACGCCGAGGTGCACCACGTCAATCCGACCTGCGGCGACGAGATCACCCTCCGGGTGAAGTACGACGGCACGGTCATCGAGGACGTCTCGTACGAGGGCCAGGGCTGCTCCATCAGCCAGGCGTCGGCCTCCGTGCTGAACGACTTGCTCGTCGGCAAGGAGCTGGCACAGGCGCAGAAGATCCAGGCCACCTTCCTGGAGCTGATGCAGTCCAAGGGCCAGGTCGAGCCCGATGACGCGATGGAGGAGGTGCTGGAGGACGCGATCGCGTTCGCCGGTGTCTCGAAGTATCCGGCGCGGGTGAAGTGCGCGCTGCTGAGCTGGATGGCGTGGAAGGACGCGACCGCGCAGGCACTGGGCGAGAGCGCCGAAAGGAAGACGGTATGACCGAGAACCCCGAGACCACGGCGGAGAAGGACTGGCCGGACGAGGAGACCTTCTCGTCCAAGGCCGCGACGCCGACGAGCACGAAGGCCTCCGAGGAGGAGGTCCGTGAGGCCCTGTACGACGTCGTCGACCCCGAGCTGGGCATCGACGTGGTCAACCTCGGGCTGATCTACGGCATCCACATCGACGACTCCAACGTCGCCACGCTGGACATGACGCTGACGTCCGCGGCCTGCCCGCTGACCGATGTGATCGAGGACCAGGCCAAGGCGGCGACCGACGGTATCGTCGGCGAGCTGAAGATCAACTGGGTCTGGATGCCGCCGTGGGGTCCCGACAAGATCACGGACGACGGGCGTGAGCAGCTGCGCGCCCTCGGCTTCAACGTCTGACACTCCGGCAGAGCCGGACCACCGACATCGGCCATGCCCGCCAGGCACACTGGCGGGCATGGCCGTTCGTCTGTACCACCTCGTCGTCGATGCCCGCGATCCGTCAGGCCTGGCGCGCTTCTGGCGCCAGGTACTCGACTGGAAGGTGCTCTTCGAGGCCGAGGACGAAGTCGTCATCGGCGCCGACGAGTTCGCGATGCCGGGCATGTGCTTCGTGCCGGTGCCGGAGAGAAAGACCGTCAAGAACCGGCTGCACATCGATCTCAACCCCGACGATCAGGACGCCGAGGTGAACAGGATCCTCGCGCTCGGGGCCCGGCGGGCCGACGTCGGGCAGGAGGCGGACGTGAGCTGGGTGGTCCTCGCGGACCCCGAGGGGAACGAGTTCTGTGTGCTGAGGCCCAAGAGGTCGCTCACGGACTGAACGGCGGACCGTCGGGCGCGGGCGGACCGGACGGCCCGTAAGGGCCGGCGGGCATCGGCGGTTCCGGAGTCAGCGGCGTTCCCGCCGCCTCGGCAAGGGCCGGGGCCAGGTTCTCCTTGCGCAGGCGCTCGTCGACGTACAACAGGCCGTTCACCAGGGGAGGCACGATCGACACGATGATCTGACCGATCAGGCTGACGACCATGGCGAAGATCATGAAGCCGGCGATCGAGACGAGGGCTTCGGTGACGTCGTCCTCCTGGCCGGCGCCTGACGTGGCGAACGTGCCCTGGAACATGCCCGCGACGTTCACGAGCTGCTGCAACAGCATGTTCACGGCCGCCGCCATCGCCTGGCCCAGCAGCGAGATGCCGAGGACCCGCCACCAGTCGCCGCGCACCAGTTCGGATGAGCGGCGCAGCGCCTGGACCGGCCCCTGGTTCTCGAAGACGGCGACGGCCGGGGCGAAGGTGAACCTCACCCAGAGCCAGATCGCGAGCGGGATGGTCGCCAGCGCGCCCAGGAAGCCGAGCAGCGCGAGCCAGCCCGCCCCCGCGACGTCGTCCTGGGGGGCGAAGGCCAGGATGGAGGCCACCACGGCAAGCATCGC
Organism: Streptomyces sp. NPDC057445; assembly: GCF_042802855.1. Lineage (NCBI taxonomy): Bacteria > Bacillati > Actinomycetota > Actinomycetes > Kitasatosporales > Streptomycetaceae > Streptomyces > Streptomyces sp. NPDC057445. The sequence goes on along the minus strand of NZ_JBHVDH010000016.1, from coordinate 113,122 downwards.
CAGGGCCACGGGGACGAGCACGATGAGCCCGCTGAGGAAGGCAACACCGAGCACCGCCGGCGTCCGTGGCGCGGCTCGGCGGAATACGGCGCCGAAGGTCGTGGGACGGCCGAGGACCGCGTCCTGGAGGATGACGGGGACGGCCGCCTGCAGCATCGCCGACGCGAGCAGCATCGACACCATGGCGATCAGCCACACGCAGAAGAAGGCGGCGAGCAGCGGCGCGAACTGGTCCCAGGCGGGGTCCGAGCCCGCCGAGGTGTTCACCAGCGCCCGGAACTCGTCGTTGACCGCGGAATAGGCGACGGCGATCGCGGCCAGGACGACCAGGACCGCGGCTCCGTACACGGCGAAGGCGGTGCCGAGCAGCTGCTTCCAGTAGCGGCCGATCGTCGCGAACGCGCCGTTGAAGATGTCGCCGAGCGCGAGCGGGCCCAGCGGTATCACTCCGGGCTTCGGCAGCGGGGGCGGCGCCCAGCCGCCCCATCCGGGCGTCCCCGGCGCGGCGCCGTACGGGCCCCACCCCATGTTGTCCGACATGTTCCCCACCCCATGTGTCCTGTTCTCGTCCCCGGTTTTCCGGGACACGGTAGCGGGCCAGGACATGCCAATGCTGCGTACGCCCGTACATATCGTTGTGTACGCTTGTACGCATGGGATATGGACTGCTGGCCGCGGCCATCGCGGCAGAGGTGGCCGGCACGACGGCCATGAAGTACAGCGAGGGCTTCACCAGGCTGTGGCCCTCGCTGATCACCGTGGTCGGCTATGTGCTCGCCTTCACGCTGCTCGCCCAGACGCTGAAGACGATGTCGGTGGGCACTGCCTACGCGATCTGGGCCGGGGTCGGCACCGCCGCGGTGGCCGCGATCGGCATGCTCTTCCTGAACGAGTCCATGAGCCCCGCGAAGATCGCGGGCATCGTGCTCGTGGTCGCGGGCGTCATCGTGCTCAACCTCGGCGGTGCGCACTGATGGGTGGGGGAAGGAGGTACGACCCCGAGCGGCGGCAGCGCATCATCGACGCCGCGATCCGGGTGGCCGCGACCGGCGGCCTCTCGAGGCTCAGCCATCGCACGGTCGCGGCCGAGGCCGATGTGCCGCTCGGCTCGACGACGTACCACTTCGCCTCTCTGGACGAGCTGCTCATCGCCGCCCTGCGGCAGGCGAACGAGGGCTTCGGCAGGACGCTGCGGGAGAGCGGCGCGCTCGCCGCCCCGGACGCCGATCTCGCCGAAGTGCTCGCCCGGCTCATGGGGGAGTGGCTCGGTGGTGAACGCACCGGTGTGGAGCTGGAGTACGAGCTCTATCTGGCCGCCCTGCGCCGCCCGGCCCTGCGTCCGGTCGCGGCGGAGTGGACCGACGGGGTCGTCGACGTTCTCTCCCGCAGGACGGACCCGGTCACCGCGCGGGCGCTGGTCGCCCTGATGGACGGCATCTGCCTGCAGGTGCTGCTGACGGACGCGGTGTACGACGAGGCATACGCGAGGGAGATGCTGGGGCGGGTGCTGCGCTGACCGGTGGGTCCGACCCGTGTCGCCGCCGACACCCCGGAAGCCGGCCGGGGTCGGTGCCCGCCGCTCACCGGGCAGGCGCGGCCCGGCCAGGGAGACCCGCGACCGGGAGGTGAGACCGGTTGGCCCGTGCGCGGCCCCGCCGGTTAGGTTCTCCTCATGACCGACACCACTGCTCCTCGCACCACCGGCGCCGTCGCCGCCGGCCTTGCCACCATCGCCGGCGACGGTACCGTTCTCGACACCTGGTTCCCCGCTCCCGAGCTTGCCGACCAGCCCGGTCCGGCCGGTACCGAGCGCCTGTCGCCCGACCAGGCCGTGAACCTCCTCGGTGAGGGCGCTGTCAAGGCCGTCGGTCTGGACGCCCGCCGCGGGGTCGAGGCCGTCGCCGTCCGTACGGTCATCGCCTCGCTCGACGACAAGCCGCTCGACGCGCACGACGCCTATCTGCGTCTGCATCTGCTCTCGCACCGTCTGGTGAAGCCGCACGGCCAGAACCTGGACGGTCTCTTCGGGCTGCTCGCGAACGTCGCCTGGACCTCGCTCGGCCCCGTCGCGGTCGACGACGTCGAAAGGGTGCGGCTCAACGCCCGCGCCGAGGGCCTGCACCTCCAGGTCACCTCGATCGACAAGTTCCCGCGGATGACGGACTACGTCGCCCCCAAGGGCGTCCGGATCGCCGACGCCGACCGCGTCCGGCTCGGCGCGCACCTCGCCGAGGGCACCACCGTGATGCACGAGGGCTTCGTCAACTTCAACGCCGGCACGCTGGGCACCTCCATGGTCGAGGGCCGGATCTCCGCGGGAGTCGTGGTCGGCAACGGCTCCGACATCGGCGGCGGCGCCTCCACCATGGGCACCCTCTCCGGAGGCGGCAACGTCATCATCTCCATCGGCGAGCGCTGCCTGGTCGGTGCAGAGGCGGGCGTCGGGATCGCGCTCGGCGACGAGTGCGTCGTCGAGGCCGGTCTGTACGTCACCGCGGGCACGCGCATCACGATGCCCGACGGCCAGATCGTCAAGGCCCGTGAGCTCTCCGGCGCCTCGAACATCCTCTTCCGCCGCAACTCGGTGACCGGCGCCGTCGAGGCCCGCCCGAACAACGCGGTCTGGGGCGGGCTCAACGAGGTGCTCCACAGCCACAACTGACTCGTCCGTGTGACTGTGCGCAACTTCCGATGCCGGCGAGCGGATGAACAGGCCGACGCACAGTCACACAAAGAGTCAAGGCGAGGACCCGATATGAAGACCAGGCCGGTTGTACTGGGAACACTGGCGCTCATGGCCGCGGCGCAGCAGACCGGCACCGCGTCCGCCGACGAGGCGCACACCAACTCGCACAACGCGCCCGTCGTCTCGCTGATCTCGACCGGTCAGATCGACGACCCGCTCGAGGACGTCCTGGAGCACGCGGCGGTCTTCGGCGAGACCTACGTGTACGACTGAGCCGCCGGGACCGCTTCGTACGCCGCCAGCAGCCCGTCGACCGCCTTCCGGCCGGCGGGCTGCAGCGGTTCGCGGACCGGTCCGGCGGGCAGGCCGAGCGCGTCCAGCAGGGCCTTGGCGGTCACGGTGCCGGGCAGCCCGGAAGCCATCATCAGCTCCGTCAGCGGGACCAGGAGCTGATTGAGCTCCGCTGCCCGCGCGGTCCCGCCGGCGTCGAACGCGTCGAGGACCGCCCGCAGTCGACCCGGGACGACGTTCGCGACCGTACTGACGAAACCCGCGCCGCCCACGGCGTACAGCGGCAGGTTCAGTTCCTCGCTGCCCGAGTAGTACGCGAGCGAGGTCCGGGCGATCACCTTGGTGCTGCCGAGCAGGTCGTACGCGCAGTCCTTCACGGCCACGATCCGCGGATGGGAGGCGAGGCGCAGCATCGTCTCCGGCTCGATCCTGGTGCCGGTGCGGCCCGGGATGTCGTACAGCATCAGCGGAAGCCCGGTCGCGTCCGCGACCCGGCGGAAGTGCGCCTCGACGGCGCTCTGCGGCGGGCGGCTGTAGTAGGGGGTGACGACGAGGAGGCCGTCGGCGCCCGCCGCTGCGGCGGACCGGGCCAGCTCGACCGTGTGCCGCGTGCTCGCGCTGCCCACACCCGCGACGACGCTCACCCGGTCGCCCACGGCCTCGCGCACGGCCCGTACGAGCGCTGTCTTCTCGGCATCGGTGGTGGTGGGGGACTCGCCGGTGGTGCCGTTCAGCACGAGTCCGTCGCAGCCCCCGGCGACCAGGTGCGCGGCGAGCTTCCCGGCGCCCTCGAGGTCCTGTTCGCCCGCCGCGGTGAAGGGCGTGACCATCGCGCAGAGGGCGCGGCCGAACGGGCGGGGCGGTGTGCGGGGCGTCGTCGTCTCGGCAGTCATGTCCGCAGTTTCCGGCGTCCCCGTACTGAAGGTCCACTTAGTTCTCCTGGGGAGCAAGGGCAAGCAATGGTTAAGTGACGGGGGGTGGCGGTGGTCGCGGCACCTGTCGTGTGTCCGTCGTCACGGGACGTGTGCGACGGGAAGTCCGCCGACCGGCAGGACGTGCGTACCCGGTGACGGCAGGATGGCCGCATGATCCGCTCCATGCGCCTGGCCGCGCTCCCGCTCCTCCTCGCCCTCGCCGCCTGCGGTACGCAGCGGACCGCGGACGCACCGGGTGCCGGACCCGCCCCCGACAGGACAGCGCTCGAGGCACGGGCCCGGACCCTGGAATCCGCCATGGAGCTCATCTACGTCACCCGGGTGCAGGGGTTCGAGCTGGCGAAGCAGTCCCTCGGTCCGTCCGGGAACGACGGCTTCCAGAGCACGTACGTATCGGCTTCGGGCGGCGGCCGGATCCGGCTCGTCGTCGACCGGGGCAGCCTGACCGGCGCCGACTGCCCCTCCATCCACGTCGATGACGCCGACGCCGCGACGGTGCAGTGCGAGCCGGACGGCGATGCGACCTGGTACCGCACCTCCGGCGGCCGTCATGAGTACGCCCGCGCAGCGGACGGCCACATCGTCCGCGTGGCCGCCGACCGCTCCGCGGTGGACCGTTCCACCCTGCGTGAAGCGGCGGCCTCCGCCCATCGGGCCGACGACCGCGAGCTCGATGCGATCCTCCCCGAGGAGCGGTCCGCTCCGACCGCTCCGGTCGAGCGGGGTGATCTCCCACCCGTCGGCGACGGCGCACCGAACAACGACGTGGGCGCGGGAGGCTGAGCTTTCCCCGTTGACTTCAACTTCGGTTGAGGTTTCAGGATGGTCGTCGAAGCGGTGCACCACACGGGTGCCGCGAGCGAGGAGGACCATCATGAGCGTGCGGATGTCCACTGTTCCCGACCTCGCCCGAAGCGACGTCGGAGCGGTCAGGATCAGCAGTTGGCGCGTCGGGACGCCCGAGCGGCAGAAGGCCGCCGTCGAGGCCATGGCGGCCGCCTGGCAGCGCGGGGACTGGCCGGATCCGGGGCTGCTGTCCTACAGCGTGTACACGAGCAACGACGGAGAGACCCTGCTGCACTACACACAGTGGGCGAGTGACGAGGCCTTCGAGGAGTTCCTGCGCACCAGGCGTGCCTTCAAGGAGACGTGGAACGCCGAGGTCGACGCCGCCGTGCCGGGCATCGAACGGCTGGGACTGCACGCCTACGAGCTCTACCGCAGCGGCGGACGGCGGGGGTCGGACGACCGCACCCCGGGCTGCGTGGTGATCGTGGAGGTCGAGTTCGACGGGCCCGACGCCGCGCGGCAGCGCGCCTGGGTCGACGCCGTGTTCGCCGCCCTCGCGAGCGATCCGCACACGCCTCCCGGCGGAATGGCGGCGCACTTCCACACCGGTACGGACGGCACCCGGGTCGTCAACTACGCCGAGTGGGAGAGCGAGCAGGCCCACAAGGACGCACTCGAAGCCCCCGGAGACGGTGTCGGTTCGCGCACGGAGCAGTGGGAGCGCGTACAGCGCCATCCCGGGCTCAGGAGCAGCCGCGTCACGCGCTACACGCCCGCGCTCAGCATGAGCGCGGGCGTGTAGGCGGCGGTGGGCGCTTACGGGCGGAAGCGCAGCACCTGCGGGTCGTGGTCGCTGTTCTGGTCCGCGAACTCCGCGTTGATGTGCACGCTGTCGTAGCTGAAGTCGTCGATCGAGGGGCTGGTCAGGATCTGGTCCAGCACCTGGCTGTTGCCCTGGAAGACGTACGAGTAACGCTCGCTGCGCGGCAGGGACTTGATCGCCGGGTACAGCGCGCCGCCGTCGGTCAGCGCCTTCGTCGTCGCCGAGAACTCGAAGTCGTTGATGTCGCCGAGGACGACGACATCGGCGTTGCACTGCTTCTTCAGGATGTCCTTGACGAAGGTGTTGACGGCCTTCGCCTGCTCCAGGCGCTTGGCCTCCGAGGAGCGGACCGGCGGCTGGTGGTGCGAGGTCAGGCTTTCGTCGCCGCCCTTCGAACCGAAGTGGTTGGCGATGACGAAGACCGTGCGGCCCCGGAAGACGAACTCGCCCGCGAGCGGCTTGCGGCTGGCCTCCCAGGCGGTGTTCGCGGGGTCGATCCGGCCGGGGGAGAGGGTGAGCGCAGCGCGGCCCTTCTCCTTCACGACGCCGGTCGCGGCCGTCGCGTCGCCGCCGGAGCGGTCGGTGAAGGAGACCCGCTCCGGGTTGAACAGGAAGACCTGGCGGATGTTTCCGCCGGGCTCGCCGCCGTCCTTGTTGTTCTCCGGGTCGACCGAGCGCCACTCGTACGCCGGGCCGCCGGCCGCCACGATCGCGTCCGTGAACTTCTTGACCGTCGCGTCGGCGGCGACCGTGCCGTCGTTCTTGGCGCCGTTGTTGTCCTGGATCTCCTCCAGGGTGACGATGTCGGGCGAGGACAGGTTCTCGACGACGGCCTTCGCCAGCGCGTCGAACTTCTCCTGCGGGTCCGTCGGGTCCAGGTTCTCCACGTTGTACGTGGCGACCGCCAGCTCGCCGCGGCGCTGCGGACGGGTCGACTCGCGCTCCAGCTCGTTGTCGACGACCGTGCCGAGGGTGCGGGCGCCGATCGTGTAGCCGCCGAACTGGTTGAAGTCCAGCGGGCCCTCGGTCGTGCCGGACAGCACATCGCCGACGTTCGCCTTGGGGAACGGCTGCTCGGCGAGCGGGATCAGCGACTGGATCTGCAGCCGGCCCGTGTTCTGGGACTCGTACGAGCCGTAGCGCGCACCGCCGCGCGAGGTCGGGTTCTCCCGGGGCTTCACGGTGACCCAGAGCTCGGAGTACGGGTCGGTGGCGCCGACGACGCGCGCGGTGCCGATGCGTACGTTGCTGCCCTCGAGCGACTCGTAGTAGTCCAGGGCGTACGAACCGGGCTTGAGCGGCAGCGCGTTGATGCTGTTCGCGGCGGCAGGGTCGCCCTCGGGGGCGTACGCCGACGGGACGGACCTTGCGGAGACGACGACCGGGGCGGGCAGTTCGTTGCCGGAGGACACCACGGTGACGGCCGGCTTGGAGATCTGCGTGATCGACTGGTTGCCGGAGTTCAGGCCGCCGGGGACGAACTCGCCGACCGTGCCGGAGACCTTGACCGCGTCGCCGACGGCGACGGTCGGGGTGGAGCCGGTGAAGACGAAGAGGCCCTCGCTGGTGGCCGGGTCGGCGTCCGCCTGCGGGTCCTGGAGCCAGAAGCCGCGGGAGGAGCCGTACGTACGGACGCCGATGACGATGCCCTCGACGTCCTTGACCTGCTGTCCGACGAGCGGACTCGTGCGGGTGGTGCCCTGGACGTCGTGAATGCGTACGCCGGCCGCGTCGGCCGTGATGTCTGCGTCGGCGGCGGCCGAGGAGGAGCCGGCGAGCAGACCGGAGGCCAGGGCGGTGGCCATGACGGTCGCGACGGCGGCGGATCTCGGTATCGAAGGCATCGGAGAACTCCGGAATGAGGGTTGGGGGGTGGTTCGTGTATCTACGCGCGTCAATCTCTTGTGTCGGCAAGGGAGTTGTCAAGAGCTGCCGGGTGTACGGCGGTTGACGGGTACATGAACCGGGTGGCATGGGGTGAAATGCGTCTACGCTGGGGGCCGCCCCGAGCCGGCCGCCCGCAGCCGGTACGCGCAAGCCGAGGAGAGTCACCAGATGTCAGGAGACCGCCCCGCCGGACGCCCCGCCCTGCCGCCGGTGCGGCTGCACTCGGACGCGGAGCTGGCTCGGGAAGCGCTCGGCACGCCGCTGCTGTCACGGGCCGTGCGCCTCGCGCGCTGGGCCGGGCCGCGGACGACGGTCGGCGCGGGCGGGGTGCTCGCGGAGGAAGAACTCCCCGCGGCTGCAGAGGCGTTGGGGCTCCCTGCCGACCGGGACGGGGCGGCAGACGCCAGCGAGGCCTGGCGGATCGCCGTGGACACGGGGCTCGTCGAGGTCCTCGGCCCCGAGGACGAGAGCGCGGGCGAGGACGAGGGCGGCGAGCAGGGAACGGTCACCACGGGAGTCAATCTGCCGCTGATCACCGGAGGCAGCCCGAAGGACATGCTCGCGCTCTGGCAGGACGCCTTCGACGCGGTCTTCGCCGATGCGATCTCACCCGTCCTGGACGATCTGTCCGACGTCGTCGGCGAGGACGGCCGGATCGACTTGGAAGCGCTCGGCTGGGACCCCGAGGCGGAGGCGGAGTTCCTCGACGACGTTCTCGGCAATCTGTATCTGCTCACCGTGTCGTCGGAGGGCGGCGCGGTGACCGGGGGTGCTTCGCACGCCGAGGGCCGTGGGGGAGGGCCGGTGCCCCTGCCCGCGCTCGCGGCGTCGGTGATCGTGCCCGACGACATGGGGGAGCCCACCGACGACGTCCTCGAGCAGGTGTCGGAGGCGATGATGCGGCTGGACGAACAGTTCCGGCTGCTGGAGCCGATCGGTCTGGTGGAGTACCGGCCGGTCGACGAGGCGCTGATGGTGGAGGAGGGCGCCGAGACCGCCCCGGCGGAGTCCGCGGAGTCCGCGGAGTCCGCCGAGTCGGCCGAGGACGACGAGGACGTCTCCCGGTACGGGCTGGTGAAGCTCACGCCGCTCGGGCTGTACGGCGTCAGGGCCCGCCTGCTGGAGGCGGGTGTGGCGGCGCCGGCCCTGGGCGACCTCGCGGGCAAGGGCGCCGACGCGCTGCTCGACGGCGTGGCGTACTACCCGGAGGTATCGGCGCGGACGGAGACCGTCGAGTGGCTGGCACGGCGTGAACCGGTGGACGCCGCCCGGGAACTGCTGGTCGCCGCGCGCGGCACGGACCGGCGTGCGCCGCTGCGTCGGCTGCATTGTCAGCAGGCACTCTCGCTCCTCGGCCCGGAGGCCGAGCCCGCCGTGCGTGACGTCCTCGACGACCGGGAGCTGGGCGGGCTCGCCCGGGTGTGGCTCGCGGAGCGGGGTGCCGTGGATGTGCCCCCGCCGTCGGAAGCCATGATCTTCTGGCTCGCTGTCGACACGATCGCGGCACAGCTCGACACCGACGGGGACCTGGAGGAACTGCGGGACCTGGTGGAGGGGCTGATCGGGCGGCACAGCGGGTTCTTCGAGGCCGCGTGGCGTGTGGATCACCCGGCGACGGCGGACGTCCTTGAGGCGATGGGGCGGCTGCACCGGGACAAGAAGACGGCGAAGGACGCCCGCAAGGCGGCCTTCAAGGCCCGCTCCCGGCCGGGGGCGTGACCGTTCCCCGCTGAGCCCCGTCCCGTGGTCACCGGGCTCCACGCCGGGCCGGTCCGCCTGGCCGGGTCCGGCGGCCCGGGCCTGTGCAGGGCCACGCTTGTGGCCCGGCGGACCGACCCGGCGGGCATCAGCGGGGGGCGTGGCGCCTCGGCGGGAGGCCCGGTGACCAGGCCGTGCCGCCGGTCCGTCGCGTGCCCGAAGCCCGGTGGCGGCAAGAGAATCGAGGCGCCGCCGGGGTCTTCTCCGGGACCGGCGGCCGTGGTGGACTGTGCCGCGGTCGCCGTACGGGATGCGAACGCCGCATGACCGCTCCGCTCCGGGCCCGGGGTGCGCCGCCGGCGAGGACACGACGACCTGCGGCGAGCCCGATTCATGGAAGCGGGCCACTCGGTCCTGTGCGATGTCGCGCAGAGTTCAACCGCCGTTTATGCGTGAGCGGGAGCGTTGCCCCGCAGACTGCCACCGCCACCACTCCAGGCACCACTCCACCCCAGCGCTCAGGAGACCGCGATGCCGCTCAGCCGCAGGGAATTCACCCGACAGTCCGCGCTCACGGGCGCCGGTGTCGTCCTCACCGGCGCCGTCGGGACACTCGCCACCGCCCCCGGCGCACTCGCCGCCGAGGACAACACCGGGCAGACGGCCGCCGAAGCCGCCGGTCACGACCACCACGAGAACGGCCCCGGCTACGGTCCGCTCCTCTCCGACCCGAAGGGAATCCTCGCCCTTCCCGCCGGGTTCTCGTACCGGGTCATCACCCACAGCGGCGTCACCAAGCTGGAGTCGGGCGAGTTCACCCCGTCCAACCACGACGGCACCGCGACCTTCGAGGGCCCTCGCGGCGTCACCCTGCTCGTCAACAACCACGAGCTCAAGGGCGCCCGTTCCAAGTGGCAGTACCCCGTTCCGCTCACGGACGGCCTCGTCTACGACCCGGCCGCGGCCGGCGGCTGCACCATCGTCGAGACGCACCGCGACGGCCGCACCGCCGAGTGGGTCGGCATCGCCGGTACCTCCACCAACTGCGCGGGCGGACGCACCCCGTGGGGCACCTGGCTGACCTGCGAGGAGAACTCCGACAGGGCCGGCCAGAACGGCATGACCAAGGACCACGGCTATGTCTTCGAGGTCGACCCGTACGACCGGCGCGCCAACCGCCACCCCAAGCCGGTCAAGGCCTTCGGGCGCTACGACCACGAGGCCGTCGTCGTCGACCCGAAGCGCGGTCACGTCTACCTCACCGAGGACGCCGCCGGCCCCAACGGGCTCTTCTACCGCTGGGTCCCGCCGACCGGGTTCCAGCACGGCCGCGGCAGGCTGCGGCACATCCCCGACGACGCCGGTGTCCTGCAGGCGCCCAAGTGCTACGACGCGGGCGGCCGTCACGTCGACGACCTGTCACGCGCCACCCGCATCGGCACGGTCTACGGCGTCGACTGGACCGATGTCCCCGACCGTGACGCCAAGGACGTGGCGGTGCGCAGGCAGTTCCGCGACGGCGATGTCACCCGGGCGCGCAAGCTCGAGGGCATGTGGTGGGCGGACGGCGGCGCGTACATCGTCTCCTCGTACGCGCGTGACGAGAGCCCGGGCCTGCCGCACGACGGCCAGGTCTGGTTCTACGACCCCCGTCGCCGGACCCTCACCCTCAAGGTGCTGCTGGGGGTCAACGCCGACCCGTCGAAGGACGGTGCCTTCGACGGCCCCGACAACATCACCGTCTCGCCGTACGGCGGTCTGATCATCGCCGAGGACGGCGAGGGCGTGCAGCATCTGTTCGGCGCGACCGAGAGCGGCCGGACGTATCCGATCGCCCGCAACGAACTGAACATCGGCACCGAGGAGGAGCCGGAGTTCAGCGAGTTCACCGGCGTGGTCTTCTCGCCCGACGGGCGGACGCTGTTCGCCAACATCCAGACGCCGGGCATCATGGTCGCCGTCACCGGCCCCTGGAAGCGCTCGCGCCCCTGCTGATCCCGCGGCGGAAAAACCCTTGGCACGGACCCGGCCCGCGTCCCTAGAGTGATCCATGTCCAGGTGCGCAGGCAGGACCTACTTCCACTCATAATGGGGAGGTCACGGGTTCGAGTCCCGTCGCCGGCACTCATGCCGGTGTAGCTCAGGGGTCAGAGCACCAACACGTCGGTTCCGCCGAACTGTCCTCTGGACAACACAACTTCATGCACCTCCCGGTGTGCAGGCTGCGGTTACTTGTCTTCCAAACAATTCCAGCCGCCGCCACCTTGATCTCGGGAGGCTCAGCATGCGATGAGAGGTGCCCGGTGCGCAGGCAACGGATACTTCATGGGGAACCGCCGGTTGCGGGTTCGAGTCCCGTCACGTCTTCGGGGCGTGTAGCTCAATCGGGTAGAGCAGCAGTTATATGGACCGTCGCCGACTCCTGAACTCGGGCTCCTTCTCGTCGTTCTCACCGCTGTGCCTCCCCTCGTACGTCGAATTCGGGGGAATTCACATGGCACGCTTCAACACCCGTTCCGCACGCCCCGCGGGCGGCACCTCGCCCGTGCGGTCCACCGGCCGCACCCCGACCCACCAGGGCGGCGTCGGTGCACAGCGCGACGCACGCTCCGAGCTCTTTCTGCTCGCGGTCGCCAACTTCGTCTCCCAGCAGACCTTCCACGAGTCCGGCGACGCCCGTGACAACCGCTTCGGCGCGCTCGTCCGCGGTCTCGCCGTCGAGGACCCGGAGTGGACCGCCGGCCTGCTCGGGTGGCTGCGTACCGACGCCGGCATGCGGACGGCCTCGCTCGTCGGCGCCGCCGAGTACGTGAAGGCCCGACTGGACGCGGGCGCCACCGAGGGCCCGGCGAACCGGCAGGTCGTCGCGTCCGTGCTGCGCCGGGCCGACGAGCCAGGAGAGCTGCTCGGCTACTGGACCTCGCGTTACGGGCGGGCCGTGCCCAAGCCCGTGAAGCGCGGAATCGCCGACGCCGTACGCCGCCTCTACAACGGCAAGACGCTGCTCAAGTACGACACCGCGGCCAAGGGCTACCGCTTCGGCGACATCCTCAACCTCGTGCACGCCTCGCCCGACCCCGAGAAGCCGTGGCAGGGCGAGCTGTTCCGGTACGCCCTCGACCGCCGGTACCACCCGGACACGGCCGTCCCGCCCCCCTCGAGCCGGGTGCTGACCGCCCACCGGGCGCTGATGGCGCTGCCGGTGACCGAGCGTCGTGCTGTGGTCACAGGACCGGACGGCGCGACACGGCTGGCCGAGGCCGGGATGACCTGGGAGGCACTGGCGGGCTGGCTGCAGGGGCCGATGGACGCGGCGGCCTGGGAAGCCATGATCCCGTCCATGGGCGCGATGGCACTGGTCCGTAACCTGCGGAACTTCGACGAAGCAGGGGTCTCCGACGAGGCAGCCGCGCGTGTAGCGGCGAAGATCTCGGACCCGGAAGTCGTCGCGGCCTCGCGGCAGTTCCCCTTCCGCTATCTGGCCGCGTACCAGCACGCCCCGTCGCTGCGCTGGTCGTACGCCCTGGAGAGGGCGCTCGGGCACTCGCTGGCGAATGTGCCCGCGCTGCCGGGCCGGACGCTGATCCTGGTGGACCGTTCGGGCTCGATGTGGGCGCCTCTGTCGGACCGCTCCCAGCTCAACCGGGCCGACGCGGCGGCGATCTTCGGTACGGCCCTCGCGATGCGGGCGGCCGACGCCGATCTGGTCGAGTTCGGCACCACCAGCTCCGCCGTGAAGTACCGCAGGGGTGATTCGGTGCTCAAGGTGCTCGCTCGCTTCGGTGACCTCGGCGGGACGAACACCACAGAGGCGGTCCGCAAGCACTACGGGAAGCACGACCGTGTCCTGATCGTCACCGATGAGCAGGCCATGTACAGCCACCACGGCGATCCGACCGCGCAGGTCCCGGCGCACATCCCCGTCTACACATGGAACCTGGCGGGATACCGGCCCGGTCACGGCCCCTCCGGAGAGGGCAATCGCCACACCTTCGGGGGCCTGACCGACACCGCGTTCCGGACGGTTCCGCTCCTGGAGTCGGGCCGGGACGCAAACTGGCCCTGGCTGAGGGCTTGAACCGGTGGCGGCCGAAGGGCGCATACTTCTGGTAATGACAAAGTCAGCCGGACCCCGGCGCCATCTGCCCTCCAGTCCCTTCAACCGCCCCACCCCGGAAAGCCCGCCGATCGAGCAATTCGATGTGGGCGACCGGGTCTCGCATGATCAGTTCGGACTCGGAAGAGTCATCGCCGTCGAGGGCACGCACGCTGTGCTCATCGACTTCTCGGGGCGACAGGGAAGGATCCTGAGCCCCTACTCCAAACTGTCCAAACTCTGAACGAGGCGATCCCGGGGCCGCCGCGGACGCGGCGGCCCCGGACGTCGTCACCGGAATGTCGTCACCAGGACGACGTCACAGTGCCTGGGCCGCGGGCTTGACCATGCCGCGGACCGTGCGGGACTTCACAAAATCGCCCAGTGCGGTCATTTCCCACTCGCCGGAGAACTGGCGGATGAGCTTGGCCATCATGACCCCGGTCTGCGGCTCGGCGCCGGTGAGGTCGAAGCGGACGAGCTCCTCGTCCGTCGCGGCATCGATCAGCCGGCAGTAGGCCTTGGCCACCTCGGTGAACTTCTGGCCCGAGAAGGAGTTGACCGTGAAGACGAGGCCCGTGGCCTCGGCCGGAAGCCGGCCCAGGTCCACGACGATCACCTCGTCGTCGCCCGCACCCTCACCGGTCAGATTGTCGCCGGAGTGCTTGATCGCGCCGCCCAGGATGGAGAGCTTGCCGAAGTAGCAGCTGTCCAGATGATTCCGCTGCGGACCGTACGCGATCACCGACGCGTCCAGGTCGATGTCCTTGCCCCGGAAGGCGGGCTCCCAGCCGAGGCCCATCTTGACCTGGGAGAGCAGCGGCCTGCCGCCCTTGACCAGGGACACCGTCTGGTTCTTCTGGAGGCTGACGCGGCCCTTGTCCAGGTTGATCTTTCCCGTGCCGGGCGCGGACGGGGCGGCGGGCGGTGCCGCCGGAGGCGCGGGCGGCACGGCCACGCGCGGGTCCGCGGCGGGGGCGGACACGGGCGTCGGCGCGGGTGCGGGAGCGGCGGCCGGCTCCTCATCGACCGAGACACCGAAGTCGGTGGCGATACCCGCCAGCCCGTTCGCGTACCCCTGCCCGACCGCGCGAGCCTTCCACGCCCCGTTCCGGAGATAGATCTCCACGACCACCAGCGCCGTCTCCGTCGCCAGGCTGGGCGGCGTGAAGGTCGCCAGCGCGGAGCCGTCGTCGGCGTTGCGGATCGTGGCCGTGGGCTCGATGCCCTGGAAGGTCTGGCCCGCCGCGTCAGGGCTCGCCGTGACCACGATCTTCTCGATCCCGGCCGGGACGGCCGCGGTGTCGACGATGATCGCGTCGGGCGCCGTACCCCCGCCGGACCGGTAGGTGACGCCGGGCCCGGTCGGCTGGTTGTAGAAGATGAAATCGTTGTCGGAGCGCACTTTGCCGTCGGCCGTGAGCAGCAGGCCCGAGACGTCGAGCCGCACCGGGGCGGCGACGTCCACCGCCACGCGCGCGGCGGTCAGGGGGATGTTCGAGCCGGGGGTCATAGCTGTCATGCCGGGGTAACGAGCGACGTGGCTTTGCCGTTCCCTTACCTTCGGCCGAACGGTCCGGGCTCCTTCCTCGGCCTCAGCGCCGGCCGGAGCGGTTCCTCGGGTGAAGACGGGCGGTGCGCTCGTTACCGAACCGGTACGCGCCCGTCCAGCGGGCCATCACCAGCTGCGCGTCACCCGACTCGACCTCGGCCAGGAACTTGTCCGCCCGCGCACCGCGCAGTGTGCCGGCGGCGCGGCCGTGATGGGTGATGACGACGGTGCCGTCGCCCCGCTGCTCGTAGTGGAAACCGGATGGTCTGGGCATGGTCCGTATCCTGCCGGTGTCCGCCGCGCCGGGCATCCGGTTTTCCGCAGGACCGGCTCAGCGCGGCCAGACGGGCGGGTCCGTGACGAAGTGCCCACCCAGGTAGGCATGGGCCCGGTCGTCCGGGTCGAGCTCGCCCTGTTCGGCGACGAGCTTGTCCGCGAACTGCTCCGAGTCGTCCTGGGGCTCGTAGCCGAGCGCACGCGCCGACGACAGATCCCACCACAGACGGGTGTTGGCCGACGATCCGTACACGAGGGTGTGGCCGACGCCCTCGGCGGTGAGCGCGGCGTGGAAGAGGCGGGCTGCGTCACCCGGGCTCAGCCACACGGACAGCATGCGCACATCACTGGGCTCCATGAGGCAGGCACCGATCCGGACCGATACGGTCTCGATGCCGTGCCGGTCCCAGTAGAACTGCGCGAGGTCCTCGCCGAAGCCCTTGGACAGGCCGTAGTGGGTGTCGGGGCGCCGGGGTGTGTCGACGGGGATGAGCGCGTCGCCCTCGCGCGGGCGCGGGGTGAAGCCGACCGCATGATTGCTGGAGGCGAAGACGATGCGCCGCACGCCTTCCTCACGGGCGGCCTCGTAGAGGTTGTACGTGCCTTCGATGTTCGCCCGGAGGACCTTCTCGAAGGGCGCCTCCAGGGCGATGCCCGCCAGGTGGACGATCGCGTCGACGCCCCGTACGGCCTCTCGCAGCGCCTCCTTGTCGGCGAGCTCCGCGATGATCGCGCCGGGTTCCCCTTCGATGAGCGTCATGTCGAACAGGCGGAGCTCGTGGCCGTACGCGGGCAGCAGCCCCCGCATCAGGGTGCCCAGGCCCCCGGCTGCGCCGGTGAGCAGGACGGTGCGGGGTGCGGGCACGGGCGGTGCGGGCATGAGCGGGTTCCCCTCGGTATGACGCGGGCACTCGGACGGATGCGGGGGAGCGTCCCCCGCGTGGACACGCCGCCGGGCGGTCCACGCGGCGTCAAGTTTCCCGCCACGGGGCCCGGTCCGCTCCCGGGTTGCGCATTTCCGTCAACCGGGCCGCCGGCCTCCCCCGGCGGTCGCGGCGCTCCCGCGCTCGCCCGACGGCCGTCAGCCACACCGCCACCGCCACCCCGAGCGCCCCCACGACCGGGAGCAGTGTCCGCACATCCACCACCGCGACCAGACCCGCACCGAGCGCCAGTGCCACGGCGTTCGGTGCGAACAGAAGGGTGTTGGCGCTCGCCGCGGCCCGGCCCAGTACCGCGTCCGGCGTCTCCCGCTGCACCGCCGTCATCGCCGCGATCAGCACACACGGCAGTCCGAGCCCGATCGCCCCGCTCGCGGACAGCGCCACCGCGTCGTACGGCAGCGACCGCAGTGCGACGGCCACCGAGAACAGCGCGATGCCCGCCGCCGCGAAGACCCGGTGGGGCAGCCGTCGCAGCAGTGGTCCCGCGACCAGGCCCACCAGTACGGAACCGGCGCCCTGCGCCGCGTACAGCATCCCCGCGAACGCGGGCGGGTGCCCCAGCACGTCGTCCGCCACCGCGTACAGCGCCGCGCCGTTCAGCCCGGCCAGCAGCATCGTGGCGCCGCCCGCCGCTACGAGTTGCCGCAGCACGGGCGAGCCCCACACAAAGCGCACCCCCGCCGACGTCCGGGCCCGCAGTCCCGGCGCATCGCGGACCGGCGCCTGCTCCCTGACCTCCCGCACCCGCATCAGCGCGAAGACCCCGGCGGCCATCGCGAACGTCGCCGCGTCGAGCAGCGCCACCGCCGCCCCGCCGAACCGGGCGAACAGCCCGGCCGCCACCAGGGGCGCGATCAGCTTCATGCCCTCGCTCGCCGTCATCCGCAGCCCGCTCAGGTCGGCGAGCAGCCGCCGGTCGACCGAGGCCGCCACCAGCGCGGCCTCCGCCGCCTCCTGGAGGACGCCGCCGGCTCCGTACACCGCGAGGACGCAGAACAGCAGCCACAGCCGGTCCGCGGAGTCGAGCAGCAGCAGCGAGGGCAGAAGCAGGGCCATCGTGACGTTGACCGCGATGAGGAGCGGCCGTCTGCGCACGCGGTCGGCGACCGTCCCGAGGAGCGGCCCGGCAAGCACCGGCGCCCACATCGCGAAAACCGTCAGCGCCGCCAGACTGTCCGAGCCGGTGAGCGACTTCACCCAGATGCCGGAGACCAGCCACATCGCGGTCGTGCCGAAGCCGGAGGCGACGACGCCGAACAGATAGAGTCCCGCGTTGCGGTCTGCCAGGACCTTGATCCCCACCATGCGGTCATGCTGGCAGGAGTACCGGCACGGCCGGATGGGGCAGTTGCCCTACTTTCCGGCGGGGCAGCTCCTCAGGGCGCCGGTGATGTGGCGCGGCGAGAACCTGAGCAGCCTCCCCGACGGGAACGAGCCGGCCGGCCCGCAGCGCGGGAGAACAGGAGAGGCCATGCCGCAGGTGCAGGAGCGCAACGCCGTCGACCGGTACTTCAGGATCAGCGAACGCGGTTCGACCCTCGCGCGTGAGGTCCGGGGCGGCTTCGCCACGTTCTTCACGATGGCCTACATCCTCGTACTCAACCCGATCATCCTCGGCAGCGCCGAGGACAAGTTCGGCCACCAACTTTCCGGCCCGGCACTCGTCACCTCCACCGCGCTGGTGGCCGCCGTGATGACGGCGATCATGGGCCTCGGCGGCAATCTGCCGCTCGCTCTCGCCGCGGGCCTCGGTCTGAACGCCGTCGTCGCCTATCAGCTCGCGCCGCTGATGAGCTGGCCCGATGCCATGGGCCTGGTGGTCATCGAGGGCATCGTCATCTGTGTCCTGGTCGTCACCGGGCTGCGCGAGGCCGTCATGCACGCCATCCCGCAGCAGCTCAAGCAGGCGATCAGCGTCGGCATCGGCCTCTTCATCGCGTTCATCGGCTTCATCGACGCGGGCTTCGCGACCCGTATCCCCGGTGAGACGGGAGCCGTGCCCGTACAGCTGGGGGCGACCGGGCAGCTCACGGGATGGCCGGTGCTCGTCTTCTGTCTCGGGGTTCTGCTGACCATCTCGCTGCTGGCCCGCAAGGTGCGCGGCGCGATCCTCATCTCCATCGTCACGATGACGGTCGTCGCGATCGTCATCGACGCGATCGCCAAGATCGATCCGCTCGACTGGGGCCTCACCGTGCCCGACGTGCCCGGCAGCGTCATCGCCGCCCCCGACTTCGGGCTCGTCGGCGACTTCAGCCTGTTCGGGGCCTTCGGCCAGGTAGGGGCGGTCACCCTCGTCCTGCTGGTCTTCACCCTCCTCCTGAGCGACTTCTTCGACACCATGGGCACGGTCGTCGGTGTCGCCAACGAGGCGGGCCTCCTCGACGAGAACGGCGACGTCCCCAACCTGGGCCGTGTGCTGCTCATCGACGGCGCGGCCGCGGTGGCGGGCGGTGTGGCCTCCGCCTCGTCAGCGACCGCCTACATCGAATCCGCGGCGGGCGTCGGCGAAGGCGCCCGCACCGGCTTCGCCTCGCTGGTCACGGGCGGGCTGTTCGCCCTCGCGCTCTTCTTCACCCCGCTGGCCACGGTCGTCCCGGCCCAGGCCGCGGCTCCCGCGCTCGTCGTGGTCGGCTTCCTGCTGATGACCCAGGTCCGGCACATCGACTGGCTGAGATACGAGATCGCCATCCCGGCCTTCCTGACGATCGCGGTGATGCCGTTCACGTACTCCATCACCAACGGCATCGGCGCGGGCTTCATCGCCTACGTCGTCCTCAAGACGGTGCTCGGCAAGGCGCGTGAGATCCACTGGCTGCTGTGGAGCACGACGGCACTGTTCGTCGTCTACTTCGCGATCGACCCGATCGAGCAGTTGCTGGGCGTCAGATAGGCCTGGGCGGGGTCGAGACCCGGGCCGCCGCGTGGGACGCGGTGCGCCGGGTGCGGTGCGTCGCAGCGCGGCGGGTCACCGGGCGACCGTCACATCCGCACGCGCATCCGCGCCCTTCCGGGGGCGAGGGGCACGCCGTCCTTCGTGCCACAGTGCCGCGCCCGTGACGGCCGCGCCGAGTCCCTCCCACAGCCCGACCCCCAGAAAGCCGGAGGGGGCACGCCCGGTGATCACCGCAAGGGTGAAGACCGCGCAGGTGAGCAGGCGGAAGGGGACCGTCCAGCGGAAGAAGGGCTTCCAGTCCGCCAGGGACGCCAGAATGTAGTAGACGCCCATATTGACCGCGGCCATCGAGGAAGCGGTGACAAAGACCAGGGTGTGGTCACCCTCCGCGCGGCGGGAGTCGGCCATGGGCGCGAAGCCCATGAGGCTGAGCAGGGCATCCGGAGCGATCAGCCCCACCAAACCCAGAGCGGCGGCGAGGACGCCGAACACCGCCATGGTCCAGCCGGACAGGGAACGGGGCATGGCGCGCACGGAAGTCCTCCGGATACAAGGGGAGTTGAAGCTTGTATGGCCCTGCATACCGTGCGCCCCGCCCCGCCCGCCAACCGGGGGTGCCCGGCCGGGCGTGAACGCGCCGAGGGACGAACGGCCCGGACCCGGCCGTTCCGGTCCGCCGGGATTCTCAGGGAATCCTCATCCGTGCCGCGCCGGGCCGGCCACGCGCGCCGGAGCTCGTTCCGCCAGGTCAGGACCGGCTCCGCCAGGTCAACGGGGGATGATGAAGCCCGATTCGTACGCCGCGATCACCGCCTGCGTGCGGTCCCGGGTGCCCGTCTTCGCCAGGACCGCGGCCACATGGGTCTTCGCCGTGGCCGGGCCGACCTGCAGCCTCCGCGCGATCTCCGCGTTGGTCAGACCTTTCGCCATCAGCCGCAGCACGTCCGCCTCGCGTGCGGTCAGGCGCGCGGCCCACGCCGGCCTACCGGGCTCGGGGCGGACGTGGGCGGCGGCGAGGCCGCGCAGGGCGGCCGGGTAGAGGAGCGAATCACTGCGGGCGACCAGTCGTACCGCCGCCACCAGATCCTCCGCGGCGGCCCGCTTGAGCAGGAAGCCCGCGGCGCCCGCGCGCAGTGCGTCGTACACGTACGAGTCGTTCTCGAAGGTCGTCACGACCACGATCCGCGGGGGACCGTCGAGCGAGCCGAGAATCTGCTGCGTGGCGCGGATACCGTCGATCCCGGGCATACGGACGTCCATCAGGACCACGTCGGGCCGCAGCTCCCGCACCACCGACACGGCCTCCGCGCCCGTCGCCGCCTCCCCGGCCACCTCCAGGTCCGGCTCGGCGTCCAGGATGACCCGTAGTGCGGTACGGACCATCCGCTCGTCGTCGGCGAGGACGACCCGGATCGTGCTCATCGCGCACCGCCCAGCGGCAAGCCGGCGGTCAGCCGCCAATTTCCGTCGTGCGGGCCCGCCTCCGCGTGGCCGCCGCGCAGCGCTGCCCGTTCGGCGATGCCCCGCACCCCGCGGCCGCCGCGCGGCCGGACCACCGGCGCGGTGTCCGGCAGCGGGTTCTCCATCGTGATCCGCAATTCCCCGTCCTTCACCGAGATGTTCAGCGACACCGGCGAGGAGCCGCCGTGCCGCAGAGCGTTGCTCAGTCCTTCCTGCACGATGCGGTAGGCGTCGCGGGAGACCGGGCCGGGGACGGCGGCGGGATCGGCGGCGAGATCGCAGGTGACCTTCAGCCCGCTGTGTGCGAGGAGGGTGTCCAGGCCGTCCAGAGCGGGACCGGCCGCCTCGTGCGGCTCGTCGTCCTGCCGCAACACGCCGAGCACGGTGTCGAGTTCGCCGACCGTGCGGCGTGTCGTCTCCTCGATCGCGGTCAGGGCCTCCCGTACGAACTCCCTGTCGCCCGGCGCATCGCTGTCCAGGACCCGGCGCGCGGCGCCCGCCTGCAGGGTCACGGCACTCAGCGCATGACCCACCGAGTCGTGCAGCTCGCGGGCGAGGCGGTTGCGGGCGGCGAGCTCGGCGGCCCGGCGTTCGGCCGCCGCAAGCCGGTCGTCGGGCGTCGGCCCCAGCAGGACCGTCGCCTGCCGGGCGAGCAACGCCCCTGCCCCGGCCGCGCACGCTGCGAGCGCCAGCAGCATCGCGGCCCCGGCGAACGGGGCGAGCGCCAGGACCCAGCCGTTGTCCAGTGACGTGGGCAGCCGCACCCAGTCCCGCAGCCCCGCGAAGAGCGGCAGCAGCGCTGTCGTCACCGCGAACGGCGGCAGCGCCAGCGACGCCCCGGCGACCAGGCCGCCGAGCCCCAGATGCAGGGTGAACCAGCCCGCCGTACGCGCCTTGGCCGCCCGGGTCCTGGCGGGCCCGTCCGCGAACCGGTCGCCGGGCACCCCGCACAGTGCCCGTGCCGCCGCCACCGACATCGGCCGGGTCAGCGGGAACATCGCGGTCACCGCGGCGAGCGGCAGGGCGAAGGCGTAGGACCCGAACTGCACGACGAGCGAGTCGGAGAACATGCTGTCCGCCCCGGCGAGTGGGCCGACGACCACCGTCCCCAGCAGCCAGTACGGCATCAGCAGCGCGCCGCCCAGGATCAGATGGACCCAGCGCCGCCGGGCACGGGAGCCGAACAGCGTCCCGAGTGCTCCCCTCACGCCCCGCGCCGCCGCAGGAAGGAGGACGTTCCGGTGACCACCAACAGACCGACGATCATTCCGACAGCGTAGGTCAGCACCATCAACCCCGTTGGTCCTTCGGCTCCTTCGCCGCCGGGCAGTACGGCGGCGATCAGCAGCCAGACGCCCCAGCAGCCCACCGCGCCAGAACCCAGCCAGGCCATGCAGATCGGCACCGCCACCGGCAGCGAGCGCCCCACGCCCCCTCCGAGGCCGAAGGCGAGCATCAGCATGCCGGCCACGGCGACGGCCACGTAGGCGGCACTGACGGCCTCGAGGACATAGAAGTCCGCGGTGCGCCGGTCCACCTGGGAGGTGGCGAGCCCGGTTGTCGCACCGGATGCCCACAGCAGCCGCATCACGGCGGGAAACAGCGCGAGGACGGCCCCGGCCACGGCGCCCGCCTTCAACAGCCGCCCTGCGTCAGGGGCGTCGGCGAGACGGCCCCGCCACAGATGGCCCCAGCGCTCGCGTGCGTACAGCACGAACAGCGCGCCGAGCGACAGTCCCTGCACGATGAAGCCCGTGTAGACGACGCCGAAGACCCACTCGTCGAGGAAGGGCTCGTTCGCGCTGTCCGTCGGACCGGCCCCGGTCGCGGCCCTGACCAGCAGCGTGACCGGGAACCCGACCATGATCGGCAGGAGCAGGCCGCCGGCGGCCCACATCGGAACGGCGAGCAGCCACGCCGGTACCCGCCTCCCCCAGCCCTGGGTGAGCAGGAGGGCGAGGACGATGACGGCGCTGTCCATGACCACGGTCACGCTGTTGGCGACCGCCATCGGACCGCGGTGCTCCAGCAGCACACTGCCGTCGGGAATGCCGATGCGGCTTCCCGCGATCCAGGCGATCTTGAGGGCGAGATACGGCACGCAGGACGCCACGACGACGGCGCGCAGGGCCCTGAGGCCGCGGCCCGGCCAAGGAGTGGAGGGTGGCTGGGGTGTGGTGGAGAGCGCTGTCCATGTCATGCCCTGCACACTTCCGGTCGGCGGCCCGCGGTACGTCCTGCGTGATGACGAACCGCCTCCGCCGTTCGGCGGAGGCGGTTCGTCGCAGAGTCGCAAGTGGCCCACTCCAGGGGCCCGGAAATGTCCCATGAAGTGGGCCGCTCCCAGCTCTAGAGTGATCATCATGACGACGAAGAACGAGACGAAGAGCCAGACGGACGAGTCCGTGATCGCCCCGGTCCTCACCCGCGCCGCAGAGGCCGAGACCACCGCCGACCCGAGCAGCGTGATGACCCTGCTCGCCGACTCCGGCACCACCGGCGGCGCGCTGACCAGCTACCGCTCCACCTTCGCCAAGGGCGCGGTGGGCGCGCCGGCCCACTTCCACACCCGCGCCTCTGAGATGTTCTACGTCATCGGCGGCTCGCTCGAGGTGCTGGTGAACGAGGAGCTCACCGTGCTGGAGGCGGGCGACTTCCTGCTCGTACCACCGCACACCCCGCACGCCTTCGCCGCCGCGCCCGGGGCGGAGGCCGACGTGCTGTTCGTGTTCACGCCGGGCATGGCGCGCTTCGACTATCTGCGGCTGCTGGGCCGCGTCATGCGAGGCGAGGCGAGCCCACAGGAGATCAAGGACTCTTCGGAGCTCTACGACAATCACTACGTCAACAGTCCGGTGTGGCAGGAGGCCCTCGGCCGCCGAGCGTGAGCAGCAGCTCCTCGGGCTCCTCGCCGCGCGCACGGGCGGAAGCCGCGGTCCCCGGCCGGTGACGGCGCAGCCGCACGTGGCCAGGGCGCGGAGCGAGACGCTGTCCTCGGCGGCGCGGAAAGGGCGGCGGACGCTCGCGTACCTCGGTCGGCAGCGCACGCAGCGCGGCGGTGGTCACGCCAAGTCCCCGAGCAGGCGCGGTCGATCCAGTACGTCACCCGAAGGCCGCCCCGGCTCCCCGTGCACGCGGACGCTTCCCGCGTCCGCGGCCGGTGCGCGCCGAAGCGGGCCCGGTCCACCGGCCCCGCAGGGCCGAACGCAGTCGTCCGCCCGGCCCTGGGGGTCCTGGAACCGCGTGAGGCCTCCGGGTCCTGAACCGCAGGGGGACGGATCGAGGTCCGGCGCCCCGGCCCGCCGCGGGTGCAGCTCCGTCAAAGCCTCCGCGTCGCCAGCGTCAGCCGGTCCCGCGCGTCGAACAGCGCGTCCTTGATCATCTGCTCATGGGCCGGAGTCAGCCTGGCCACCGGGACCGAGCAGCTGATCGCGTCGCGCGCCGGGGTGCGGTAGGGAATGGCGACGCCGAAGCAGCGCAGCCCCAGCGTGTTCTCCTCGCGGTCCACGGCGTACCCCTGCTCGCGGATCTGGCGCAGCTCCTCGATGAGCCGCTCGCGGTCGGTGATGGTGTTGGCAGTGAGCGCGGGCAGCGTCTCCGGGAGCATCCTGCGGACCTGCTCGTCGCTGTGGGTGGCGAGCAACGCCTTGCCGAGCGAGGTGGAATGGGCGGGCAGCCGGCGGCCGACGCGTGTGAAGGGGCGCAGATAGTGCTGCGACTGACGGGTGGCCAGGTAGACCACGTTGGTGCCGTCGAGCCGGGCCAGATGGATCGTCTCGGTGGTGTCGTCAGAGAGCCGGTCGAGCGTGGGCCGGGCGGCCGCGACGACCTCGTCGCCGTCGATGTAGGACGTACCGACGAGCAGGGCGCGTACACCGATGCCGTAGCGCGTGCCCGTGGCGTCCGTCTCGACCCAGCCGAGCTCCACGAGGGTGCGCAGCAGCATGTAGAGGCTGGACTTGGGGTAGCCCACGGCCTCCTGCACGGCGGCGAGCGAGTGCATTCCGGGGCGTCCCGCGAAGTACTCGAGCAGTTCCACCGTCCGTACCGCGGACTTGACCTGTGCCCCACCCTGCTCGGCTGCCATGGCCCTTGACCCCTTCAAACGCCCGGAAATAGAGTCCCCACATCCCGAGGATTCATCATCGGGAACTCTGTTCAGAATACCGAACAACGCCGGGAAGGAAGCCGCGGTGGGAGCAGCACCAGTCTGGAGCGTGGACCCGCGCACCGGGAAGCAGCGCGAACAGGTCGCGTCGGAAGCCACGCCCGAAGAGGTCGACCGCGCGGTCCGCGCCGCCGAAGCCGCCCGCCCCGCGCTCGCCGACCGCACGGCCCGGGCCGCTCTGCTCCGTAACGCCGCGGACCTCCTCGACGAGGCAGGCGGGCACGTCATCGAGGCCGCCGACGCCGAGACCGCGCTGGGGCCGGTGCGGCTGACCGGTGAACTCGCGAGGACCACGGCCCAGTTGCGGGCCTTCGCCGATGTGGTCGACGAGGGGGCGTTCCTCGACATCCGCATCGACCACGCGGACGCCGACCGGACCCCGCCATGGCCCGAACTGCGCCGCTGGAAGATCCCGCTCGGAGTCGTCGCCGTCTACTCCGCGAGCAACTTCCCGCTCGCCTTCTCCGTGCCCGGAGGAGACACCGCGAGCGCCCTCGCCGCGGGCTGCCCCGTCGTCGTCAAGGCCCACCCGGATCACCCGGCCACCTCCGAGCTGTGCGCGTCGGTCCTGCGCAGGGCCGCCCAGCAGGCCGGGCTGCCCGAGGACGTGATCGCGCTGGTCCACGGCTTCGACGCGGGAGTGGAGCTCGTACGCCATCCGCTGGTCGCGGCCGCCGGATTCACCGGTTCGGTGCGCGGCGGCCGCGCCCTCTTCGACGCCGCGGCGGCCCGCCCCGTGCCCATCCCGTTCCACGGCGAGCTCGGCTCCCTCAACCCGGTCGTGATCACCGAGGCCGCTGCGGACGAGCGCGCGGAGGCGATCGGCACGGGCCTGGCCGGTTCGATGACCCTGGGGGAGGGGCAGTTCTGCACCAAGCCCGGCTTTGTGCTGGCCCCGGCCGGTGCCGCCGGCGACCGGCTGCTCAAGTCCCTGACGGCGGCGGTCAGCGAGACCGAGCCCGGCGTGATGCTCGACCACCGGATGCGGGACGCTTTCGTCGCCGGCGTCGCCGAGCGCGCGGCACTGGACGGCGTCGGGATGCCCGTCACGCCCGGTGCGGGCGGGGAGCACACCGTGAGCGCGGGCTTCCTGACCGTACCGGCACAGCGGCTGGCCACAGAGGGCCCGCACGATCTGCTGCTCGAGGAGTGCTTCGGGCCGGTCACCGTGGTCGCCCGCTACGCGTCGCAGGAAGAGATCGCCGGCATCCTGTCCCGGCTGCCCGGCAATCTCACCGCCACCCTGCACATCTCCGAGGGCGAGGCGGCCGGTCCGGCGGCGGAGCTGCTCGCCGCACTCACCCCGCTCGCCGGCCGGGTCCTGGTCGACGGATGGCCGACCGGCGTCGCCGTCGCCCCCGCCCAGCACCACGGAGGCCCTTACCCGGCCACCACCTCCACGTCCACCTCGGTCGGCGCGACCGCGATCGAACGGTGGCTGCGCCCTGTCACCTACCAGTCGGCGCCCTCCGCGCTGCTCCCTCCGGAGCTGCGCGACGAGAACCCGCTCGGTCTCCCGCGCCGGGTCGACGGGCGCCAGGAGGGTCTGGAAAGCTGACCGCGTGACCGACGTGATCACCCTGCCCGAACTACCCTTCCCGCTGCGGCCGTACGGACCCGACGCCGACTGGTCGTACGAGGACGGAATGCTCACCGGCTGGGCGGGGGCACGTCAGGACCGCTTCGTCCCGCCCACCGGCGAGGCCCTGGACCCGGCGTCCGACGCACCCCGGCTTCTCGGCGCGCCGGAGGGCGACTTCCAGCTGATCGCCCGCGTGAAGGTCGGCTTCGGTGCCGCCTTCGACGCGGGCGTGCTCTACCTCCACGTCGGCGAGCGCGAGTGGGCCAAACTCTGCCTGGAGCTGTCCCCGGACAAACCGGCCATCTGCACGGTCGTCACCCGTGGCCACTCCGACGACGCCAACTCCTTCATGGTGGACGGCGACAGCGCCTGGCTGCGGATCAGCCGCACCGCGGGCGCCTTCGCCTTCCACGCATCCGCGGACGGCGACCGCTGGACCTTCGTCCGCATCTTCGCGCTCGGCGGCCGGGAGCAGGCGGAGGCCGCGCTCGTCGGCTTCATGGCCCAGTCCCCGGTCGGCGAGGGCTGCGTCGTCGCCTTCGACCGGATCGAGTTCAGGCCCAGCTGGCCGCAGGGCCTGCGGGACGGCTCCTGACAGCAGACACGGTGCCGTGTCCGGGACCCGGCGCGTGAGACCGTCCCCGTCACCGCGCTCTCGCCGGCGGTGCACGACCACGGCGGGCCCGCCGCCGGCGAAACGGACGCGCCAGCTCCTCACGGTCGCAGTCGTTCGTACCGGCCGTGCGACGGGCGTGCCGCTCTTGACGGTCGCAGTCGTTCGTACCGGCCGTGCGACGGGCGTGCCGCTCTTGACGGTCGCAGTCGTCCGCACCGGCCGTGCGACGGAGTTCGCCTCCGCCCAGGCATTCGGGCCCGAACACGGCTCTGCGTCCCGACACTCCCTGCGTGGCGCCGGGGGACCGGACCCGGCCGAGGTCCGGTCAGGGCGTCACCGGGAGAGGTGACCGTTGCTCCGAACTGACGACAAGTGATCGTTTCCGCAGACGATCCGGGTGCCGTGACCGCGGGCGGGTGGAAGGCCTCAGGCGTTCCGTACGCCTTGGAAAAGGAGCTCTCCCCATGCGACTTCGTCACTCCGTCGCGGCTGCCCTCGGTGCGCTCACGCTGGTCCTGACCCTGCCCATCCCGGCCCACGCGGCGGAAGGTGAGTTCTCGTACAGCTTCGTCGGCCTGGACGGACGGCCGCAGCGGGCCGTTCTGACCGACCTCCCCGGCCGGGAGTGCGTCGCCCTCCCCGAGGTCGCGGACCCGGGGTCCTCCGTGCCCGCCTTCGCGCCGCGGAACGACACCGACGCGGTGGCCGTGGTCTTCACCGAACCGGACTGCACCGGCCACTCCTTCCCGCTGCGCCCGCACGGCGGGCACGGCTCGGACCGCCTCAAGCTGCGCTCGGTCGTCTTCTTCGGCTGAGCCGGACGGCCCACCCCGGTGCCGGCCGTCCGCGGCTGGTACCGGGGCGTCCGCGGGGCCCGGGGCCCGCAGGGGGCTGTTGTCGCCGACCTGGACGCCATCTGCCTCCCGCGCCACGTACTACCGCGGCCGTCTCGCGGAGGAGAGGTACGCGGGCCCTGCCGAGACCGCCCGCAGCCGCGAGGGCTGGGGTCTTCCGTTCGGACCGGGCCGGATCGGTGAGCGGGGTCCGGCGGCGAGCGTCGCAAGGCGGAGGAAGGAGCCCACGTGGTGGGGGCACCTCCCAGCGGTAGCTGGGGACGTCGGCGACCGACGACAACGCGCGAGGTGCGGCGCCAGGGCAACGCGAGCCCGGCAGGATCCGAACGAGAGGCCCTGGGCGCGTGCGATCGGCGACGGTGCGGGGCTCTGCGCCGAGCGGGACGGCGAGGTCGCCGGAGCCGCCGCGTACCGCGAGGCCGGCGGAGTGATGAAACCCGCCCAGCTCCATGTCCACCCTGGCCGGTGGAGCGGCGGTATCGGCAGCGCTCTGCACACCGCATGGATCCGAGGCATGGCGGCAGCCCGGTGTCCGCACGGCCCGCCTGGAGGTGTTCGAACACAATCTGCGGGCCCGGAGCTTCTACGCCCGGCCCGGGTGCAGCCCCGCCCCGGACGGGCCGCGTGCCGGCACCCATCTGGTCCTTGCCCCTGGACGTGACCGCCGGTGGCACGGAATGAGCCGGACCGTTCGCGCGTTGCAGGCGTGAGCGGAGGGCGCCTCCGCGCCCGCGAGCCCGCACGAGCGAAGAGAGAATCAGTCACATGCGCGTCGAGATCTGGAGCGACATCGCCTGCCCCTGGTGCTACATCGGCAAGGCACGCTTCGAGAAGGGACTCGCGGCCTTCGCCCACCGCGACGAGATCGAGGTCGTGCACCGTTCCTTCGAGCTCGACCCGAACCGTGCCAAGGCCGATACCGCGCCGGTGATCGACATGCTCGCGAAGAAGTACGGCCGCACCCTCGAAGAGGCCCGAGCCATGGAGGAGCACGTCGCCTCCAACGCGCGGGCGGAGGGCCTCGGCTACCGCACCGAGGGCCGCGACCACGGGAACACCTTCGACATCCACCGGCTGCTCCACCTCGCCCGGGCCCACGGCCGCCAGGAAGAGCTGCTGGACCTTGCCTACCGGGCGAACTTCGCCGAGGAACGGTCCGTCTTCGACCCCGAGGTGCTCGTCGAGCTGGCCGTGGAGGCCGGGCTGGACGCCGACGAGGCCCGCGCGGTCCTGGCGGACGAGGACGCGTACGCCGACGAGGTGCGCTCGGACGAGCGCGAGGCCGCGGAGCTCGGCGCGAACGCCGTGCCGTTCTTTGTCCTCGACCGCCGTTACGGAGTCTCCGGCGGACAGCCCGCCGAGGTCTTCACCCGTGCCCTGGAGCAGGCCTGGCAGAGCCGGGGGCCCGCACCGCTGGCCACGCCCGGCGCCGCGGAAGCGGGCCCGGCCTGTGACGCCGACGGAGCGTGTGAGGTTCAGCCGCAAAGCTGATCACCCCCGCCGCACGGCGGTGCGACGTAGGGTCTGGATGCATGGAAACCCTGGGAGGCGCCGAGTTCGCGCCCACGTCGACGTATCTGAACACCTCCAGCTGCGGTCTCTTGCCGCGTCGTTCGGTCGAGGCCGTCAGAAAGCTCGCACAGGAGATCGCCGACGGCCGCCCGGAGGGTTCGGGCAGCTCCGAGTCCGTCGAGGCGGCCCGAGCCTCCTTCGCCCGTCTGGTGGGCGTGTCCGCGGATCGCGTCGCGACCGGAGGCTCGGTCGCCGTCCATGTGGGGCTGATCGCGGCCTCGCTCCCTGCCGGTGCCGAAGTCGTGGTTCCCGAGGGGGAGTTCAGCTCCATGGTCACCCCTTTCACCACCCGGGGAGACCTGAAGGTGCGGTATGCGCCGCTCGACGGGATCGCCGGCGCCGTGGGACCCGGCACCACGCTGGTCGCCCTGTCCGCCGTGCAGTCCGCCGACGGCCGGATCGCGGACCTCTCTGCGGTCCGTGCCTCCGCGGCCGCCCACGGTGCACGCGTCCTGCTCGACGCCAGCCAGGCCGCGGGCTGGCTGCCGGTGGACGCCGGGGCGTACGACTACACCGTCACCGCCGCGTTCAAGTACCTGCTCTGCCCGCGCGGCGCGTCCTTCCTCACCGTCACGGAGGCGGCGCAGGAGTCGCTGGTCCCGGCACACGCGGGTCTGTTCGCGGCCGAGGACCCGTCGGGGAGCACGTACGGGCCCGTCGAGGAGTTCGCCCGGTCCGCCCGGCGCTACGACGAGCCGCCGTCGTTCCTCGCGTACCACGCGGCCGAGCAGTCACTTCCGCTGCTGGAGAAGATCGGGGTCGACGCGGTCCACGCCCACAACACCGCACTCGCGGCGCGTTTCCGGGCGGGACTGGTGGAACTCGGTCACTCGCCCGTCCCGGGTGACTCCGGCATCGTCGCCGTACCCGGCCTCGGTGAGCGGCAGCCCCGGCTCGCCCGCGCCGGGGTCGTCGTATCGGCCCGCGCCGGCAATCTGCGGGCCTCGTTCCACCTCTACAACTCGGAGGCGGACGTCGACAGGGCGCTCGACGTGCTCTCCGGCTGAGCGGCCGGTCCGGCCGCCGGGCCCGGGCAGTCCGCCGTCTCCGTGCAGAGGTTCTGCTCGACCCTGGCCAGCAGTCTGCCGAGCTCGGCGCGCTCGGCCGGGTCGAGCCCGGCGAGCGTGTGCTCCTCCAGCTCGCCCCAGGTCCGTGTCACATCGGTGTACAGCGCGCAGCTGTCCTCCGTTGCCTCGACGAGCACCGCCCGCCGGTCCGCCGGGTCCGGGCAGCGGCGGACATGTCCTGACTGCTCGAGCCGCTGGAGCATCTTGGTGATGGTCGACGGGTCGAGCTCGCACATCCTGATGAGGTCCGACTGCCGCACGGGCCCGGACTGCCACAGACGCATCATCACCGTCTCCTGCCCGGCGTAGAGCCCGGCCTGCCTGAGCGCCTTGCCCGCGGCGATGCGGTGGAGCCGGGCCACCCGTGTGAGGGCATGGCTCACCGGGCCGCTGCGTGCAAGGGACGGCAGCCGCTCGCTGGGACAGGCGGGGTCGGCCTCGGGCGTCATCGGGCCTCCTCAGGACTTTCCGGCGGATCTTCGGGCTGCTCCGACGTTCCCACATCCACTTCCGGCCAGATTACCTTGGTCGGCCAAACAATGCGCTACAGTAGGCTCGCCGCATTTCCTTGGCCGACCAACTATGTCTGTCTCCGGGAGTTCCCATGACCAGTGCCTTCGATCCGATCGACCTGTCCGGTACGCCGCTCGCCAATCGCATCGCCATGGCGCCCATGACCCGCAGCCGTGCCTTCGGCCCGGGCCTCAGCCCGACCGGTTCCACCGTCGAGTACTACGCCCAGCGCGCATCGGCCGGCCTGATCATCACCGAAGGGATCCAGCCCTCCGCCGTGGGCCAGGGCTACCCCAACACCCCGGGTCTGCACAGCGAGGAGCAGGTCGCGGCCTGGCGCCGGGTCACCGATGCCGTCCACGCCAAGGGCGGCCGGATCTTCGCCCAGCTCATGCACGCCGGCCGGATCAGCCACCCGTCGGTGCTGCCGGACGGGCTGGCCCCCGTCAGCGCCTCAGCGGTCACCCCTGGAGGGCAGCTCTACACCCACGACGGCCTCGTCGACTTCGTCACCCCGCGCGAGCTGACCGGTGACGAGGTACGGGCCACCGTCGCCGACTTCGCCGCTGCCGCCCGCAACGCGGTCGACGCCGGTTTCGACGGGGTCGAGCTGCACGGTGCCAACGGCTATCTGATCCACCAGTTCCTCTCGCCGAACACCAACCGCCGCACCGACGAGTGGGGCGGCTCCGCGCAGGCCCGCATCCGCTTCGCCGTCGAGGCCACCAAGGCCGTCGTCGAGGCCATCGGTGCGGCGCGGACCGCGATCCGGATCTCGCCCACCAACCCGTACAACGACATCGCCGAGCCCCTCGACGAGGCCGAGGGCGTCTACCTCGCGCTCGTACGGGAGCTGGAGCCCCTGGACCTCGCGTATCTGCACATCCTGGAGGCCACGCCCGCACTGCGGCCCCTGACGCTCGACCTGCGCAAGGAGTTCTCAGGAACGGTCGTCCTCAACGCGGCCACCGAAGGACCGACCGGCCCCGGCGAGCTCGCCCTGATCGAGGACGGCGTCGCCGACATCGTGTCGTACGGCGCGCTCTTCCTCGCGAACCCGGACCTGCCGGCCCGGCTGAGGGCGGGCGGCCCCTACAACACCCCCGACCCGACGAGCTTCTTCGGCGGCGGCGACAAGGGCTACATCGACTACCCGGCGCTCGGCGCCTGACGCGACCGGGGCCCGGGGGAAGATCCCCGGGCCCCGCTCGGAGGCGCTCACCGCCGCGAGATCACCGGACGGGAGTGAAGTCCCGTGCCCCGATGAACGACGGCCGCGGCACCGGCGCCGCGAACGGCTCCTGCGCCGCGTTCTCCACGCTGTTGTAGACGATGAAGACATTGCTGCGCGGGTACGGGGTGATGTTGTCCCCGGAGCCGTGCATCGCGTTGCAGTCGAACCAGGTCGCCGAGCCGGCCTTCCCGGTGAACAGCCGGATGCTGTGCCGCTGAGCGAACGCGGTCAGCGCCTCGTCCGACGGCGTACCGGCGTCCTGCATCTGCAGCGACTTCTTGTAGTTGTCCTTCGGCGTCTCGCCCGCGCAGCCGAGGAACGTCCGGTGCGACCCGGGCATGATCATCAGCCCGCCGTTGGTGTCGAAGTTCTCGGTCAGCGCGATGGAGACCGACACCGTCCGCATCCGTGGCAGACCGTCCTCGGCGTGCCAGGTCTCGAAGTCCGAGTGCCAGTAGAAGCCCGAAGCCCCGAACCCCGGCTTGACGTTGATCCGGGACTGGTGGACGTACACGTCCGAGCCGAGGATCTGGCGCGCTCTGCCGACCAGCCGCTCGTCGCGCACCAGAGCCTCGAAGATCTCGCTGATCCGGTGCACTTCGAAGACCGAGCGCACGTCCTGGGTCTTCGGCTCCACGATCGAGCGCTCATCGGCCCGTATCGCCGGGTCGGAGACCAGCCGCTCCAGTTCGGCGCGGTGGACCGCGACCTCGTTCGGAGTGATCAGCTCCTCGATCGCCAGGAACCCGTCGCGCTCGTACGACTGCAACGCCGACGGGGCGATGGGGCCCGGCGTCCCCGGCGGGGACCAGACCACCGGGTCCTGCCGGGGGACGGCCGTCTCGGCCGCGCCGCGGGTCGGGTAGAGATCGGTGATCGCGGTGGTCATGGCTCAGCCCTCCTCGGTGATCAGCGGGTAGACGCCGTTCTCGTCGTGGTCCTCCCGTCCGGTGACGGGAGGATTGAAGACGCATACGCAGCGGAAGTCGGTCTTGGGACGCAGCGTGTGACGCTCGTGGCCGTCCAGCAGATACATCGTGCCGGGCTCGATCCAGTGCGACTCGCCGGTCTCGTCGTTCGTGAGCTCGGCCTCGCCCTCCACGCACAGCACGGCCTCGATGTGGTTCGCGTACCACATCGACGTCTCCGTACCCGCGTACAGAACGGTCTCGTGCAGGGAGAAGCCGACCTTCTCCTTGGCGAGCACGATGCGCTTGCTCTCCCAGGTGCCGGACTTCGACCTGACGTGCCGGTCGGTGTTCTCGATGTCCTTGAACGATCGGACGATCACGGTGGTGCGCTTCCTCTCCTGCTTCGGGTGTTCGGACGGTCCGTGGGAGCTCAGGCGGTCTCTCGGACCGCACGCGCGAGGGTACGAAGCCCCTCGTCCAGCTCGTCGGGTGTCACGGTGAGCGGCGGCAGCAGCTTCACCACTTCGCTCTGCGGGCCGGAGGTCTCCAGCAGCAGACCGAGCTCGAAGGCGCGGGCGCAGACGGCGCTCGCCCGGGCCTTGTCGGCGAACTCCAGACCCCAGACCAGCCCGCGCCCGCGGAAGTCGACCCCGTCGGCCGAGTTCTCGTCGGTGATCGAGAGCAGCGTCTGCTCGACCTGCTCACCGCGCGTGATGGTCTGCTTCTCCATCTGCCCGTCCGCCCAGTAGGTGTCCAGCGCGGCGGCAGCGGTGACGAAGGCCGGGTTGTTGCCGCGGAACGTGCCGTTGTGCTCGCCCGGCTCCCAGATGTCGAGCTCCGGGTTGAACAGGCACAGCGACATGGGCAGTCCGTAGCCGCTGATGGACTTCGACAGGGTGACGATGTCCGGGGTGATGCCCGCCTCCTCGAAGGAGAAGAAGGCACCGGTGCGGCCGCAGCCCATCTGGATGTCGTCGACGATGAGCAGCATGTCCTGGCGCCGGCAGAGGTCGGCGAGCGCCCGCAGCCACTCGGGCCGGGCCACGTTGATGCCGCCCTCGCCCTGCACGGTCTCGACGATGACCGCGGCGGGCTTGTTGAGGCCGGAGCCCTGGTCCTCGAGCAGTCGCTCGAACCAGAGGAAGTCCTGGACCTGGCCGTCGAGGTAGTTGTCGAACGGCATCGGCGTGCCGTGCACCAGCGGTATACCGGCGCCCGCCCGCTTGAAGGCGTTACCGGTGACGGCGAGCGAGCCCAGCGACATGCCGTGGAAGGCGTTGGTGAACGAGACGATCGACTCCCGGCCCTTCACCTTGCGGGCCAGTTTGAGCGCCGCCTCGACGGCGTTCGTGCCGGTCGGGCCGGGGAACATCACCTTGTACGGAAGATCGCGCGGTCGCAGCACGATGTTCTGGAAGGACTCCAGGAAGGCGCGCTTGGCGGTCGTCGCCATGTCCAGACCGTGGGTGATGCCGTCGCGTTCCAGGTAGTCGAGGAGCGCGCGTTTCAGTACGGGGTTGTTGTGGCCGTAGTTGAGTGATCCTGCGCCGGCGAAGAAGTCGAGATAGGTGTGGCCGTCCTCGTCGGTGAGTCGGGCGCCCTGCGCGCGGTCGAACACTGCGGGCCAACCGCGGCAGTAGCTGCGCACCTCCGACTCCAGGGTCTCGAAGACACTCAGGGCGGGCGGGGTGATGGTCACAGCGGTCTCTCCTGATGTGGGGGTCAGACGGTGACAGTGATCGGGCCGATGCGGTACAGCACTTCGGGCTGGTGGGTTCCCTCGGGGAACAGCCCGCCGTCGAAGAGCACCTCACGCTCCAGTGACGCGCCGCGCCGGGCCGCGTACGAGGTGAAGAGGCGGTCGGACGCGGTGTTGTCCGGGGTGACGGTCGTCTCGATCGCGCGGACGCCGTGCGAGGCGGCTACGCGACGGGTCAGCGCGTCGAGGAGCGTCCCGGCGAGGCCGTGGCCGCGGTGCGCCTCGTCGACGGCGACCTGCCAGACGACCAGCGTCTCCGGGCTCTCCGGCCTGGTGTAGCCGGTGACGAACGCGATCGGTTCACCGTCGGCGCCGCGGGCCACCGCGGAGGTCGCGGCGAAGTCGCGGCACCACAGCAAATAGCTGTACGAGGAGTTCAGGTCCAGGACCTCGGAGTCGCGGGCTATTCGCCAGATCGCGGCTCCGTCCTCCACGCGTGGGCTGTCGATGCTCAGTGCGGTGGTCATGCGAATTGAATTTACCGAGCAAATTCGCAGATTGCATCGAGGAGGGGGGTTGGGTGGAGGGTCGAAGTGTGTTATCGCGCGCGGGCGGGCGCCGCGCGAGTCGATGCCGAACTCTCCCCATTTGGGTGGGAGTTATCGGGCGAAAGATCTTGGCTGTGGAATGCGTCACACACTGGAAACGCCTGCGGAATGCGCCCGGAACGGGACGTTCGATCTTGTTGAAACTTTGGCGTTTAGGGTCCGGGAAACGGGGCAGAAGAATGCGGGGAGCTAATTACGATAAAGTAGCTCCCCGCATTCATGAATTCATGCGCTATTTATTTGTTGTCGGGGTGTCGGACATTACTTCCGCCAGGCGTCGTCGGGGCGCGGCGAGCATCCTCCGGATCGGCTTCCAGGCCGTATCCGGCGAGGGCCCGCACCCAGCGCCGCCGGCGAGGACCGCACCGCGTCACGGCTGATCGCGTTCAGCACCGTGGCCGCGGTGGGCGGCGCGATGCTCACCTTCCTCGACCCTGTCCAGCGCGCCCGCGCGATCGGCGTGCGGGGCAGCGTGACCGGGCTCAGCCTGCGCTGGGGACGGTTGTCGGGGGACTGCTGGTCGACTCACTCGGATGGCGGTGGGTGTTCTGGATCAACATCCCGCTGGCGCTGATCACCATCGGGCTCACCCTGAGCGTCGTGCCCGAGTCCCGTGCCGCCACATCCAGGCGAGGTGGCCCCGTCGCGCAACTCCTCATCATTCGAAAACGGAGGTTCTCTACGGTCCTCGATCGACCCTGGGGCAGGGCTCGTAGAGTGCTGCTCATGAGCGATCACGTGGTGCTGCATGTGAAGGGGCGGGTGCTCGTCGGGCCGGAGGAGGTGCGCGACGAACTGTGGGTGGTCGGTGGGCGGATCACGTACCGGCGCCCGTCGGGTGAGGCGCGGACCGTCGAGGGATGGGTGCTCCCGGGTCTGGTCGACGCCCACTGCCATGTCGGGCTCGACCAGCACGGCGCGGTGGACGAGGCGACCAGCGAGAAGCAGGCGCTGACCGGCCGGGACGCGGGCACGCTGCTCATCAGGGACGCGGGCTCGCCCGCCGACACCCGGTGGATCGACGACCGCGAGGACCTGCCGAAGATCATCAGGGCCGGCCGGCACATCGCCCGTACCCGTCGCTACATCCGCAACTACGCCCACGAGATCGAGCCCGACGACCTGGTCGCGTACGTGGCGCGGGAGGCGCGGCGCGGCGACGGCTGGGTCAAGCTGGTCGGCGACTGGCTCGACCGCGAGGCGGGGGATCTGGGCGCCTGCTGGCCACGCGAAGCCGTCGAGGCGGCCATCGCGGAGGCGCACCGGCTGGGCGTCCGGGTCACCGCGCACTGCTTCGCCGAGGACTCGCTGCGCGACCTCGTCGAGGCGGGCATCGACTGCGTCGAGCATGCGACCGGACTGACGGAGGAGACCATCCCGCTGTTCGCGGAGCGGGGTGTCGCGATCGTCCCGACACTCGTCAACATCGCGACGTTCCCGCGGCTCGCCGACGGCGGAGAGGCGAAGTTCCCGCGCTGGTCCGCCCATATGCGCCGACTGCACGAGCGCCGGTACGACACCGTCCGCTCGGCGTACGACGCGGGCATCCCCGTCTATGTCGGCACCGACGCGGGCGGCTCGCTGCCGCACGGGCTCGTCGCGGCGGAGGTCGCCGAGCTGGTGAAGGCCGGCATCCCGCCGGTCGAGGCGCTCTCGGCGACGGCCTGGGGCGCGCGCGGCTGGCTGGGGCGGCCCGGGCTCGAAGAGGGGGAGCCGGCCGATCTCGTGGTGTACGAGGCTGACCCGCGGGCGGATGTGAGGGTGCTGGCATCGCCGCGGCGGGTGATCGTCAACGGGCACGTGGTGGCCTGACTCACGGGCCGGACGTCCGGTTGACCGGGGGCGACGCGAGGCATGCGCGGCTCGTTGGACGTCCTTGGTGCCCTTGCCTGCGCCGTACCGAGGTCGACCGGCGTACGCCCCGGCGCCCCCTCCGAAAGGGCGGCTTCCAGGAACACCCGTACCCCATTAATCGAACGCTGGCGCGGAAACCTCACTTTGGAGTGAACTCACTGCAGGTGTCTGCCGGTTCACTCTCGGTGCGTAAGTATTCGGGTGTTCTCAGTCGCCTCCGTCGTGCACGAGTCCCCGTGGCGGGCGGGCCCGGCGATGTCATGTCTCCTGTGGGGGTTCCACCACCGTGAACAGCAACACCTTCCGCATGCCCGGACGCCGTTCCGCAGCCGCGGCGGCCTCTGTCGCGCTGGCCGCCGCAGCGCCCCTGGCGTTCGCCGCTCCGGCCCACGCCACGGGCGGCAGCGACGGGCGGGCGAGCGCGGTCGTCCTCCGTACCGGTCTCGACGTCTCCCTGCTCAACAAGACGGTCCACGTGCCGCTGAAGACCTCCCTCAACGAGGTCCAGGCGCCCGTGAGCGCCGAGAAGACGGCGCTCACCGTTCAGGTGGAAGGTGTCGACCAGGGGCGGCCGTTCAATGTGCTGCGAGCCGACGTCGCGAGCGCGAAGGCCACCGCGGACCGCGAGAAGGCCGAGGGCAGCACGACCCTCGCCCATGCCAAGGTGCACGTGCCCGGGCTGCCGCTGCTCTCGCTGATCGAGGTCGAGAAGGTCACCGCGCGGGCGGTCTGCGTGGCGGGCGGGAAACCGGTGGCCGAGTCGAATGTGCTCGGCACCGTCAGGGTCCTGGGGAAGAAGGTCACGCTGACGGCGGGCGGCACCACCCGCGTGGAGGTTCCCGGCGTCGGCGACGTCGCACTCGACCTGTCGCGCACGGAGACGACTTCGCGTACGGCCGCGGCGACCGCCCTCGAACTGAAGGTGTCCGTGAATCCGCTGAAGCTGAACGTCGCCGAGGTCGAGGGCGCCGTGACGCTGGCGGCGGCGACATGCGAGGCGCCCGGCCCCGCGCCGGCGGGCCCGGCGGACGTGAAGCCTCAGACGGGCGTGGAGCCGGCAGCGCCGGGTGTCGACGAGCCCGCGTCCTCCGGCTCGGAAAGCCTCGCGGTCACCGGCGGCAGCACCTCGACCCCGTACGCCGCGGCCGGCGCGATCGCGCTCCTCGCCACGGGCGCCGGCGCGGTGGCCCTGGCCCGCCGCCGCGCCCGCGACTGACGCGGACCCGGGGGCGGGGCGAACGGTGGAGGGCGCGCCCGGGTGGCAGGCGACCCCGGGCCGGGCGCCGGAGCCACCCGGCCCCGCCTTCCGTCCGGCGGGCCGGAGCGAACGGCGGTCCCCGGTGGTCCTTCAGCCGCCCACCATCGTCAGGGCCTGGTCGAGCGCCTGCAGGAAGCGGTTCGTCGTGGCGCGGTCGCGGACCGCCACGCGGAGCCAGCGGTGGTCCAGGCCCGGAAACGTGTCACCGCGCCGGGCCGCGAAGCCCAGTCCGCGCAGGCGCTCGCGTACCTCGTCGGCTCGCTCCATGCGGATCAGCACGAACGGTCCTTCGGCGCGCGCCACCACACGTACCTCGTCGAACTCCGCAAGACCGGCCATCAGATGCGCCCGGTCCGCGGCGGCCTGCCGTGCCGCCTGCGCCGCCTCTGCCAGCGCCCGCGGCGACACGCACGCCTCCGCCGCCGCGAGGGCCGGGGTCGACACCGGCCACAGCGGCTGTGCCCGCTCAAGCACCGCGATCGTCTCCGGCGCCGCGAGCACATAGCCGATCCGCAGCCCCGCCAGGCCCCAGGTCTTGGTGAGGCTGCGCAGCACCACGAGCCCCGGGAGGTCGGTCCGCGACGCCAGTTCCTCCGGCTCGCCCGGCACCGCGTCCATGAACGCCTCGTCCACCACGAGAATCCGCCCGGGCCGCGCCAGCCGGGCGATCGCGGCGGCCGGGTGGAGGACCGATGTCGGGTTCGTCGGGTTGCCGATGACGACGAGGTCGGCCGACTCGGGCACGGCGTACGGATCCAGCCGGAAGCCGTCCTCCTCACGCAGCACCGCCCGGGTCACCGCGTGCCCGGCGTCCCGCAGGGCCGCCTCCGGCTCCGTGAACTGCGGGTGCACCACGACCGGACGGCTCACCTTCAGCGCCCGCGCGAGCAGCACGAACGCCTCTGCCACCCCGGCGGTCAGCAGCACCCGCTCCGCCGGCAGCCCGTGCCGCGCGGCGACGGCCGCCCGCGCCGCGCGCCCGTCGGGATAGGCGGCGAGCGATGTCAGGGAGTCGGCGATGCGCTCGCGCAGCCAGTCCGGGGGAGTGCCGGTACGGACGTTGACCGCGAGATCGGTCAGCCGCCCGTCCCGTACCTCCGCGTCGCCGTGGTGGCGCAGATCGTGGCCGTCGGTGTGCAAGGTCATGGTCGTCCTGCCGATGAGGCCGCCGGAGCGGTACGGGACACTGCCTCCCGGTAGCGTTCCATGACCAGATCGGCCAACTCGCCCACGGGACCGATCACTTCGGCGAACCGTACATCGGTCTCCGGATGCGCCGCCTGCCAGCCCTCCGCGTGCAGCCGCGCCCGCTCCACC
This sequence comes from Streptomyces sp. NPDC057445, assembly GCF_042802855.1. Classification (NCBI taxonomy): domain Bacteria; kingdom Bacillati; phylum Actinomycetota; class Actinomycetes; order Kitasatosporales; family Streptomycetaceae; genus Streptomyces; species Streptomyces sp. NPDC057445. Next base: position 73,535 of record NZ_JBHVDH010000016.1, on the reverse strand, counting down.
GGACCGCCGTCGAACAGCACGTACGGCAGCACGACGATCCGGCGGGCCCCGAGCCGGACGCACCGGTCGAGCCCGGCCGGCACATCGGGCGCGGCCGACGACACGAACGCGGTCTCCACCCCGGCGTACCCACGCCCCTCCCAGAGCAGTCGCGCCGCCCGGTGCACCTCGGCGTTGGCTCCCGGTTCGGTCGAGCCCGGGGCCACGAGGAGCACGGTGACGCCGGCACGGTCCCGAGGCGTACGGCCCGCCGCGCCCGTGCCCAGCGCCGCGTCCAGCCGCTGCTCCAGTACGGCGAGCAGCGCCGGTTCGGGGCCGAGCCCGCGGCCCCGCGCCACGGAGACCCCAGGGTGCTGTGCGGGCACCGCGGCCAGCGCGTCGGTCATGCCCTCGCCCGCCCGCGCGTCCGGAAGCAGCGCCAGCGAGACCGCGGCGATCCGGCTCGCGCCCGCCATGACGAGCTCGTCCACCGCCTCGGCCACCGGCCACCGGTCGGCGCCGATGAGACCACCCGCGACGGGCACCTCCGGGTGGCGGCTGCCCAGCAGCGCGACAAAGTCCCGGAACGCCGCGGCCTCGGCGTCGTGCCGGGCGCCGGGGGCGGCGATGAGCAGTGCCGGCGGGGAAGTCATACGTTCTCCTCGGGGGCGGGGCGGCGGTGCCTGTGCTGCCAGTTGCGATCATGTCCAGCGTCACCGGATCCACGCCGGGCAGGTGCCCGTGCCGTGTCCCCTGTCGGCGGCGCCGGCTTCGTGCCGGAGCCTGTCGCCCGGCACACGGCCGATTCCGGAACCGGGGCATCCGGAAGGCGTACGATCGCACAGGTCACCCTGCCAGGTCGCCCCTCCGTCCCGGACTTCCGCTTCGGTACGAGCAGTTCACCGCCGCCCGCGAGCGCCGCGGCCTCGGCCACCGACGGGGTGCCCACCGCGTCCCGCGCCGCCCCGGACGGGTGCGGCACCGCCACCGCGGCCAGCTCCCGTGCCGTATGGGTCCGCACGGGTACACCGAGCGCCGCGGCGGCCCCGGCGATCCCCGGATCGTCCGCCTTGACGTCCACCGTCGCCAGGGCGACCACCGGGCCGGCCCCCTCCCCGGCCTCCCGCAGCACGGCCCGGATCAGACCGAGCACCTCCTCCGGCGGCGCACCTCGGCGCGCGCCGACACCGACGACAAGGGCGCTCATGGCGTGGCACCCGCCACTGGAGGGGGTGCATCCGCTAGCAAGAGCGCATGGCGGTGTTCGTCGCGCTCGGCGCGTTCCTGATGACGCTGGCCGGCGGGTGGGCGGCTCAGCGTGTGACCGACCGGCGGCACCTCGTGCTGGGCCTCGCGGGCGGTCTCATGCTCGGCGTGGCGGGCCTCGATCTGCTGCCGGAGGCGCTGCACGCGGCGGGCCACGAGGTGTTCGGCGTGCCACAGGCCCTGCTGCTGTTCGTCGGCGGATTTCTCCTCGCCCACCTGGTGGAGCGCATGCTGGCGGGCCGTCAGGCCTCGCACGGCGCGTACAACGGCCTTCGGCACAACCACGAACACCGCTCGCCTCAGGCGGGCATGGCCGCGGCCTCGGCCCTGGTCGGCCACAGCGTCATGGACGGCATCGCGATCGGCGCGGCCTTCCAGGCAGGTGAGGGCATGGGAGCCGCGGTCGCGCTCGCCGTCGTCAGCCACGACTTCGCCGACGGCTTCAACACGTACACGGTCACCAGCCTGTACGGGAACGACCGCCGCAAGGCCCTCGGCATGCTCTTCGCCGCCGCGCTCGCACCCGTCGTCGGCGCCGCCTCGACCCTGTTGTTCACGATGCCGCAGGAACTGCTGGGCAGCTATCTCGGTCTCTTCGGGGGCGTACTGATCTATCTCGCGGCGGCCGAGATCCTTCCCGAGGCACACCACCGGCACCCTGCCCGTACCACGCTGCTGTGCACGGTGGGGGGTGTGGCGTTCGTCTGGCTCGTGACGGGCGTGGCGGAATGACGCCCGGCTCCGGCTCACTCCCGCCCGGACCATTGCGCGCAGCTGAGGACGAGCCGGCGCGCCGTCTCCGGCACCGCCGCCCAGTGCGTGTGCACATAGCTCGCGTGCACGCCCTGCTGTACGAAGCCCTCGACCCGTCGCTCCGGCTGCCGCAGGCCCCACGCCGCCCGGGGTCCGGCGCCCGGCTCGATGACCGTGCGATGGAACTCGTGTCCGCGCATCCGTGTCCCGGCGGCGGCCAGGACGCTGTCGCTCACGGCCACCGCGTCCCGGTAGCCGAGGGTGAGCCGCTCCGACATCCGCGCGTCGGCGTCCAGCACCCCGCACATCGGCCTGCCGTCCAGTGAGCGTGCGAGATAGAGCAGCCCGGCACACTCCGCGGCGACGGGCGCCCCCGCCCGCGCCAGTTCGGAGACCGCCTTGCGCAGCCGGGAGTTGGCCGACAGCTCGGGGGCGTAGACCTCGGGGAACCCGCCGCCGATGACGATGCCTCCGGTGCCCGCGGGAAGCTCTTCGTCGCGCAGCGGATCGAAGGGCACCACCTCCGCGCCTGCGGCGCTCAGCAGCTCCGCGTGCTCGGCGTACGAGAACGTGAACGCGGCGCCGCCCGCCACCGCGACCACCGGGCGAGGACCTTCGGCCGGGTGCCCGCCGACGGCCGGGTCCCAGGGTTCCTCGGCCAGCGGCGGAGCGCTCCGTGCCAGCGCGAGCAGTGCTTCCAGATCGCACCCCGCACGCACCTGCTCCGCCTGCGCCCGTACGGCGTCGACGGCCTCGGACCGGCGCTCGGCCACCGGCACCAGGCCCAGATGCCGCGACGGCGTACTGACGGCGGGCGCCCGCCGCAGCACCCCCAGCACCGGCACCCCCGACTCCTCCAGCGCCTCCCGCAGCAGCGCCTCGTGCCGGTCGGTGGCGACCTTGTTGAGGATCACACCGCCGAGCCGCACCTGCGGGTCCCACGACGCGAAACCGTGCACCAGGGCCGCCACCGACCGCGACTGCGACGACGCGTCCACCACCAGCACCACCGGGGCCCGCAGCAGCTTCGCGACCTGCGCGGTGGATGCCAGTTCTCCCTGGCCCGCGGCGCCGTCGTACAGCCCCATCACCCCCTCGACCACGGCCAGGTCGCAGCCGCGCGCGCCGTGCGCGAAGAGCGGCGCGACCAGGTCGGTGCCGCACATGTAGGCGTCGAGGTTGCGGCCGGGCCTGCCGGTGGCCAGTGCGTGATAGCCAGGATCGATGTAGTCGGGGCCCACCTTGTGCGGGGACACGGCGAGACCGCTCGCCGTGAAGGCCGCCATCAGGCCCGTCGCGACGGTGGTCTTGCCGCTGCCCGAAGCCGGTGCGGCGATGACGAGACGTGCTACCACTTGATGCCTACCACTCGATGCCCCGCTGGCCCTTCTGGCCCGCGTCCATCGGATGCTTGACCTTGGACATGTCGGTGACGAGATCGGCGAGGTCGAGGAGTTCCGGGGGCGCGTTGCGGCCGGTGATCACCACATGCTGGGTGCCGGGCCGCTCCCGCAGCACCCGCACCACCTCGGCCGTGTCGATCCAGCCCCAGTGCAGCAGATAGGCGAACTCGTCGAGGACGTAGAACTTGTACTTCTCCGCCGCGAGGTCGCGCTTGACCTGCTCCCAGCCCTCGCGCGCCTTGTCCTCGTGGGACTGCTCGCCGTCGGCGGGTGCGCGCTGGATCCAGGACCAGCCCTCGCCCATCTTGTGCCAGTCGACGGGCCCGCCCTCGCCGCTCGCGCCGAGGACCTTGAGCGCGTTCTCCTCGCCGACCTTCCACTTGGCCGACTTGACGAACTGGAACACCCCGACCGGCCAGCCCTGGTTCCAGGCGCGCAGCGCCATACCGAAGGCGGCGGTCGACTTCCCCTTGCCGATGCCCGTGTGCACCATCACCAGCGGGCGGTTGCGGCGCTGACGGGTGGTGAGTCCGTCGTCCGGTACGACGGTCGGCTGTCCCTGCGGCACTACGCGGCCCTCCTGTTGGTTCCGGTGCTTGCCTGTACGTCCCTGACCAGCCCGGCGATGCTGTCGGCGCGCAGCTCGTCCAGGGTGACGGACGTGCCGCCGAGTTCGCGGGCGAGATTGCCGGCCAGCCCCAGCCGTACCGGACCCGTCTCGCAGTCCACGACCACGCCCGCCGTGCCCTCGGCGGCGTGCAGCCGCGCGGCGCGTGAGGCGAGCGCGAGTGCGTCACCGCCGCGCGCGCCGGTCGCGCGGCCGTCGGTGACCACCACCAGCAGCGGGCGGCGTGACGGATCGCGCAGCCGCTCGATCCGCAGCACGTCGTGCGCCTTGAGCAGTCCCGCGGCGAGCGGCGTACGCCCGCCCGTCGGCAGCTGCTCCAGACGAGCGGCGGCCGCGTCCACCGACGACGTCGGGGGCAGCGCCACGTCCGCGTCCTTCCCCCGGAAGGTGACCAGACCGACCTTGTCGCGCCGCTGGTACGCGTCGAGCAGCAGCGACAGGACCGCGCCTTTGACCGCGCTCATCCGCTGCCGCGCCGCCATCGACCCGGAGGCGTCCACGACGAACAGCACGAGGTTGCCCTCGCGGCCCTCGCGGGTGGCCTGGCGCAGATCGTCACGCCGGACCACGAGACCGGTGCCGCTGCGCCCGCGCGCCCGCTGGTGCGGGGCCGCGGCCCGTACGGTCGCCGACAGATGCAGCTTGGTGAGCGCGCCCTGCGGCCGCCGGGCCCCGGTGGTACGGCCGTGCTCGGTACGGGCGCGGGAGCGGCGTCCGGCCGCACCCTCGCCGAGCCCTGGCACGCTCAGCATCTTCGTACGGAACGGCTCGGCGGCCCGTACGGCGGCCTGCTCGCCCGCGCCGGCACCCGGGGCGCCTGCGGCGGACTGCTCCGGCTGGTCCGCGGGTGGTGCCGGCCGGTCCGCGGGTGGTGCCGCATCGGGACCCTGCCCCTGCGGCGGGATCCCGCCGCCGCCTCCGGGCCCGCCGTCGGGGCTGTCCGGACCTCCGTCCGGGTCCGGATCGGGCTCGGGCTCACCGTCCCCGCCGAACTGCTCCAGCGTCTCGTCGAGCTTGTCCTCGTCGAGACCTGGCGCGTCGAAGGGGTTGCGCCGGCGCCGGTGGGGGAGCGCCAGCAGGGCGGCCTGCCGTACGTCCTCCTCCCGGACATCCGTACGCCCCGCCCAGGCGGCCAGTGCCGTCGCCGTCCGGGCCATCACGATGTCGGCACGCATACCGTCCACTTCGAACGCCGCGCAGGTCGCCGCGATCTGCCGCAGCGCGGCGTCTCCCAGCACCACGGACGGCAGCAGCGCCCGCGCGGCGGCGACACGGTCCCGCAGCGCCGACTCGTCGTCCGCCCAGCGCGCGGCGAAGCCGGCCGGGTCGTCGTCGTGGGCGAGCCTGCGCCGGACGACCTCCACCCGCTGCTCCGGGTCCCGTGACGCGGCCACCTCGACCGTGAGCCCGAACCGGTCGAGCAACTGCGGCCGCAGCTCGCCCTCTTCGGGGTTCATCGTCCCGACGAGGAGGAAGCGGGCGGCATGCCGTACGGAGACGCCCTCGCGCTCGACGTAGGAGGCGCCCATCGCGGCGGCGTCCAACAGCAGGTCGATCAGATGGTCGTGCAGCAGATTGACCTCGTCGACGTACAGGATTCCGCGATGCGCCTGTGCGAGCAGCCCGGGCTCGAAGGCCTTCACGCCCTCGGCCAGGGCCCGCTCGATGTCGAGAGCGCCGACGAGCCGGTCCTCAGAGGCGCCCACGGGCAGTTCGACCATGCGGGCCGGGCGCGAGGACGCCTGGCCGCCCTCATGAGGCCCGTCGGGGCACCGGGGGTCGGGCCCGGACGGGTCGCAGCTGAAGCGGCAGCCCGTCACGACCGTCACCTCGGGCAGCAGATCCGCCAGCGCGCGCACCGCCGTGCTCTTGGCCGTGCCCTTCTCCCCGCGGACGAGGACGCCGCCCACCGCGGGGCTGACGGCGTTGAGCAGCAGCGCCAGCCGCAGATCGTCCATGCCGACCACGGCCGTGAACGGATACCGGGTGCTCATGTGGTGATCACTCCTTCGAGTGGCTTCCATCCGGCTTCGGAGGAGTTGTGGGGGATGTGCGCCACGCCGGCGCCCTTGGCCCTGCCTGTGCGGGCACGGCCCGCCGTCCGACGCTCCCGGGTCCGGGGTGGAAGAGCCCTCCCCGCGCACGCCGGGATCCCGCGGGCCCCGCTCACGGCGCCCCCGGCGGAACGAACGGCAGCCCGGCGGGCGGGCCCGACTCGATGAGCTTCAGCAGCGCGTCCGTGTCCGCGTGTTCCTCGATCAGGTCTCCGAGCCGGTCGAGCTGCTCCTCGCGCAGGGCGCCGAAGCTCGTGTCCGGCGCGGGCACGAAACGCCGCCCGGCCGCCGCGGCCACCTCGCGGAGGAACGCCCGCCGGAAGCCGTCGCTCTCCAGCGAGCCGTGCCAGTGGGTCCCCCACACCGCCCCCACCCGGCAGCCGTCCAGGAAGGGCTCGCCGCCCAGGACTTCGGCGACACCGTGGTGGATCTCGTACCCCTCGACCCGCTCGCCGAGCGCCTCACCGACGGGCCGCGCCAGGGTCTTCTCGCGCGCGAACCGCACCCGCAGCGGCAGCAGCCCGAGGCCCTCGACCGCACCGGCACGTGACTCGACGTCGTCCTCGATGCGCTCGCCCAGGGCCTGGAGGCCGCCGCAGATCCCCAGCACCGGCCTGCCCTCCGCCGCGCGCCGGGCGATCGCGTCCGCGAGTCCGCGTTCGCGCAGCCAGGCGAGCGCCTTCACGGTCCCGCGGGTGCCGGGAACGATCACCAGGTCGGCGTCGGTGAGCTCTTCCGCGCGGTCCACGAACCGCACCACGACGCCCGGTTCGGCCGCCAGGGCGTCCACGTCGGTGAAGTTGGACATCAGCGGCACGGCGCACACCGCGACCCGCAGGACGTCCTCACCGACCGGCGCCGAGGTCACGGACTCGCGGACGGCGCCCCGCAGGGAGACGCGCAGGCCGTCCTCCTCGTCGATGCCGAGCCCGTGCGCGTACGGAAGCACGCCGTACGTCCGCCGTCCGGTCAGCCCGTGCAGCATCTCCAGTCCCGGCTCCAGCAGCGTCACATCGCCCCGGAACTTGTTGACCAGATAGCCCGCGACCAGTTCCTGGTCCTCCGGCGCGAGCAGCGCCGTCGTACCGAAGAACTGCGCGAAGACCCCGCCCCGGTCGATGTCCCCGACCACCAGCACCGGCAGGCGCGCGGCGCGCGCGATGCCCATGTTGACGATGTCGGTACGCCGCAGATTGATCTCGGCGGGGCTGCCGGCGCCTTCGCAGATGACGGCGTCGTAGGTGTCGCGCAGTTGCGCCAGGCACTCCACGACGGGCTCGAACAGCTCCTGCCGCCGGCCTCCGTGCAGCACTTTCCCCGGGGACACACCGCCTGAATGCGGCTGCGCCGCGGGCCCGGGCCCCCCGAAGAACCCGCGCGCGCTCAGTTCGCCCACCGGCCTGCCCATCAGCACGACCTGGCTGGAGCGGTCGCTGCCCGGTTTGAGCAGCACGGGGTTCATGAGCGCCGAGGGCTCCACGCGCGCCGCCTGGGCCTGCATGGCCTGCGCCCTGCCGATCTCCGCTCCCTCGCGGGTCACGAACGAATTGAGGGACATGTTCTGGCCCTTGAAGGGCGCGACCTTCACGCCCTGGCGCACGAGCCACCGGCAGATGCCCGCCGTGACGACGCTCTTACCCGCGTCCGACGTGGTCCCGGCGACCAGCAGTCCGCCGCCCCTCATGTGCGCCTCCCCCTCGTTGCCCCGTATGCGAGCCGCGCGCCCGCGCACACCGCGAGGGCCAGGACGCCCACGCGCCGCGAGAGCCGTACCGCCCGCTCGATGTCCGTGACCTCGACCGTGCGCCCCTCCGCGTTGAGCACGGGACGGTGCTCGACCCGTCCGCCGTACGAGAGCGTCCCCCCGAGCCTTACCCCGAGCGCCCCCGCGAACGACGCCTCCACCGGACCGGCGTTGGGGCTCGGATGCTTCGCGGCATCGGCGCGCCAGGCGCGTACGGCGCCGCGTGGATCTCCGCCCGCGAGTACCGCGAGTCCGGCGGTGAGGCGAGCGCCGGGCCAGCCCGCCGCGTCGTCGAGCCGCGCCGATGCCCAGCCGTACCTGCGGTGGCGGGCGGATCTGTGGCCCACCATGGCGTCCAGGGTGTTGACGGCACGGAAGCCGATGAGGCCGGGCACCCCGCCGAGCGCGCCCCACACCAGCGCGCCGACCACCGCGTCCGAGGTGTTCTCCGCGACGGACTCGACGACGGCGCGGGCGATCCCGGGGCCGTCCAGTGCCTGCGGGTCACGCCCGCACAGATGCGGCAGCCGCTCGCGGGCGACCTCGAGGTCCCCGGCGGCCAGTGCTCCCCCGATCGCCCCGGCCTCCCGGCCCAGCGACGTACCACCGACGACGGCCCAGGTGGCGGCGGCCGTCAGGGCGAACGAGGCGGTACGGGAACGGCGTACGGAGGCAGCGGCCAGCGCTCCCGCGGCGACCGCGCCCCCGGCGCACAACGCGGTGTGCAGCGCGCCCCAACCCCGGTGGTCGCGCCACAGCACCCGTTCGACGGCAGCGGCGGTCCGGCCGAACGCGGCGACCGGATGCCCGCGGCGCGGATCGCCGAGAAGCAGGTCGCCGAAGAGTCCGGCAGCAGCACCGCACGCGAAAGTGATCTCTGGGGAGACATCCCCCCAGCCCCCCGGATCGGCAGGCATGTTCGTCCTCACTCAGGGTCCGCGCCCTGGCTCGACGTGACCGGCGGGAGAGAGTTCCTGGCTCCGGGGTGCTCCGGTGAGGGGAGTGCACCCGTGACAGTGGCGGGACCGCGCCGGATTCGCACCGGCTTCCTCTTCTGCCGCCGTAATGGCTCCGGAAGTCCACCATGGTCGAGAACAACCGTCAACTCGCCTTTGACCTGCGCAGGGACAGTGTGCGGAGTCCCACACAGGGCCCCGGACACGGCAGGAGCCGGACCTCGTCCACGAGGCCCGGCTCCTGCCGTACAGGGTGGTGTACGACCGTCAGACGACGATCAGATAGATCCCGTACGCGACCGCGGCCACGCAGAGCGCGAAACAGGCGTACGCGCCCGTGCGGGTGAGGGCCGCGGAGCCCCCCTGCGCCGAGGCGGCTTCCTGCTTGGCGAGGCCCACGATGCCCAGGGTGAACAGGCCCACCAGGGCGACGGTGACGACGAGGCTCACGCCGAAGACGGAGCCGAGAGCTGCCCAGTCGATCTTCATGGGGTTCGTTTCTTCCTTAGACCGTGGCGGCGGGCGCGGGGTTGGACTCGCCGGCCGGGGCCGGGATGGTGGCCTTGAGCTCCTCGGCCGCGGCGACGGTGGGCGGCGGGGTGACGGCCGCGATGGCGTTGGTGATGACGCCCGCGGGCTCCGCACCGGCCTCGGTGAGCTCGTCGTCGGTGACGTTCGTGTGGTCGACCGGCTTGCGGCGCGAGAGCGACCAGATCACGCCCGAGCCCGCGAGGAGCAGCACCGCCACGACGGCGATGCCCCAAGTGCCCTGACTGGTCAGGAACTCGGCGGCGGCACCGACCAGACCCGCGGCCGGCAGGGTCAGGCCCCAGGCGACGAACATCCGGGTCGCGGTGGACCAGCGGACCACACCGCCCTTGCGGCCGAGGCCCGCGCCCATGACGGCGCCGGAGCAGGACTGGGTGGTGGACAGCGAGAAGCCCAGGTTCGAGGAGGCGAGGATGACCGTAGCGGCGCTGGTCTGGGCGGTGAAGCCCTGCTGCGGCTGGAGGTCGGTCAGGCCCTTGCCCATGGTGCGGATGATGCGCCAGCCGCCCAGGTACGTGCCGAGCGCGATCGCGAGGCCCGCGGAGACGATGACCCACATCGGAGGGTTCGAGCCCGGGACGAGGACGCCGCCGGTGACGAGGGCCAGGGTGATGACACCCATGGTCTTCTGCGCGTCGTTCGTGCCGTGGGCGAGGGAGACGAGTCCGGCGGAGGCGATCTGGCCGGCGCGGTAGCCCTTGGCGGTGGCCTTCTGGTCGGCCCTGCTGCCGATCCTGTAGGTCAGCTTCGTCGCGAACAGCGCGGCGAGACCGGCGACGACCGGTGCGGCCACGGCCGGGATCAGGACCTTGGTGACGATGGTGCCGCCGTCGACGGCGGAGAAACCGGCGGACATCACGGCCGCACCGATGAGACCGCCGAAGAGCGCGTGGGAGGAACTGGACGGCAGGCCCAGCAGCCAGGTGAAGAGGTTCCACAGAATCGCGCCGACGAGCGCCGCGAAGATCACTTCTGTGCGTATGCCCTTCTCGTTGATGATCCCGCCGGAGATCGTCTTCGCGACCTCGACGGAGAGGAAGGCGCCGACGAGATTGAGCACGGCGGACATGGCCACCGCCGTCTTCGGCTTGAGTGCACCGGTCGAGATGGTCGTCGCCATCGCGTTGGCTGTGTCGTGGAAACCGTTCGTGAAATCGAACACGAGAGCGGTGATGATCACGATCCCGAGGAGAAGCGTGATGTTTTCCATTTACCCAGGCTTCTATTGGACGTCAGTGGCGCGCCGAACTTAGGCAACCTGGGTGAACGGAAGATGAACTGGACTCGGCGCCGCAGTGTCCCGAAGCGGGTTTGCGTCAATCCGCTTGTGAAGCGGAGGGGCCCTGGAGTCCGGTGGATCCCTGTCAGGGCGGGCTCGGGGGATTTCGCCACCGCGCGGGGAACCCGCCCGGCCCCGTCCGCAGAGCCATGGAGGAGATCCTGGTCACCCGGACGGGCGGGCCCCGGCGAACGCCTGAAAGGATCACCCCATGACCGGGTGGCAGCGGGAGAAGCAGCGGCACGACGCGATCGGGGAGGCGTGGGCGGACCTCGTGGCCACCGCCCGCAGGACCGCGGCGGACGGACTCGTGGTCGGCACCTCGGGAAATGTCTCGATACGGGTCCCGACAGAGGCGGGTGAGCTCGTCCTGGTCACCCCGAGCGGCGTGCCCTACGACAGGCTCGGCCCGCAGGACGTCGTCGCCGTCGATCCGGACGGGCGGCAACTGCTCGGCGATCTCGTCCCCACCAGTGAGCTGCCGATGCATCTGGCGATCTACCGGGCCACGGACGCGGCTGCCGTCGTGCACACCCATGCCGTGCACGCGACCGCCGTGTCCACGCTGGTCACCGAGCTCCCCTTGATCCACTACATGGCCGCCGCTCTCGGCGGCCCCGTCCGTGTCGCCCCGTACGCCCTCTACGGCACGGACGAGCTGGCGGCGAACATGCTCGCCGCCCTGGCGGACCGCAGGGGCTGTCTGCTCCAGAACCACGGAACGGTCACGTACGGAGCCTCGCTCGACGAGGCGTACGACCGGACGGCCCAGCTGGAGTGGATGTGCAGGCTCTGGCTCACCGCGAGCTCGCTCCCGGGGCGAGAGCCGTCCCTGCTCTCGCCCGCCCAGCTCGACGAGGTGCGCGACCGGCTCCGGAGCTACGGCCAGGCACGCTGACCCCTGCCCGCCGGGCCCCCGCACCGCCACCGCGCGTCACTCTGGTGCCCCGCCCACTGGCAGCCCGGCCGGGACATGCCGACACTGGAGCGGTGCGCCCGGCTACAGCGACGGCAGCGGCCGTCACCACCCTGCTAGGTCTTGGTGCGGGCACGCTCGCGGCCGGAAGGTACGCGAGTGATGCCGCACTCAAGGCGACTCCCGGACGGCCCCTGCCCGGCGAGCCGCGGCTCACCGTGCACGCCACAGGACCGGGACGCATCACTCTGACCCGCAGTCTCGCCTCCCTGCGTCCCGGTACCTACGGACTCACCGGCCCGGCCGTGCACGCGATCGTCGGGCCGGTCCTCGAGGACGTACCGCACGCCGCGGACACCGTCGTCCGACGGCTGGAGAGCGTCAGCCACGGCAGCCTCGACATCGGCACCAAGGTGCGGTTCACCCCACAGCTGCACATCGGCACGCCGAGCAGCGCGCTCGGGATCGACCACCGGGACGTGGAGATCCCCGGCGAACTCGGCGCCCTTCCCGCCTGGTTCGTCGCCGGCGTCCGCGGCACCTGGATCATCGCCGTGCACGGCCTGGGCACCACCCGGGAACACACCCTGAACCTGATGCCGTTCTTGACCGGCCTGCGGGTGCCCGTGCTGTCCGTCGCCTACCGCGGCGACGCCGGCGCGCCCCCGCCCCCGGACGGCCTGTGTCACCTCGGCGACTCCGAGTGGCGCGACCTCGACGCCGCCATCCGCCACGCCGTCCGCGGCGGCGCCGAGCGCGTGATCGTGCACGGCTGGTCCACCGGCGGCTCGATGGCGCTGCACGCCGCCGCCAACTCCGCCCACCGGGACCGGATCGCGGGGCTCGTCCTCGACTCCCCGGTGCTCGACTGGGAGGCGACCCTGCGCGCCCTCGCCGCCGCCCGCCGTACCCCGTCCTTCCTGCTGCCGCTCGCCGTACGTGCGGCCCAGGGCCGCACCGGGCTGCACGGCGACCGGCTGCGGCAGGCCGCCGACCCGGACGCGTTGCGCGTCCCCGCGCTGATCTTCCACGGCCCCGACGACCGGATCGCCCCCTGGGGGCCCTCACGGGAGCTCGCGGCCCGCCGGCCGGACCGGGTCATCCTCCACACCGTCCCCGACGCCCCGCACGCAGCCATGTGGAACGCCGACACGACCCATTACGAAGATCTTCTCCGCCGTTTCCTCACGCCGCTGATCTAGGGCTTCTCGTTCCGGTCGGGCCGTATCGGTGAGCGGGGCCCGGCGGCGTGCATCGCGAGGCGGAGGCAAGCGGAGGTAGGCGGAGGTAAGGAGAGCCCACGCGGTGGGGGCACCTCCCGGCGGTGGCCGGGGGCCGTCGGCGACCGACGAAAACGAGGCGAGGTGCGCCGCCGGGGCACGCGAACCCGGCAAGATCCGAACGACAGGCCCTGGCGGGTTTCCCCGCCCCGGACGGTGCCTGAGCAGGGACCGGACCCGGCCGGAGGCCCCCGCTCACCTGAGGAGCCCCCATTCCGTTTGGGCTTTCGGGCCGACAGCGGGGAGACTGCCCCCCGTGACGTCCCGTAACCTGCGCGACTCCAGACTCCGTCTTGTCCGCCCCCGCCCCACCGTCACGGCCCGCCGCGCCGTGACGAACCGGCGTACGCGCCCCGCTCCGCGCCCGCCCGAGGGCACCCCGCCCCGCGCGGAACTGGCCCGCCAGGCGCGCGAGGTCCTCGCCGACGCGGTCCGCGTCGCCCGCTTGGCCGCCGCAAGCCATGACGCGGCGGTGCGCGCCGACGCCCGGGAACGGGCCGCCGTCGCGCTGGAGCTGACACCGGAGCAGGTGAGCGCCGGCTGGGACCGCGCCCGGCTCGCGGGGCTCGTCGAACTCCACGGCGACACCGCGCGCCCCGGCTGGCGGCTGAACGTATGGGACCGGGACGACACCGCCGTACTGCGTGGCTGGGTCGCCCTGTTCGACGCCTGGTCCCTCGTTCACCCGGCACCGGCCGATGTGGCCCCCGCGGCCGTCGCGGAGGTCGTCGAAGCCGTCCCCCAGGTGCTCACCCTTCTCCAGCTCTCCGCGGGCCCCGTGCTCGTACCGGCCCTGCTGGACCTGCTGCAGCAGCGTGTCGTGGAACTCCGCGAGGAGCGCTGCGAAGTGCCCTACGGCCCGCAGCCCGACCCGTCCGCAGGCGGCACCGCGGCGACCGGTCCGGCGGCGACCGGTCCGGCCGCGGACGGTTCCGGCGTTCCCCTCTCGGCCCTGCTCGGCTGGGCCCTGGAAGGCCTTGCGGCCGTGGGCGCGCTCACCCTCGGCGAGGGCCAGGCCACCCTCACCCCGCTCGGCAGCTGGGCGGTCTGGGTCAAGCTCGAACAGATCTGCGTCGCCGCCCAGAGCCCCGCCGGCCATATCGAGCACTCCGCGGAGGAGATGCTCCGCGGCTGCGCCGGGCTCACCCCCGGCCCCGCCCGTGACGAGTACCGCGCCTGGCTCGCCGCCCGCACCGTCTCCAGCGCCGTCGCCGAACTCCTCACGGCCGCCCGTGGCGAGGACGCCCTGCTCCGCGGCCTCGCCTTCGAGGCTCTCCGCGTCGTCGGGGCGCCCGCCGAGGCCGGTGTGCGCGCCGCCGCGGAGGAGCCGTCCCTGCGTCCGTACGCCCTGCTGTGGCTCGCCGAGTACGAGGGAGCGGACCCCGAGGACACCGCCGAGGTGCTCACCCGCGAAGAGGCGACCTGGCTCTGGGTGGACACCGCGGCCGCCGTCGCCGACCACGGCGAGACCACGCTGCTGGTCCGCCATCTCGACTCGGCGGTGCAGGGCACCGTCCCCGCCCTGCTGGACGAGATCCGGGCCGTCGGCCACCCGCGCACCGTGCAGGTCCTGGTCGCGCTCGCGGCGGCGCATCCCGACCCCGCCCTGGCCAAGGCCGTCCGCCGCGCGGCCTTTCAGGTCCACACGGGAGGCTCGTAGGGCGTGTTCCGGAACTGGTGCGGAGCGGGCATCTCCCAGTGGTGGCTGGGGAGGTCAGCCTCGTACCGGACGTACGTGGACGACTCCGACAACGCAACGAGTGTGCCTGTCGGCGGTACCTCCCAGGCGAAGCTCCGGGGGACTCGCGAGCCAGGCGGATCCCCGGCACGGCCCAGGGTGGGAAGACACGCCCCGGCCGCCCGGACAGGGCGGCCCAGGGTCAGTCGTTCGGACCAGGCCGGATCGATGAGCGGGGTCCGGCGGTTGCCTCGCAGGGCGGAGGAAGCAGCCCGCGCGGTGGGGCCACCTCCCGGCGGTGGCCGGGGGACGAGGGCGACCGACGCAACGCAGCCAGGTGCGGCGCCAGGGCACACGGGCCCGCAAGACCCGAACGAGAGGCCCTAACCCTCCGCCGCCCCCGGCCTGTACGTCCCGAAACTCCAGACGTTGCCCTCCAGATCGCGCGCCATGTAGTCCCGGGAGCCGTAGTCCTGGTCGGTGGGCGGCATCACGATCTCCGCCCCGTGTTCCACCGCCCTGCCGTGGTGCGTGTCGACATCGTCGACATGGACGAAGACGCCGCCCGGACCGCCGCCCTCCATGAGCTTGTCGAACTTGCTTCCCGTGCCCTTGCTGCCCAGCATCACCATCCCGTTCCCGTACGACAGCTCGGCGTGGACGACCCTGCCGTCCTCGCCCTCGTACACGGCGTTCTCGGTGAAGCCGAAGGCTTCGGTGAGCTGTTGGATCGCGGCCTTGGCGTCCGCGTACAACAGCGTGGGACAGATGCTCGGTGCCTCCGCCATCTCGATCACCTTCCTCAGGACTCGACGACAGGGATGTGACCCGCGTCTCAGTCTGGCAGGAGGGACCGACAATGCCCGTCACCCACGGGGGAGGGCGGCCCGTCAGCGGAAGGTGTTGCAGGCGGCCATGTCGCCCGTGCGGAAGCCGGTGTAGAACCACTGCCGGCGCTGCGCAGCAGAGCCGTGCGTCCAGGACTCCGGGGTGACCCGCCCCTGGAACTTCTCCTGGATCCGGTCGTCGCCGACCGCCGCGGCCGCGTCCAGGCCGTCCTGGATGTCCGCGTCCGTCAGCTGCTTCAGCAGGGGCCTGCCCGTCTTCTCGTCCGGAGTGGTGGTGGCGTGGTGGGCCCACACCCCCGCGTAGCAGTCCGCCTGCAGCTCCACGCGCACCGCGTTGCTGCCCGGGCCCTGCTGTCCGTCCTGGGCCCGTCCGAGTGTGCCCATCAGGTTCTGGACGTGGTGGCCGTACTCATGGGCGACGACATAGGCCTGGGCGAACGGACCTCCGGTGGACCCGAACTTGGTCCGCAGGTCTTCGAAGAAGCCGAGGTCCAGGTAGACCTTGCGGTCGCCCGGGCAGTAGAACGGCCCGACCGCCGAGCTCGCGGCGCCGCACGCCGTACTGACCCGGCCGGTGAACATCACGGTCGGCGCGTCCAGGTAGACGCCACCGCGCCGCGCGAACTCCGAGCGCCAGTAGTCCTGGACGCTGTTGACCACCCCGACGGTCCGGCAGTCCTCCCGGATGTTCGCGTCGGAGCCCCTGCGGCACGCCTGGGCGACCTCGGCGGCCGACGAGGCGTTCGGGCCGGGGTCCTGACCGCTCTCGGTGAGCCCGAGCTGGTCGGGGCCCACACCGAAGATCAGTCCCAGGACCAGTGCGATGAGACCGACGATGCCGCCGCCGACGGTGGCTCTGCCACCCGGAACGCGGCTGCCGCGCACATCCTGGACCTCCGAGGTGTCCAGATCGGCGTCGTCGTCGAACTGCATGCCCCGAGTATCGATCAGTACGGTGCCGCTCGCCCCTTTTGTGCCATTCGTACAGAACATTCAGAAAGGTGGAGGCGTGAGCTTCCCATCGCTGCAGGCAGCGGACTGCCGCCGCCGTGGGGAGCGCCACAGAAAACCGGTTGCGTATGCCCGGTAGACT
This sequence comes from Streptomyces sp. NPDC057445, assembly GCF_042802855.1. Lineage (NCBI taxonomy): Bacteria > Bacillati > Actinomycetota > Actinomycetes > Kitasatosporales > Streptomycetaceae > Streptomyces > Streptomyces sp. NPDC057445. The sequence continues at coordinate 57,109 of NZ_JBHVDH010000016.1, read as the reverse complement.
GGCCCGTATGGCAATTCTCCTCGTGGATTAGACGGCGTCGAAGCTGCTCCGCGCCCGTCGTCCTTCCGCCGTCCGTCCCGCCCTGGAGTCTTTCCGTGATCACCGCTTCCGGCATCGAGCTGCGTGCCGGCGCCCGCATTCTCATCGAGTCCGCCAATTTCCGTATCGCCAAGGGCGACCGCATCGGTCTCGTCGGCCGCAACGGAGCGGGCAAGACCACCCTCACCAAGTGCCTCGCGGGTGAGGGCATCCCCGCCGCGGGCCAGATCGCCCGTTCCGGCGAGGTCGGCTACCTCCCGCAGGACCCGCGCACCGGCGACCTCGACGTCCTCGCCCGCGACCGCATCCTCTCCGCCCGCGGCCTCGACGTCCTGATCCGCAAGATGCGCGACAACGAACAGCGCATCGCCACCGGCAAGGGCACCACGCGCGACAAGGCGATGAAGCAGTACGAGCGCCAGGAGACCGAGTTCCTGACGAAGGGCGGATACGCCGCAGAGGCCGAGGCCGCGACCATCGCCGCCGCCCTCAATCTGCCCGACCGCGTGCTCGGCCAGCCCCTCCACACGCTCTCCGGCGGCCAGCGCCGCCGTGTGGAGCTCGCCCGGATCCTCTTCTCGGACGCCGACACGCTGCTGCTCGACGAGCCGACCAACCACCTCGACGCCGACTCGATCGTCTGGCTGCGCGACTATCTGAGGACCTACCGCGGCGGCTTCATCGTCATCTCCCACGATGTCGACCTCGTCGAGACCGTCGTCAACAAGGTCTTCTACCTCGACGCGAACCGCTCCACGATCGACATCTACAACATGAACTGGAAGCTCTACCAGCAGCAGCGCGAGGCCGACGAGAAGCGCCGCAAGCGCGAGCGCCAGAACGCCGAGAAGAAGGCCGCGGCGCTCAACGCGCAGGCGGACAAGATGCGCGCCAAGGCCACCAAGACCGTCGCCGCGCAGAACATGGCGCGGCGCGCGGAGCGACTGCTCTCCGGCCTCGAGGACGCACGGGTCGCCGACAAGGTCGCCAAGCTTCGCTTCCCCGAGCCCGCGCCCTGCGGCAGGACCCCGCTGATGGCGGAGGGCCTGTCCAAGTCCTACGGATCGCTCGAAATCTTCACCGATGTGGACCTGGCCATCGACAAGGGTTCCCGTGTCGTCATCCTCGGTCTCAACGGTGCGGGCAAGACCACGTTGCTGCGCCTGCTCGGCGGTGTCGAGAGCGCGGACACCGGCCAGGTCCTCGAGGGCCACGGGCTGAAGCTCGGGTACTACGCCCAGGAGCACGAGACGCTCGACCCGGACCGCACCGTCCTGGAGAACATGCGCTCCGCGGCTCCCGACCTCGATCTGGTGGAGATCCGCAAGACGCTGGGCTCCTTCCTGTTCTCCGGCGACGACGTCGACAAGCCGGCCGGGGTGCTCTCCGGCGGTGAGAAGACCAGGCTGGCCCTGGCCACGCTGGTCGTCTCCTCGGCCAACGTGCTGCTGCTCGACGAGCCGACGAACAACCTGGACCCGGCGAGCCGCGAGGAGATCCTGGGCGCGCTGCGTACGTACAAGGGCGCCGTCGTGCTGGTCACGCACGACGAGGGCGCGGTCGAGGCGCTGCAGCCGGAGCGGATCATCCTCCTGCCGGACGGCGTCGAGGACCTGTGGGGCGCGGACTACGCGGATCTCGTCGCCCTCGCCTGACCCCTGCCGCGTGCCCGCCCGGCCCCGTGCTGCCCGCGCGGGAACGGTCCGGAAGGCACTGATCCACTCCGTATGGATCATTCGGCTCACGCGTGATCCATCATCTGAGTGAGTGCGTCTCGTACTCCGGCGTGGCGGTCGGCCGGGACGGCCCGGTGTGCTCCGGTGGCGCCCGGAATCGCGCCGTCCGGACCGCGGCCGTCCTGACCTGGAATTTCACCCTGTGAGAAGCCGAAACGTCTCGTCACCCACTAGCGGAATCCATGATTCCGGTAGTGGGTGACGGCGTACGGCCGCCAAAGCTTGTCGCACGGACCTTGTCGAATGGGTGGCCATGAAGCCGCGGAGGGGTGATCATGAGAGTCCAGAGCGCACTTCCCATGAGGAGGCACGGGTGGCCGAGACTCTGAAGAAGGGCAGCCGGGTGACCGGCGCCGCGCGCGACAAGCTCGCGGCAGACCTGAAGAAGAAGTACGACTCCGGTGCGAGCATCCGGGCGCTGGCCGAAGAGACCGGCCGCTCCTACGGATTCGTGCACCGGATGCTCAGCGAGTCCGGAGTCACGCTGCGGGGACGCGGCGGAGCGACGCGGGGCAAGAAGGCCGCCTCGGCCTGACGGCCGACAGCGGCAGCAGCCCGCGAGCGGCGTCCGAGGCCGACCCGCCGGTTCCGGTGTCGGCCACCCGGTCGACCCAGTGGTCGTCGGGGTGGTTACTGTGCAGTCACTTAATTGTCGCTGCACTGACTGCACCGGAACCGGAGGCACCTCATGACTTCGCTCGACTCGCTGGACTCTGTGCTCGACAAGGACGGCGTACGGCTCACCGTCGAAGACGCGGTGGCCACAGTGACCCTCACCAATCCGGCAAAGCGCAATGCCCAGTCTCCCGCTCTCTGGCGGGCGTTGACGGAGGCCGGGCGGTCGCTGCCGGGCAGTGTGCGCGTCGTTGTGCTGCGCGGCGAGGGCAAGTCCTTCTCCGCGGGGCTCGACCGGCAGGCGTTCACGCCCGAGGGCTTCGACGGCGAGCCGTCGTTCATCGACCTCGCGCGCGGTTCGGACGAGGAGCTGGACGCGGTCATCGCCGAGTACCAGGAGGCATTCACCTGGTGGCGCCGCAATGACATCGTGTCGATCGCGGCTGTCCAGGGCCATGCGATCGGCGCCGGGTTCCAGCTCGCCCTCGCCTGCGATCTCCGGATCGCCGCGCAGGACGTGCAGTTCGCCATGCGTGAGACAGGCTTGGGCCTGGTCCCCGACCTGACCGGGACCCACCCCCTCGTCTCGGCCGTCGGCTACGCGCGTGCGCTCGAGATCTGTGCCACCGGTCGCTTCGTCCAGGCCGAAGAGGCCGAGCGGATCGGTCTGGCCAACCTCGTGGTGCCGGTCGGGGAACTCGACGCGTCGGTACGCGACTTGGCGGCCGCGATGCTTGCCGCGCCCCGCGACGCCGTGATCGAGACCAAGGCGCTTCTGCGTGGCGCCCAGGAGCGTACCTACGAGGAGCAGCGCACCGCCGAGCGCGCCGCCCAGGCGCGCCGTCTTCGGGACCTCGCGGGCCTCGCGGACTGAACGAGATCAGGCCCCGGCCGGCACATCCGTGATCAGCACCGTCACCGGAACGGGCGACGGCAGCAGCGGGGTGACCGCCGCCCTGACCGCCAGGGCCACCGCCAGGGGGCGGTGGCCGGGCGCGACCGCGCATTCGACGCGTACGGCTCGATCGTCGACGCCGACCGGAGCGCCCAGGACGTCCGTCAGATGGGCGACGCCCGGTACGGCTGCCACCGCGTGGCCCACATCGCCCTGCGGCGCCGCCGCACGCACCCCCGTGGACCGGTCCGCCTCCCGCGGCTGCGGCAGTTCGTCCAGCAGTTCCGTCACCCGTAGATCGACCGCAGTGACCGCGAGGTCCAGGAGCTCCGTCGATGCGGTGAGCAGCGCCGCGCGAAGTCGCTCCGCCACGGCCGGGATCGGCTCGTCGGACGCCACCGCGCATTCCGTTTCGATACGCAGCGGGCCCGGCGGCAGAGCGCCGGGCGGCGGCGGGACCGCGTGTTCCGCCACCTCCTCCGGGTCGGCGAGCCCGATCCGCAGACTCTCCACCACGACGCCGCGTACCGCCGCCGCGCCCAGGACCGCCCGGGCCGCACGCTCCGTCAGCCAGGCGCCGTCGCCCGCCCCGCCGAGGGGAAGCAGCCGGCCGGGTGCCGGCCGGGCCCTCACCGCCTCGGCCCGTCCGCCTGCCGTCGTCATCGCTCCGGGCTCCTCATTGCCCCAGCCTGCCGCATCCCCGGCGCGGGACGGGGCAAGCGGACTTAGTGTGTGGGCAGCGGGGTCAGGAGTTCACCACCGCCCGGAAAGGGACGCATGGCGATGACCGACACCGACATCAATGTGAAGAAGGAGCCGTCCGCACCGGGCAAGCTGGGTGGCGGCGATCCGGCCACCCGGGGGCGCACCAGCATCTCCGACGGCGTCGTGGAGAAGATCGCGGCACTCGCGGCCAGGGAAGTGATCGGTGTCCACGCCCTGAGCAACGGCTCCCGCACGTTGGGAGCCGTGCGCGACCGGGTGCCAGGCGGCGGGCGTCCCAGCGTCAGCCGTGGTGTGAAGGCCGAGGTCGGTGAGCTCCAGACGGCGATCGACGTGGAGATCGTCGTCGACTACGGGGTGTCGATCACCCAAGTGGCCCGGGCCGTCCGCGAGAACATGATCTCGTCGGTGGAACGCATGACCGGCCTCGAGGTCGTCGAGGTCAATATCGTCGTCAGCGACGTGAAGCTGCCCGACGAGGAGGACGAAGAGCCGGAACCGCGGATCCAGTAACGGCGCTCACGAGAGGATCTCACGATGAGCATGGCGGTGGCCGGCCTGCTGGCCGGCATGGCGCTCGGCTTCGCCGGATACTTCGGCGGCTTCGGAGCCTTCCTCCTGGTGGCCGCTCTTGGCGCGGTCGGCTTCGTGGCCGGCCGCTTCCTCGACGGCGACCTCGAACCGGGCGACTTCTTCCGCAGCCGCGAGCACGGCGACCGGCGGAGGTGACACGGCGTGGCCGCGGACCCGACTCCCTCCCCGGCGAGCCGGAGCGCCGGCACGGAGGGGATCACGCAGGGGGCCGACGCGCAGGGGATCGAGGCGCCCGAACGGGGAGCGACGACGATCGCCGACCGGGTCGTCGCGAAGATCGCCGCACGAGCGGCGCGGGAGGCGCTCGGACGCGTTCCGGAAGGCGGCTCCGTCCCCCATGCCACGGTCACGGTCCACCATGACCATGCCCGCGTCCGTATCAGCCTCGAACTCGACTACCCCTCCGACATCGGTGCGCAGTGCGGTGCGGTGCGCCGCCATGTCGCTCAGCGGGTAGAGGCGTTGGCGGGGATGGAGGTGCCCGAGGTCGCCGTGGACGTCGAGCGGCTGCATTCCGTCCACACGCGCCGGGGCGCCCAGGGGAGGCTTCGATGACCGAACCGGTGAAGACGGACCCGGCGGAGGAAACCGCACCGGTGAAGGAACTGGACCAGTCGGCCTCCGCTTCCGCCTATCGGCCGGCGGCGGCGGGCGGCGGCGACCGCGGCGACCGCTTCTGGTCCGCCCGGCGGATCCCGGCCGGACTGCTCGCGGCGGCGCTGACGGGTGGAGCGGGGCTGTTCCTCTACGACATCGCGTCGGTCCGTGCCGGGCGCCAGGGCATGTCATGGCGCCGCTCCCTCGCGGGCCTGCTCGAGCAGCGCCCGCTCGACGACACCTGGGTGCTGGTGGGCGCGGGCGTCGCGGTGGCGCTCGGGGTGTGGCTGCTCGTACTCGCCGTGACCCCCGGACTGCGGGGGCTGCTGCCGATGCGGCGGGATGCGGCCGACACGGGCCTGAGGGCGGCACTGGACCGGAAAGCGGCGGCGCTGGTGCTCCGCGACCGGGCGATGGAGGTGTCCGGGGTGCAGTCCGTACACGTACGGACGGGACGGTCCCGGGTCCGTGTGCGTGCGGTGTCCCACTTCCGTGAACTCGACGACGTACGCACCGATTTGGACACCGCACTCGGCGAGGGCGTCCGGGAGCTCGGGCTGGCACACCCGCCCGCGCTGCACGTCCGTGTGCGTCGTCCGGTCAAGAAGGGGTGACCGGGATGCTGCGCATCGTCAACCGGGTCCTGCTGGGTCTGGCCGGGCTGGTGCTGGTGGTCGCGGGGGGAGTGGTGCTCGCCGCCGGACTGGGCCCGGATGTGCCGTCGTGGTGGCCGTGGTCGGGACCGGACGACGTGCTGCTCTCCCAGGCCGCCAGGCAGCGGTGGCGGGCCGAGGGCTGGTGGTGGCCCGTGGTGATCGCGGCCCTGGTGGTGGCCGTACTCCTCGCACTGTGGTGGCTCCTGGCCCAGTTCCGCCGCGCCCGGCTCGCCGAGGTCCTGGTCGAGAGCGGCGACGGCGAGGGCGCGCTGCTCCGGGGGCGCGCCCTGGAGGCCGTGATCACCGGTGAGGCGGAGGACCTGGAGGGCGTTGCCGCCGCCCGGATCGCACTCCATGGCCGCCGCACGGCGCCCACCGCCCGCGTCCGTCTCCTTCTGGAGCCCTACGCGTCACCGGGCGAAACCCTCCACCGCCTCTCCAGGGAGGCCCTGACCCACGCCCGTGACTCGGCGGGCCTCGCGTCACTCCCGTCGGAGATTGTCCTGCGCGCGGAGAAGCACCACGCCCGGCGCGCGTTGTGACGGGGCCGCGCCCCGTTGCCCCGAGTGGTGTCCCCCGGCTTCCATCTGCGTGCATCGCGCCGGGCGACCTTTCGGGATGCGGGAGCGCGGAGGCGCTGGTTCGCTGAAGGTGCCCGATCGTCCCGAAGTCGAGGAGTGATCATGAGCGCAGGTGAAACCGGTGGGCGCGCCCGGCAGATGCGTCAGAAGGCAGAGGAACTGAATCAGGCCGCGGAACGGGCGACTGATCCGGACGAGCGGCAGCGGCTCCAGAACAAGGCCCGCAGGCTGCGGGACCAGAGTGAGCAGGAGAGCGCCATGGAGGCGGGGGACGTGTATCCCCAGGAGTAAGGGGGAGTAGGGCCCTCCGCCCTGGTCGGCCGGTGTCCGCTCGCGGCGAGCGGTACGGGACCAGCAGTACGGGACGTCCGGAACGGGACGAACCGTACGGGACGAACCGTACGGGGCGAACCGTACGGGGCGAACCGTGCAACGCGAACCGTCGCGCGAGCGGCCACCGGCCGCGTGCTGCCCCGCGCGGCCTCCTCAGAAACCGCGCCGGGCCCCGCCGTCCACCGGCAGCATCACACCCGTCAGATACGACGCCGCGGGAGACAGCAGGAACGCCGCCGTACGGCCGAACTCCTCCGGGGTGCCATAGCGCCGCAGCGGAATGCGGGACTCGTTGGCCGAGCGGGCCGCGTCCGCGTCGCCCGAGAGGCTGTCCAGTTCGCGTACGCGGTCCGTGTCGATACGGGCCGGGAGCAGCCCTACGACGCGGATACCGCGCGGCCCCAGCTCGTCGGCGAGGGACTTGGCGAAACCGGCGAGTCCGGGGCGAAGACCGTTGGAGATCGTCAGGCCCGGGATCGGCTCATGGACCGAACCGGAGAGCACGAAGCCGATGACCCCGCCCTCGCCCAGCACCTCCGCCGCGCTCCGCGCCAGCCGCACCGCGCCCATGAACACCGAGTCGAACGCCGACCGCCACTGCTCGTCCGTGTTGTCGGCGACGAAGCCGGGCGCGGGGCCCCCGACGCTGATCAGAACCCCGTCGAGGCGGCCGAATCGTTCACGCGCCGTGGCGATCAGCCGCTCTGCGGTCCCGGGTGCGGCGTTGTCCGCCGCGATGCCTGCGACGTCCGGGCCGAGCTCGGCAGCGGCTTCCGTGACCGGCTTCTCGTCCCGCCCCGTGACGACCAGCTTCGCGCCTTCGGCCGCCAGGGCTCGCGCCGCCGCGTTGCCGAGGCCTCGCGTTGCTCCGGTGACGATGTACACACGGTCCTTCAGTCCAAGATCCATGGGCCTATCCTGCCGCCTCCGGCGCGGCCAGGGCGAGGGCGGATCCCACCAGTCCGAGATGGCTGAACGCCTGCGGGAAGTTGCCGAGCTGCCGCGCCGTCACCGGGTCGTACTCCTCGGCCAGCAGACCGACGTCGTTGCGCAGCGCGAGCAGCCGCTCGAAGAGCTCCCGCGCCTCCTTCACCCGTCCTGTCATCCGCAGCGCGTCGACCATCCAGAACGAGCACGCCAGGAACGTTCCTTCACTGCCCGGCAGCCCGTCCACCGGCCGTCCCCGCAGCGAGTAGCGGCGGATCAGCCCGTCGTGGCCCAGCTCGTCCCGTATCGCGTCGACCGTGCCGATGACCCGCGGGTCCTGCGGGGGAAGAAAGCCCACACGGGGTATCAGCAGCGCCGCAGCGTCCAGCTCCTTCGAGCCGTAGGCCTGGGTGAAGGTGTTCCGCTCCGCGTCGAAGCCCTTCTCGCACACCTCCCGGTGCACCTCGTCCCGCATGGCCCGCCACCGGCCCGCGTCGCCGGGCAGCGACGGGTCGGCCTCCAGGGCCCGTACGGCACGGTCGGCCGCGACCCATGCCATCACCTTGGAGTACACGAAGTGCTGCCGCGGCCCGCGCACCTCCCACAAGGACTCGTCCGGCTCGCGCCACTTCGACTCCAGGAAGCCCAGCAGACTGAGCTGGATGTTCCATGCGTGCGGCTGGGGCTCGAGGCCCGCCTCACGGGCGAGCTGCAGCGAGTCCATGACCTCGCCGTACACATCGAGCTGCAGCTGGCGGACGGCGGCGTTGCCGACCCGCACCGGGGCCGAGCGCGCGAAGCCGCGCAGCCATGGCAGCTCCAGCTCGGGCAGCCGGCGCTCACCGGCCACCCCGTACATGATCTGCAGATCGGCCGGGTCGCCGGCCGCCGCGCGCAGCAGCCAGTCGCGCCACGCCGCGGCCTCTTCGGTGTAGCCGGTCGCGAGCAGCGCGCCCAGGGTGAGCGTGGAGTCGCGCAGCCAGGAGAAGCGGTAGTCCCAGTTGCGTACGCCGCCGCGGTCCTCTGGCAGCGATGTGGTGGGCGCGGCGACGATGCCGCCCGTCGGGGCGTATGTCAGGGCCTTGAGGGTGATCAGCGACCGGAGCACGGCGTCGCGGTACGGCCCCTCGTACCGGCACTTCGCGGACCAGTCCGCCCAGTCCTCCAGGCTCTGTTCCAATGCCTCGAACGGCTCGATGAGTCGCGGGCGCGGCTGGTGGGAGGGGTGCCAGGTGAGCACGAACGCCACCTGCTCGCCCTCACCGACCGTGAAGGACGAGCAGGTGCTGAACTGCTGTCCCCACGTCTTCATCCGCACGGTGTCGGGGTGCTCGACGCGCAGCCAGACGGAGTCGGGCCCGGCGACCGCCACCCGGTGTCCGTCGGAGCGGCGTACCCATGGCACGACCGAGCCGTAGTCGAAGCGCAGCCGGAGCGTGGCGGACATGTCGACGGTTCCGCTGACGCCCTCCACGATCCGTACGACGTCGGGGGCGGTGTCGCGCTGCGGCATGAAGTCGGTCACCTTGACGGTGCCGGTTCTCGTCTCCCAGACCGATTCGAGGACGAGGGAGCCGGGTACATAGGCGCGGCGGGTGCAGTTGCCGGCGTCCTTCGGTGCGAGCTGCCAGTGGCCGTTCTGCTCGTCGCCGAGCAGCGCGGCGAAGCAGGCTCCGGAGTCGAAGCGCGGCAGACAGAGCCAGTCGATGGAACCGTCCATGCCGACCAGGCCCGCCGTCTGCAGATCGCCGATCAGAGCGTAGTCCTCGATGCGTTGCGTCACGCTCAGGCACTTTCCCGCAGCTCCGCCGCCTATGCGAAGTGCCCCCGGCGGGGCTTGCGTTCAGGCGGCCGCGGGTGCCGGCTCCGCCGTGGGCCCGGTGGCCGCCGCGGCGCGGTCGCGCTTCTCACGCCGTACGAGGATCACCCAGCCGACGGGCACGCCCGCCGCGAACAGCCACCACTGGACGGCGTACGCCATGTGCGCGCCGATGGAGTCGTGGTCGGGGTCGGGGATCAGTTCCGGCGAGTTCCCGGAGGGCTCGGGTCCGGTCTGCTCCAGATAACCGCCGAGGACCGCCCGGCCGAGGAGCTTCGCCTGCTGCTCGCTGTTGATCAGCATGATCTGACGGGGCGGCAGCCCGGCCAGATCCTTGATGCCGCTGGAACCCGTCGTCTGGTCGGCCATCAGCCGGCCCGTGACGGTCACCTCGCCCTTGGGAGCGGGCGGCACCTCGGGGAACGCCGCCTGGTCGGCCGCCGCGGGCACCCAGCCGCGGTTCACGAGCACCGCGCGGCCGTCGGTGAGGACCAGGGGGGTCAGTACGTGGAAGCCGACCCGGTCGTCGGCACTGGTGCGCCGGCGCACGACGACCTCGTGGGCGGTGTCGTACGTTCCGGTGGCGGTGACCTTCCGCCAGTAGTCGGCGCGGGGAACGCTGTGACCGGGCGAGGTCAGCCCGGTGACCGGGACGGGACGGGCGGTGAGGTTGTCCGAGATCAGTTTGTTCTGTGCGACCCGGTGCTGGTGCCGGTGCAGCTGCCAGAAGCCCAGTTCGACCATCGCGGGGATGAGGACGAGGCTGACGAGGGTGAGGATCACCCACTGCCGGGACAACAGGAAGCGGTACACCCCATGACCGTACAACTCGGCCATGGGGTGCTCGGAGGGAGGGGTGCTCGGCGGGACCGTCGAGCGGAGCGCGGGGGCGGAGGCCCGGCGCGGGACGGGCGGTGGACGAGCGGTGGGCGGGCGGTGGGACGGGCGCCCGTCGGCCGGGCGGGCGACGGGCCGGCGTGGGGGGCCGACCCGTACGGGGGGCTCAGACCTTGTCGACGATGCCTTGCCTCCCCTCGGCGCGGGCGCAGTGCCCGCCGCAGTACCAGTGGCCGTCGACCTCGACGCCCTGGCCGATGATCTGGACCCGGCAGTGCTCACAGATGGGCGCCATCCGGTGGATGGCGCAGGAGAAGCAGTCGAAGACGTGCACCGCGCCCTGCGCGTGCACCTCGAAGGACATGCCGTAGTCGTTTCCGCAGACCTCGCAACGTGCCATGGGCCGCATGCTGCGGAGCGCGGACGGCCGGAGCAAGATCCCTCCTGGCGATTCGGCACGGCTGCACCCGACCGGCGCAGCGGCGTCGTGGGCGGCCCCGGTGACCGGTACCGGGAGTGCCGGCGGTCCGCGGACCGGTACGGGGAGTGCCGGCGGTCCGCGGCGGGCGCAGGCCCGCCCGTGGACCGGCTGCGGCGGAGCGTCACTCCCGCGCCGGGGCCACGTCCCTCAGCAGTTGCGTGAACGCCGCCTCGTCGACGACGGGTGTGCCGTAGGACTTCGCCCGCACCGTCTTCGACGTCGCCGCGTCCGGATCGTTGGTGACGAGCAGGCTCGTGAGCCGGGAGACGCTCGTCGCCACATGCAGCCCCGCCTCGACGGCGCGGTCCTCCAACAGCTCCCGCTCGATGGAGGTGTCACCCGAAAAGGCCACCCGCATGCCCTGCTTGAGCGGTTTGTCTGCTTCGTAGCGACCGGGGTTGGGATAGGGGCATGCGGGCCGTCTGCGCGAGGGACGCCAGCTGTTCGGCCGGTACGAGGACGTCGCCTGGTGGCCGATGCGGGGAGCGGCAGGTGCGGAGGACCACTCGGTCAGCGGCCGGCACTCCAGCAGCGGCAGCCGCACGCCGCGCTCTGCGGCCGTGTGCAGACTGGGCCGGAACGCCTCGGCCAGCACACGTGCGTCGTCCAGCGCGTTGTGCGCGCGCCGCTGGACCACACCGAAATGGGCGGCCAGGGACTCCAGCTTGTGATTGGGCAGCGGAAGCGCCAGCTCCTTGGAGAGCGCGATCGTGCAGAGCCGTTGGCGCACCGGAGCGGCACGTTCCGCCCGTGCGTACTCCCTGGCGATCATGGACCAGTCGAAGATCGCGTTGTGCGCGACGAGGACCCGGCCGTCCAGCCGGTGCGCGAACTCGAGGGCGATATCGCTGAACAGCGGCGCACCGTCGAGCACATCACTCGTCAGGCCATGGATCCACACGGGGCCCGGATCCCGCTCCGGATTCACCAGGGTGTACCAGTGGTCCTCGACATTTCCCTGCGCGTCCAGCCGGTAGACGGCAGCCGACACTATCCGGTCGTCACGGGCGAGTCCGGTGGTCTCCACGTCGACGACCGCGTACCCCTGGGGATACGCGGCCGGCCACGCTGCTGCGGTCGTAGGGTTGTCGAGCATGGTCACAGAGCTTACGGGCCCTCACTGACAGAACCGTCCCGGCCTGCCGCCCGGCTGGTGCGGCGGCTCGGCCCACGGCCGCGACGACGCCGGGCGTGCGACCGGCAGCCGCGTCCCTGCGGCTCCGTCAGCGGCCGTACGCGCGCAGAGAAGTGCCGGACGGTCCGCTTCCCGTGCAGGGAGCGGCCTCATTCCTTCTTCGCTACGGCTGCTCGGTTCCCGTCCGTCCCGCGGGACAGCAACGAGTCCACCAAAGCCCGTACGGACACCACGAACAGCTTCTCAGGGTTGGCGGGCCGCCCCAGCGCACGGGCCAGGCCCGTGTCGCGCTCCGCGGTCCCGGTGCTCCACAGCTTCTCCCCGCGCGGCGACTGCTCGGGGGCGCGGTCCCGGTTGCGCTCGACGAGGACGAAGCCGACTATCTGGAACTGCACCGCCCGTACGGCCTCGGCGGCGCGCGCCCCGCGCAGCCCCGCCGAGTGCATCTCATGGACGAGCGCACGCTGGGCGGGCAGGAACATCCGCTCGGTCAGGCCCCGTTCATGGACCATCGCGATCAGATGGGGCCGGGCGCGCAGTTCGTCGCGCAGCTGGCGGGCGACGGAGACGATCCTGGTGGCCGGAGTGCGTCCGGTGGGCCGGATCGCGCCCATCTCCTGCACGGTGCGTTCGACCAGTGCGTCGAGAAGCGACTCGCGGTTGCCGATGTGCCAGTAGATCGACGTCACGGCCGTACCCAGCTTGGCGGCGAGTCCCCGCATGGTCAGGGCGTCCGGGCCGTGCTGCCGGACCAGGTCCGCCGCCGTGTCCAGCACCTCCTCGCGGGTCAGTGCGCTGCGTGGCATGAAAAAGGCCTCCAATTCCTGTACGTGCACGGCTCTTTACCCTTCATCGGCGTCGGTGTAACTGTGTTACAGGACCGACCCCGACGACGAACGACGAAGGGTGGTACGACATGGCACGCGTACGGTACGGCGCGCGCTCCGAGGCCGAGATCGCGGCCGCTCGTGCGGCGGGCGCCAGGCTCCCCGACATCTGGTCCACGGGTGTCGTGGCGGTCTGGGAGACCGATCCGGACGTGGTCGCGGCCGTTCTGCCGCCACCGCTCAAACCCACAGAACGCCCCCTCGTACGGGCCGCAGTCAGCAAGGTCGACCTACCGGGCCATCAACCCCTCGGCGCGGGCTCGGTCGCCGTCGCCGCCGCCCACGGCGACCAGCAGGGCTGGTATCCGCTCGTCATGCCGATGACCGGCGAGCGGGCCCTCATCGGCGGCCGGGAGGTGTTCGGTGAGCCGAAGAAGCTGGGGGAGGTGACCGTCGAGCGCGACGGTCCGGTCGTGCGGGCCTCCCTCGCCCGGCACGGGATCGCCTTCGTGGAGATCCGGAGCGCGGTGTCCGGCCCTCTGCCGCTGCCGGAGCCTGCCGAGAAGGTGGACTTCTACTTCAAGTTCCTTCCGGCGGTGGACGGTTCCGGTTCCGGCTTCGACACGGACCCGGTCCTCGTCCACTGCGTACGCCGGGAGAAGGTCCGGAAACTGGAGCAGCTCACGGGCGATGTCGTGCTGCGCGAGTCGATGTACGACCCGGTCGCCGACCTGCCCGTACGGGGGCTCGTGGAGCTCACCGTCGGTGAGAAGACCACCAGCCAGAAGGGGCGCGTGGTCGAGCGGGTCAGCGCCCGGGCCCTTCTGCCGTACGTCCACCAGCGCTACGACGACCCGCAGCAGATCCTCGACGGCCCCCCGGAACGGAGCGTCCGGTGAGGCTCGCGGAGGGACAGGTCGCTGTCGTCACCGGCGCGGCGAGCGGTGTCGGACTGGCCCTGGCGCGGAGGTTCGCCGCGGAGGGACTGAAGGTCGTCCTCGCGGACGTCGAGGAGGGGCCCCTGCACAAGGCCGCGGACGAACTCGCCGCGGGCGGTGCCGAGGTCCTCGCCCGGGTCGTCGACGTCTCGGACCGGGACTCCGTACGGAACCTGGCCGACGACGCGTACGGCACCTTCGGCGCCGTCCATGTCCTGTGCAACAACGCGGGGGTCGGCTCGGGCGCGGAGGGCCGGATGTGGGAGCACGAGCCGAACGACTGGAAATGGGCCTTCGCGGTGAACGTGTGGGGCGTCTTCCACGGCATCCAGGCCTTCGTCCCGCGGATGATCGCGGGCGGTGGGCCCGGCCATGTCGTCAACACATCGTCCGGTGACGGCGGAATCGCCCCGCTGCCCACCGCGTCCGTGTACGCCGTCACCAAGGCGGCCGTCGTGACGATGACCGAGTCCCTGTACGCCCATCTGAGTGCGGAAGGCGTCCCCGTCGGAGCCTCCGTGCTCTTCCCCGGCCCGCACATGCTCCGCACCGGCCTGTGGGAGTCGCACCGCAACAGGCCCGCGCGCTACGCCAAGGAACGGCCGCGCAGGACCCCGTACCGGACCCTCGGCCAGTGGGAGGCGGCGATGAAGGCCGCCGGGCACGAGGTGATGTTCACCCCCGTCGAGGAGGTCGCCGCGCACGTCGTGGACGGCATCAGGGCCGACCGCTTCTGGATGCTCCCGGCCGGCGAGCACAGCGACCGCCAGATCCGGGCGCGTTCACAGTCGATGCTCGACCGCGCCAACCCGTCGTACCTGGAGAGTTTTCCACTGGATTAGGGAGCCGTGATGTCGGACCCGCACACCCCGGACGACCCGTACCTGATCATCTCCTCCGACTGCCATGCCGGACTGCCCACCGAGCGGTACCGGCCCTACCTCGACTCCCGCTTCCACCGGGACTTCGACGACTTCCTCGCGGGACGGGAGCGCCGCCGCGAGGAGATGACCCGTCTCGGCGTACGCAACGAGTCCTTCGCGAACAAGTGGTTCAGCGACAACGAGGAAGGGCTGCGCGGTGGCTGGGACGCCGCCCAGCGGCTCAAGGAACTCGACGGGGACGGGGTGGCCGCCGAGGTCGTGTTCCCCGACGCGGACGCCGTCGACAGCTCCACCGCCGCGCCCTTCGGCGTCGGCCTCGGGCTCTCCGGTGACCAGGACCCCGACCTCGGCATGGCGGGCGCCCAGGCGCACAACCGCTGGCTGGCGGAGTTCGTGTCGCGGAATCCCGAACGGCACTGCGGAGTTGCCCTGCTTCCCGTCACCGGGGACGTGGACCGTGTCGTCGCCGAGATCCACCGCTCCAGGGAGTCCGGGCTCGGTGCGCTGATGATCCCCTCGATGTGGGTGGACAAGGCCCCGTACCACGACCGGCGTTACGACCCCGTCTGGGCGGCGGCGGCCGAGACCGCCATGCCGCTGGTCACCCATTCCGGCGCCGCACCCCGCCACGAGTACGGCGACCACCTCGGCATCTACGTCTCCGAGGTCACCTGGTGGCCGGCCAGGCCGCTGTGGTTCCTGCTCTGGTCCGGGGTCTTCGAGCGCCACCCCGGACTGAGGTTCGGCGTCGCCGAATCCGGCTGCTGGTGGCTGCCCAACCTCCTCTGGTTCATGGACCGGCTCTACCTCGGCGCCCACGGCGGCAAGAAGCTCTCCCCGTTCGCCGAGCTGAAGCGGCCGCCGAGCGAGTACCTGGACCGGCAGGTCTTCATCTGCGCCACCAACACCAAGAGGCGCGAACTCGCCCAGCGGTACGAGATCGGCGTCGACAACATCCTCTGGGGCAGCGACTTCCCGCACCCCGAGGGCACCTGGCCCGACACGCGCACGTGGCTCAGGAACACCTTCCACGACATCCCCGTGGCGGAGACCCGCCGCATCCTGGGCCTGGCAGCCGCGGAGGTCTTCGGCTTCGACACCGGCAAGCTCGCCACCGTCGCCCGCCGCATCGGCCCGACCCCGGCCGAGCTGGGCCAGCCCGACGACCAGGCCGCCGTCGAGGCGTCGTGGGCGAGGTCGCGGGAGGTGGGCCGCCACTGGCTGACCGACCACGACTTCCCGTCGCTGGGGGTGTCCCCGTGACCGAGGACCGCTACACGGTCATCTCCGCCGACTGCCACGCGGGCGCCGACCTCCCCGACTACAGGCCGTACCTGGAGAAGCGGTACCACGACGACTTCGACGCGTGGGCGGCCACCTACGTCAACCCGTACGAGGACCTCCTCGCCGACACCGCGGACCGCAACTGGAACTCGGACCGCAGGGTCGCCGAGCTCGAGGCCGACGGCATCGTCGCAGAGGTCGTCTTCCCCAACACCATCCCGCCCTTCTTCCCCTCCGCGTCACTGATGGCCCCGGCGCCCGCCCCCGCGGAGTATGAGCGGCGGTGGGCCGGACTGCGCGCCCACAACCGCTGGCTCGCCGACTTCTGCTCCCTCGTCCCGGGCCGCCGGGCGGGCGTCGCACAGATCCTGCTGAACGACGTGGACGAGGCCGTCGCGGAGGTCCGCCGCAGCAAGGAGGCAGGTCTCACCGGCGGCGTCCTGCTGCCGGGCGCCCCGCCCGGCTCCGGAGTCCCCGAGCTGTACTCGGCGGTGTACGACCCGCTGTGGGCGGTCTGCGAGGAACTGGACGTACCCGTGAACCACCACGGCGGCTCGGCCTCCCCGCCGCTCGGTGACGAACCGGCCGCCCGGGCCGTCTTCATGGTGGAGACGACATGGTTCTCGCACCGGGCCCTCTGGCACCTGATCTTCGGCGGTGCCTTCCGCCGTCATCCCGGGCTGAAGCTGGTCCTCACGGAACAGGGTTCGGGCTGGATCCCGGCCGTCGTGGAGATGCTGGACTACTACCACGGGCGGCTCGTCGCCGCGGCCTCCCGGGCAGCCACCGCGGAGTCCAAGTTCGGCGCGGGACTGGCCGGCTCCATGGGAAAGGGCCCCAGCGAGGTCTGGCGCGACAACTGCTTCGTCGGCGCGAGCTTCATGCGCCCGCACGAGGTGCCGCTGCGCGACCGGATCGGCCTCGACAAGATCATGTGGGGCAGCGACTACCCGCACGACGAGGGCACGGCGCCTTACTCCCGCGAAGGCCTCCGCATCGCCTACGCGGGCCTGCCCCGGGCAGAGATCGCCGCGATGGCAGGGGGGAACGCGGCACGGGTGTACGGCTTCGACCTCACCTTTCTCGACACGCTCGCCGCTGTCCACGGCCCGACGGTCGAGGAGATCGCCGAACCCCTGAAGGAGGTTCCCGCCGATGCCACAAGCCCCGCCTTCGCCCCGGGCGGGTCGGTACGCGTGTGGTGACCGTTGCCGCGCGGGGAGGGATGAGACCCTCCCCGCGTGAGCGAACCGACGCACGACGAGCCCCACGACGACTCCCTGGGCAACCGCCTCAACTGGCTGCGCGCCGCCGTCCTCGGCGCCAACGACGGCATCGTCTCCACGGCGGGTCTCGTCGTCGGCGTCGCGGGTGCGACCGACGACGGCGCGGCGCTGCTGACGGCCGGTCTCGCCGGTCTGCTCGCCGGCTCCATGTCCATGGCGGCCGGCGAGTACGTCTCGGTCTCCACCCAGCGCGACTCGGAGAAGGCCGCGCTGGCACTCGAAAGACGCGAACTGCGCGAACAGCCGGAGGCCGAACTCGACGAGCTGACCGACCTGCTGGCCGAGCGCGGCCTCTCCCACGACGTCGCCCGCGAGGCCGCGGTCCAGCTCACGGAGCGCGACGCGTTTCGCGCCCATGCCCGGGTCGAGCTCGGCATCGACCCCGACCGGCTCACCAGCCCCTGGCAGGCGGCGGGCGCGAGCTTCCTCGCCTTCACGACGGGCGCGCTGCTGCCGCTGCTGGCGATCGTGCTCCCGCCGGCGGACGTCCGCCTGTACGTGACCGTCCTGTCGGTCCTGGCCGCGCTGGCCTTCACCGGCTGGTGGAGCGCCCGCCTGGGCTCGGCGCCGGTGGGGCGGGCGATGCTGCGGAACGTGGGTGGGGGAGCGCTGGCGATGGGGGTGACGTATGCGGCGGGGTCGTTGCTGGGGGCGGCGGGGGCCTAGCGGGTGCGCTTGAGGCGCTCCGTCCGGTCCCGTGCACTCCGAGAGCCACAGCAGCGTACGGCGGTCCACTCGTACGGCGGTCCACTCGTACGGCGGTCCACTCGGCCTGAGTTGGTGGATTCCACCAAAGCTCGCTGACAGCGCGTCTCGCATACTTGTCGGTAACGACATCTAGCCGCGCCCGCACACCCGCCTCTACGGTCCTCGCATGCCGCCCAACCTGCCCGATGTCGTGCTGTGGTCGATACCGGCCTTCGTCCTGCTGACCGTCCTGGAGATGGTCAGCTACCGGCTCCATCCGGACGGGGACGCCGCCGGCTACGAGTCCAGGGACGCCACCACCAGCATCACCATGGGGCTCGGCAGTCTCTTCTTCGACTTCATCTGGAAGATCCCTGTCGTGGCGGTCTACACGGCGGTGTACGAGCTCACGCCCCTGCGCGTACCCGTCCTGTGGTGGACGGTCCCGCTGATGCTGCTGGCCCAGGACTTCTTCTACTACTGGTCCCACCGCGGCCATCACGTCATCCGCATCCTGTGGGCCAGCCATGTCGTCCACCACTCCAGCCGGAAGTTCAACCTCAGCACCGCGCTGCGCCAGCCCTGGACCGGATTCACCACCTGGCCGTTCTATCTGCCCCTGATCGCCTGCGGAGTCCACCCGGCCGCGCTCGCGTTCTGCTACTCGGCGAACCTCGTCTACCAGTTCTGGATCCACACCGAGCGGATCGACAAGCTGCCGCGGCCCTTCGAGTACGTGCTCAACACCCCCTCCCACCACCGGGTCCACCACGCCTCACAGGGCGGATACCTCGACCGGAACTTCGGCGGGATCCTGATCGTCTGGGACAGGCTCTTCCGTTCGTTCTCCGCGGAGACGGAGCGGCCGGTGTACGGGCTCACCAAGAACATCGAGACGTACAACCCGCTGCGCGTCGCCACCCACGAGTACGTCGCCATCGCCCGGGACCTGCGCGCGGCGCGCAACTGGCGCGAGCGGACCGGGCGGGTGTTCCGGGGGCCGGGGTGGCAGCCCCTCCAGGGCGCTGCCGCCTCCGGGCCGGAGAATGCCGCATGAGCCGGGAAGGCTTCTCCCGCCAACTGCTCGGAACCTTCCGGGTGGCCGTGGCGGCCGACCTCCTTTCGCTCCTCGCCGGCTGGGACACCGGTCATCTGATCGCCAAGCCGCTGCTCATGCCGCTGCTCGCGGCGTACGCGGTGACCCGGGGCGCGCCCAGGACGCTGATCGCGGCGCTGCTGCTCGGCTGGGGCGGGGACGTGTTCCTGCTTTCCGGTGCCGACTGGGCGTTCCTCCTCGGAATGGGGTCCTTCGCCGCCGGGCACATCTGCTACCTCGTGCTCTTCGGGCGGAGGCGTACGAACCCGGCGGCGGCCGTCCTCTACGCGGCCGTCCTCGTCTGTGCCGTCGGACTGCTCCGGGCCGACCTGCCCGACGGGCTGCGCGTCCCCGTCGCCGGGTACTCGCTGCTGCTGACCGCCATGGCGTACCGGTCGGCTGCGCTCGGGCGGACCGCCGCGGCCGGGGGAGCGCTGTTCCTGCTCTCCGACACGCTCATCGCGACCGGTCTCGCCGGGTGGCCGCGGCTTCCAGCGGCCGACTTCTGGATCATGCTCACCTATGCGGCAGCGCAGTATCTGCTGACGACGGGAGCCATGGGCGCACTCGGTTGTACGCCCGCGCGGGGCCGGGCGTACGGTGAAGCGCGTACCGCAGTCTGAGAAGCGAGGATCCGTCCGTCATGCGTGCCACCACCATCCACGCCCCGTTCGACATGCGCGTGGAGGATGTGCCGGACCCGGGGCTCCAGCAGCCGACCGACGTCGTGGTACGGGTTCTGCGGGCCTGCATCTGCGGCAGCGACCTGTGGGCCTACCGCGGTGAGTCGGCCCGGCAGCCCGGCCAGCGCATCGGCCATGAGTTCCTGGGCGTTGTCGAGGACACCGGCGCAGAGGTGAACGGCTTCGTGCCCGGCGACCTCGTGGTCGCCCCGTTCGTCTGGTCCGACGGCACCTGTGAGTACTGCGCAGAGGGGCTGCAGACATCCTGCCCGCAGGGCGGGTTCTGGGGTTCGGTCGGCCATGACGGAGGCCAGGGCGAGGCCGTACGCGTGCCCTTCGCCGACGGCACCCTCGTCAAGCTCCCCGCCGCCGCGGCCTCCGACGACCATCTGCTCACCGCGCTCCTCGCACTCTCCGACGTCCTCGGCACCGGACACCACGCGGCCGTGGGCGCGGGTGTCACCAAGGGCAGCACCGTCGCCGTCGTCGGTGACGGCGCCGTCGGCCTGTGCGGGGTCCTCGCCGCGAAGCGGCTCGGCGCCGAGCGGATCATCGCGCTCGGCCGTCACCAGGTGCGCACCGACATCGCCCGCACCTTCGGTGCCACGGACGTCGTCGCGGCGCGCGGTGACGAGGCCGTCGCGGCCGTGCGCGAGCTGACCGGAGGTCAGGGTGCACGGGCCGTCATCGAGGCCGTCGGCACCGAGCAGTCGATGCGTACCGCCGTCGGGATCACCCGCGACGGTGGCGCCATCGGCTACGTCGGCGTCCCCCACGGCAGCGGCACCGGCCTCGACCTCGACCTCATGTTCGACCGCAACATCGCGCTGCGCGGCGGTGTCGCGCCGGTCCGCGCGTACATCCCGGAGCTGCTGCCGGACGTCCTGGACGGCACCGTCGACCCGTCCCCGGTCTTCGATCTGACCGTCGGCCTCGAGGGTGTCCCGGGCGGCTACCAGGCCATGGACGAGCGCACCGCGCTGAAGGTGCTCGTCAAGCCTTGATCCACTCCGGGGTGTCAGATCCCCATGCGCCCGGCGGACGGGACCAGTCCGCCGGGCTTCCCTCGTAGGCCACCGGCGGCAGCGCATGGCGCAGCTCGCCGAGCGGACTCCCTGTCGTGGCCAGCCAGTGGCCGGGATCGTACGTCCCTGTGCCGTCCGCGCCGTCGGCCTGCGGGGACAGCCCGTGGGTCAGGAAGCGGGCGGTGCGGGCCAGTGCCAGGCGCACCAGACGTGTGCCGCCCTCGGTCCGCTGCTCGGTCAGCGACCGGAGCACGGCCGCCGCCAGCAGATAGCCGGAGCCGTGGTCGAGAGCCTGGGCCGGCAGCGCGCCCGGACGCTCCGCCGAGCCCTCGACCACCGCGATCCCGCTCGCCGCCTGGACGAGACTGTCGAATCCGCGCCTGCCGCCCCAGGGCCCCTCGTCGCCCCACGCCGAGAGCTGTGCGACGACGAGACCCGGACGGGTCGGGCGGTAGTGGTCGAGCGCCCCCGGGCGGTAGCCGGTGACCAGCACATCCGCGCCGTCGAGGAGCTCGTCGAAGGTCCGCCGGTCCGAGGGGCTGTCCAGGTCCAGCGTCGCGGACCGCTTGCCGAAGCCGGTGTCGGCGTGCTGGTCCGGGAGCTCCGGCAGCCGCGGCGGGTCGATGCGCAGCACATCGGCGCCGAGCAGCGCGAGGGTCCGGGTGGCGACCGGGCCCGCGATGACCCGGGTCAGGTCCAGCACCCGCAGCGGGCCGCCCGGGGTGCGCCGCGGAGCCGCGTCGTCGAGCCGCTCCCGGGTGAGCAGCGGCTGCCGGGCCGCCGCGGCCCCCTGCGGGTGGGCCGCCCATTCCTCCGGGGTGCGCAGGGCGACCGCCAGGCCCCCGGCCGCGTACACCGCGTCCTCGACTTCCCGTGAACGCCGCTCGGCGATCGCGGCCTCCACACCGTCCTCGTCCGTGCCCAGGGCGGCCGACAGCGCGGCACGGTGGTGCGGGTAGTTGGCGTGCGTACGCACCCAGCCGTCGGACGTCCGCCAGAACCGCGACAGCGGGGCGAACGTCACCGGGGCCCTCCCGTCCACCAGGAGATGCCGCTCGCTGACGAACGCCGTGGCGACCGCGCCGTCGTCGACCCGGACGGCGGGGGTCTCGCCTCCGGTGCGGCCCGCGGCATGCTCCGCCGCCGCGAGCGAGCACACCGCGACCGTGGCGCGGGCCAGTTCCATGACGGGAAGCCGGGCCGCGAGCAGCCCCGGCGGGCCACCGTAGGAGACGCGGGCGGTCAGTGCGGGGTCACCACCGAGAGCCGCCCACAGCTGTTCGGTTCCGTGCGAAGCAGAGTCGGCCATCCCTGCACTATGGCACTCCGTGCCACCTCATGGGTACGGAAAGGGCCCGGGCGTGATTCCTCACGCCCGGGCCCCTGGGTCCGACTGCTCAGCCGGTCCGACTTCCCTCAGCCGGTCCGACTGCCGTCAGCGACGCACCGCGTCCAGCGCGTCCGCAAGCCCGGTTCCGTAGAAGCCGTTCTTGTTCTTGCCGCCCTCGCACACGGCGTCGACGGTGCCGTCGCCGTTGATGTCGTACGGCTCCCCGCACGCCGTGTCGTCGGCCTGCGCGTACAGCAGTGCCTTGACCTCGGCCGCCGAGGCGCGCGGGTGGGTCGACTTGATGAGCGCCGCGACACCCGCGACATGCGGGGACGCCATCGACGTACCGGCCTTGTAGCCGTATCCGCCGTTCATCACCGTGGACAGGATGAGCCCGTTGGTGGCCGGGGCGTCCGGTGCCTGGTAGATCGTCGAGTCGCCGCCCGGCGCGGAGATGTCGACGACGCCCTTGCCGTAGTTCGAGTACGACGACTTCAGACCCTTGGCGCCCGTCGCGGAGACCGTCACGACACCCGGCAGCATGGTCGGGTAGTCGAAGCACTCGCGCGGGTTGATGACGCGCGTCACCGGCGTGGTGTCATTGGGGCTGGTGGTGTCGGTGAGCTCGTTCGCCGCCAGGTCCATCCGGGAGTTGCCGGCCGCGGCGACGTTCACCGCGCCCTTGCGCTCCGCGTACTTCGCGGCCCGGGTGACGGACTCGAGCAGGGCCTTCTGGTCCTCGTCGTTCTTGCACGCGAACAGCCACGGGTCCGTGTAGTAGCTGTTGTTGGTGACATCGACACCGTGCTCCGCGGCCCAGACGAACCCGCAGACGACCGACTCGGTGTAGAAGAAGCCGTCCGGGTTGGCGACCTTGATGCCCGACACCTTCACGCCGGGGGCGACACCGGTGACGCCGATGCCGTTCTTCGCGGCGGCGATGGTGCCCGCCACATGGGTGCCATGGTCGCTCTCGCCCGGGGCCGGCCGCCACGAACCGGCGGTGGTGTCCGGCTTGCCGGACACACAGTTGGCCGACGCCGCGACATCGAAGTTGGGCGCGAGGTCCGGGTGGGTGTCGTCGACACCCGTGTCGATGACGCCGACCGTCACCTTCTTGCTGCCCAGCGTCTTCTGGTGGGCCTTGTCCGCCTTGATGGCGGGCAGGTCCCACTGCAGCGGCTCGAACGGGTCCTGCTCGTCCGTGGCCTTCGCCGCCGCCGCTACCGCCTCCGAGGCGCCGAGCGGCTGCTCCACGCCGATCGCGGTGTCGGTCTGCGGGGCGATCGGATTGGTGCGGGTGGCGCCCGCCGAGGTGACGCCCTTGACCGTGCGGATCTGCCGGGCGAAGTCCGGGTTCTGCGAGTGGACGACGATGACGCCGACCTGGTCGTAGGCGATCACCACCGTGCCGCCGGCCTTCTCGATGGCCCGCTTGACCGACTTGGCCGTGGAGCGGCCACCGTTCGTGTTGACGACGTACGACAGCTTCGGGCCGTCGGCCGTGACGGTGGCAGCGGCCGATCCGTCGGCGGTCACGGCCGAGGCCGCACCCGCGGGCAGGAAACCGAGCGAGGCCGTGAGCGCCAGACCCGCGGGCAGAGCTATTGCGCGCGTTCGTCTGGATCCCAGATGAGCCATGGGTTCTCCACATCATCCGTGTCCGCCCAGACACCCCTGTTGCGAATGGGCGGGTACATGACGAGTGAAGTTATCCCGATCATCGGGGTACATCAACGACTTGCGAAGGAAAACCCTGACGAGAAGTGACCGCAAGTGAACCGCTTCGTCGTCCCTCCCGTGCCGTTGTCAGGGGAAGAGCACATCCGTCCCGACACCCAGGGCCCCCTTGTCCATGACTACCGCACCCGCGTCACGAGGAGATTCCGTGGCTACCGAAGCACCGCCGCCCCCCGGCGGCACGGACACCAGTCCCGCACAGCTCACGACGGAGAAGTTCGCCGATGTGCAGGAGAGTGCGGAATTCGGCGAACTGCGCCGCTCGTACCGCTCCTTCGCCTTCCCTCTGACCGTCGCCTTCATCGCCTGGTACCTGCTGTACGTCCTGCTGTCCAACTACGCGGGCGGCTTCATGGGCACCAAGGTCTTCGGCAACATCAATGTGGCGCTCGTCCTCGGGCTCGCCCAGTTCGCCACCACCTTCCTGATCGCCTGGTTCTACGCACGGCACGCGGCCGACAAGCTCGACCCCAAGGCGGACGCGATCAAGTCCCGCATGGAGGGCGACGCATGAACGGCATCACCTTCGGCACTGCCCAGCTGGCGGCATCGAGTGCCACGAGCGAGCACCGGCCGCTGATCATCTCCCTCTTCGCGGCGTTCGTCCTCGCCACGCTCTGCATCACCGTCTGGGCGGGCCGGCAGACCAAGGACGCGGCCGACTTCTACGCGGGCGGCCGCCAGTTCACCGGTTTCCAGAACGGCCTGGCCATCTCGGGCGACTACATGTCGGCGGCGTCCTTCCTGGGCATCGCCGGCGCCATCGCCCTCTTCGGCTACGACGGCTTCCTCTACTCCATCGGCTTCCTGGTCGCCTGGCTGGTCGCCCTGCTGCTCGTCGCGGAACCGCTGCGCAACTCCGGCCGGTACACCATGGGTGACGTCCTCGCGTACCGCATGCGCCAGCGCCCGGTCCGAACCGCGGCCGGAACGTCCACCATCGTCGTCTCGATCTTCTATCTGCTCGCCCAGATGGCGGGGGCGGGTGTGCTCGTCTCGCTGCTGCTCGGCATCACCAGCGACGCAGGGAAGGTCGGG
Organism: Streptomyces sp. NPDC057445; assembly: GCF_042802855.1. NCBI lineage: Bacteria > Bacillati > Actinomycetota > Actinomycetes > Kitasatosporales > Streptomycetaceae > Streptomyces > Streptomyces sp. NPDC057445. The sequence goes on along the minus strand of NZ_JBHVDH010000016.1, from coordinate 32,323 downwards.
ATCGTCGGTCTCGTCGGCGTACTGATGATCCTCTACGTCACCATCGGCGGAATGAAGGGCACCACCTGGGTGCAGATGGTCAAGGCCGTCCTGCTCATCGCGGGCACCCTGCTCATCACCTTCATGGTGCTGCTGAAGTTCAACTTCAACGTCTCCGACCTGCTCGGCACGGCCGCCGAGAAGAGCGGCAAGGGCGCCGCCTTCCTGGAGCCCGGCCTCAAGTACGGCGCCACCGGCACCTCCAAGCTGGACTTCATCTCGCTCGGCATCGCCCTCGTCCTCGGCACCGCAGGCCTGCCGCACATCCTGATCCGCTTCTACACCGTGCCGACCGCCAGGGCCGCCCGTAAGTCCGTCATCTGGGCCATCGGCATCATCGGCGCCTTCTACCTGATGACGATCGCGCTCGGCTTCGGCGCGGCGGCCCTGGTCGGCCCCGGGGAGATCACCCAGTCCAACAAGGCGGGCAACACCGCGGCTCCGCTGCTCGCCCTGCACATCGGAGGCGCCGACTCCGCCGGCGGCGCGATCCTGCTCGCCGTGATCTCCGCGGTCGCGTTCGCCACCATCCTCGCGGTCGTGGCCGGACTCACCCTGGCGTCCTCGTCGTCCTTCGCGCACGACATCTACGCCAACGTCATCCGAAGGGGACAGGCCACAGACAAGGAAGAGGTCCGCGCGGCGCGCTGGGCGACCGTCCTCATCGGCATCGTCTCCATCGCGCTCGGCGCGATGGCCCGCGACCTGAACGTGGCGGGCCTGGTGGCGCTCGCCTTCGCGGTCGCCGCCTCCGCCAACCTGCCGACGATCCTCTACAGCCTCTTCTGGAAGAGGTTCACCACCCCGGGCGCCCTCTGGTCCATCTACGGTGGCCTGCTCTCCTCCGTGGTGCTCGTGCTCTTCTCGCCGGTCGTCTCGGGCAAGCCCTCGTCGATGTTCCCCTCTGCGGACTTCGCCTGGTTCCCGCTGGAGAACCCCGGCATCGTCTCCATCCCGCTGGGCTTCCTGCTCGGCTGGCTCGGCTCCCTCCTCTCCAAGGAGGAGCCGGACAAGGCCAAGTACGCCGAACTCGAGGTCAAGTCCCTCACAGGAGTCGGCGCCCACTGAGGAGGAATCCGTCATACGCCCGACCGCTGCCGCGTCGTAGAGTCCTACGACGCGGCAGCGCCGTTCGTCGTGGCAAACGGCACCTGTGGTTGTCGGAGGTGTCGCGTACGCTCGATGTCGTAGTCGTGTACGAGTTCCGGACGCCGGGGAGGGGGCCCGCAGTGCTCATCGACACTTACGGCCGTGTGGCCACTGACCTGAGGGTTTCGCTCACGGACCGGTGCAATCTGCGGTGCGCGTACTGCATGCCGGAAGAGGGCCTGCAGTGGCTCGCCAAGCCCGATCTGCTCACCGACGACGAGATCGTCCGGCTGATCCGTGTCGCCGTCACCGACCTGGGCATCACCGAGGTCCGGTTCACCGGCGGGGAGCCGCTGCTGCGGCCCGGCCTCGTCGGCATCGTCGAGCGGTGCGCGGCGCTGACCGCGCGCCCGCAGATGTCGCTGACCACCAACGGCATAGGACTGACGCGCACCGCGACCGCGCTCAAGGCGGCCGGTCTCGACCGGGTCAACGTCTCCCTCGACACACTGCGCCCGGACGTCTTCAAGACCCTCACCCGGCGTGACCGCCACCACGACGTGCTGGACGGACTGCGGGCCGCCCGCGAGGCCGGACTGAACCCGGTGAAGGTCAACACCGTCCTGATGCCGGGGCTCAACGACGACGAGGCCCCCGACCTGCTGGCCTGGGCCGTCGAGCACGACTACGAGCTGCGGTTCATCGAGCAGATGCCGCTCGACGCCCAGCACGGCTGGAAGCGCGACGGAATGATCACAGCGGGTGACATTCTCACGTCGCTGCGCACGCGCTTCTCCCTCACCCCCGAGGCCGAGGAACGGGGCGCCGCTCCCGCGGAGCGCTGGCTGGTGGACGGCGGGCCGCACCGGGTCGGGGTCATCGCCTCCGTCACCCGCCCCTTCTGCGGTGCCTGCGACCGCACCCGCCTCACCGCCGACGGCCAGATCCGCACCTGCCTCTTCGCACAGGAGGAGACCGATCTGCGCGGCGCTCTGCGCTCCGGGGCGCCGGACGAGGAGATCGCCAGGATCTGGAAGGTCGCGATGTGGGGCAAGAAAGCCGGATCCGGTCTGGACGACCCGGCGTTCCTTCAGCCCGAGCGCCCCATGTCAGCCATCGGCGGCTGAGCCCCGGCCGTCGGCGGCCGGGCGGCGCTCCCACTCGTCGAGCGCCACGACTTCCTTGAGGAAGTCCCGCAGTCCGAGGAACTGGGACAGATGCTCGCGGTGCTCCTCGCACGCGAGCCAGGTCTTGCGCCGCTCGGGCGTGTGCAGCTTCGGGTTGTTCCACGCAAGGACCCAGACGGCAGCGGTACGGCAGCCCTTGGCGGAACAGATCGGGGTCTCGTCACTCACTCGATCATTGTCCATGACATCCCGCTTGCCACGGTGCCTGGAACAAAGCGACGCCGAGCAGCCACGGGGGGAGCTGCCCGGCGTCGGTCCGTCGCTCCGACGGGGGATGCGGAGCGCACAGGCAGTATGTCACGCGGAACGGGCCGCGGTGCACTGGAACTTCACGATTGATCTGAGGTTTTCTTGAGCCTCGTGGACGGCCCTGAATCAGCTCTGATGCGCGGGCCGTTCCGTCTGCTCCTCCGCTGCGTTTCCGCCCGTCCCGAGCATCGGCCGCTCCGGCGGTGCGACGAAAGAGGACGGCAGGGAGGGCGCGCTCTCGCGTCCGGCGTTGGCGATCACCACGGCGATGTACGGAAGCACCGCACCCAGCACCAGTGCCACGACGGCCACGTGCCGCTCGACGTCCCAGAGCACCGCGGCCAGGATCACCGACACGGTCCGTACCGACATGGAGATCACATAGCGGCGCTGCCGGCCGCGCACATCGTCGGCGAGCCCCTTGCGTGCCCCGGTGATCCGGAAGACCTCGGTCGTACTGTGCTTCCGCATGCCATTTCACCGCCCGACAGTCGTGCCGGACTCTCCCCGGTCCGATCCTCGTCCCACGGTACGCCGCGACTGCGGCACGATCGAGACCGGGGCACCCTCTTATCCGGGCATACGCCTACCGCTGGAACACGTACGGAGCTGTCCGACATGCGCCGTATGACGGATGGGCCGAGACTGTCCCGTGACGGCTCACGTCAAGCCGAACCGGGAGGCAGCCATGGGCTGGTTGTGGGCGATCATTGTCGGATTCGTGCTGGGACTGCTCGCCAAGGCGGTTCTGCCGGGGAAGCAGCACAGCCCCCTCTGGCTCGTCACGATCTTCGGCATCATCGGCGGGATCGTCGGCAACGCACTCGCCGGCGCGTTCGGGATCGGGGAGACCCCCGGTATCGACTGGGGCAGGCACGCCCTGCAGATCGTGGCCGCCATTGTCATCGTCGGCCTCGGCGACATGGCCTACATGTCGCTGCGCGGCAGGAAACAGAGAGCCTGACATATCCGTACGGCGGTACGGCGGTGCGGCGTCACGGTCACACCGCCGTTACGGCGAGACGGCTGCGGCCGGGCGAGCGGGAAGCTCACCCGGCCGCAGCCGTTGGCTGTCGTTCGCTGTCGTGCCGTGGGACGCCGCACGGCCCACGGACTCAGCCCGCGGCGCCGACCTCGACCGCCGCCAGGTTCTTCTTGCCGCGCCGCAGCACCAGCCATCGGCCGTGCAGCAGATCCTCGGCCGACGGCACGGCGTCCTCGGCGGTCACCTTCACGTTGTTCACATAGGCGCCGCCTTCCTTGATGGTGCGACGGGCGGCCGACTTGCTCGCCACCAGACCGACCTCGGCGAAGAGATCCGCGACCGGGCCGAGCTCGGGCACCCGCGCGTGCGGCAGCTCCGAGAGCGCCGCGCCGAGCGTCGCCTCGTCCAGCTCTCCCAGCTCGCCCTGGCCGAACAGCGCCTTGGAGGCGGCGATGACCGCCGCGCACTGGCCGGCGCCGTGCACCAGCGTCGTCAGCTCCTCGGCGAGCGCGCGCTGCGCGGCGCGCGCCTGCGGACGCTCCTCCGTCTGCTTCTCCAGCTCCTCGAGCTCCTCACGGCTCTTGAAGCTGAGGATGCGCAGGTAGGTGGAGATGTCCCGGTCGTCCACGTTCAGCCAGAACTGGTAGAACGCGTACGGCGTCGTCATCTCCGGGTCCAGCCAGATGGCCCCGCCCTCGGTCTTGCCGAACTTGGTGCCGTCCGCCTTGGTCATCAGCGGCGTGGCCAGGGCGTGCACGGTGGCGTGCGGCTCCAGACGGTGGATCAGGTCGAGGCCTGCGGTGAGGTTGCCCCACTGGTCGCTGCCACCCTGCTGCAGCGAGCAGCCGTGGCGCCGGTACAGCTCCAGGAAGTCCATGCCCTGCAGGAGCTGGTAGCTGAACTCGGTGTAGCTGATGCCCTGGTCCGACTCCAGCCGGCGGGCGACCGAGTCCTTGGTCAGCATCTTGTTGACACGGAAGTGCTTGCCGATGTCCCGCAGGAACTCGATGGCGGACATGCCCGCCGTCCAGTCCAGGTTGTTGACCATGACCGCGGCGTTCTCGCCCTCGAAGGAGAGGAACGGCTCGATCTGGGCGCGTACGCGCTCCACCCAGGCAGCGACGGTCTCGGGATCGTTCAGGGTGCGCTCCGCGTTCGGCTTCGGGTCGCCGATCTGACCCGTCGCCCCGCCCACCAGCGCCAGCGGGCGGTGGCCCGCCTGCTGCAGCCGGCGCATGGTGAGCGCCTGCACCAGATGCCCCACGTGCAGGCTGGGCGCCGTCGGATCGAAGCCGCAATAGAAGGTGACGGGACCGTCCGCGAGCGCCTTGCGCAAAGCGTCCTCGTCAGTGGACAGGGCGAACAGCCCGCGCCACTTCAGCTCGTCGACGATGTCCGTCACGGTTCTTTTTCTCCTCGCACAAATGGGATGGGCGGTGTTGCCCTGAGCAGTCTATTGGCTCATACGCCCTTGCTCACCGAGCTCATGTTGAAGTCGGGGATGCGCAGCGCGGGCATCGCCGCCCTGGTGAACCAGTCGCTCCACTCGCGCGGCAGCGTCTGCTCCGTCCGGCCCGCCTCGACGGCCCGCGACAGCAGATCGACGGGCGACTCGTTGAAGCGGAAGTTGTTCACCTCGCCGGTGACCTCGCCGTTCTCGACGAGGTAGACCCCGTCCCTGGTCAGCCCGGTCAGCAGGAGCGTCGCGGGATCGACCTCGCGGATGTACCAGAGGCAGGTGAGCAGCAGCCCGCGTTCCGTGCCGGCGACCATCTCCTCCAGGGACGCATCGCCGCCGCCGTCCAGGATCAGGTTGCCGATACCGGGGGAGACCGGCAGCCCGGTCATACCCGCACTGTGCCGGGTGGTGACCAGCCGTTCCAGCTTCCCGTCACGTACCCACTCGGTGGGCGACAGCGGGAGACCGTTGTCGAAGACCGAGGCGTCGTCCCCGGACGCGTGCGCGATGACGAACGGCGCGGACTCCAGCCCCGGCTCGTGCGGGTCGCTGCGCAGGGTGAGCGGCAGCTCGGAAAGCGTCTCGCCGATACGGGTGCCGCCCCCGGGCTTCGAGAAGACCGTACGGCCCTCCGCCGCGTCCCGGCCCGTCGACGACCACATCTGGTAGATGAGCAGGTCCGCGACCGCGGTCGGCGGAAGCAGCGTCTCGTACCGCCCGGCGGGCAGCTCGATCCGCCGTTCTGCCCAGCCCAGCCGCTTCGCCAGCTCCGCGTCCAGCGCGGCAGGGTCGATGTCCTTGAGGTCCCGGAAGTCCCGTGTCGAACGCCCCGCCCAGGCCGACCGGGTGCGGTCGGGGGACTTGGCGTTGAGCTCCAGCGTGCCGGTGGGCTGGTCGTGGCGCAGCCGTACCCCCGTCGACGTACCGAGATAGGTCGAGGTCAGCTCGTGGTTGGCAAAGCCGTACAGCTCCCGCCCGCCGGAGCGGGCACGGGCGAACGCCTCGCCCAGCGCGGGGGCGAAGTCCGCGAAGACGGCCGAGGAGGTCTCGGCCGGCGCGTCCGTGAAGCCTGCGGCCACCGGCACCCCGCCGACCAGCGGCTGCGCGTCCTCGGCCGGCCCGGCCGCCCGCGCCGCGGCTTCCGCGGCGCGCACCAGCGGCTCCAGGTCGTCCGCGGTCACGGCCGAGCGCGACACCACACCGGACGCCGTGCCCTGCGCACCGTCGACCGTGGCGACGACGGTGAGTGTGCGGCCCCGGGTGACGCCGTTGGTGGTGAGCGCGTTCCCGGCCCAGCGGAGGTTGGCGGACGAATGCTCGTCGGCGATGACCACACAGCCGTCGGCGGTGGACAGTTCGAGGGCGCGCTCGACGATCTCGTGCGGCTTGCTGACGGGGCTCATCGGCCGGCCTCCTGAGTCGTGTTGAGGATGTTCACTCCGCGGAACAGCGCGGACGGGCAGCCGTGGGAGACCGCCGCGACCTGGCCCGGCTGAGCCTTGCCACAGTTGAAGGCGCCGCCCAGGACGTAGGTCTGAGGGCCGCCCACCTTCTCCATGGAGCCCCAGAATTCCGTCGTCGTCGCCTGGTAGGCGACGTCACGCAGCTGACCGGCCAGTCGGCCGTTCTCGATCCGGAAGAACCGCTGCCCGGTGAACTGGAAGTTGTAGCGCTGCATGTCGATCGACCACGAGCGGTCGCCGACCACATGGATCCCGCGCTCCACGCCGCCGATCAGATCCTCGGTCGACAGACCGCCCGGCTCCGGCTGCAGGGACACGTTCGCCATCCGCTGCACCGGCACATGCCCGGGGGAGTCCGCGAAGGCGCAGCCGTTGGACCGGCCGAGGCCCGTCAGCTTCGCGATGCGCCGGTCCAGCTGGTAGCCGACGAGCGTTCCGTCCTTGACCAGGTCCCAGCTCTGCGCCTCGACGCCCTCGTCGTCGAACCCGACCGTGGCGAGCCCGTGCTCGGCGGTCCGGTCGCCGGTCACATTCATCACGGACGAGCCGTACCTCAGCTTGCCCAACTGGTCGAAGGTCGCGAAGGACGTGCCCGCGTACGCCGCCTCGTAGCCCAGCGCCCGGTCCAGCTCGGTGGCGTGGCCGATCGACTCATGGATCGTCAGCCAGAGGTTGGACGGGTCCACGACGAGGTCGTAGCGCCCCGCCTCGACGCTCGGCGCGCGCATCTTCTCGGCGAGGAGCTCCGGCATCTCCTCCAGCTCGGTGTCCCAGTCCCAGCCGGTGCCGGTCAGATACTCCCAGCCGCGGCCCACCGGTGGCGCGATCGTGCGCATCGAGTCGAACTCGCCGGTCGTCTCGTCCACGGCGACCGCGGTGAGCTGCGGATGCAGCCGCACCCGCTGCTGGGTGGTGACCGTCCCGGCCGTGTCCGCGTAGAACTTGTTCTCGTGGACCGTGAGCAGCGAGGCGTCCACATGGGCCACACCCTGCGCCCCGAGCAGCCGTGAGCTCCAGTCCGCGAGCAGCGCGGACTTCTCCGCGTCGGCGACCGTGAACGGGTCGATCTCGTACGACGAGACCCATGTCCGCTCCGCGTGCACCGGCTCCCCGGCGAGCTCCACCCGCTCGTCCGAGCCGGCCGCCGCGATCACCTGTGCGGACAGCTTCGCCATCGCCACCGCCTGGCTCGCGACCCGGGCGGCGCCGTCCATGGTGAGATCGACCCCGGACGCGAACCCCCACGCGCCGCCGTGCACGACCCGCACCGCGTACCCGAGGTCGGTGGTGTCGGACGAACCGGCCGGCTTGGCGTCCCTCAGCCGCCATGCCGCGCTGCGTACCCGCTCCAGCCGGAAGTCGGCATGCTCGGCGCCGAGTGCCCGGGCCCGCGCGAGCGCGGCGTCCGCGAGCGCCCGCAGCGGGAGCGCAAGAAACGTCTGATCGATGTCATGGGCCACAGGCGGCCTCTCCTTTTCACGCGTGCGTGGTCGGATCACTACGCGAAGTCAAGCACGCGGCGGGGAGAGTTCCGAAGGCGTTCGCGCGGTTGTGGCCGCACGGGCACGGTACCGGCGTTCGAACCCGCGCCCGCGGGCTCATGGAGTCCCGGACTGTAGGGTCCCCACAGCAGACACAGGACGCCACTGTCGGTGGTCGATTCTCCCTGGGACGGGCGGGAACGATAGGTTTTTGCTGTACCAGACCGCTATCGAAAGGGTGATCCGTTGAGCCGCTCGGTTCTCGTCACCGGAGGAAACCGGGGCATCGGCCTCGCCATCGCCCGCGCTTTCGCCGAGTCCGGCGACAAGGTCGCGATCACATACCGGTCGGGTGAGCCGCCGCAGGCCCTGACGGCGCTCGGCTGCCTTGCCGTGCGCTGCGACATCACCGACGCCGAGCAGGTGGAGCAGGCCTACAAGGAGATCGAGGAGAATCACGGTCCCGTGGAGGTGCTGGTGGCCAACGCCGGCGTCACCAAGGACCAGCTCCTGATGCGGATGTCCGAGGAGGACTTCGTCTCCGTCCTCGACACCAACCTCACCGGCACCTTCCGGGTCGTCAAGCGCGCCAACCGCGGCATGCTGCGCGCCAAGAAGGGCCGTGTCGTGCTGATCTCCTCGGTGGTCGGTCTGCTCGGCTCGGCGGGGCAGGCCAACTACGCCGCCTCCAAGGCCGGCCTGGTCGGGTTCGCCCGGTCCCTCGCCCGCGAACTCGGTTCGCGGAACATCACCTTCAACGTCGTCGCGCCCGGCTTCGTCGACACCGACATGACGAAGGTGCTCAACGACGAGCAGCGCGCGGGCATCGTCTCGCAGGTGCCGCTCGGCCGTTACGCGCAGCCGGAGGAGATCGCCGCCACGGTGAAGTTCCTCGCCTCCGACGACGCTTCGTACATCACTGGAGCCGTCATCCCGGTTGACGGCGGATTGGGCATGGGTCACTGATCACATGAGCGGAATCCTCGCCGGCAAGCGCATCCTCATCACCGGTGTGCTGATGGAGTCCTCCATCGCCTTCCACACCGCGAAGCTGGCACAGGAGCAGGGTGCGGAGATCATCCTGACTGCCTTCCCCCGGCCCACCCTGACCGAGCGGATCGCCAAGAAGCTTCCCAAGCCCACCAAGGTCCTCGAGCTCGACGTCACCAACGACGAGCACCTGGGCCGGCTCGCGGACCTGGTCCGTGAGGAGCTGGGCAGCCTGGACGGCATCGTGCACTCCATCGGCTTCGCGCCGCAGGACGCGCTCGGCGGCAACTTCCTGAACACGCCGTTCGAGTCCGTCTCGACCGCGATGCACGTGTCGGCGTTCTCGCTGAAGTCGCTGACCATGGCCTGCCTGCCGCTGATGCAGGAGGGCGGCTCGGTGGTCGGTCTGACCTTCGACGCGCAGTTCGCCTGGCCGCAGTACGACTGGATGGGCCCGGCGAAGGCGGCGCTGGAGGCCACGTCCCGCTACCTCGCCCGTGACCTGGGCAAGCAGAACATCCGCTGCAACCTGATCTCGGCCGGCCCGATCGGCTCGATGGCCGCCAAGTCCATCCCGGGCTTCTCCGAGCTGGCGAGGGTCTGGGACGAGCGCTCGCCGCTGCAGTGGGACATGGCCGACCCCGAGCCGACCGGCCGTGGAGTCGTCGCCCTCCTCTCGGACTGGTTCCCGAAGACCACCGGTGAGATCGTCCACGTCGACGGCGGCGTGCACATTATGGGTGCCTGAGGACTTCTCGGAACTCCCGGTGCGGTTACGCAACGTAACGGAATGAGCGTGCATCACCCGTTCGTCCACGACGCCCCGGTCACCCGCTGTGTGCGGGGGCCGGGGCGTCGCCCGTTCGGCCTACCGGAACGGGCGCCTGAGCCCCCGGCCGGGTGAGGCTGGAGAGGCAATCCCTCCCTTGTGGTGCAGCAGCGGCTTGTGCCGCCGTACGGCCGAGGAGGTCTGCTTGTGCGTACGACCTGGTGTTATGCGTCCGTACTGGGGGCGCTGGCCGCGCTGTTCCTGCCGGCGTCCACCGCGGCCTCCCTTCCCCGGGAAGATCCCGCACCCCGGCCTTTCGGGGCCGCCTGCGATGTCGTCGTCGACGGCTCCCGTGCCACGGCGTACTGCCGTAACCCCTATCTCGACACCGACCGGGTCCAGCTGCACGTCGAGTGCCAGATGTGGTGGGACCTCGACGCGGACAGCCGCCCCGTGGATGTCGCCCCCACCGCCTATGCCACGCTCACCGAGCGCTGCTGGAAGGAGATAGCCGGCGCGTGGGTGAGCCACGTCCGCGTTCCCTAGGCCTGGACAGTCCCGTGGCCCTGGACGGCCTTCTGCCGGTCCTCGGACGGCGTCCGCAGGCACATGAAGGGGTAGCTCGCCGCCTCCGACGCCGCCGTGTCCCCGTCGCCCGCGCGGATCGCCTCGACGAGCCGCGCATGGTCCATGTGGTTCTCCGGGCGCAGCTCGTGCCCCACGTCGTCCCGGAGCCAGTCGCGCAGCAGATCGCCCAGGTCCGCGTAGAGCCCGGTCAGTACGTCGTTGTGGGACGCGGCGACCACGGCCAGGTGGAACGTGGCATCGGCCGTGACGAACGCCTCCGCCTCACCCGACTCCCAGGCGTCCTCACGCCGCGCCAGCAGGGCTTCCAGCTGCTTGAGATCCCGTTCCGTACGGTGCGCGGCCGCCAGCCGCGCCGCCGAGGACTCGAGGGTGCACCGCACCTCCGCGATATGGCGCGGGTCGGCGTCGGCGAACCTGCGGTGCATCACCCCGGCCAGTTCGCTCGTCGCCGCCACATAGGTGCCCGAGCCCTGGCGGATGTCCAGGAGGCCGTTGTGGGCGAGCGCGCGGACCGCCTCGCGCACCGTGTTGCGGGCGACGCCCAGCTGCTCGACGAGCTCGGGCTCGGTCGGGATCCGTGAGCCCACGGGCCAGGCGCCCGAGGTGATCTGGTTCCGCAGCTCGGTGATCACCTGGTCCGAGAGAGCGGAACGCCGGGGAGAGGTCAGCGCCATGGTGCTCCTTGTGCTTCTTGTCGGCGTGTCAGCGTAAGGCCTGCCCGCGAAACTCGTACGGGATTGGACAATCAATCATCCCATGATTCTATGATGGCTCCATGCCGCACGAGACCCGGACCCCGAGCCCCGCCGCCACGGCCACCCGTACACCGGCCGTATCCATCGATTCTCCCGCGGCGAGTACCCCGGTCCGGCTCACCCCGTTCGTGCTTGCCGGTCTCGTACTCGCCGCGCTCAACCTCCGCCCCGCGATCACCAGCCTCGGCGCCCTCCTCGAAGAGGTGCAGCACGGCCTCGGCATGAGCGGCAGCGTGGCCGGAGTGCTGACCTCCGTGCCGACGCTCTGCTTCGCCGTCTTCGGGCTCACCGCGCCCAGGCTCGCCCGCCGCTTCGGCCCCGCCGCGATCATCTGCGCGGGTATGGCGGCGATCGCCGCGGGTCTGCTCATACGACCCTTCGTCGGCGGCACTCCGGGGTTCCTCGCCGCCAGCGCCCTCGCCCTGATGGGCATCGCCGTCAGCAACGTCCTGATGCCGGTGATCGTCAAGCGGTACTTCCCCGACCGCATCGGCAGCGTCACCGGGCTCTACTCCATGGCGCTCTCGCTCGGCACCGCGGCGGCAGCGGCCTCGACCGTGCCCATGACCGAGGCCCTGGGCGGCAGTTGGCGCGCCGGTCTCGCCGTGTGGGCCGGCCTCGCCGCCGTCGCCGTACTGCCGTGGATCGTGCTGCTGCGCGACAGGGGCCGGGACACAGCGGCCGTCACGCAGCCGGCCGCCCGCGACGGACTTGCGCAGACCGCGCCCGCGCCGCTGCCCGCCATGCGCATCACGCGCAGCCGTACCGCCTGGGCCCTGGCCGGATTCTTCGGTCTCCAGGCCACCGGCGCGTACATCACCATGGGCTGGATGCCGCAGATCTTCCGCGACGCCGGGGTCCCGGCAGGCACGGCCGGGGTGCTGCTCGCCGTGACGATGGTGATGGGTGTACCGCTCGCCTTCGTGATCCCGCGGCTGGCCACCAGGCTGAGGAACCAGGCCCCGATCGTCGTCGCACTCGGCGCCTGCGGGCTGACCGGCTACGCGGGCCTGTTCTTCGCACCGGCCGCCGGCGCCTGGGCCTGGGCGCTGCTGCTGGGCATCTCCAACTGCGCGTTCCCGCTCGCCCTGACGATGATCGGCATGCGCGCGCGGACCGGCACGGGTGTCGTGCGGCTGTCCGCATTCGCCCAGAGCACCGGTTATCTGATCTCCATCCCGGGACCGACGCTGGTCGGCGCCCTCTACGACCACAGCGGAGGCTGGGGACTGCCGCTCGCGCTGATGGCGGGGCTCCTGGTGCCGCAGGTCGTCGTCGGCAGCCTGGCCGGCCGGGACCGGACGGTCGAGGACGAAGCCGGGATGCGAGACTGAACGCATGCCAGTGCTCGATCCGAACCCCCAGAACGGCCAGAAGAAGCTTCTGCTCATCTTCGGCGCGATGATCGCCATCGGCGTGGTCATCGGCATCATCGCCACGATCGCGGCGCCCTGACGGTAGGGCCCGCACCACCATCCCCTAGGGGGCCAGTGTCAGGGTGAAGTGGGTGGCTCACCGGATGGGACACCGGGCCCATGATCCGTAGGTTTGAAGCAGCTCGGCGACCGAGCCCAGCAGTCCACCTTCAGACCCCACGGAGGCGGCCATGTCGGCCCGTACGCACACCCGGTCCCATCCCCAGGCCGCCGGCGGCGTCGACATACGCCTGCCGTGGTGGGCCGTCGCCCTGCCGGTGATCGCCTTTGCCGCGCTGCTCGTGCTGATGACGGCGTCCGGTGATGCCCACGCCGCCACCGGCGAGCCCTCGGTCGGGTTCATCCTGGACCGCATCCAGACCCTGACCGGCTCCTGACGCGCCCGTCGGCCGTGCGTCACCCCTGACGGTCGTGCCCATCAACACCCTGCGCCCGATGGCTGATTTCATGCGAAGCTGGGGAGCATGAGCGCCGCTGAGTTCTCCGGGGAGACGCTCCCCGGAGCCCCCGAAACCCGAAGGATCGTCCTGCTCCGCCACGCGAAGGCCGACTGGCCCCAGGTGTCGGACCATGAGCGGCCGCTCGCCGAGCGGGGCCGCTCGGAGGCCGCCGTCGCCGGCCGCAAGCTCGCGGACACCGGTATCGCCTTCGACCTGGCCCTGTGCTCGACCGCGGTGAGGACACGCGAGACCTGGAAGCTGGCCGTCCACGAGCTGCCGCAGCGCCCGCGCACGGTCTACGAGGACCGGCTCTACGATGCCTCTCTCGGCGAGCTCCTCGCGCTGCTCAACGAGACCCCGGACGATGTCGGCGACCTCCTCCTGGTCGGCCACAACCCGGGGATGCACGCTCTCGCCGACGCCCTCGCGGGCCAGGTGGAGGGCGATGCGCTGGCCAGAATGAGCCGGGGCGGCTTCCCGACCGCCGCCTACGCCGTCATCGGCTTCTCGGGCTCGTGGAAGTCCGTCGAGCACGGATCGGGCAGGCTCCTCGACTACTGGGCCCCGCACGAGTAACCGCCCCGCACGGCAGACGAATCGGCCCCGGTACGCGCTCCGCGCCCGGGGCCGGCTCATGGCACGACCCGGTCCTGGGGCCGGGCCGGTTCCGATGCCGTCGCGTGCCGTCATGTGTCTCAGTGGTCGACGACGTCCGCCGCCTCGACCTCCTCGCGCGTGATCCCCAGCAGATACAGCACGGCGTCGAGGAACGGCACGTTCACCGCGGTGTCGGCGGCCTTGCGCACCACCGGCTTGGCGTTGAAGGCGACACCGAGCCCCGCGGCGTTCAGCATGTCCAGGTCGTTGGCGCCGTCGCCGATCGCGACCGTCTGCGCCAGCGGTACGCCCGCCTCCGAAGCGAACCGGCGCAGCAGCCGCGCCTTGCCCGCCCGGTCCACGATCTCGCCGGTGACCCGGCCGGTCAGCTTCCCGTCCACGATCTCCAGCGTGTTGGCGGACGCGAAGTCGAGGCCGAGACGCTCCTTGAGATCGTCCGTGACCTGGGTGAACCCGCCCGACACGATGCCGACTTGATAGCCGAGCCGCTTCAGCGTGCGGATCAGTGTGCGGGCGCCGCTGGTGAGCCGTACCTCCGTACGCACCTTGTCGACCACCGAGGCGTCGAGCCCGGCCAGCAGGGCCACGCGCGCGTGCAGCGACTGTTCGAAGTCCAGCTCCCCGCGCATCGCGGCCGCCGTCACCTCGGCGACCTGGTCCTCGCAGCCGGCGTGGGCCGCGAACAGCTCGATGACCTCGTCCTGGATGACGGTGGAGTCCACATCCATGACCACCAGCCGCTGCGCCCTGCGGTGCAGCCCGGCGGACACGACGGCGACGTCCACGCCGATCTCCGCGGCCTCGGTGGCGAGCGCGGTGCGCAGCGGCTCGGTCTCACAGCCGGACACCGCGAACTCCACGGCGGTCACCGGATACTTCGCCAGCCGGAAGATCCGGTCGATGTTGCCGCCGGCCCCGGTGATCCTCGACGCTATGGCGGCCGTGGACTCTGCCGTCAGCGGATGCCCGAGCACGGTGACATGCGAACGGCCGCTGCCACGGGGCCGGTTGTCGCCCGTGCCCGAGATGATCTCCGCCTGCAGTCTGAGCGACTCGGCCCAGCTGTGCACGGTGGACCGCAGCTCGCCCTCGGTCCCGAGCGACGGCTCCGTGACGAGGGCGCACAGGGTGATACGGCCACGCGTGACGACCTGCTCGATGTCGACCACGTCGACGGAGAAGGCGGCGAGGGTGTCGAAGAGCCCGGCCGTGATCCCGGGACGGTCCTTCCCGAAGATCTTGACGAGGAGGGTGGGGACGTCGGAGGTCTGTGGGGGCTGCGATGCGCTCATGGTGCTCCCACGTTATCGGGCACTCGGTGCCGCCCGCCGCCCCGTCCCGCGTACCGGACACTGTGCGCGCTGCCGCCGTTTCGCAGGGGCGTCAGGCGGGTGGCGCCCAGGTTGCGGCAGGCCGTCCTGCAGGGGCGTCATCGGCTCAGGGGCCGTCGTTTCTCCGCGGGGCGGGTCCACCCGGGTGAGGCCCGGGGGAGACGAATCCGCCTGCGCCGGCCTCAGCGCCGAGTACGCGGTGTCCCTGGCGGCGGTGGCTCGTCCGGCGGCCTGTCCTGCGGCCCTTCCCTCGGCCCCTGCTGCCGCCCGGGCGGGCGCGGCGAAGAGGGCGAAGAGGGCGAAGAGGGCGAAGAAGGCGGAGACGGCGGAGACGGCGAGGACAGGTGTGGATACCGCGGCGGATACGGAGGCGGCGTGACCGGCCCCGCCACCGTCGGAGCCCCGTGCACACCGGGCTCCGCCCTGCGTAAGCCGGGCTCCGCCCCGTGCACACCGACATCCGGCAACCGCAGATACGGGTTCGTATCGGCGTTCGGCGGGCGATACGGCACGGACGGCCGGTACGGCCCCGCCTCCTGCGCGGCCGGTACCGTCCGCCCGGCCACGGCGAACGCCGCCGCACGACGCCCGGCCGTACCGGTGGCACCGGCCGCCAGCGCCCCGAGACCACCGGCCGCCGCACCCCACGACGCCCCCAGCAGCGCTGCCGTCCCCAGGTGCCCGTGCAGCTCGATGCCCGCCCCGAACGCGTCGAACCCGAGAACCGCGAGTGACGCGTCCGCCGACACGGCCGTCAGAGCCACCAGCAGCGGCAACGCCACCGCCGTCATCGCTCCCAGCGACACCGCGCACCGTCCCGCGAACCGCGCCGCGCCGGCCTCCGCCCGCCCCGGCGTGCGCACCGCGGCCAGCACACCGGCTCCCAGCATCATCAGCGCGCAGGCCACCGCCAGCAGCCACACCCGCTGGTCCAGCTCCGCCAGTCGTCCCACTGTCACGGGCTCGGCCGTCGACACCCGCAACAGTTCGTCCAGGGGATCCGGCAGCACCTTCGCCAGCTCGCCGGTCGCCTTGCCCTCCCAGGGAACGAAGAGCCCCAGAGCGGCGCCCAGCCACGTCCCGTTCGGCGCGCCGAGCAACGCGGCTCCGCCGATCCTCCCGGGGTGCTCGTCGCCGACCGCCGCGTAGGCCGCTGCCGCGGCCCCCGCCGCCACGGCGAGCAGCAGGACCGTCACGAGGGCCGACGCGGCCGGCCGTACCACCCGGTGAACCGCTTCCCAGCCGCGCGGCAGCGGCGTGCGACGCGAGGCGAGCAGCGCGACGAGAAGCACCCCGAGCACCCAGAACAACGCGCCTGCCAGCGAGTCCGCGGTGTCCACGCTGAACCCGACCGAAGCCTTCGCCTGCACCAGGTCCCCGAGCCGGTCCGGCAGCAGCCCCCCGATGTCCCCGATGTCGCCGAGTCCGGGTACCTCGATGCCGCCGCCCCCGTCGCCGCCGCCCCCAGGCAGCTCGTCGAGCCCCAGCGCGGCGCCGTCGAACGTGATGACGTCGTGCCCCGCCCAGGCCAGACCGCCGACCACGGCGAGGAACAGCGCCACCAACACCCCGGCCCGCGCAGCCAGTTCCGTACCCGAGATCCATGCGCCCGCCCCACGCAGCGACCGCAGGAAGAAGTGGGCGAGCAGCAGCGCCCCGACCAGCCCCACCCCAAGTGGCGTGAAGTCGACAGCCGTCGACGCCTCCGCTCCGTCCAGGCCGAACACGGACACATCACCGGATGGCGTGACGGATCCCCCGATCGCGAGCACGGTCACCGCCGCGGTCATCGGCCCCAGCGAGCCGCTCGAATCGGCGCCCAGCAGATGCAGGCCGAGCGCCGCCGCCCCGGCCATCCCGGCCATCGCCCAGCTCACGGCGGCGATGGAGGCGAGCACCGCATCGCCCCATGGCACCGCGCGCTCAAGGTCCTTGTCGTCGCTGGCCGCCATCAGGACCCCCCGATCCGTACGGATTTGTCCCCTTCGTGCCTGATCCGTGCGCACTCATGGGCCCTTACCACTCTCCGGGTACGTTTCTCCTCCGTCAACGGCACACGGGAGCAAGCCTGAACGCGTCTTCCCGAGGCCCGGCTTTCGGATACGGGAGCGGGCCTGAAATAGTTCCTCACGATGTTCGCCATCCCTAGACTCCCTGTGACGGGGGTACATCGGGGGACAACTAGTGGGGCATGGAGTGCCGGAACTCGTACTGGAATTGAACGGAAGGACCTGGACTCTCGACCCGTCCAGGTCGTACACCCTCGGACGTGATCCGCAGGGGGACCTGGTGGTCGACGACGCGAGAGTCTCGTGGCGGCACGCCACGATCAGCTGGGGCGGCCGGAGTTGGGTCATCGAGGACCACGGCAGCACCAACGGCACGTATGTACAGGGCCAGCGGATCCATCAGATGGAGATCGGGCCCGGCTCCGCCGTGCACCTCGGCAACGCCACCGACGGGCCGCGGCTGAGCCTGTCCGGCTCCGCGGCCGGCGCGTACAGCGCCCAGGGCGCGGCCCCGCAGCAGGCCCAGCAGGCCGCCGCCCAGGCCCCGCAGTGGCAGCAGTCCGCCCAGGCCCCGCAACAGAGCTGGCAGCAGCAGGCTCAGGCCCCGCAGCAGGCGCAGATCCCGCATCAGCAGGGCCCCGCCGAGCGACTCGTGCAGCAGGGCCCGGGCCAGGCACCTCCGGTGTACGGCGACCGCAGCCCGACCACGTTCCACCAGTTCTCCCTGGGCCGTGTCATGCGCATCGGCCGTGCGCTCGAGAACGAGCTCGTGGTCTCCGACCTGCAGGTCTCGCGCCACCACGCCGAGTTCCACGCCACGCCCGACGGCCGCTTCGAGATCCGTGACCTCGGATCCCACAACGGCACGTACGTCAACGGCCAGCCGCTCGCCAAGTCCGGCTCGGCGCTCATCGGCCCCAACGACATCGTCGGCGTCGGCCACTCGACCTTCCGGCTCGTCGGCGACCGCCTCGAGGAGTTCGTCGACACCGGTGAGATCTCCTTCTCCGCCCGTCATCTCACGGTGACGGTCGACGGCGGCAAGCAGATCCTCAAGGACGTCTCCTTCGGTGTTCCGGAGAAGTCGCTGATCGGCGTGATCGGCCCCTCGGGGTCCGGCAAGTCCACGCTGCTGAAGGCGCTCACCGGCTACCGCCCCGCCAACGAGGGCGACGTCCTCTACGACAACCGCAGCCTCTACAAGCAGTTCGCCGAGCTGCGCCAGCGCATCGGTCTGGTCCCGCAGGACGACATCCTGCACAAGGAGCTGACCGTCCAGAAGGCGCTCAGGTACGCCGCGAAGCTCCGCTTCCCCGGTGACACCGCACCGGCGGAGCGCGAGGCCCGGATCGACGAGGTGCTGCGCGAGCTCAAGCTCGACATCCACAAGGAGAAGAAGGTCACCTCCCTCTCCGGTGGCCAGCGCAAGCGTGTGTCAGTGGCCCTGGAGCTGCTGACCAAGCCGTCGCTGATATTCCTGGACGAGCCGACGTCCGGTCTCGACCCTGGCATGGACCGCGACGTCATGCAGCTGCTGCGCGGCCTCGCCGACGACGGCCGCACGGTCCTCGTGGTCACCCACTCGGTGGCCGAGCTGGGGCTCTGCGACAAGCTGCTGGTCATGGCCCCCGGTGGCTCTGTGGCGTACTTCGGCCCGCCGGAGGAGGCGCTGAACTTCTTCGGCTACGAAACCTGGGCCGATGTCTTCTCCGCCTTCGAGAACTACCGCGACTACGACTGGGCGGGACGCTGGAAGGGCTCGCAGCACTACCAGATGTACGCCGCCGACATCGACGCCGTGGCCGCCCAGCCGGTGCAGATGCCCCCGCAGGCCGCGGCCAAGCCGCCGAAGCCGCAGGGCTGGGGATCCCAGCTGTGGACCCTGATCCGCCGCTATGTCTCTGTCATCGCGTCCGACAAGGGCTTCCTGGGCCTGATGGTCGTGCTGCCGGCCGTCCTCGGCGTGGTCAGCGTGGTCATCCCGGCCGACTTCGGCCTGGCTCCGCCGAAGCCCCCGTCCCGGTTCAACGGCGACGCCGGCACGATCATGCTGATCCTCGCGGTCGGCATGTGCTTCTCCGGCGCAGCCAACTCGGTGCGAGAGCTGATCAAGGAACGGGTCATCTACGAACGGGAGCGGGCCACCGGCCTGTCCCGGTCGGCGTATCTGATGTCCAAGGTGTTCGTGCTCGGCATGATCACCGCCCTCCAGGGCGTCATCATCTGCGCCATCGGCTTCGCCACCCGCGAGCTGCCCGAAGAGGGCCTGATCATGCCGCCCGCCGTCGAGCTCTGCGTCACGATCACCGCGCTCGGCTTCACCTCGATGATGTTCGGCCTCGTCATCTCCTCGCTGGTGAAGACCGCGGAGAAGACGATGCCGCTGCTCGTCATGTTCGCGATCGTCCAGGTCGTCTTCACCGGCATCCTGTTCCAGGTGTACGGCTCGCCCGGCCTGGAGCAGTTCGCCTGGCTGATGCCGTCCCGCTGGGCCATCGCCGCCGCCGGGGCGACCCTCGACCTCGCACACCTGATGCCGCCGTGGGACCCGAAGAACCCCCAGGACCTGGACCCGCTGTGGGAGCACACGGCCGGACAGTGGGGCGTCAACATCACCATCCTGCTGCTCATCGGCATCGCCTGCGGCTTCGCGGTGGCGCGTCTGCTGCGCCGCCACGAGCCGGAGGTCATGCGCAAGTAGTCAGGACCCGCACATACGCCGAGGGCGGCACCCGCGATGGGTGCCGCCCTCCGGCGTTGCGCCGGGCCCCGGCTCTTCGGCCCTCCGGCTTGACAGCGTCCGTCAGTAGGCGCTGTTCACGTTGTCCATCGAGCCGTAGCGGTCGGCCGCGTAGTTGCAGGAGGCGACGATGTTGGCGACCGGGTCGTACTGGTCCCAGGCGGTGCCGGCGACGTGGTACGTGTCGAAGGTCGGCTTGATGATCTGCAGCAGACCCTTCGAGGGGACACCGTTGATGGCGTTGATGTCCCAGTTGTTGATGGCACGGGGGTTGCCGGAGGACTCACGCATGATGTTGCGGTGGATGCCCTCGTAGGTGCCCGGGATGTTGTGCTTCTTCATGATGTCCAGGGACTCGCGGATCCAGCCGTCCAGGTTGTTGGCGTAGACGGGCTTACGGGCGGCGGCGCGGCTGGCGGCCTGCTCGGCGCGCTGCTTGGCGGCGGCCTGGGCCTTGGCCTTGGTGGCGGCAGCGGCCTTCGCCTTGGCGGCGGCCTGGGCCTCGGCCTTGGCCTTCAGCGCGGCGGCGGCGTCGGCCTTGGTCTTGGCATCCAGCTTGGCCTTGGCGTCGACGAAGGAGGACTGGTTGGCGATGCTCGCCTGCAGAGCGGCGGCCTTCGCCGTGTCGACGCCGGTGGACCAGGCGACGCTGGACGAAGAGACAGCCTGCGTCTGGGGCTCGGTCTGTGCGGAGGCGTTGCCCGGGACGAGGGAGAACGCGAGAGCCGAGGCGCCAACGGCGGCCACACCGGCGATCGAGAACTTATGGGTCTTGGACAGGCGAGCGGAACCGGAAGTGCGGGACGCGAACATGCGAGACGTACCTCTTCGAATAGCGGGAGTCGCGGAGGCCGGGGCGGCTCTGCGCCTTCTCGGCGGCGACGAACGCAATTCTTAACGGCCGCAAAATCCTGTGGCAAAGGTGTGACGTACGATCCTCCATAGTAGGCCCGGAAGCCGCAAAATAGGACATGTCATCACCATTGCGCTGCTCAGATGTCCTTTATGTATCCACTAGCGAGCTTCGTAAGTGATGTGGGTCCTATGCCAGGGCTCACATCGGCATCGCACCGGACTCACCTAGAGTTGCTTCAGCAATGCGAGGTGTGATCGGTGTCCCCCGGCAGGATGAGATGCACGTCCCCGAACTCGTGCCAGAGGTAGAGACCCCGTAGTGCCTCGGCGTAACTGCCCGCCAGCGCCTCCCGCCCGGCGATCGCCTCCAGCATCAGCAGGTGCGAGGCCTGCGGCTCGTGCAGGCCGGTCAGCAGCCCGTCGACGGCCCGCACCCCCCGTGCGGGAGTGACGACGAGACCGGTCCAGCCCGAGGCCGCGCGCACGGCCCCGCCGGGCCCGGCCGCCGACTCCAGCGCCCGTACCGCTGTCGTCCCGACCGCGATGATCCTGCCCCCACCGGCACGGGCGGCGTTCACCAGCCACGCGGTGGTGGCAGGCACCTCGAAGCGCTCCGGGTACGGCGGCTCGTGCGCCTCGGCAGAGGCCACGCCCGTGTGCAGCGAGATCGGGGCGAACTGCACACCACGGCGCACCAGCTCCGCGACCAGGCGCTCGGTGAAGGGACGCGCCGCGCTCGGCATCTCCGCCGAACCCGAGCCGTCGGGCGAGGGCAGCGCGAAGACCGTCTGATACGCGGACAGCGGCTGGTCCCGTTCCGTGTAGCCGTACCGGATGGGCCTGCCGTACCGCTTCATCAGATCCGGCACGGAAACGGACACGGAAGCCCACCACAGCCGGTCCGAGCCCGGTGCCAGAGGCTCCTCGAGCACCAGCCTGCCGCCTCCCGGCAGGCGTATCCGCGCCCCCGCAGGGCCGCCCGCCCTCGGCCGTGTGCTCCCCGCACCGTCCGGGGTGCGCAGCTCCACCGCCCACCGGACTCCGCCGGAGTCCGACTCGGCGCGCCTCCCGTCCCCGCGCATGGAGAAGTGGACGACCAGCCGCTCCGCGCGGAGCCGCCCGTCCACGGCGGCGGGGAGCGTCGCCGACGTGTTCACCACCAGGACGTCCCCGGCCCGCAGCAGTCGGGGCAACTCACGGAACGCATGGTGCGACACCGCCGTCCCGCGCGAGACCATCAGGCGTACGTCGTCCCGCCCGCTCCCACGCTGCTCCGCCGGCACCCGCGCCGACCTGTCCTCCGGTACCCGCAGCGCCTCCAGCACGTTCACCGGGCCTCCAGCAGCGCAGGCGCCGCGTACCGGCCGCTGACCGGCCGCTCCTCCACGAGCCGCAGGAAGCCCGGGACCACCGACTCGGGGGAGGGCCGGGGCTCGTCGTCACCGGGCACGGCAGCCGCGTACAGATCCGTCCGCATGTCCCCGGGGTCAACCGTCCAGACCCGCAGCGACGGCTCCTCCACCGCGAGGACCGCGGAGAGCTGGTCCAGCGCCGCCTTCGACGCCCCGTAGCCGCCCCACGTCCCGTACGCCTCGGCCGCGGCGTCGGAGCTCACCGCGATCACCGCACCCGGCGTACCGGCCGAGCCCGTCCGCAGGAGCGGCAGCGCCGTCTGCACGAGCCCGAGCGCCGCCACCACATTCGTCTCCAGCGCCGCGCGCAGGCCCTCCAGAGGCAGCTCGGACAGCCGCAGCAGCGGCTCGGCGCCCAGCGCGCTCGCATTGCTGACCAGCAGATCGAGGGAGCCGAGGTCCCGGGCGGCGGCGACCAGGTCCGCGCGGTGCCCCGCGTCCGTGACGTCCCCCGGCAGTGCCACGACCCGCGTCCCGTGCCGCTCCAGCGCGGCTGCGGTCTCCTCCAGCACGGCCGCCGTCCGGGCGTCCAGCACCAGATCCCAGCCGCGCTGCGCGAGCGCCGCGCCCAGCGCACGCCCCAGCCCCTTCGACCCACCCGTGATGATCGCGACAGGCATGACTTCCGTCCCCTCTGATTCCGGTGCCCCCAGAGTGGATCCGGGGCCCTCCCGGCCACCTCGTCCCCGGGGCCGTACCGGCCAGGGCACTTCGACCTACGTCCCCAGGTCCAGGCAGCGGCCGTCCACAGGCCGATACGCACGGTCACATCGCGCCGGTACGGTGATCTCATGAGCCATCGACCGAGCTCCGGCCTCGCCGCCGTGAGCACCGCCCTCCTCGCGATGAGCAGGCATCTCGAGGTGCGCGACGTCCTGAAGACGATCGTCGCCTCGGCCCGTGAGCTGCTGGACGCCGAGTACGCGGCCCTCGGCGTGCCGGACGACCACGGTGGTTTCGCCCAGTTCGTCGTCGACGGCGTCAGCGACGAGCAGTGGCGGGCGATCGGACCGCTGCCGCGCCAGCACGGCATCCTCGCCGCGATGCTCAGGGACGCGAGGACGGAGCGGCTCGCGGATGTGCGCAAGGACCCCCGGTTCGAGGGCTGGCCCTCCGCCCACCCCGATATGTCGGACTTCCTGGGCCTTCCCATCAAGGACGGCGACGAGACGATCGGCGCGCTCTTCCTCGCCAACAAGAGATGCTCCGGCTCCGGGACCCCGGTCGCGCGGGGGAACGGCTGCGGCTTCACGGAGGACGACGAGGAACTGCTCTCGATCCTCGCCCAGCACGCCGCGATAGCCCTCACCAACGCCCGGCTGTACGAGCGCAGCCGTGAGCTCACCATCGCCGAGGAGCGCTCCCGCCTCGCCCATGAGCTCCATGACGCCGTCAGCCAGAAGCTCTTCTCACTCCGGCTGACCGCCCAGGCGGCCGCCGCTCTCGTGGACCGCGACCCGGGCCGCGCCAAGGGCGAGCTGCAACAGGTCGCTGTCCTCGCGGCCGAGGCCGCGGACGAACTGCGGGCCGCCGTCGTCGAACTGCGCCCCGCGGCCCTCGACGAGGACGGCCTCGTCAATACGCTCCGTACGCAGATCCAGGTGCTCGACCGTGCCCACACCGCCCACGTCACCTTCGACAGCGGCGGAGTGCGCGCTCTGCCCGCGTCGCAGGAGGAGGCCCTGCTGCGGGTGGCCCAGGAGGCCCTCCACAACGCCCTGCGGCACTCGGGCGCAGAACTGGTGGCCGTCAGCCTGGTCCGGCGCGGTCCGGGCGCTGTCCTCACCGTCACGGACGACGGCAAGGGCTTCGAGCCCGGCTCTGTCCGCAGGGCCGGCCGCCACCTCGGTCTTGTCTCGATGCGGGACCGGGCGAGCGGCGTCGGCGGCACACTCATGGTGGAGTCGGCGCCCGGGAAGGGCACGATGATCGAGATGGAGGTCCCCGGTGGCTGAGAAGGAAAGGGGCAGCGCGCAGCGGTTCGCCGGAAGGACGGCGGCGGAAGACGGGCGGTCCATCCGCGTGCTGCTGGTGGACGACCACCAGGTCGTCCGCCGGGGCCTGCGTACCTTCCTCGAGGTACAGGACGACATCGAGGTCGTGGGCGAAGCCGCGGACGGCGACGAGGGAGTGACCCGCGCCGAAGAGCTCAAGCCGGACGTCGTCCTGATGGATGTGAAGATGCCCGGCACCGACGGGATCGAGGCCCTGCGCAAGCTCCGCGCGCTCGCCAACCCCGCGAAGGTGCTCGTGGTGACGAGCTTCACCGAGCAGCGCACCGTGGTCCCCGCGCTGCGTGCGGGCGCGTCCGGCTACGTGTACAAGGACGTGGACCCGGAGGCGCTGGCCCGCGCGATCCGTTCGGTCCACGCGGGCCATGTGCTGCTGCAGCCCGAGGTGGCCGTCGCGCTGCTCTCGCAGGACGAGCCGGGCACCGGGCAGGGGAGGGGCACATCACTGACCGAGCGGGAGCGGGAAGTGCTCGGCCTGATCGCCGACGGCCGTTCCAACCGTGAGATCGCCCGCGCCCTGGTCCTCTCCGAGAAGACGGTGAAGACCCATGTGTCGAACATTCTGATGAAACTGGATCTGGCGGACCGTACGCAGGCGGCGCTCTGGGCGGTCCGCCATGGGCTCGCTGGCTGATCAGAACGTTTCAGCAGGTCGCTGCGGGTGCCGGCCCGACCGGTTCCCTCCAGGTGTGAGATTCATACCGTCGTGTGTATGTCGCCCACATGGCGTATCCGGATCGGCGGCCCGGCGTTCTCCATGGCGTACTGCGGCGACCCCGTCGCAGCCATGACCAGGAGGATCCTGAAGTGAAGAACCTGAAGAAGGCCGTTGCCGTCTCCATGGTCGCCGGTGGCCTCGTCGCCGCCGCGGCGGGCGCCGCCTCCGCCACCAGCGCGCACGCGGGCGGCCAGGCCGTGAACTCCCCGGGTGTCGGCTCCGGCAACCTGGTTCAGGTCCCGGTCCACGTCCCGGTCAACGCAGTGGGCAACACCGTCAACGTCATCGGTGCGCTCAACCCGGCGTTCGGCAACCTGGGCGTCAACGGCTGACCGTCCTCCGGGGCTCCCACGGCAAGGCCATGACCACCGGACCCCGGGCATGATCGCCCGGGGTCCGGTCGCGTCACGGCCGTCCCCGCTCACGCTCCTCCACATACGCGTTGTACGCGGCCACCTGGGCGCGCCGCGCCACCCGTTCCACCGGCCGCAGCGCCTCGCCCCGCGCTGCCATCTCGGATGCGCTCACCGCCCCGCCGTGCCCGTTCCCGGACGCCAGCGAGATCAGCAGCCCCACCCGCCGAGCCAGCTCCAGCACCCGCACCGCACGCGGCGGATAGCCCGGGGCCAGCACATCCCGGGCCGCACCCGCCTCGGCACGCGCCCTGTACGCGTCCACCGCGGCCTCCGCGACCGGACCCGAACCCGCCACATCGAGCCGCGACAGCACCGCTGTCGCCTCCCGCAGCGCCTCCGCGAGCTCGCGCTCCGCCTCCCCGAGCGACGGCACATCGGCGGGCGGACCCTCCCGTACCGGCAGACAGCGCCAGACCACCTGCACATGCACATCGCCGGCAGGCCCCGCCTCGTGCACCTCCGGCACCAGCCCGTACGCCGCCCCGTGGCCGACGGCAGCCTCCTGCGCCTCCAGGGCGCGTGCATTGAACTCCGGCGGCCCGCTGAGCCCCAGCGGATGCCCCGGCGCCGGCAGGGCGACGCGGAAGCCGTTCACACCGAGCCCGCGCAGCCGCCCCAGCGCCAGCGTGAGTCCGACCGGGCCCGCCTCACCCGGCAGCCCTTCCACACGGTGCACCGCGTCGTCCCCGACAATCGCATGCACCGCGTCATCCGGTGATACAAACCCGGCCAAAAGGGCATTTCCCCATGCGGCCAGCCGTCCTGAGCGTGGTTCCGAGAGCATGGACCCAGCCTAGGTACCGGACCGGGCCACCGGGCCACCCGGCCGGTGGCGTAGGTTTTCCCTGGGAGCCGCGCCCACAGGCACGACGACTCCCGAGACCTCTCGACGATTGCATGGGGAGACAACGCGCTCATGAGCGATGTACTGGAGCTGGTGGACGTATCCGTGGTCCGCGACGGACGCGCTCTGGTGGATGACGTCTCCTGGTCGGTCAAGGAGGGCGAGCGCTGGGTGATCCTCGGCCCCAACGGCGCGGGCAAGACCACTCTCCTCAACATCGCCTCCAGCTACCTCTTCCCCACCGCCGGCGCCGCCACCGTTCTCGGCGACCGGTTGGGCAAGGTCGACGTGTTCGAGCTCCGTCCCCGCATCGGCATGGCGGGCATCGCGATGGCCGAAAAGATGCCCAAGCGCCAGACCGTCCTGCAGACCGTCCTCACCGCCGCCTACGGCATGACCGCCGGCTGGCACGAGAACTACGAAGCCGTCGACGAGGAGCGCGCCCGCGCCTTCCTCGACCGCCTCGGCATGTCCGACTACCTGGACCGCAAGTTCGGCACCCTCTCCGAGGGCGAGCGCAAGCGCACCCTCATCGCCCGCGCCCTGATGACCGACCCCGAGCTGCTCCTCCTCGACGAGCCCGCCGCCGGCCTCGACCTCGGCGGCCGCGAGGACCTGGTGCGCCGCCTCGGACGCCTCGCGCGCGACCCGTACGCCCCCTCCATGATCATGGTTACCCACCATGTCGAGGAGATCGCCCCCGGCTTCACCCACGTCCTGATGATCCGTCAGGGTAAGGTGCTCGCCGCCGGCCCCATGGAGACCGAGCTGACTTCCCGCAACCTCTCCCTCTGCTTCGGCCTGCCGCTACTCGTCGAGCGCAACGGCGAGCGCTGGTCGGCCCAGGGGCTCCCGCTCTCCTGATCCCGCCCCGCCCGGACGGCAGTTCACGATCGCGCCCTGTCCGGGCAGGCGTCCACGGACCTACCATGCCCGTGTGGACATCGACGCATGGGTGTGGTGGCTCATCGCAGCGGTGGGACTGGGTATCCCGCTCGTGCTCACCGCCATGCCCGAATTCGGCATGCTCTCCGCCGGAGCCGTGGCGGGGGCCGTCACCGCCGGCCTCGGCTTCGGCGTGGTGACCCAAGTGGTGGTCTTCGCCGCGGTGTCGGTCGCGCTCATCGCGGTCGTACGGCCCATCGCGGCCCGCCACAGCTCGCAGCGCCCCGGGCTGGCCACCGGGATCGACGCGCTGAGAGGCCGTCAGGCCGTCGTCCTGGAACGCGTCGACGGCAACGGCGGCCGTATCAAGCTCGCGGGGGAGGTCTGGTCCGCACGAGCACTGGACACCGAGCGCGCCTTCGAACCCGGCGAGCAGGTCGACGTGGTCGAGATCGACGGGGCGACCGCCGTGGTCATGTGAGCACTCGTCATAAGTATGTGACCGAACCGCTCCCACGACCGCCCGCGGTCTGGGAAGCTTGATCATCAGACTCGTCCGGCAGCGAAGGGCATGGGAAGCACGATGCCATCGATCATCATCGTCCTGGTCATTCTGGTGGTGCTTGTCTTCATCGCCCTGATCAAGACGATCCAGGTCATCCCGCAGGCCAGCGCCGCCATCGTCGAACGCTTCGGCCGCTACACCCGCACGCTCAACGCGGGCCTGAACATCGTGGTCCCGTTCATCGACTCGATCCGCAACCGGATCGACCTGCGTGAACAGGTCGTCCCGTTCCCGCCCCAGCCGGTCATCACCCAGGACAACCTCGTCGTCAACATCGACACCGTCATCTACTACCAGGTGACGGACGCCAGGGCGGCGACGTACGAGGTGGCCAGCTACATCCAGGCGATCGAGCAGCTCACCGTCACCACGCTGCGCAACATCATCGGCGGCATGGACCTGGAGCGGACCCTGACCTCCCGCGAGGAGATCAACGCAGCGCTGCGCGGCGTCCTGGACGAGGCCACCGGCAAGTGGGGCATCCGCGTCAACCGCGTCGAGCTCAAAGCCATCGAGCCCCCGACCTCCATCCAGGACTCGATGGAGAAGCAGATGCGCGCCGACCGCGACAAGCGCGCAGCGATCCTCACCGCCGAAGGCATCCGCCAGTCACAGATCCTCACGGCCGAGGGTGAGAAGCAGTCCGCGATCCTGCGTGCCGAAGGTGAGGCCAAGGCCGCCGCCCTGCGCGCCGAGGGCGAGGCCCAGGCGATCCGTACGGTCTTCGAGTCCATCCACGCCGGAGACCCCGACCAGAAGCTGCTCTCCTACCAGTACCTCCAGATGCTCCCGAAGATCGCGGAGGGCGACGCCAACAAGCTCTGGATCGTGCCCAGCGAGATCGGCGACGCGCTCAAGGGCCTCTCAGGCGCCATCGGCAGCTTCGGCGGCCCTCTGTCCGGCAACAACGGCAACAACGGCGGCAACATCCCACCGCAGGGCGGCGGCAGCGAGCGACGCGAACAGCCCCCCATCGACTGACTCATACACGCAGTCGTGCATGATCGGTGCGGCCCCTCGACCTTCATGGCGGGGAGGCGACACCCTGATCATGTGAGGAGATGGCTTTGTCCATCTGGGAAGTTCTCGCGATCTTCACGGCCGGTACGGCGGCGGGCACGATCAACGCCATCGTCGGCTCGGGCACACTCATCACCTTCCCCGTGCTGCTGGCCACCGGTCTCCCCCCGGTCACCGCGACCGTCTCCAACGCCATCGGGCTGATACCGGGCGCGATCAGCGGAGCCATCGGCTACCGAGAGGAGCTCACCGGCCAGCGCCGGCGCGTCATGCGCCTCGGCCTCGCCGCCCTCATCGGCGGCCTGGGCGGGGCGATGCTGCTGCTCCTGCTGCCCTCGACGGCCTTCGAGACCATCGTGCCCGTCCTGGTGACGCTGGCCCTCGTCCTCGTCGTCCTCCAGCCGCGGATCTCCAGGGCCGTCCAGCGCCGCCGCGAACTCGGCACGTCCAAGGACCCCCACCCCGACGGCGGACCGCTCCTCTTCACCGCCCTGATGCTCGCCAGCGTCTACGGCGGCTACTTCACCGCAGCCCAGGGGATCATCTACCTCTCCCTGATGGGCATCCTGCTCGACGACAGCCTCCAGCGCCTCAACGCCGTCAAGAACGTCCTCGCCGCGATCGTCAACACCGTCGCCGCGCTCTTCTTCGTCTTCGTCGCCGAGATCGACTGGACTGCCGCGCTGCTGATCGCGGTCGGCTCGTCCATCGGCGGCCAGATCGGCGCCAAGGTGGGCCGCAAGCTCTCCCCGCTGGTACTGCGGACCGTGATCGTCATCGTGGGTACGGTCGCCGTCGTCCAGCTCCTGCTGCGCTGAGAGACGGAAGCCCGCCTCCCGGGGGAGGCGGGCTTCCGTACGTCCACCGGACCCTCAGGGCCCTACGCCGCGGTGCGGGGAGCCGGCTGCGACGCGTGCCGCGCCAGCCACACAGGGAGCTCCGACCGCTCGCCCGACCGCAGCGCCAGCAACATCGCGTCCGCCGGAGTCGGTACGAAGGGCTCGTGCAGCAGCGGCATTCCCGCCTGCTCCGGCGTACGGTCCGCCTTGCGGTGGTTGTCCTCGGCACACGACGCGACGGTGTTCAACCAGCTGTCCGCACCACCCCGCGAGCGGGGCACCACATGGTCCACCGTCGTGGCACGCCTTCCGCAGTACGCGCACCGGTGCTGGTCGCGCACCAGCACACCACGCCTCGACCACGGCGCCTGTCTTCGGAACGGCACCCGTACGTATCTGCAGAGCCTGATCACCCGGGGAACCGGCAGCTCGACCGCAGCCGCGCGGACAAGGAGGGCGGGGTGGGCCTGCTCGACGACGGCCTTGTCCTGCAGGACGAGCACCACCGCACGGTTGAGCGTCACCGTCGACAGCGGCTCGAAGCTCGCATTGAGGACCAGTGTGTCCCGCATTGTGCCCACCTCCCGTGTGCCGGCCCAGCCCTTGTGGCGGGCTCTGGGCTGGGATCAACTCTGGCCGGGCACGCCGCGATGGACAACGCAATATCCGCGCACAACGAAAGATGCCCGCTCCTGATCTCTCCAGGACCAGGAGCGGGCAAACAACAGGCAAATCCCTCGGAACCAGCCAGGACTACCCGCGGTTCTCGTACTCACCGACGATCTGGGCGCGCGCCAGCGCATGGAACCTCAGGTTGAAGCCCACGACCGCCGGCGACACATCGTCACCGGGACCCAGCTTCTCCTGGTCCACCGCGTACACCGTGAAGACATAGCGGTGCGGCCCGTCCCCCGGAGGCGGCGCGGCCCCGCCGAAGTCCTTCGACCCGTAGTCGTTACGGACATGTACGGCGCCCTCGGGCAGCCCCACGAACTTCCCGCTGCCCGCACCCGCAGGCAGCTCGGTCACCGACGCCGGAATGTCGAACAGCACCCAGTGCCAGAACCCGCTGCCCGTCGGGGCGTCCGGGTCGAAGCACGTCACCGCGAAGCTCTTCGTCTCCGCGGGGAAGCCCTCCCACCGCAGCGCCGGCGAGGTGT
Organism: Streptomyces sp. NPDC057445; assembly: GCF_042802855.1. Classification (NCBI taxonomy): domain Bacteria; kingdom Bacillati; phylum Actinomycetota; class Actinomycetes; order Kitasatosporales; family Streptomycetaceae; genus Streptomyces; species Streptomyces sp. NPDC057445. Next base: position 1,969 of record NZ_JBHVDH010000016.1, on the reverse strand, counting down.
TACCTGCCGAATGGACCTGGGCGTCCTTCAGGAAGGCTCCGGGCTCGACATCGGGACTCGTCACCGTGAACGACGGCACCGGCGGATGGAAGTCATGAGGCAGCGGAGCCCTTTTCGCCTCGGTCACGTCTGAACCTCCGAATCGGTGTTCCTGCGCTCTGAGCGCCTACAGCACCGAGCCTAGAGCCAGTTACGACGGCCGCCGACATCGGCGAGCCACTGGTTGAGGTAGGCGGCGTAATCAGTCCCCTGGAAGTTGTGCAGGTCCACCTGGAACGCCCGGTACGAGTCGCTGCCCTCACTGAACAGGCCCGGCTTCTTGTCCATCTCCAGCACGACGTCCATCTCCCGGTCGTCGGCGACGAAGGTCAGCTCGACCTGGTTCAGGCCGCGGTACTGCTGCGGCGGCAGGAACTCGATCTCCTGGTAGAACGGCAGCCGCTGGCGCGTACCGCGGATGTGCCCACGCTCCATGTCCGCGCTCTTGAAGCGGAAGCCCAGCTGGATGAACGCATCGAGGACGGCCTGCTGGGCCGGCAGCGGGTGCACATTGATGCGGTCCAGGTCACCGGAGTCCACGGCCCGCGCGATCTCGAGCTCGGTGGTCACACCGATGTCCATCCCGCGCAGCTGCTGCCCCGCGATGGTGGTGATCGGGGTCTCCCAGGGGATCTCCAGACCGAACGGCACCACATGGACGGCACCGGCCTTCACCTCGAAGGCGCCACCGAGACGCTGCTTGGTGAACTCGATGTCCTGCTTCACCTCCTGGTCGCCGCCCTCGACCTCCACGCGGGCCTGCAGACCGACGGACAGCCCCTCGATCTGCTGATCGACCGAACCGCCCTGGATCCGCACCTCACCCTGGACGACGCCGCCCGGAACGACGTTCACCTCGGTCAGCTCCGTCTCGACGGACGCACCGCCGGCACCCAGGCTGGCGAGCAGCTTCTTGAAGCCCATGTTCATTCCTCCTTGGTTCTGACCTCTACATACGCGCGACGACGGTAGCCGGTTCCCCGACGGGGGCGAGTACCCTCCTACCGCATGATCGAGAGCCCCGACCGTATGCCCCTGCCACGGGACTTCTTCGACCGCCCGGTCCTCGACGTCGCCCCCGAGCTCCTCGGCCGCACGCTGGTACGGCTGACGGACGACGGCCCCATCGAGCTGCGGCTGACGGAAGTAGAGGCGTACGCGGGCGAGGCCGACCCGGGCTCCCACGCCTATCGCGGCCGTACCGCCCGCAACGGAGTGATGTTCGGTCCCCCCGGACACGCGTACGTCTACTTCACGTACGGCATGTGGCACTGCCTCAATCTGGTGTGCGGCCCCGCGGGCATGGCGAGCGGGATCCTGCTGCGCGCGGGTGAGGTCCTGGAGGGCACCCACCTCGCCCGCAAACGTCGAATCTCAGCCAGAAATGACATGGAACTGGCCAAGGGTCCGGCCCGTCTGGCCACTGCTCTCGACATCGACCGCGCCCTCGACGGCACCGACGTCTGCGCCGGCCCCGGCGCCCCGCTGCGCATCCTGACCGGCACGCCCGCCACCTCTGAACAGGTACGCAACGGCCCGCGCACCGGAGTGGGCGGCGAGGGCGCCGGCCATCCCTGGCGCTACTGGATCAGCGACGACCCCACCGTCAGTCCCTATCGGCCCCACGCGCCACGCCGTAGGTCAACTTGACTCGGCGTTTCGAGACGCCTAACGTAGCCCGAGCCGCTTGAACAGGGACTGCTGTTCTACAGCCCCCGAAGTGGCCATCCACTACTTTCGATCAACCCAAACCGGGTGCGATTTCGGCATGCCGAAATTTATCCCGATCGGCTCGATTATGAGCCGGCGGAGAAATCGGCTAACGTAGTGAACACGCCGAAAGGCAAAGGCCCTCCAACGGCCACCGGAAACAGAATCCGAACCGGGAACGGAACGGAAAATGAATCTGGTAAGGTTGGAAACACGAAAG